>JADLFX010000011.1 GCA_020849665.1 Planctomycetota bacterium | reverse complement strand
GGCTCGGTCCTGGCCCTGCTCGCGTTCCTGCTCGCCTTCACCTTCGACATCGCGTCGTCCCGCTTCGACCAGCGCAAGCAGCTGGTCATGGACGAATCGGATGCGATCGAGGCAGCCTACTTGCGTGCCGACCTCCTGCCCGACCCGCAGCGCAACGAGGCCAAGGAGATCCTGCGCGCCTACACCGCGCAGCGCGCCGGCCTCACCCAGGATCCCGAGGTCATCCGGCGCATCGTCGCGGACTCGGACAAGCTGCAGGCGCGGCTGTGGGACGTGGCGCGCGAGGCGGCACGCGGCGACGCGCCGCAGGCCCTGGTCGCCCTGTTCATCGGCTCGGTCAACCTGATCATCGACCTGCACTCGGACCGCGTGACCCTGGGGCTGCAGTACCGGATCCCGCCCGTCATCTGGTGGTGCCTCGCGGCCGTCACGTTCCTGGCGATGGCCGGCGTCGGCTACCAGTTCGGCCTCGCGGGACGGGAGAACGTCTGGGTCCAGGCCCTGCTCGCCCTGTCGTTCTCCGCCGTGATCTGGCTGATCGCCAACCTCGACCAACCCTGGGGAGTGCTGACCGTGAGCCAGCAGCCGATCATCGAGCTTGCGGAGAAGATCGCCGTCCCCAGGTAGCACGCGCCCGGGATGCGGCCGCGGCCGGACCGGTCCACGCCTCCGCGCGTCAGAAGAACTCGTGCAGGAAGTCCTCGAACGCGTGGCGCATGGCCGGTTCCTCCGCCGCAGCCAGCTTGCGCACCTCGAGAGCATCCTCGATGCGCAGGTCGCGGCGCAGGCAGAAGAGCGCGAGCATCCGGATCTGCGGGATCTCGGCCCGGTCGCGCACCAGCAGGCGGAAGTGCTCGAAGAGCGCGGCGCGCGCCTGCGGGCTGGCGTTCAGGGTCATGGCCAGGAGCGTCTCGTGCAGCATCACGGCGCGCCGGCGGTGATCGTCGCGCGGCAGGGCCCGGAACAGCTCCAGCAGCGCGGTCTCGCTGCCGGTCAGGTTGGCCATGAGCGTGGGCAGGTAGGTGACGGTCGTGCGCCCCGGATCGCGCCCCACGACCTGCTCCGGCCCGAGGAAGAGGTCGCGCAGGATGGGCAGCGCCTCGGGGGCGCGTGAGTAGGCGATCGCCTGCAGGTACTCGCGCATCTCCTCGCGCGGCGCCTGGCGCATCCGTTCGGCGATCGCCGGCAGGGCCGTGGGGTCGCCCGCCGCGGCCAGGTCCTCGAGCGTCGCGCGCAGCCGGGTGCCGGAGGCCGTCCGCAGCTCGGCCACCAGGTCCTCGATCTGCCCGCGCTCGCCCCGGCGCGACTGCGACCAGAGCGCCGCGCGCCGCACCGCCGCGGAGGGGTCGAGTGCCAGCGTGGCGAGCACGCGGGACACCTGCTCGCCCTCGATCCCATGGATCAATCGCACGACGGCCTCGCGGACCTGGGGATCCTCGTCGACGCTGAGCGCGAGCACGTCGGACAGGAACCCGCCGATCGCGCCACGCCGCAGAGCCTCCAGAGCCGCCAGCCGGCCCTTGGCCTCCGGCTGCTTGAGGGCCTCGCGCAACACCATGGTGCCGCGCGGGTCGCCCTTGGCGTGCAGCAGGCCGGCGATCTGGAAGCGCAGCGGGCCGCGGATCCGGCCGAAGAGGGGCTCCACGATGGCCACCACCTCGGCCGCTGGCACGACCGCCAGCTCGGCCACGATCTTGTCGTAGAACGGCTGCCACGCCGGGTCGGCGAGGACGCGCTGGAACACCGCCACGCGTTGCTCGCGCAGCCGCGCGCAGGCGGCGCGGATCCAGTCGAAGTGGCCGCGGCCCCCGAGGGAGGGGAGTTTGCCGTAGGCGGCCAGGACCGCGGCTTCGTCGCCGCAGCTCACCAGGGCCCGCATCGCGGCGTCACGCACGCTCTCGCGCGGGTGTCCCAGGGCCGCCAGCAGGGTGTCGTTGCAGCGCGGGTCGCCCAAGGTGCCCATCGCCTCGACCACGTTCTGCAGCCACTCGGCCAGTTCCGGGCGCAGGCTGGCGCGGGCGGCGGCCTCGACCAGGAGCGGCACGGCCGTGTCGCGATCGAGGCGGGCGAAGAACTCCTTGGCGAGGAGCCACGCGTCGCGGGACACGTTGCCCTGCAGGTTGCGGGCCACCTGCTCGAGCATCTGGACCCGGGTGCGCTCGTATGCCACGCCGCCCCGGTGCGGGGAGAGCGGGACCTCGACCGGCAGATCGGCGATCCACACCGGGAAGCGGATCGCGGGGGTCGCGGCGGTCGCCGAGGAGGGCTCCTGGCGGGCACCACCCTTGCCAGCGTCCGGTTCCCGCCCGCAACCGAGGACACCCAGCGCCAGGAGCGCTAGGCACGAAGGGACACGGAGCATCGCGGCCATCACGGTGCCTGCCTAGCCGGGGTGCATGGGCCGGTCACCGGGGTCCCGTGCCCTCGGTCCCGGAACCCACCGCGGCCGGATCCTCGAGGAGCCCCTGCACGTAGAGCAGGTTCACGCGGGCGATCTGGAAGTCGAGCTGGTTGCGGAGCAGCCGGCTGCGTGCCTCGCGCAGGTCCTGATTGGCCTTCTGCACGTCGAAGATCCGGCCGATGCCGACGCGCAGCTTCTGCTGCTCCGTGTCGAGGTTGGTCTCCGCCAGCCGCACCGTCTCCTTGGCCGCGCGGATGCGCTCCGCGAGGGTCCGCACCTCGCGCACCGCGTCGCGGACCTCGCGGTCGACGTCCAGCTCCTTGCTGTAGAGCTGGCGGCGGACCCGTTCGAGGTCCAGCCGCGCGCGCTCCCGGGCCGACACCGCGGCGGTGTTGCCCACGGGCACGCTCATCTCCAGCCGCAGCGTCCAGTCCGGGAACTGCAGGTCGCCGGCATCGCTGATCGCATTCGAGAACTCGCTGCGGATGCCCGAGGCGTTGAAGGTGCCGCTCAGGTCGAGGCGCGGCAGGACCTCGTTCTCGGCCGTGCGCAGCTGCACCTCCGCGAGCAGGACGTCGGCCTGCAGGGCCATGAGGTCGGGGCGGCGCAGCCGGGCCACCTGCGCCGGGACCCGCCAGTCGACGTCCGGCGGCTCCTGGTCCCCGGGGATCCCGGTGACCGGGCGCAGCACCTTGCCCCACATGGTCCCGTCGTCGTTGTGGAACACCAGCCGGCGCAGCGCGTCCTCGCGCGCCAGAATCAGGTTGGCGGCGGCCAGCAGCTCCTCGCGGCGCCGGGCCACGTCGGCCTCGTCGGCCACCCGGTCGCGCTGCGCCAGCTCGCGCACGCGGATCCGTTCGTTGGTGATCCGCAGCTGCTCCAGGGAGAGCTCCAGCGACTGCACCACGACGCGGTAGTTCTCGCGCGCGAACACCAGCTCCCAGTAGGCGCGCACCACCGCGAGGAGCGTGTCCTGCACCGACCGTTCGAAGCGCCGCCGTGCGCCGGCCAGCTGCGCCTCCGAGCTCTGCACGTCGCGCAGGGTGTAGTCGCTCCACGCGCCGCGCAGCAGGGGCTGGACGAGCGTGGCGGCCACGACGTTCGTGTACTGCCGGTTCGGGAAGCCCGGGATCACCACGGTCTGGCGCAGCTTCTCGGCGCCGTAGGTGAGTTCGAAGAGGCCGCCGGTGGCGACCCGCTGGCGCCAGCCGAGTTCGCCATCCAGGGTCACGCGCTCCGCCGACGGCGTGAAGATGTTGCGCGTGGGCGACTCGCTGGCTCCGTATCCGGCCGCGCCGAACACCTCGGGCTCGAAGAGCGCCTGGGCACCGCGCAGGTTCTCGATCGCCGCCAGCGGCACGAGCTCGGCCGCGCGCAGGTCGGTGTTGTTCAGCCGGCCCATCCGCAGGGCCAGCTCCAGGGACAGGTCGAAGGTCGGACCCTCGTGGTCGCGCGGGATCGGGATCGTCTCCGGCGAGGTGGCCGGGCCCTGGCTCTCCGGCCGGGTCTCCGCACGCGTGTCCTGCGCCGCGACGCGTCCGCCCGCCGCCGCCACGGCGGCGAGCAGGAGCAGCAGGCGAGCTTCGATCAGCCGCGGCGCACCCATGATGGGCGGCGGATCATGGGCCAAACCGTGACGCGAGTCCAATGCGCGGGGCGGTCGGTCCTGGCCCTGGCCGCTCCCGGAGCCCGGGCCCACGCCGCCGGGCGCGCCGCGGGAATCGGCCGGGCGCGGATCACTTCTGCGCGAGGATCTGCGCCACCTCGAGCATGCCGGGCGCGGCGTAGGTCGTGGTCAGCGTCAGCAGGAGTGCGCCGGCATCGCGCAGCGAGGGCGGGGTGGGCAGCGTGGCAAGGCCGCGGAGTTCGGCCTGGAACTGGCCCCAGCCGCGGCGCAGCGGGTAGCGGCTCCACGCCAACTGGTGCATGGCCACGTACTCCGGCAACAGGGTGCGCGGCGCGTGCAGCAGCAGGCGCTGGTCGTGCTCCTCGCGCGAGACCAGGTCGCCGAACCCGTAGAGCAGGGCGGCGAGGTCGGCGGGACGGCGGTGCTCGACCGCCGCCGAGCGCGACTCGAGATGCGCGAGCACCGCGTAGCGGGCCAGCGCCGCCAGCTCGGGGTCGATGCCCAGGGCGGGCAGGATGCGGAGCACACGCCCGGCATCCGCCAGCTCCGCCGCGGGCGTGAGCATGCTGAGGATCCCGCCCGCGCGCTCGGCATCGGGTCCGAGGACGTCGCGCACGAAGCGCGCCCCGTGCAGCACCAGCCGGCGCTCCGCGCCCGGCTCGCCGGCCACGCTCAGGTCGGCCAGGGCGGCCAGGACCGAGCCGAGTTCGCCGCCCGTGACGCCCTCGGCCACCGAGTAGAGCGCCTCGCGCAGGTCGCGCAGCACCTCGGCATGAGGAGCCTGCCGGGTGGACACGCCGGCGGCCAGGAGGCCGCGCACGGCGAACGCGAGGTCCTGCACGTCCAGCGCGGGCTCGTCGCCTGCATCGGCGCAGGCCACGGCGAGCGCCTCCGGTTCGCCGGCGAGCGCCGCGCAGGCCGCGGCGCGGCCGGACGCGACCAGCGCCCGGGCGTGCACCGTGGCCAGGTGGCTCCGTGCCTGCTCGGCCAGGTCCACGGCCAGCGCCTGGATGCGATCGTGCAGGCCCACGCCGCTGCCCGTGCCGCGCAGCAGACGCTGCCGCTGCTGGGCGGACGCGCGGTACTCGAACTCCTCACGCAACAGGTACAGCCGCGTCCGCGCCGTGGCCTCGTCCGGCACGCCATGCGTCGCGCGCACATCGGCCACCCTCCGCACGAGTTCCTCCGAGAGTTCCGCGGGCAGCAGGAACCCGGCCGCGGGCGTGCTGGCGGCCGCGGCCCGCTCACCCGGCAGGAGGCTCGCGCCGGGCAGCGCCGACGCCACCGCGGCCTCGATCCGCAGCAACGGACGCGGGGCGAACACGCCCGCGAAGAGTGCCACGGTGGCCGCGGCCGCGGCGGCGACCACCGCACACTCGAGGAGCCACCGGCGCAGGCCGCGCGCTCGTTCCTTGGCGAGCCCGCGGCGGCGCAACTCGGCGCGGAGCACGAGCTCGACGCGGCCGGTCGGCTCGGTGCGCAGCGTCCGCAGGCGCGACACGAACTCGGCCGACAGGACCGGCTCGGCGTCGACGTCGGTGGTCACGATCCGCCTCCAGCTGCGCGGCGTGGCGCCTGCTGCGCTTCGCCCGCGCCCAGCTTGTCCCGCAACGCGTGCACCGCGTTGTGCATCCGCGATTTGATCGTGCCGATCGGGATGGCCAGGATCTCGCTGATCTCCTGGTAGGGCAGCTCCTGGTACACCGCGAGTTCCAGCACCAGGCGGTGCGGCTCGGTCAGCGTCTCCACGGCCTGACGGAGGCGGGCACGCTCTTCGTCGTCGATGGCGTTCTCCACCGGGCCGCACGGCTCCGGCGCGACCCCGGGCCGCACCTCGGCCGCCGCCCCCTCGAGCAGGACCTGATCCAGGGAGTAGAGGCCGCGCTGGGGACGGCGCGCCCGGTACTCGTCGATCCACAGGTTGGTGGCCATCCGGAAGAGGTACGTCGAGAGCTTGCCTTCGGAGCGGTACGAGCCCTGGGAGCGCAGCAGCTTCAGGAAGAGGTCCTGGGTCAGGTCCTCGGCCCGGTCCCGGTCCCAGCACAGGCGGTAGAAGAACTGCACGAGCCGGGCCTGGAAGGCGCCCACGATCCGCTGGAAGGCGTCTCGATCCCCGCCGCGGAAGCGTTCGAGGAGGTCGGGGAGGCCCGCCTCGTCCTCGGGACGAGGGGCCTCCATCGGCGCAGGCTTCCGTGGCCACGGGCCTTGCATGCTGCCTCCAACGGGAATCCCGTCCGGGTGGTTCAGAGCGATTCAGGGGCCCCGCCGAGGCGCTCCGGTCGCGCCGCAGCCGGGGATCGTCGGGTCGCTGCAGGGACTCAGTGCCCCTGCGGGACGGCCCCGAACCTGGACGGCAGATCCCGCAGCCAAGGAAAGCACGCTTCCGGCTCGCCGGCAACCCTCCCCACCCGGCCAGGGATCCCATCCACCAGCCCGGGGACCAGTTCGACCCACACGCGTTCCGGCGGGAGGAGGTCCGGGAGGCGATCGGCCCACTCCACGGCCACGACGCCGCCGCGTTCGCCCAGGTAGTCGAAGCCCCCCTCGCTCAGGAAGGCCCGGGTCTTCCCGGGGAGATAGGCGTCCAGGTGCAGGAGGGGCACTGGTCCCGGGTGCTCCACGAGCATCAGGTACGTGGGGCTGGCCACCGCCTCCGGCTCGTCGACCCGCAGGCCCCGGGCGAGGCCCCGGACCAGGCAGGTCTTGCCGGCCCCGAGTTCACCCACCAGGGCCACGCCCTGGCCCGGCCGCAGCCGCTCTCCCAGCCACTCGCCGAGCGCCTCGGTGCCCTGCGGCCCCAGCAGCAGGACCACCCGCGGCTCAGAGCGCATGGCGGTAGCCCTCCGGGCGCAGGCGACGCAGGCGCCCGTCCAGGGTGCGCAGCCACAGGCCGCGCCGGGACGTGATCCTCCCGATCGGATGGTGGGCCAGGGGGGCGAGCGGCCCATTCCGGCGCAACGTCCCCCGGGCCGCGAAGAGCAGTTCGTAGTCCTCGCCATCCCCGAGGGCATGGGCGAGCGCGGTGGTCCCCGAGCGCCGGGCCAGCCGCCGCGCGGCGGAGGCGATCGGGATCGCCGCCTCCTCCAGTTCTGCCCCCGGGCAGCCCGACGCGTCGAGCAGGGTCTGCAGGTCCAGGAGCAGTCCGTCGCTCACATCCATCGCGGCGTGCACTGCCGGGTCGCGCGCCAGCCAGAGTCCCTCGCGCAGGCGCGGCACGAAGCGATGGTGCCGGCCCAGGCACGAGCCGCCGAGCGCCCCCGTGACGTGCAGCGTGTCGCCCACCCTGGCGCCCGAGCGCAGCAGGGGCCGGCCGGGGACGACGCCGAAGGCCGCGACCACCACCGCGGCAGCCCCGCGGGTGTTGCTCACGTCCCCGCCCACGACGCGCACCCCCGCGCCGCGCGCCGCGGCCCGCAGCCCGCGGAAGATCCCCGCCCGGCGGGCGGCCGGATAGCCGCGCGGCAGCAGCACCGACGCGAGGAGCCAGCGCGGCACCGCACCCATGGCCGCGAGGTCGGAGAGGTTCCGGTTCACGGCCTTGATGCCCAGGCGCGCCGCGGGCAGCGCGGCCGCGACGTGCACGCCTTCCACGACGGGATCGATCTTCAGGACCAGCGGCCGGCGCTCGGCCCGCACCACCGCCGCGTCGTCGCCGATCCCGACCAGGAGGCCCGGCAGGTCCCCGCTGCGCGCGCCGAAGAACGCGGCGAGCCCCTGGGTGAACGTGCGCTCATCGACCAACGGGCACCTCCGGGGTGGCACAGACACGCATCGCGTCGAGCACCAGCCCGGCCAGCTCCGCCACGGCGAAGGGCCCGGAGACCTCGTCCCCGCCGAGCCGCGAGGCGGGGTTGTCATGGCGCGTGCGGATCCGGCCGTCGGGCAGCACCTCGTGCACGCGCGTGAACACGACGCCGCCGTCCCGCCGCAGCAGGACGATGGCACCCACGCGCACCACGCTCGGCCGCTTCTCGATCACCACGATGGAACCCGGCGGCAGGGCATCCGGCAGGGTGTCCATCCCCGCCGGCACGCGCAGGAACTGGAACCGCCACACGAAGACGAGCACGGTCACGCCGACCACCGCGAAGCCGACGATCCGCAGCCAGCGGATCCAGTCCGCAACGCCCCTGCGGTCGCGCTTCGCGCCGTGCGGGTTCATGCCTGCGCCTCGCAGGGCGCGAGGCCCGCGCCGAACGTGCGCACCAGCTCGCGTGCCGTGGCCTCGGGGTCGGCCGCGGCGAACACCGCGCCGAGGAAGGCCACGCCCGCCGGCTGCCGCGCCAGGACCTCCGGAGCCCGCGCCGCGACGATCCCGCCCAACCAGAGCACCGGCAGCGGCGCGGCGACGCTCCAGCGCGCGGCACGCTCCGCGCCCAGGGGTTCGGTCTCGGGGTGCGACGCGGTGGCGAACACCGGCGAGAGCGTCACGTAGTCGGCGCCTCCGGCGTGGGCCGCCGTGATGTCCTCGGGACCGTGCGCCGACACGCCGAGCCACCGGTCCTCGGGCAGGAAGCGGCGCACCTCCGCCGCCGGCAGCGAGCGATGGCCGAGGTGCACGCCGTCGGCGTTGCCGGCGGCGGCCACGTCGGCCCGGTCGCTCACCAGCACCAGCCCCTGCACCGGGTGCAGGATGCCGCGCAGGACCTCGCAGGTCGCGCCGAGTTCGCGGGCACCCATCGTGCGCTCGCGCACCAGCACCGCGCGCAGCCCGCCGCGCACCGCGGCCGCGACCACGTCCACGAGGCGTGCGCGGTCGCCGCGCCCATCGCTCACGAGGAGCAGGCGCAGCGCAGCGGGCAACGGCCGTGCGCGGGCAGGCGCGGACTTCACGGCGCGAAGATAGCACCGGCCGCGGTGCCGGCGCACGCGCGCGCGGCTTCGACGAGCAGGGCTTCGGCCTCCGGCGGAAGCGGCGCGCCGCTGAGTTCGCCCAGGACCGTACGCACCGCGCCGGCCGGCACGCCGCGGCGCGCGGCCCGGCGCAGCCCGTCGAGGTCGAGGCGGTGGCGCAGGACCCGTCCGGTGCCGCGGCGCGGCGCGAACGCCGCCAGCCGGTCGGCGCAGGCGGCGCGGCCGGCGCCGGGGAACACGAACACCTCGAGGTCGCCGTTGACCACGACCCGCGCGGGCCGCGCGCCCGGTGCGCCACCGCCCGCGACGGCGGCGCCCAGCTCGGTCCAGGCCACGCGGCACGAGGCGCGTTCCCCCATCGCCCACACGAGTCCCAGCGGCACGAGGCGGCCGAGGACGAAGCCCTCCACTGCGGCGAGCAGGTCCGCGTGCGTGGCCAGCCCGCCGACCCAGGCCGTGGCGCGTGCACTGCGGGCCGCCGCCAGCAGCGTGCCGGCAACCGCCACGGCAGCCAGGGTGCGCAGCGGCACGCAGCCGTCCCGCGGCACGCGCCGCAGCCACGCCAACGCCCTGCGCCGGAGTCCGGGAGCGAACGGTCCGGCCGCGCGCGCGGGCTCGCGCCGCGCCGCCGCCAGCAGCGCGCGGCTCCGCACCGCCACGGACGCGGCTGCGAACGCCTCGCCATCCGCCGTGGCCCGCAGCGCCCCCTCCCCGGGGGTCAGGAGGCCGCGGGCGCGCACGAGTCCCAGCAACCAGCGCAGGTCGCGTGGTCCATGGCGGGATCCGGCGGCCGTGAGGCCCAGGCGTCCCGCGACTGCGCCGAGCCACTCCGCCTCGGGCTGCTGGCGGCGCGGGAGGGGCACGCCTTCCTCCGCGGCGAGCCACACGAGTTCGCGGGCCGCGGTGGCGAGGTCGCCGAGGCCGGTTCCGGGATCGGGTGTCGGCGGCGGGTCGGGCCAGGGCAGCGTCTGCCAGAGCGCGGCCGGCGCGGCGACCACGGCGCGCTCCGGCAGCTCCAGGCCCAGACGGCGTGCAGGCAGATCGAGCTCCTGCACGACTCCGATCCCGGCCAGGGCCTGGCACGCGGCCCCGGGCATGGCCTCCGCCGCAGCGAGGCCGTCCCCGGCCACGAGGCGCCGCCACGCGTCCGCGGCCTGCGGCCCGAGCCGCGCCAGCGCCGCCGCGGCAGGCGCGACCACGCGCCGCAGGGGCGGACGGGTCCGCGCGCGCACGGACACCGAGTGCAGCGTCGCCACGAGTTCCGCCGGCACGATCCAACAGGCCTCGCCGTACGTGGTCCATTCGTGGGCGGCCGCGGCCAGCAGGAAGCCCTCGCGCTGCAGGGCCGCGGCGGCCGCCGCGGCCGTGATGCCGCCCGCGTCCACCTCGGCGCGCAGCAGCGTCGCTCCCGGCTCGGCCACGATGCGTGCCAGGAGCGCGCGCGGGCCGGGGGCGAGGCGTCCCGCGCGCTCCGCCACGAGTGCCGGATCGCGCAGCGCGTGCAGCAGGGCCGCCGGGTCCGCCCGTTCCGTCCCGGTCCAGCGCGCGCAGAACTCCGCGCGCGGCCGCGCCGGCATCGCGGCCAGGAGCCGCGTCACGCCCCGGTCCACGCCCCTGACTCCCACGCCGCTCCCGTGGCCTCGACCACGCGATAGCGGTAGCCCTGCTCGACGAGGAAGCGCTGCCGCCGCCGCGCGCATTCCTGCTCGACGCTGCCGGCGGACACCAGGGCGTAGAACGACGCCGCGCCGCCGGCGCGCTTGGGACGCAGCACGCGCCCCAGGCGCTGCGCCTCCTCCTGGCGCGAGCCGAACGCGCCCGACACCGCGATCAGCACCTCCGCATCGGGCAGATCGATGGCGAGGTTGGCGATCCGACTCAGGACCAGGATGCGGGCGGCTCCGGCGCGGAACTCGGCATACCTGGCCTCGCGTTCGGCATGCGGGGTCGCGCCGGTGAGGAGCGGGGCCCCCAGCCGTGCGGCGAGCGCATGCAGCTGGTCGAGATACTGGCCGATGACCAGGATCCCCTGGCCGGAGTGGCGGCGCAGGAGCGCGTCGAGGACCCCGTGCTTGGCGGGATCGGTGCTCGCCCGGCGGAACGCGCCGCGCGCATCCGCAGGCGCGGATGCACCTTCACGGCTCGCCGGCACGCGCACTTCCACGCAGTCCACGGGCGCCAGGAACCCGTCCCGCTCCAGGCGGCGCCACGGCATCTGGTAGAGCCTCGGCCCCAGCAGCGCGTGCACCTCGTGCTCGCGGCCATCCTCGCGCACCGGCGTCGCCGTGAGGCCCAGGCGCCGGCGGGCCTGCAGGCCGGCGGTGGCCCGGAACACCGGCGCCGGCAGGAGGTGGGCCTCGTCGTAGATCACCAGCCCGAAGTCCTGCTCGGCGAGCGATGCGAGGTGCGCGAACGCGGCCAGCCTGCCCTGCCGCCAGGTGACCCGCTGGTAGGTCGCGAGGACCACGCCCGCCGCCTGCACCGCCGCAGGATCGGCGCCCTGGGCGGCCACCACCTGATCGGGCGCGAGGTCGGTGCGCGCCAGCAGCTCGCGCCGCCACTGCTCGAGTGCCTCGCGGCTGGGCGCCAGCACGAGGGCGCGCTCCTGCACCAGGGTGAGCGCCCGGATCCCGACCAGGGTCTTGCCGGCACCGCAGGGCAGCACCACCACCCCCGCCCCGGCGCGCGCGAATGCCTGCGCCGCCTCTTCCTGGTAGCAGCGCGGCGCGAACGGCCGCCCCTCGGCGTCGCGCTCGCGCAGGCGCACGGCCAGCCGCCGGCCGCGCACGAAGGAGCCCGGGTCGGGCCGCGCCACGGGTGCCGCGCACCACGCGCGCACCCGATCGGCCAGTGCCGCGGGCAGGGGCTCCGCCGCGTGCGCGGCGAGGGCCGCGAGCAGGTCCTCCGGCCCGAGGCCCGCATCGGCGGCGGCGTGCAACGAGTGCGCGTCCAGCTGCCACGTCGCGATCGGCTCCGGTGCGCGCACCAGGCCGGCGCAGCGCCGCAGCAGGGCCTCGGCGGCACCCGCCCCGGGGTGCCCCTGGTCGAGCAGCACCGTGCCGTCGGCCTCGAGCCACAGGGCGCCGGTCGCCGGCCCGGGCCCGGCGGTCACGACGCCTCCTCGCGGCTGCGCGCACTGCCACGCCGCACGCGTACCGGCTCGCCCAGGGCCGCGCGCAGGAAGCGCCCGGTCGGACTCTGGGGCGCGGCCGCCACCTCCTCGGGTGTGCCCGCGGCCACGATCCGCCCGCCGCCCTCGCCGGCCTCCGGACCCAGCTCCAGGACGTGGTCGGCGCAGGCGATCACGTCGAGGTGGTGCTCGATCACCACCACGGTGTCGCCACGGTCCACGAGCCGGTGCAGCACGAGCACGAGCTTGGCCACGTCGTCGAGGTGCAGCCCCGTGGTCGGCTCGTCGAGCAGGTACACGACGTGCTCGCGGCTGGGGCGCGCGAGCTGCTCGACCAGCTTGAGGCGCTGCGCCTCCCCGCCCGAGAGGGTGGTGGCCGACTGCCCGAGCTTCAGGTAGCCGAGCCCCACGTCCACCAGGAGCTTGAGCGGTCGCGCGATGCGCGGGTGGTTGGCGAAGAGCTCGTGCGCCGCGCCGGCTTCCATCTCGAGCACGTCGGCGATGTTCTTGCCGCGGTACTCGATGGTCAGGGTCTCGGCGTCGTAGCGGCGGCCGCGGCAGGTCTCGCACACGACCCACACGTCGGCGAGGAAGTGCATCTCCACCTGGATCTGGCCCTTGCCCTCGCAGGCCTCGCAACGGCCGCCCGGAGTGTTGAACGAGAAGCGCCCCGCGCCGAAGCCCTTCATGCGCGCCGCGGGCAGCTGCGCGTAGAAGGCGCGGATCGGGTCCATGGCGCCCACGTAGGTGGCCGGCACGCTGCTCGGCGTCGTGCCGATCGGCGCCTGGTCGACCACGATGGGCGTCACCTGCTTCACCCCCGTGAGGCGCGCGCGCCCCTGCTGGAGCGCGGGCAGCAGCGCGTCGAGCACCAGCGACGACTTGCCCGAGCCCGAGACCCCGGTCACCGCGGTCCAGACCCCCAGGGGCAAGCGCACGTCCAGGTCGCGCAGGTTGTGCACCTTCACGCCGCTGAGCTCGATCGCGCCGGTGGCGCGGCGCCGCTGTCCCGGCCGCGGAATGGTCAGCTCGCCGCGCAGGTAGCGGCCGGTGAGGCTCGCGCCGGCGGCCACCTGTTCCGGCGTCCCCTCGGCGACCACCCGGCCGCCGTGGTGGCCCGCGCCGGGACCGAGGTCGATCACGTGGTCGGCCGCGGCCATCACCGCAGGATCGTGCTCGACCGCCACCACCGTGTTGCCGAGGTCGCGCAGGTCGTGCAGGCTGCGCAGCAGCCGTTCGGTGTCGCGCGGATGCAGGCCCACGGTGGGTTCGTCGAGGACGTAGAGCACGCCGACCAGCCGGTTGCCGAGCTGGGTGGCCAGCCGGATGCGCTGCGCCTCGCCGCCCGAGAGCGTCGCGCTGGAGCGTTCCAGGGCCAGGTAGCCGAGGCCCACCGCGTCGAGGAACTCGAGGCGGTTCCGGATCTCGCGCAGCACCTCGCGCGCCACCACCTCCTCCTGCTTGCGCAGGCCGAGCCTCGCCAGCGCCCGCCGGGCCTCCGTCACGGTGAGGCGCGTGAACCTCGGCAGGCTGTGGCCCCCCACCAGCACGTGGCGCTGGCCGAGCTGCAGGCGTTCCCCCTGGCACTCGGGGCAGGGCAGCGTGCGCATCACGGCCGCGTAGCGCTCGGGGGCGAGGCCTGGATCCTGCTTGTGGTACCACTCCTCGATCTGGTTGCAGAGCCCGCGCCACTGCACCTGCATGCGCCAGGTGCGTTTCGCGCCCGGCCGCTGGCTCTCGAACACCACCTCGACGCGTTCCTCGCCGAGCCCGCGCAGCAGGATCGCCTTGGCGCGCGCGCCCAGCTTGCGGAACGGCGTGTCGAGGTCGAAGCCGTGGCGTCGCGCCACCGCCTCGGCGACCGCGAAGTGCCAGCCGTCGCGCCGCACCAGGATGGTGAACGCTGCGCCCTTGTGGGCGATGCCGCCGGCGAACACCGGCTTCTCCGGATGGTTGACCAGCAGTTCGGGGTCGCAGGCCACGGTCTCGCCCAGGCCGCTGCACGTGGCGCAAGCGCCGCTGTGGTGGTTGAACGAGAAGAGCCGCGGGTGCGGATCGACCGGGAACCGGAACCCGCAGAGCGGGCACGAGCGATCGGTGGAGTAGATGCGCTCCTCGCCCTTGGTGGTGCGCACCACCACCACGCCTTCGCCTTCCACGCCGGCCTGCGCGGCGGCGTCCACCAGGCGCGCGCGGTCGTCGAACTTGAGCCGGTCGACCACGAGGTGCAGGGTGGGCAGCCTGCCGTCGGTCGCCCGCAGCCGCAGCGGCGCCTCCAGGCGCACCTCCGCGCCGTCCACGAGCGCACGCACGAAGCCGCGCGCGCGCCAGCGCCCGCGCACCTCCTCCAGGAACTCGTCGAGATGGTGCGCCGCCTGCACCGCGGGCGGGATCCGGACCGGCGCCAGGACGAAGCCCTGCTGCCCACCGAAGTCCTGCAGCACGGCCCGCGCGATGCCCGCCGGCGCATGCAGGACCAGTTCCTGGCCGTGGGTCGGGCAGTGCGGCCGGCCCACGCGCGCGAAGAGCAGGCGCAGGTAGTCCTGGATCTCGGTCGAGGTCGCCACCGTGGACCTCGGGCTGCGGGTCACGGTCTTCTGGTCGATCGCGATCGCCGGGCCGAGGCCGTCGATCCGCTCCACGTGCGCACGATCCATCCGGCCCAGGAAGCGCCGCGCGTAGGTCGACATCGACTCGAGGAAGCGCCGCTGGCCCTCGTTGAAGAGCGTGTCGAACGCGAGGCTGGACTTGCCCGATCCCGACACCCCGGTGATCACCGTGAAGCGGCCGAGCGGCAGGTCGACATCGACGTTCTGCAGGTTGTTCTGGCGCGCGCCGCGGATCCGGATGTGGGTGTCGCCGCTGCGCGCCCCGGCGCGCTTGCGCGTGCCCGGGCGTGCCAGCCGCAGCGCCCCGGCCAGGGCCTGCCCCGTGTGCGAGCGCGCCACCCTGGCCACGTCCTCGGGCGTGCCCTCGGCCACCAGCTCGCCGCCGCCCGCACCCCCCTCCGGCCCCAGGTCGATCAGCCAGTCCGCGCTGCGGATCACGTCGAGGTTGTGCTCGATCACCACCACGGTGTTGCCGGCGTCGACCAGCCGGTGCAGGCAGGCCAGCAGGCCGGCCACGTCCTCGAAGTGCAGCCCGGTGGTCGGCTCGTCCAGCAGGTACATCGTGCGCCCGGTGGCGGGCCGCTGCAGTTCGGTGGCCAGCTTGACCCGCTGCGCCTCGCCGCCCGAGAGCGTGGTCGAGGGCTGGCCGAGGGCGATGTAGCCGAGCCCGACTTCGCAGAGCGCCGCCAGCCCGCGTTCGATCTTCGGGAACGCCGCGAAGAGCCCGCGCGCCTCCTGCACGCTCATCTCCAGCACATCGCGCACGCTGCGCTCGCGGTAGCGGATCTCGAGGGTCTCCGGGTTGAAGCGCGTCCCGCCGCACTCCTCGCACACCACCTCCACCGGGGCGAGGAAGTTCATCTCGAGGGTCTTCACGCCTGCGCCGTCGCAGGCCTCGCAGCGTCCTCCCGCCACGTTGAACGAGAAGCGGCCCTTCCGGTACTCGCGCAGCCGCGCCTCCGGCAGCGCGGCGAAGAGGTCGCGGATGTGGTCCCACACGCCGGTGTAGGTGGCGGGGTTGCTGCGCGGGGTGCGGCCGATGGGCTGCTGATCGATCTCCACCACCTTGTCGAGCAGCTCGACGCCTTCCAGCCGGTCGTGCGCCCCGGGCACGTCGTCGCTGCGGTGCAGGACGCGCCGCAGGGCCTTGCGCAGGACGTGGTTGACCAGCGTGGACTTGCCCGATCCCGACACCCCGGTCACCACCACCAGGCGCCCCAGCGGGAACGCGACGGTGAGGTCCTTGAGGTTGTGGTGGCGCGCCCCGTGCACCACGACCCGGCCCGCGTCGGCGTCGCGGCGCCGCGCCGGCGCGGCGATGTGCCGCTCGCCGCGCAGCCACGCGCCGGTGAGCGAGCGCGGTTCGGCCGCCACCTCCTCGGGCGTGCCGGCCGCCACGATCTCGCCGCCGTGCACCCCTGCGCCCGGTCCGACGTCGACCAGGAAGTCGGA
Source organism: Planctomycetota bacterium (assembly GCA_020849665.1). Taxonomy (GTDB): domain Bacteria; phylum Planctomycetota; class UBA1135; order UBA1135; family UBA2386; genus JADLFX01. The sequence goes on along the minus strand of JADLFX010000011.1, from coordinate 112,806 downwards.
GTGGCGCATGGTCTCCTCGTCGTGCTCGACCACGCACACGCTGTTGCCGCGGTCGCGCAGGGCCTTGAGCGTGGCCAGCAGCCGGTCCTGGTCGCGCGGATGCAGGCCGATGCTGGGTTCGTCGAGCACGTAGAGGATGCCGCGCAGGCCGGCGCCCACCTGCGCGGCGAGGCGGATGCGCTGCGACTCGCCGCCCGAGAGCGTGTCGGCGCGGCGGTCCAGGGTGACGTAGCCGAGCCCGACCTCGGCCAGGAAGCGCAGGCGCGTCACCACTTCGCGCAGCAGCTCGCCGCCGATCTTCGCGGCGTTGCCCTCGAGCCCGAGGCCGGCGAAGTACGCGAGCGCATCGGCCACGCTCAGCCGCACCCATTCCGGCAGCGTCGCGCCGGCGAAGCGCACGTTGCGCGCCACCTTGCCCAGGCGCGACCCCTGGCACTCGGGACAGACGCTGGCCGTGCGGTAGCGGTCGAGGTGCCGCGCGGTGGCCGGGCCGTACACCGACTCCAGGTGCGGGATCAGGCCGGGGAACGGCTTCCGATCGCGCCCCTCGGTGCGGATGGTGTTGCCGCCGCCCTGCCAGCGGAACAGGAACGCGCGCGCGCCGGAGCCATGCAGCACCACCGCCCTGGCGCGCGCGCTCAGCCTGCGCCACGGCGTGTCGAGGTCGAAGCCGAAGGCCTTGCCCACCTCGGCCAGGTGCTCGAGGCCGAGGCGGCCGTACGCCATCTTGCCCTCGGCGGTGAAGCCATGCAGCGCGCCCTCGCGCAGCGACGCCGCCGCGTCCTTCACCAGCAGGCGCTCGTCGAATGCCGCGATCTCGCCCATCCCCACGCAGCGCGGGCAGGCGCCCAGCGGGCTGTTGAACGAGAAGAGCCGCGGCTCCATCTCCGGGATCGAGCCGTGGCCGTTGGGGCAGGCGCGCTCGGTGGAGAAGAGGCGGTACGGCGCCGGTTCGGCGCCGGCCGTGGTTCCCAGGATCGCCACGCGCCCCTCCGCGAGGCCGAGCGACTGCTCCACCGCGTCGTGGATGCGCGAGCGCGCCTCGCCATCGACGCGCAGCCGGTCCACCACCAGCTCGATGGAGTGGTACTTGTAGCGATGCAGGCGGATGTCCTCGTCGAGGCGCCGCACCTCGCCGTCGATCCGCGCGCGCACGAACCCGCGGCTGCGGAACTCGGCCAGCTCGGCGCGGTACTCGCCCTTGCGCTCGCGCACCACCGGCGCGAGCACCATCACCGCCGCGCCCGCGAAGGTCTCCTGGATCGAGGCGACGATCCGGTCCACGGTCCAGTTCTCGATCACCGCGCCGCACTCCGGGCACGCGGGCGTGCCCAGCCGCGCCATGAAGAGGCGCAGGTGGTCGAGCACCTCGGTGAGCGTGCCGACGGTGGACCGCGCCGAGTGGCTCACCGAGCGCTGGTCGATCGACACCGTGGGCGAGAGCCCCTCGACGTGCTCGACCTTGGGCTTCTCCATCCGGCCGAGGAACTGGCGCGCGTAGCTCGACAGGCTCTCCAGGAAGCGCCGCTGCCCCTCCTGGTAGATCGTGTGATAGGCGAGGCTCGACTTGCCCGAGCCCGAAACCCCGGTGAAGGTCACCAGCGCCTCGCGCGGGAACGCGAGATCCACGCCCTTGAGGTTGTGCTCGCGGGCGCCACGGACCACGACGAGGTCGGCGTTGGCGGCGGTGGTCTTGCTCATGCCTGGGCCCTGCGGCGGTCCGCTGGGGGTCCGCCAGGGGGAAGCGCGGGATCCTACCGCCAGCCCGGCCGCCGCCACCCCGCGGGCCAGGAGTCGGCTACGCTCCCGGCTCTCGTCCCGGAGGCACTCCGCCATGCTCGATCGTTCCTTTGGCGTCGTCTCTCTCTGCCTCGCCGCCCTCGCCCTGGACACCCTGTCCGCCCAGGTGGCGTGGACCCAGGCCAACCCCACGGTCGCACCCGGCGCCCGCTCGCTGCACGGCATGGCCTACGACCTGCAACGCGCGCGCATGGTGCTCTTCGGCGGCTACACGACCGCGAGCGGCCAGAGCAACGACACCTGGGAATGGGACGGCGCCGCGTGGGCGCAGCGGCCCACGCCGACGAGCCCGCAGGCGCGCTCCGAGCACCAGCTCTGCTACGACTTCGTGCGCGGCCGCACGGTGCTCTTCGCCGGCTGGAACGGCTTCAGCTACTACGGCGACACCTGGGAGTACGACGGCACCACGTGGACCCAGGCCCAGCCCAGCGGCTCGCCGCCGCCGCGCTCGCACTACGCGATGGCCTACGACTTCGCGCGCCTGCGCGTGGTCCTCTACGGCGGCTGGGACTGGCGCGTCGGCCAGCTCGGCGACACCTGGGAGTACGACGGCGCGGCGTGGACCCAGAAGACGCCGCCGCAGAGCCCCGGCCCGCGCGCCGACCACGCCATGGCGTTCGACACCCTGCGCGGCCGCATGGTGCTCTTCGGCGGCAGCGGCGCCGCGGGCGCCCTGGGCGACACCTGGGAATACGACGGCACCACCTGGACCCAGGTGGCCAGCACCGGCATCCCCGCGCGCCGCCATCACTCGATGGCGTTCGACCCGGTGCTCGGCCGGGTGGTCCTCTTCGGCGGCGACAACGCCGCCGGCATCCTGGACGAGACCTGGGAGTGGGACGGGACCACGTGGCGCCAGCGCACCCTGGCTCCGCGCCCGCCGGCGCGCAACGACCACGCGATGGTCTTCGACGCCGTGCAGGGGCGCACGCTGCTCTTCGGCGGCGCCACGCCCCAGGGTGCGCTGGGCGACACCTGGACCTACGCCGTCGCCGCGCCCGCGACCTTCAGCACGTACCTGGCGGGCTGCATGGGCACCCAGGGCGTGCCGCGCCTGGGCGCCGACCCCGGCATGCGGCCCTGGATCGGCGAGCGCTTCGTCCTGCACATCGACAACCTGCCGGCCAGCGGGCCGGCATCGCTCCTGATGGGCGCCTCGCGCACCCAGTGGGGCGGACTCACCCTGCCCTTCGACCTCACCTTCCTCGGCATGCCCAGCTGCTTCCTCCTGGCCAGCGGCGAACTCGCGTTCGGCCTCGTGGTCCAGCGGGGCAGCGCCAATTGGGGGCTGGATCTGCCCAACGACACGGGGATCGTCGGCTTCCGCCTCTTCCAACAGGCGATCGTGATCGACCCTGGCGCCAACCGCTTCGGCGTCACCGTCAGCAACGGCGGCGCGAGCGTGGTGGGCGCCCGCTGAGCGCCCACCACGCCGGTTCACGGCCTCAGTCCCCGATCCACGCCGTCAACCCGTTGCTCACCGTGATCCCGGCGGCGTTCGCGCCGGGGTCGCCGGCGACGTACTGGTTGTGGAAGCGCACGCCGATCAGCGCGGTGCTGTTGGGCAGCGTGAACGTGAAGGACGGAGTACCCGCCGCGCCGGTGCCCAGCGGCACGATGACGTCGGGCGAGACCCGCAGGCTGCACAGCGGCGCACCGATCCCGGCCAGCGGGAACGGCAGGGGCGTGCTGCCCCAGACGGTGGCGGAGGCGCCGAAGAGGAGCACGCCCGCCTGGTTGGCGACGACGTTGGCCGCCTGCAGGCGGATCGTGAGGCGGAGGTCCGGCCAGCCCTCGCCCGCGAGCGAGGGGGTGCCCGCGCCGCCAGCACAGCCGGTGCCGACGGTGCTGAACGAGCCGGGCCGCTTCAGCGTGCGGCGCGAGGCCAACGCCGCCTGCAGATCGGCGCGGTCGATGCGCGTGCCGTAGTTCTGGCCGCTGATCGTGCCGCCGCTGTTGCCGCACCCGCCGTGGGTGTGGATGCCGACCGCCTTGCCGGTCTGCTCATGGATCACGGGCGAGCCCGAGTTCCCGCCGGTGGTGTCGGGGCGGTAGCCCAGCGAGGTCGCCGCGATGCTCCAGAGCGGCCCCACGTGGGTCTTCTGCACCTGGTTCCAGGTCGGCGAGACCGGCGCGCTGACGGTGCCGTAGCCGGTCACGCGGATGTCGTTGCCGGTGGTCGAACCGGGCACCACGCCGATCTCGTACCACGAACCCTGCTTCTGGCCCGGATACATGCGCGTGTTGCTGTTGCGGTTCACGCACACCACCGACCAGTCCGCGCCGACGCCGCCGCTCAGGCGCTGCAGCGTGGTCATGTCGTAGGCGTACTGGTCCTCGGGCGGTGGGAACACCAACCCTCCGCCCGACGTGGAGAGCGGCACGTTGAAGTGCACCTGCTGCTGGCTCGTGCCGGTGCAGTGTCCCGCGGTCAGCGCCACGAATTCGCTCACCAGCCACGTGGAGCAGCCGGTCGGCGACTGGCGTCCCTGGCGCTTGTCGCTGCTCAGCGTGCGGTCGTCGGTGGGGCCGCAGATCGAGCTCGGACCGGGGATCGGCGCCGGGTCGCCGGCATCCAGCTTGACCACCATCACGCGGTTGGCCTTGGTGCCGGGACCCGCGACGAGCTCCACGTCCACGGCGTCGCCGTTGAAGTACGCCGAGGCGTCCGCGTACTCGCGCAGGCTGACGGCGTCGAACACCTGCACCGCGCGGTCGTGCCGTGCCGTGAGGCGCAGGGACGAGCCCGCCGGCAGGTTGGTGCGGTCGAAGTAGAGCCGCAGCCAGCCGGCCCCCGGCACGCTCGCCAGGCCGCGGTACACGACCTGTGCCGTGGCGCCGGGATGGTCGACGTAGCCGGAATCCAGCGCGGCGGGGTGGCTGGTGAAGCGGAACGGCTCGCTCTGGGCGGGCACGGCGACGGCCAGGGCCAGGGCGGCACAGGCGAGGAGGTGGGTGCGCATGTGGTTCGGGGTGGGAGTGTTCTCGGGAAGCAGGAGGCCGCCGAGTCTACGCGCGAAGCCGTGGCGCGCGAGGCGCCCAGGGCCGGCGTCGGGCAAGGACGTATGCCGGCGGCACCCGGGTTCCCTGCGCGGCGTCCGGCTAGGCCCGTGGCGCGGGGCCGACCAGGGCGCGCAGGGGATCGTGCAGGCGGCCATTGCTGGCCAGGATCGAGGCGCCATGCAGCCACGCCTGGCCGCCGTCCAGGTCCGTGACCCTGCCCCCCGCCTCCTGCACCACGACGGCGCCCGCCGCGACGTCGTACGGCATGAGGTACATCTCCCAGTAGCCGTCGTAGTGCCCTGCCGCGGTGAGGCAGAGGTCCAGCTCCGCGCTGCCCAGGCGGCGCAGGTCGCGGCATGCGGGCAGGACCCTGGCGAGGCGCGCGCTGTTGTCGTCCCGTCCCGGCTCGTTCCGGTTGTAGGAGAAGCCGGTGCAGAGCAGGGCGTCGCGCAAGTCGGCGGTCGCGCTCACCTGGATCGGTGCGCCGTTGCGCAGCGCGCCGCAGCCGCGCGCCGCGGCATAGGTGTGGCCCAGCGCCGGCGCGTGCACCACGCCCAGGACCGGATCGCCCTGGAACGCCAGCGCGAGCGCGACGCAGTAGAACGGGATCCCGTGCACGAAGTTCGTGGTGCCGTCCAGCGGATCCAGGATCCAGGTCCACTCGCTGGCCCGGTGCGGCAGGCCCCTGGGCGTGAGCACGCCCTCCTCGGCGAGCACCGCGTGCTCGGGGAAGCGCGCCAGCAGGCGCTCCACCACGGCCCGCTCGGTCGCCCGGTCGGCCTCCGTGACCAGCTCGCGCCGCCCCTTGAACTCGGTGCGCATCTCCGCGAGCCGGGTCGCGTGCTCGGCCAGCACCGCGCCGCCGGCGCGGGCGATGGCCTCGGCCTCGCGCAGGTACGTGCCCAGCTCGTGCGGGTCCGGGCGCATGCGGCTCACTTCTCCGCCGGCGCGGCGGCGATCGCCTCGACGATGCGCTCCTGGGCCTTGCGCAGGGCGGCCACCCTGGCGTTCGGGCCGGCGTTCATCAGGATCACGAAGGTGCGCGGCCGGCCGTCGTCCTGGAGCACGTAGCCGGAGAGCGCGCTCACGCCGCGCAGGTAGCCGGTCTTGGCGAACACCCGCCCCTGCACGGGCGAGCCGTGGAAGCGCCGCTCCAGCGTGCCGTCCGCACCGGCCACGGCCAGGGCGTTGCGGAAGCGCTCCGCGTAGCCGCGTTCCGCCGCGCGCCGCAAGAGGATGGCCAGCATCCCCGGCGTGATGCGGTTGTCGCGCGAGAGCCCCGAACCGTCCGCGAGCACCGCGCCCTCCGGCCAGCCGCCGAGCAATGTCCGCAGTGCCGCCTGGACGGCCTTGATGCCGCCCGCGAACGAGCCGTCGCCGTGCTTCGCGCCGATGCTGCGCAGCAGCATCTCCGCGTGGAAGTTGCTCGAGTCCTTGAGCGCCGCCTCGACCGCTGGCCAGACCGGCGAGCGGTACTCGGCCAGCGCGAGGTCGGTCTGTGGCGCGGCGTCGGCGAGCGCGATCCCGGCCGAGCGCAAGGCGTCCGCCGCCGCGGTCCGGAACCACGCCTCGGCGTCCGCGACCGCGACGCTGGCCTCGATGCCGCGCGTGCCGGCCTGCACCTGCCCCGAGACCCTCAGCACGCCGCCCGTGTCGCGCACGTGGAACACCGGCGTGCGCCTGCCCTTGGGCACGGCCTGGATCGATCCGTCGATGGGCACGGCCGCCGGCGGGTGCACGATCTCCACCTGGGCCGGGCCCGTGCGGGTCGGGGTCACCCGCACGCGCACGCAGCCGGCGTCGAGCGCCACGGCGCCCGTCGGCGCCGCGTAGGTGCGATCGAGCTGGTCGGTGGGCCAGCCATCCGGACGCGCGGGCCCGGTGAAGGGACCCGGCTCGACCCGCACGCCGCGCACGGCCCCCACGCCGTTGGCGCGCAGCGCGGCGAGGACCACCCCGAGGACCCTGGCAGGATCGTGGTCGCTGCCGCTGATCCAGTTCGGGTCCCCGCCGGCCGCCACCACGAGCTCGCCCTTCGCCAGCGCGAAGCGCGTGACGAACTCGTGCCCCGTGCCGAGTTCCTCCAGCGCCGCCGCCGCGGTCAGCAGCTTCTGGTTGCTGGCCGGCACGAAGAGCTCGGTGGCGCGGTGCCGTGCCAGGATCCGGCCGCCGGCGTCGAGGGCGACCAGGCCGACGCGCGTCCCGTCCCGCTCGACGTCGGCCACCAGCCGCTCGATGGTGTCCTGGGCGCGGAGCGCCGCGGGCGCGAGGCCGAGGCCGGCCAGCGCCACCAACCCTGCCTGCAGCCACCCACACCCACGTCGCATGGCCGCAGGGTTATCGCGTCCGCTCGCCCGCGAGTCAGGAGGCAGGCGGGAAAAACCGCGGGGCGCGGCCGCGGCCGGTCAGCCCGAGAGGTTGCGCGAGCTGTCCGGCGGGAACCCGAAGTTCACCGGGTCCTTGTCCGGGTGGTAGTCGCAGAACTCGCCGTGTTCGCCGGTGCGGATCTGCTGGCGCGCGCCGAAGCAGTACGGACACGCGCCGTGCTCCTGTACGGGCAGATCGCGCTGGACGCGGCGGCAGTAGATCCTGGCCGCGGGCTTGTCCTTCGGTTCCTGGGTCATGTGCGGACTCCTCCGGCGCAGCGCCGGCGCAGCTCCTGCCATTGCTCCTGGATCTGTCCGGCGACGGCGCCGAGATCCAGTCGGTCGCCGCGGAAGCGCCCCTGGCCGGCGAAGTACTCGGCCAGGGCGTCGCGGTCGAAGTCGGGCTCCACGTCCACGGTCCAGCGGCGGCCCTCCTCGATCTGGCACACCGGGTAGAGGCCGGAGCGCACCGCGAGGCGCACGAGCCGGATGCCCTCCGCCGGCTCCGACTTCCAGCCGGTCGGGCAAGGGGCCAGCACGTGCACGAAGCGGAAGCCGCGCAGGTCGAGGGCGCGGGCGAACTTCGCCACCGCGTCATCGGGATGCGCGAGCGACACCGACGCGACGTAGGGCACGCGGTGCGCGGCCAGGATCGCGAGGATGTCCTTCTTGGCCTGGGCCTTGCCGGCCGGCGTGGTCGAGGTGCGCGCGCCCAGAGGCGTGGCCGACGAGCGCTGGCCGCCGGTGTTGCCGTAGATCTCGTTGTCGTAGCAGACGTAGAGGATGTCCTCGTCGCGTTCGGCCGCCGCGGACAGCGTGGCCATGCCGATGTCGTAGGTGCCGCCGTCGCCGGCGAAGCAGAGCACCCGCGTGTCCTCGCCGTTCATCTGGGCCACGCGCGCGAGGCCCGTGGCCACCGCCGCGGCCGACGCGAAGGTGGCCGCCACCACCGGCGCGCCGTAGGCCGAGTACGGGAACGGGCCCGCGGTCACAATGCCGCAGCACGCGGGGATCGCCAGCTGCACGCGCCGCGCGCCGATCGCCCGGCTCAGCATGTTCAGGGTGATCGACATCCCGCAGCCGCCGCAGTTGGTGTTGCCGGCGCGCAGCAGGGGCGCATCGCGGTCGCAGGCCGTACCGGCCATCCCGGCCAGCAGGGGCTCGCAGGTGCCCGGCGCCGCACACGGGCCACGGGCAGGTCCATCCTCCCGGGAGCTCATGACCCCACCTCCACGAGCCGCGGCTCGCCCGCGGCGTCGCGCGCGAGCAGATCCTGCAGCATCCCGTCCACGTCCCGCGGGCGGACGTCCCCGCCTCCCAGGCCCACCATGTAGTTCTGCACCACGCACCCGGCCGGCGCACAGGCGCGCGCCTCGGCCCAGAGCACGCCACCCAGGCCCAGGCTGATGTCGCGGTCCAGGATGCCGAGGCGCCGGCAGCCGGCCAGCGCGGAGCGCAGCGCCGCCTCGGGGAACGGCCGGAACATGCGCAGGCGCACAGCGCCCAGCTTCACGCCCCGCCCGCGCGCCGCGTCCACCACCGCGCGCACCGTGCTCGCGGTCGTGGCCATCGACAGGAACGCGACCTCGGCGTCGTCCATCCGGTAGCACTCCACGGCGTCCGCCGGACGCCGGCCGAACACCGCGGCGAAGCGGTCCTGGCACTCGCGGTACACCTCGGGCACGCGCGCCATCGCCTCGGCGTGCTGGCGCCGGTGCGCCTCGGTCTCGTGCGGGAAGTCGAGTCCGCCCACCGTGACGGGCCGGTCGCCCAGCCGATGCGGCAGGTCGAGGTCGGGCAGGAAGCGGCGCACCGTCTCCAGGTCGGGCACGTCGGTCTGCATCATCGTGTGCGAGAGCACGAAGGCGTCCTGGCACACCAGCACCGGCAGCAGCACGCGGCGATCCTCGGCCAGCCGGTAGGCGAGCAGGATGGAGTCGAACACCTCCTGGTTGTCCTCGCAGTAGAACTGCACCCAGCCGCTGTCGCGCAGCAGCAGCGTGTCGCCGTGGTCGACCCAGATGTTCCAGGGCGGGCCGAGCGTGCGGTTCACCGCCATCATCACGATCGGCAGGCGGTAGAGCGCCGCGGCGAACACGTTCTCGGTCATGTAGGCCAGGCCGTTCGACGACGAGGCCGTGAAGGTGCGCGCGCCCGCCAGCGCCATGCCCATGCACACCGCCATCGCGCTGTGCTCGCTCTCCACCCGCACGATCTCGCCCCGGGCGAACTCCTGCTGGCAGAGCCACTCGATGCACTCGGTCTGGGGCGTGATCGGGTACACGCCGCCGCCGAAGCCGCGCGCCCGCTCGTTGGCGCGTCCGGCCAGGGCCGCAGCCATCGCCGCGGCATGGTTGGCGCTGACGAATTCGAGGCTCATGATCCGCTCATCTCCATGGCGCGGCGCGGACACTCCTCCACGCAGATGCCGCAGCCCTTGCAGTACGAGTAGTCCACCTCGTAGCCCGGAGCCTCGCGCCGGATGATCCCCTCGGGGCAGTAGACGAGGCACGTGTCGCAGCGGGTGCAGTGCCCGCACGAGAAGCACCGGTGCGCCTCCGCGGCGTCGGGCAGGCCGGCATTCACCTCGGCGAAGCCGGCGCGGCGCTGCCATGGATCGAGGACCGCGCCGTGGGCAGGAGGGCGCGGGGCGAAGTGGTCGAAGCGGATGTCGGTGGCCGGCACCGAGCGCGCGCGCTCGGGACGCTCGAACACGGCGACGTCGAGGCCGAGCGCGCGCAGCGCCAGTCCGGCGGCGCGCCGGCCGCTGCCGATGGCGTGCGTGACCGTGCCGTCGCCGGTGGCGAGGTCGCCGGCCGCGAACACCGGCAGGGCCTCGCCGGCACGGTGCACGCGGCCGTCCTGGACCGTCCAGCCTTCGGGCAGGAGGCTCAGGTCCGCCGACTGCCCCAGGGCCAGGAGCACGTGGTCGCAGACGATGCGCTCACGCCGATCGGTCACGATCGGCCGGCGCCGTCCGGTGCCGTCGGGAGGGCCCATCTCCACCAGCGCCAGCTCCACCTCCTGGACGCGGCCTGCGCCGTGGCATGCCACGGGCTGACGCTGCTCGACCAGGACCACGCCCTCCTGCTCGGCTTCCTCGACTTCCTCGCGGATCGCCGGCATCTCGGCGCGCGTGCGCCGGTAGGCGACCGTGACCCGCGTGGCACCGGCGCGCAGCGCGCTGCGCGCGCAGTCGATCGCGGTGTTGCCGCCCCCCAGCACCACGACGTGGCCCGTGAGGCGCACCGGCCCCGCCAGGTTCACCCGGTGCAGGAAGCGGATCCCCTGCTCGACGCCGGCGAGGCCGGCCCCGGGCACCTCGAGGCCGCGCAGGTCCTGCAGTCCCGTGGCCAGGATGACCGCGTCGTACTCGCGGGCCAGCCTGGCGACGTCGTCGCGGCGCAGGAAGCTCCCGGAACGGAGCTCCACGCCCAGCGCCAGGACGCCTTCGATCTCGCGGTCGAGGACGTCGCGTGGCAGGCGATACGTGGGAATGCCGGTGCGCAGGACTCCCCCGAGCGCGCGTTCGCCCTCGAACACCGTGACCCGGTGGCCCGCCTTGGCCACCTCGTAGGCGGCGCTCAGTCCGGCGGGTCCGCCGCCCACGATCGCGATGCGCCGGGCCGAGGGCAGCACCGGTGCGGCGCGGGCGGCCACCGGCGTGGCGTCGGCGACGAAGCGTTCGAGCGCGCGGATCTGCACCGCGCCGTCGTACTCGCGCCGGTTGCACCCCTCCATGCACGGTGCCGGGCACACGCGTCCGCAGACCGCGGCCAGCGGCGTGCTCCGCCCCAGGATCTCCGCGGCCGTGCCCGGATGTCCCGTGGCCAGGGATTGCACGAAGCCGATCACGTCGTTGCCGGCGGGGCACCACGCGTTGCAGGGGGCGAGGTTCTCGACGTAGTGCGGGCGCTGCGTCCCCCAGTTGCCCGTCCGCAGGCGGGGGGCCGGGCCCACCACGTGCTCTTCCAGCGGCTGCACCGCCGGCAGGCCGGCCGCCGCGACGGCGGCATCGGCGCCCGCCGGCTGGCTGGCCGGCCGGATCTGCACGGCCGCGTACGCCTCCTCCGCGGCGGCGAAGTTGCCGAGGAACCCGAGCTTCTTGTAGGTCTGCCGCAGCAGATCGAGGGGAATGCCGTGCAGGCGCGCGAAGGCCCCTGCGATGGTCGTGTTCACGATCACCACCGCGCGCGAGCCGATCTTGTGGGCCCGCGCGATGCGCGTGGCATCGACCGTGGCCAGCGTGAACGACTCGTACGTGCCGCGGTAGGCCGCCATGGGCTCCGGCGTGTTGAGCAGCACCGTGCCCCCGGGGCGCAGGCCGGCGAACACGTCGGGTCCGAGCAGGTGGTGATCGAGGACCACCAGGTGGTGCGGTTCGTAGACCTTGTTGCGGTTGGTGATCGGCGCGTCGCTGATGCGCGTGTAGGCACGTACCGGCGCACCCGAGCGTTCCCCGGCGTAGTCGCCGAAGGTCTGCACGCTCTTGCCCTGCGCCGCGTAGGCGGCGGCGAGGATCTTGGCGCAGGTGACGCCGCCCTGCCCACCGCGGCCGTGGAGGCGGAACTCGACGAGGCTGTCCATCACGGAAGACCTCTCATCCGGCCTGGGTCCCGCACCACCGCCGGGTCGTGACCGTGGCGCCGACGCAAGCTGCCAGGACAAGGGTCGGGGCGGGGCGGTATTTCCCGTGCGCCCCCGCCGCGCACGCGTGCCGCAGATGGTGCGCGTCCGCCCCGGCCCGCTCGCAGCTCGCGGAGCGGCGCTTCCTGCCGGCCGCCGCGCGCCCCCGAGGCACGGCGGGCACCCGGCCGCACGGGCGCGATGCGCTCCGCACCCGGCCGCCCTCGCCCGGGGCGGCGGCCGGGTCCGACCCCTGGCGAGGATCCTGGCCACCAAGATTTTTGAGCCCCTTTCCCAGGGGGGGTGCGAGGCGGCGTGGCCCCTTGGGATGGTGTTTCCTCAAATGTGGGTGGCCAGGATCCTGGCGCGGGCCCGCCGATCCCTGCCGTGGTGGGGAGATCGGTGCGGACCTCCCCCCAGCTCCCCGGCGCGCACGGGCTCGAAGAAAATGCCGCCATGGGCATCTGGCTTCCGTTCCGCGCCGTTGCTGGCCTCGCACCAGACCCGGGGGCAGGATCCCCCTCTTCCCCCACATCTAGGGATTGCATCCCCGCGACCGGCCCTATATGTAGCCCCCCCTGGTTGGTTCCCGGAGCGGCCAAGGCAACGGCCGTAGGGTGGTTGGGAGGGGTAGTCCCAGCTGCGGTTCGGGGCCTGACCGGAACCGGAACGCCCGCCGCGGGGCCTTGCGCCGGAACCACCCGGCCGAGGAGTCCTGGGCTCTCGTCACGCCATGACCGTCGTCGCCCGTCCAGAACCGGCCCGCCTCCCGCGTCGTGGGGGCTCGACCCAGGGTCGGCTCGGACAGGAGCGCCGCGTCCTCAGGCCTGTGGCAGGGCACTCCGCCATCCCGTTCCCCCGCCGCTGGCACTCGTTCCCACCGCGCTCCATCGTCTCGCGCGGGCTGGCGGGCGGCACCGGATCGGGATCCCGGTCCCGCGGTCCCGTGGCACTCCCGGTGCCACCGACCGCCGCGGGACCCTTGCGCCGCGCCTGTGCCGTCTCGGCCAGGTGAATCAGGAGGAGGAGCAGTGGTGAAGATCGAACGGCGGTTCACGCAGGCAGGTCAGTCTCCCTACACGGGCATCGAATTCGCGCCCCGCACCTCGGAGATCCGCAACCCGGATGGCTCCGTGGTCTTCCGCCAGGAGGGCATCCAGGTGCCCGCCACGTGGAGCCAGGTCGCGATCGACATCCTGGCACAGAAGTACTTCCGCAAGGCCGGCGTGCCGCAGGTCGACGCCGCGGGCCAGCCGGTCCTCGATCGCGAAGGCCAGCCCGTGCGCGGCGGCGAGAAGGACGCCCGGCAGGTGTTCGACCGACTCGCCGGCTGCTGGACCCACTGGGGTCAGAAGCACGGCTACTTCGACAGCGATGCCGACGCCAAGGCGTTCTACGACGAGCTCTGCTGGATGCTCGCCGCGCAGATCGCCTCGCCCAACTCGCCGCAGTGGTTCAACACCGGCCTGCACCATGCCTACGGCATCACGGGCCCGGCCCAGGGCCACTTCTACGTGGATCCGGACTCGGGCGAGCTCAAGAAGAGCACCAGCGCCTACGAGCGCCCGCAGCCGCACGCCTGCTTCATCCAGTCGGTCAGCGACGACCTGGTGAACCCGGGCGGGATCATGGACCTGTGGACCCGCGAGGCGCGGCTCTTCAAGTACGGCTCCGGCACCGGCACCAACTTCTCCGCCCTGCGCGGCGCCAACGAGGCGCTCTCGGGCGGCGGCCGCTCCTCCGGCCTGATGTCGTTCCTCAAGATCGGCGACCGGGCCGCCGGCGCGATCAAGTCGGGCGGCACCACGCGCCGCGCCGCCAAGATGGTCTGCCTGGACCTGGATCACCCCGACGTCGAAGAGTTCATCTCCTGGAAGGTCGTCGAGGAGCAGAAGGTCGCGGACCTCGTGGCCGGCAGCCAGATCGTCAAGCGCCACGTGCACGGCGTGATGCGCGCCTGCTTCGTGCCCAGCCCCAACGAGCGGGACGAGCAGGGCAACGTCCGCATGGTGCCGATGACCCAGCCGGCCAAGAACCAGGCGTTGGCCGTGGCGCTGCGCGACGCGCGCACCGCGTGCGTGCCGGAGAGCTACCTGCAGCGCGCCCTGCAGCTGGCCGCCCAGGGCTACCGGACGATGGACCTGCCCGAGTACGACACCAACTGGGACTCCGACGCGTACCTGACGGTGTCGGGCCAGAACTCCAACAACTCGGTGCGCATCCCCAACGAGTTCTTCGCGCATCTCGAGCAGCACAAGCCGTGGCAGCTCCGCTACCGCACCAAGGACAAGGTCGCCAAGGAGGTGGATCCGAACGACCTCTGGGAGCGCATCGCCTATGCCGCGTGGTCGTGCGCCGATCCCGGCGTGCAGTACGACACGACCATCAACGAGTGGCACACCTGCCCCGGGGATGGCCGGATCCGCGCCAGCAATCCGTGCTCGGAGTACATGTTCCTCGACGACACGGCCTGCAACCTGGCGTCGATCAACCTGGTCAAGTTCGTCGACGAGCGCGGCCGCCTGGACATCGAGGCGTTCCGGCACGCGGTGCGCCTGTGGACCGTGGTCCTGGAGATCAGCGTCCTGATGGCCAGCTTCCCGAGCGAGGCGATCGCCAGGAAGAGCTACGAGTTCCGCACCCTGGGCCTGGGCTACGCCAACCTCGGCACCCTGCTGATGCGTACCGGCATCCCGTACGCCAGCGACCGCGCGTACGCGCTGGCCGGGGCGATCACCGCGATCCTGTGCGGTGAGAGCTACGCCACGTCGGCGGAGCTGGCGCGCCAGCTCGGCGCGTTCCCCGGCTACGAGCGCAACCGCGAGGCGATGCTGCGGGTGATCCGCAACCACCGCCGTGCGTCCTACAACGCCGCCGGCGACGAGTACGAGGGGCTCACCATCCGTCCGCGCGGCATCGACGCCTCGCACTTCGGCCCGGGCAAGCTCGCGGCAGAGCTGCTCGAGGCGGCACGCCACTCGTGGGACCGCGCCCTGCAGCTCGGGGAGCGCTACGGCTACCGCAACGCCCAGGTCACGGTGATCGCGCCGACCGGCACGATCGGGCTGGTGATGGACTGCGACACCACCGGCGTCGAGCCGGACTTCGCCCTGGTGAAGTTCAAGAAGCTGGCCGGCGGCGGGTACTTCAAGATCATCAATCAGAGCCTGCCGCCTGCGCTGGCGCGCCTGGGCTACTCCCCGGCGCAGGTCGACGACATCGTCGCCTACGCCGTGGGCCGCAAGACGCTGGCCGGCGCCCCGCACATCAACCACGAGACCCTGCGCGCCAAGGGCTTCGACGACCAGGCGATCCAGGCGGTCGAGAAGGCGCTGGCCGGCGCGTTCGACATCCGCTTCGTGTTCAACAAGCACGTCCTGGGCGAGGAGTTCCTCACCCGGACGCTCAAGATCGACCCGGAGCTGCTCAACAGCATCGACTTCGACGTGCTGAGCCACCTCGGCTACAGCAAGGAGGACGTCGTGCTCGCCAACGACTACGTGTGCGGCACGATGACGGTCGAGGGCGCCCCGCACCTGCGCGCCGAGCACCTGCCGGTGTTCGACTGCGCCAATCGCTGCGGGCGGCGCGGCACGCGCTTCATCCCGTTCGAGGCGCACATCCGGATGATGGCGGCGGTACAGCCGTTCATCTCCGGCGCGATCTCCAAGACCATCAACATGCCCCATGACGCCAGCGTCATGGACGTGAAGAGCGCGTACTGGATGGCGTGGCAGTCGATGATCAAGGCGGTCGCCTTGTACCGCGACGGCTCCAAGCTCTCGCAGCCGCTGGCGTCCACCACGGACGGCGCCGGCGGATCCGAGGCCGGCGCCTCCGCCGGTGCGTTCGCGCCGGAGGTCGAGAAGGTGGCCGAGCGGATCACCGAGAAGGTGGTGTTCAAGTACCTCGCCAAGCGGCGGCGCCTGCCGCAGCGCCGTGCCGGCTACACCCAGAAGGCGATCGTCGGCGGGCACAAGATCTACATGCGCACCGGCGAGTACGAGGACGGCACGCTGGGCGAGATCTTCCTCGACATGCACAAGGAGGGCGCCGCGTTCCGCAGCCTGATGAACTGCTTCGCGATCGCGGTGTCGCTCGGCCTGCAGCACGGCGTGCCGCTGGAGGAGTTCGCCGACGCCTTCGTGTTCACGCGCTTCGAGCCGAACGGCGTGGTGCAGGGCCACGACCGGATCAAGATGGTCACCTCGATCATCGACTACGTGTTCCGCGAGCTGGCCATCACCTACCTCGACCGCACCGACCTCTGCCAGGTCGTCGAGGAGGACCTCAGCAACACCACCACGGGCGCCCGCCAGGTCGAGGAGGACGAGAGCGCCGCCCCGCCCGCGACCCCGCCGGCGGCCCCCGCCGGCGATGCGACCCAGACGGCCCCGCCGCCCTCGGGACTGAGCGACCTGCATCCGCGCAGCCACGGCATGCACCCGGGTTCCGCCCGCGGCGACCACGAACCGGGGAACGGCAACGGCGGCACGCGGCTGCGGCGCCAGGCCAAGCACGAGCTCTACATGAAGGTGCTCGAGGCGCGCATGAAGGGCTACGAGGGCGACGCATGCCCGGGCTGCAACCAGTTCACGATGGTGCGCAACGGCACCTGCCTGAAGTGCGACAACTGCGGCGCGACCTCGGGCTGCAGCTAGGTCCGGGTACGCGCCGGACGAACCACGCGGGGAAGCCGCGCCGGCCGGCGCGGCTTCCGTAGCGATTCGCCACACCCCGGGGCGCGGATTGTGGGCTCCGCTCCCACCGGCGATGCGATCGAGGGTTCGGAGCGTCGGTAAACCCACCGCTGCCGCGGCGACGATCCCTGCCCTGCAACATGGGAAGGGGCACCGGGGAGCGGAACGGGGGGCAGGGTCGTGCGCGTCGCGCGACCCCATTGCTGCTGGCGGCGCTGGCCGCCTGCGGCGGCGGCGGCGGGACGGCGGGCGGCTCGGGCACGGGCGGGGCCGGGCAGCTCACCGGCACCCTGCAGATCCTCGAGCGGCAGCCGGCCGACGGCGCCGTGCAGGTGCCGCTCCGGAGCCAGGTGCGGGTCCGCTTCGATGGGGCCATCGCACCCGACGCGCTGCAGGATCCCGACACCCGCCTGGTGCGCGCCGCCGACGGCGCGCCGGTACGCGGCTCGCTCACGCTCGACGGCGGCGGCCGCACCCTGGTGTTCACGCCCGACCAGGACCTCGCCGCGGAGACCGACTACGCGTTCCATGTCGCCCCGCTCCTGGCCGACATCGACGGCCGGCTCCTGGACACGGCCGAGACCGCCTCCGGGTTCCGCACGCTGGATCAGGAAGCGCCGACGGTCCTGGGCTGCTCGGTGACCGCCAATGCCACGCAGGTGGCGCGCACGGTCGCCCCGGTGGTCACGTTCCGCGAGGCCATGGATCCCGCGTCGCTCGACGCCAGCAGCGTCAAGGTGCGGGACGCGTTCGGCGACGAGTACGCCGCGGTCCTTACGCTCGCCGGCGACCGCCTCACCATCGACCCCGTGGCCGACCTCGCCGGCAACCGCCGCTACACCCTCTCGATCCGCGGCGGGACCACGGGCGCGCGCGACCGTTCGGGCAACCTGCTGGCGACCACCTGGACGCTCTCGTTCACGACGGCGACGGACCTGACGCCGCCGCGCGCCCTGCGCGGGTGGCCCGCGGACCATCCCTCCGCCTCGCCCCTGGTCCAACCAACCTTCTGGTTCGACGAGTCGATCGACCCCTACAGCGTCGAGACCGCCTCGGTGCTCTTCGTGGACCAGTATTCGGGGCCGGTCGCCTACGAGGTGGTCACCACCCCGGACCGGCGCACGCTGCGGCTCGTCCCCAAGGCACCCCTCGCCTCCGGCCGCACGTACTCGGTCGTGCTCCTCCCTGGCCCCGGCGCGGTCACCGATCTCTCCGGGAACCCGCTCGTCCAGGAGCTGACCCTGTCCTTCACCGTGGGCAGCGATGCCACCGCCCCCGGCCTGGCCAGCTCGGCGCCCCGCCAGGACGAGGGGCGCGTGCCGGTGAATGCCCGCGTCACGTTGGGCTTCACCGAGGCCCTCGACCCCTCGTCCGTCGACGTGCAGCGCGTCCAGCTCCGCAAAGCGGGCGCCACGGTCGGCGTGACCGTGAGCCGCAACGCCGCCGACACCGTGCTCACCCTGGTGCCGGACGAGAACCTCGCGCCGGCGAGCGCATACGAGGTGCTGGTGCGCGGCGGATCCGACGGCCTGCGGGACGTCGCGGGCAACCCGCTGGCCAGCGACGTGCTGGTGCGTTTCACCACCGCCAGCGACGCCATCCTGCCGGACTACGTCCTCGCGCCCTACGACGCCGCGGTGAACGTGCCGCTCGGCGCGCGCGTGAGCGCGGTGTTCACCACGCCCCTCGACCCGGCTTCCGTTGGTCCCGGCTCGGTGCAGGTCCTCGACCCCCAGAACCAGCTCGTGCCGGGCGTGGTCGCGCTGGAACGCGGGGGACGGGTGGTGCGCTTCACTCCCGCGGCCCCCTGGGCCGCCGGCGCGTGGCACACGATCCGCATCGCCGGCGGCTTCTCCGGGATCCGCACGCTCAGCGGCAACGCCCTGGCCGACGACGCCATCAGCCGGTTCCGGGCCGGGTTCACCCAGGACTCCAGCGCGCCGTTCGCGACGGTGACCCTCAACCGGGTCGCCGCGCTGCGCAAGCAGGGCCTCTCGGTGCCGCCCTTCGCGTTCACCGTCGACGTCGAGGCCGGTGACCCGGTCGACTACTCCCTCGACATCGCCGCGACCGAGCTGCTCTTCGCGGGCCCCGGCGCGGTGCCGGATGCCGAGGCGATCGCCACGACCAGCGAGTTCGGCATGGCCACGGTGCGCTGGGCGGTGCCCTACGCGGACCGCTTCGCACCCGGCGAGTACACGGTGCGCGCGCGCGTGCGCGACCTGAGCGGCAACTCCGCCACCTCCGACCCGCTCACGTTCCGCGTGGTGGCACCCGACCACGACGCGCTGCCCTTCGAGCGCTCGCACGTCGTCTGGGTGCGGCTCGACCTCGATCGCGACGGCAACGGGCGCGCCGACTTCGAGGACGATCTCCTGGCGCTGGGGCTGGTCGCCGCCGGCGATCCCTCGGGCACCAACGCGAGGATGCTCGCCCTGATGCGCGACGGGGTGCTGGCCGAGGCCAACCGCCTCCTGCACCGCACGGCCCAGGGCGCGCCGCTCGGCGGGGAGAGCGTCAGCCTCCGCCTCACCCATCGCCGCCCCTATGGCATCCCCCACGCGCAGATCGCCTTCGGCGGCGCCGACCCGGAGGGGACGCGCGGCCGGCGCTACGGCGACGCGTCGACCGGCATCCTGGGGCGCGCCTACTTCGACTATCGCAACTCCTCGATCACCGACCTCAACCTCGCCAGCCGTCCGGGCCTCGGGGTGTTCCCCTTCGAGCTCTTCCTGAACCAGGCGGAGCTGCATCGTGCGGTCTACCCCTCCTTCATCACCACGTTCGCGCGCCGCTTCCTGAACGTCTGCCCGCAGATGGGCGGCACGGCGGCCGGGGCGGATCCCAACGACCGGATGGTGCTGGCACCGGGGTTCGACTACGCCACGGCCAGTCCCGCGCAGCGCGCCCGCTACCTGGCGGTGATGTCGGCCGCCGACGACTGGGCGGTCGCCACGGCGATCGTGCTGGCCCACGAGATCGGCCACACCGTGGGTCTGGTGGCCGAGGGACCGAACCCGCGCGGCCTGCACGGCGACCGCAGCCTGCACAACGAGTTCGCCGGCGCCACCGACGTCATGGCGGCGGCCGTCGGCTACGACGCCCTGGTCACGTTGGCGTACGCGTTCCGCGACCTGGACCTTGCCTACCTCCGCCAGAGGGTGCTCCTCAAGTGACCCGCTCCCGCTCCATTCCGTTGCTCTGCCTCGTCCTGGCGGCCGCGGCGCCGAGGGCGCAGGAGGAGGCCAGCACCCTCGCCGCCCTGGTCGCGCGGGCCGACGCGATCGCCAGCGTGCGGATCCTCGCCAGCCAGGAAGCCAGCGGCACCGTGCGCGTGGTCCGCGCGCGCGTGCTGGGTGCGTGGAAGGGCGAGCCGCCCGCGCTCCTCGACCTGCGCGAGCCGGCCCAGGACGGATGCGGCCGGGCCCTGCGCGGGCTGCTCCCCGGAGCGGGCTACCTGCTCTTCCTCGAGCGCTTCGAGGGCGCCTGGCGTCCGGCGCAGGGGCAGGCCCGCGCCCTGGAGCCGCTCGACGCGGAGCTCCTGGCCCACCTGAAGGCCCTGCTCCAGGCCGAGGGCACCGCGGCGCGCACGGCCGTGCTCGCGGCCGGCCTGGGCAGCGGGCATGCCCGGGTCCGCGGCGACGCGGCCCTGGCCCTGGCCGCGATGCCGATGCTCGACGAACACGACCCGGTCCTGGCCGGCGCGGTGGTGGCCGCGCTCGGCCCGAGCATCGACGAGAGGAGCGCGGCGGCGCTGCCGCTCCTGCGCCTGACCCAGCGCCTGCGCAGCGCGCCCGCCATCGACGTGGTCCTGCCACGGGTGCTGGAGGGCCGCGCCGGACCGTTCGCGGCGGTGGCGCTGCAGACCCTCGCCGCCCTCCCCGCAGAGCTCGTGGCGCGCCGCACCGCCGAGCGGATGCCCGCCGACGGCGCCGGGCGCCGGCGCGCGGTGGAGGTGCTGGCGATGGCTCCGTGCCGGGCCACGCAGGAAACGCTGCTGCGGCTCCTGCGCGAGGTCTCGCTGCCCGGAGCGGAGCGCGCCGCCGAGGTCCTGCTGCAGATGGGCGTGCCAGCCGAGCTGGTGCAGGCCGCCGCCCCGCAAGGGGTCGCGGAACGCGCCCGTGCCACGCAGGAACGCCCCCCGCGCTTCCGGGCCATCCGCCCCCACGACCAACCAGGAAGGCAGCCATGAGCGAAGCCGAGACCCGCAACGACCTCGACCCTGCCCAGCTCGGCGCCGCCGCATCGCTCCCTCTGCTGGGCCTGGTCCAGAACCGGCGCGCCGAGCGGGCCTTCCTGCGCCTCGGCATCCGCACCGTCGCCGAGTTCCTCGCCACGCCACGCGAGCGTCTGCTCGAGCTGCCCGGCTTCGGCAGGCGCACCTACGACAGCGTGCGCAATCAGATCGAGCGGGCCGTGGTCGGCACCTGGCTGCCGTTCCGGCTCCTGCCGCGGGAACTGCTCCACTTCCCGGTCTCTGCCCTGCCGCTCTCCGGATCCGTGCGCCAGGCCGTCGGCGCGCTCCGCTTCGCCACCGTGGGCGACCTCCTGGCCGGCGCACCGGCCCTGCGCGAGGATCCCTCCGTCGGCGAGGTCGGCATGGCGAAGGTGCGCCAGGCCCTGGCCGCGGTGCTGCGCCGGGGCCTCGATCGCGTGCCCGTGCCCGAGACCCGCGCCGGGGAGACCACCTTCGCGTCCCTCGAGAGCCTCTTCTCGGTGCTGCCCTTGCGCGACCGGGGGGTGCTGGCGCTGGTCCTGGGCCTGCGCGGCGACCCGGTCTCGGTGGGCAGCCTCGCCCAGACGCTGCGAATCCCCAAGGAGGAGGCGGCACGCAGGGTGCGCCGCATCCGGCGCCGCGTGCTGCGTGGCGCCCCGGCCGTGGTCGAACAGGTCCGGGACGAGGTGGAGCGCGAGCTGCGCGCCTTCGAGGGCGTCCTGGACATCGAGCATCTGGCGCCCGGCACGTTCCTGCACGCCGTGACGCGCGAGGCCGGCAACCCACGCCTGGCCACGCGGCTGGTGCGCTTCCTGTTCCCGCGCCGCTTCCTGCAGACGGGACACCTGCTCACCGACCTCTCGCCCCAGGAGTTCCTGCTGCTGCGCACGAGCCTGCGCGAACTCACCCTGCCCTACCGCCTGCCGATCCCGCTGCCCGAGCTGGTGGCGCGGGTGACGCAGACCGCCCCGCGCGTGCCGCACGGGCTGGTGACCCACCTGCTCGAGCAGCGCTGCGGTTGCACCCTGCAGATCGATCCACGGCGCGGCGAGATCGTCCACCGCAAGGCCGACGCGGCTGCCGACCGGCTCTACGAGATCCTGCGCGAACAGCGCCGGCCGCTGCTGCTGGTCGACCTGGTGTTCCACTACCGCGACCGCCACCGGCGCGCGCGCAAAGGCCGCCTGCTCGACCATCTGCGGGCCGATCCGCGGTTCACCGAGATCGGCCCCGACCTGTGGAGCCTGCGCGAGCGTCACCTGGACGAGATCGAGATGCTGCGCAGCGAGGCCGAGCGCATCCGCGACCACCTGCTGGCGCACGGCCGCGCGGCGGTGCGCACCCTGCTGGCCGACCCGACCCTGGCGGACCGGCACTACCACCTCCTGCTCGACCAGCTCAAGCGCTGCCACGAGCTGCGCTATCTCGGGCGTGGGGAGTTCTGCCCCCGGCACCAGACGATGTCGGGCCTGCTGGCCGAGATGCACAAGACGCTGCGTCGCGCCATGGGTGAGATCCCGGTGTCGAAGTTCCTCGACAACCAGACCACGGAGCGCCGGCGGGCGATCGCGGCCCTGCTGCGCATGAACCGGCTCTTCGTCCAGCCGGCCCGCGACCGCGTCGATCTGCTCACCAACTACCCGTTCAACGAGGAGCGCCTGCGCAGGCTGGCCGAGGTGGTGCACGTGCACCTGCAGAAGAGCGGCGGCTACGCCACGCTGGCCTCGGTCAAGACCGCCATCGACCTGGCCGGACTCGGCGGCGAGTTCCTGAACGAACACCTGTGCACCGACCTCCTGCGCCGCCAGGGCGAGGTCGACGTGCTGCCGGGGGGGATCGTGGCGCTGCCCTCGATCGCCCTGGGGACATGGATCACCCAGCGCGCGCGCGAGGCGATCCGCGAGGCCGGCGTGGCGCTGACCGTGTCGGAGATCCTCGCGCAGCGCCCCGACCTGGGCCTCTTCGCCGAGTGTCTCCGCGATCTGCTGGAGGCGGACCCGGCCCTGCAGACCCCGGACGGGCTGCACTATCAGGTGCTCTGAGCGGGACCCGGCTCCGGCCCGGAGGGGGCGGCGGACAGCCGCTGCAGCCCCCCGGCCAGCATGGTGGCCAGGACCGCACCCACCACACCGGCCAGCACGTCCACCACGTAGTGGTAGCAGAGGCCCATGGTGGCATACACGATCGCGAGCGCGATCGGGGCGAGCAGCCATGCCAGCCAGCGCTGCTCCCGCCACGCGATCCACCAGGCGATCAGCGTGAGCATCGTGTGCCCGCTAGGAAAGCAGTCCCACGGGTTCGCCTCGATCCGCCAGATCAGGGCGCGCAGCCAGGCGCCCAGCGGCGGCTCCGCCTCGCGCACCTCCCAGAGCCCCAGGCGATTGGGCCCCAGCGTCGGCCAGAGGACGTAGCCGAGGTACGAGAGCAGGAAGCCGAACGCCACGGCGACCACTCCCCTGTCGAAGGCCGCCCAACGCCGGCGCAGCGCCAGCACCGACATCACCACGATCGGGAAGAAGTAGAAGAAGACGTAGACGACGTGCAGGAAGCCGACCAGGGCGCCGAACCCGCGCACCTGCATGTGCGGCAGCGGATCGAACCCGAAGAGGGCCCGGTCGAGGGCCAGCCAGCGCTGCTCGTAGGGCTCCGGGTGGATCGCCGGGAGCACGAAGGCCAGCGACGAGAACGCCACCGGCAGGCCGGCGAGCGTGAACAGGCTCCAGATCAGCCGCCGCCGCTCCGGACCGCCGCGCGCGGTGAACGCCCAGAGCCCGGCCGCCCCCGCGCCCACCAGGAACATGACCGTGAGGAACGGGATCAGGCGCAGGGTGGCGTCGCCGGTCCCCACTCCGCCCACCAGCGCGCAGCACGTCGCGGTGGCCACGAACCAGAGCCAGATCAGCGGCTGGAGATGCACCGCGACGAGTGTGCCGTCGCGGCGCCGCGAAGCCAACGGCGCGGTCCCGCTGCCCTCATTCCTTGGGCGCGGCGGGGCCGACCACCTGCATGGCGTCCTTGCTCGGCGTGATCTCCTTCACCGACGTCTCCTGCCCGTCGTAGCTGAGCAGCCGTCCCTTGCCCCCCTCCCGTGTCTCCAGATGCACGGGGCGCTTCCACATCTTCTGCACGTGCTCCAGGGTCTTCAGGGCGGCGTCGAACTCGAGGTCGACACCGCCCCAGTCGTGCACCAGGTAGAGCTCGCCGCGGTTCTTGTGGTTCGCGTCCACCACGTAGACGATCGGCTGGCCGAAGTTGGTGAGCGCCGTGAGCAGCTGCTCCTTCACCTTGCGCCAGTCGCGGTCGACGATCTCGTAGCGGCCGGTGGCGGGGTTGTAGCCGTACACGTAGAGCCGCTGCGCCTCGGCGAACTCGGCGGTCACGAACTCGTCGATGAACGACACGTCGTTGTAGATGCGCCGCACCTGGAACACCTTCTCGCGCCCCAGGCCGAGGTTGCGGTTCCAGCGGCGCTTCTCGTCCGCGTCCTCGCACTTGTCGTACTCGGGCCCGAAGCAGCCGCGGTTCCAGCGGTCCTCGATGTCGCGGAACAGCTCGACCCCCATCTTGTACGGGTTGATCTGCCCGGGGGAGGTGGCCAGCGTGCCGGAGTGGGTGTCGGCGTAGTTGACGACCTCCGACGCCTCGAGCAGGTGGCGCGTCATGAGCTGGCTGTGCCAGAACACCGCCCACCCCTCGTTCATGATCTTGGTCATCGCCTGCGGCGCGAAGTAGTAGGCCTCCTCGCGCAGCATGGAGAGCACGTCCTGCTCCCAGAGCTGGAGCGGCGCGTGGTCGAGCAGGAACTTCAGCACGTCGCGCAGCGGCCGCGCCGGATGGCGGCGCTCCTGCTCCTGCTCTTCGCGGATCGACTGCCGCTGGCGCTCGAGGTACGCCGGCGGGTTGATGTAGCGATCCATGTAGTCCTTGGCCGCGATCTTGAACACCGGCGACTGCGCCGGCGCCTCCTCCTCGCGCCGCGGCCGGCCCTCGCGCTTGATGAACGGGGCGTGCGGATCGATCAGGTTGTCGAGCGAGTGCACCGTGTCGATGAAGTTCTCGACCCGTTCGGTGCCATGGCGGTCCATGTACGCGCGGATGCGCGTGGCATGGTTCGCCATCATGTCCATCATCTTGCGCGGCGTCTTCGCGAACCAAAGGTTGTTCTTGAAGAAGTCGCAGTGCCCGTACACGTGCGCCATGACCAGCTTCTGCTCGGTCATGGAGTTGCTGCGCATCAGGTAGGCGTAGCAGGGGTCGTTGTTGATGACGAGTTCGTAGATCTTCGACAGGCCGTACGTGTAGCTCTTGCTCAGCTGCTCGTACTCCATGCCGAAGCGCCAGTGCGGATAGCGCGTGGGGAACCCGCCGTACGCGGCAACCATGTTGAGCTCGTCGTAGTCGACCAGCTCGAAGAGCACCTCGTAGAAGTCGAGGCCGTAGCCGCGCGCGAGGGCGCGCACCTCGTCGCGCATCTGGGCCAGTTCGGGGGTCAGGTTGCCCATCGCCTCACCGCCCCTTGCCCAGGAAGGCCTTGATCGACGGCAGGATCCCCTCGCGGTCCAGGATGTCGCTGGTCACCACGCGCTCGTCGCTGCGGAACGCCTGGTCGAGGTCCTTCTTGAACTGCCCGGAGCCGTAGGCGCTCTTCACCTGGCCGTAGCAGAACTGGTTCACCCCCGGCAGGATCGAGTCGCGCAGCAGCTCCACGCAGCGCTCGGTGTCGCGCGACGACCAGTTGTCGCCGTCGGAGAAGTGGAACGGGTACACGTTCCACTCGCTCGCGGGGTACTTCTCGTCGATCAGCTTCAGGCACAGCTCGTAGGCCGAGCTGATCTTGGTGCCGCCGGACTCGCGCAGGTGGAAGAAGGTGTGCTGGTCGACCACGTGTGCCGCGGCGTCGTGGACGATGTAGTTCACCTCGAGGTTGCGGTACTGGTGGCGCAGCCAGGTGTCGATCCAGAACGCCTCCATCCGCACGATCTCCTTCTGCTCGCGGCCCATGCTGCCCGACACGTCCATCATGTAGACGATCGCGGCGCTGGCCTGCGGCTGCTCGCGGCGCGCGAGGCTGCGGAAGCGCAGATCGTCGCGGATCGGAATCACGCGCGGGTCCTCTGGATCGTAGGTGCCCGATGCGATCTGGCGCTTCAGGGCCTCCTTGAAGGTGCGCTTGAAGTGGCGCAGGCTCTGCGGGCCGCTGCGCGCGATGCCGGTGAACTTGCCGGCCAGCGTGCGCAGCGTGCGCTTGCCCTTGGGCTGGATGTTGGGCAGCTCCAGCTCCTCGCCGAGGATCCTGGCCAGCTCCTCGAGGCTCACGTCGACCTCCAGGACGTGCTTGCCCTCCTCCTCCCCCGCCTGCCCAGGCTGCGCCTCTCCGTCCATCGGCTGGCCTGGTTCGCCCTCGCCCTGGCCGACCCCGGACTTCTTGTTGCTGCCATAGCGGAACCGCGGCAGCTGGATCTGGGGCAGCGGGATGCTCACGTAGCGCTTGCCCTGCTTGCCCACCATCTCGCCGGACGTGACGTACTTGCGCAGGTCCTGCTTGATGCGGCCGCGCACGATGTCGCGGAATCGGGTGTGGTCCTGGTCGATCCGGCGCACGGTTCAGTCCCCCGGGTTCCCGCCGCGGGCGCGGCCGTGTCGCATGTCGGTGGCGGGACTCATGCGGTGAATGCCGTGCGGCGGAGAACGTCGCTCAGTCGCTGCCCTTGGCGTCTCCGCGGGCGAAGATCGAAGCCACGTAGTTCAACACGTCGGTCGCGGAGATCTCGTCGTAGCCGAAGTCGCGGATCAGGCGGCTCTTGACCACCTCGATCTTCTCCTGGGTGTCCTTGTCGACCACCGTGGAGACCAGGCTCGTGAGCTTGATCGAGTCCTTCTGGTCCTCGAAGAGCTTCAGCTCCAGCGCGCGGTGCAGCCGCTCGTTGGTCTTGTAGTTGAACGTCTTGCCCTCGACCGCGAGCGCCCCGATGTAGTTCATGATCTCGCGCCGGAAGTCGTCCTTGCGCGACTCGGGGATGTTGATCTTGTCCTCGATCGAGCGCATCAGGCGCTCGTCCGGCTCCTCGTCGCGGCCGGTGTACGGGTTGCGCACCTTCTCGTTCTGCGTGTAGGCCTTGACGTTGTCGATGTAGTTGCCGCACAGGCGCGCGATCGCCTCCTCGTCGGCCGAGATGGCGCGCTGCACCTCGTTCTTGATGATGTCCTCGTACTCCTCGCGCACCAGGTTGAGCAGGTCCTTGTAGCGCTTCTTGATCTCCGGGTCGGAGATCAGCGAGTGGTGGTCGAGGCCCTCCTCCAGCTCGTTCATCACCATGAACGGGTTGATGCACGGCAGGTCGCGTACCAGCGTGTTGGAGATCTTGTCCTGGATGTAGCGCGGGCTGATGCCCTGCATGCCCTCGCGGGGCGCCTCCTCGCGCAGCTCGCGGATGTTGTCGCGCGTGTAGCCCGGCAGGGTCTTGCCGCTGTAGAGCTTCAGCTTCTGCATCAGCGTGAGGTTGGCCTTCTTGGGCTCCTCCAGCCTGGTCAGGATGGCCCACATCGCGGCGGTGCTGAGGGTGTGCGGCGCGATGTGCTTGCCGCGCACGCGGCGCTTGTTGAAGTCCTTCTCGTAGATCTTGATCTCGTCTTCGAGCCGCAGGTTGTACGGGATGTCGATCTTGATGGTGCGGTCGCGGAACGCCTCCATCAGCTCGTTGTTCTGCAGCTTGTTGTACTCCGGCTCGTTGGTGTGCCCGAGGATCACCTCGTCGATGTCGGTCTGCGCGAACTTCTTCGGCTTGATCTTGTGCTCCTGGCTGGCGGTGAGCAGGTCGTAGAGGAACGCGACGTCCAGCTTGAGCACCTCGATGAACTCGATGATGCCGCGGTTGGCCACGCAGAACTCGCCGTCGAAGTTGAAGGCGCGCGGGTCGCTGTCGGTGCCCAGCTCGGCGATCTTGCGGTAGTTGATGTCGCCGGTGAGCTCTGTGGAGTCCTGGTTCTTCTCGTCCTTGGGCTGGAAGGTGCCGATGCCCACCCGGTCCTTCTCCGAGATCAGCATGCGGCGCACCACCACGTGGTCGAGCACCTTCTCCCACACCCCGCCGTACTGGGCGAGCAGCTTCTCGTAGTAGAAGCGCGACACCGGCGAGAGGTCGAGATCGATGCGCAGCGGATAGGTGTTGCGCAGCTTCTTGTTGAGGTGCTCCAGCAGCCTGGCGCGCGCCGCGGGCGGCACCAGCAGCAGCGGCTCCTCGTTCATCGGCGACGGGATCTCCTGGCCGTCGAGCTTCCAGGAGAACGTGTAGAGCGCGCCCTGCGCGGTGCGGCTGTACGCCTCCAGCCCCTTCTTGAGCAGCCGCACGATGGTCGACTTGGACGAGCCCACCGGGCCGTGCAGGAGCAGCACGCGCTTCTCCGGGCCGAAGCCGTGCGCCGCGGCCTTGAGCACGCTCATCAGGTTCATGAGCGGGCGCTCCAGTCCGAAGAGCCCGTCGCGACCCTCCTCGATCGGGTCCTCGAAGAAGGCGAAGCGCGTCACCTTGACCTTGTCGCGCTCGACCTCCTTCACGCCGTGGCTCAGCACCATGTCGTAGAGACGCTGGTGCGCCGTGCGGATGATCAGGGGATTCGCCTCGACGAGCTTGAGGTAGTCCTGGAAGGAACCCTCCCAGTGCTCGTCCTGGTACTTGTGGATGTCCAGGCTCTGACGGATCAGTGCCTGGAGGTCCGCCGCTTCCGCCATCGTTCGATCCTCAGCGTCAGGGACTTGCCACCGCTATCGGGAATTCGAGGATAGCGTCTCAAGGGACGCTGGCGAGAACCCGCCTTGGCGCCGACGCTTCCTGCACCCGCTCTAGTCGCCCATGACCCGACCGCCTACCCGAACCCGGAGCCTGCTCGCGCTGCTCGCGGCCGCGCTCCTTCCCGCCTGTTCCGCGTCGGTTTCCGGCCCGGTCGACGGCGCCCGCGCCCTCGCCCACGTCCAGCGCATGGTCGAGTTCGGCCCCCGCCCCCCTGGCTCGGCGGCGATCGAGCAGACCCGGCAGTGGATGGAGGCCGAGATCCGGAAGCTGGGGCTCGAGCCGCGCCGGATGGCCTTCCGCGCGCCGGGCGAGCCGCAGATCGGCGAGTTCGTGAACCTGTGGACCGAGATCCCGGGCCAGGACCCCGCCAACGGCCCGATCCTGGCGCTCGCCGCCCACTACTGCTCGAAGCTCACCGAAGGCCACGCCAACCCGGCCCACAACTTCCGCTTCGTCGGGGCGATCGACGGTGCGGGAGCCTCGTGCGTCCTGCTGGAGCTGGCGCGCCACCTGAAGGAGCGCAAGACCGCCCCGAACGTGTGGCTGATCTGGTTCGACGGCGAGGAATCGCTGGAGTTCGAGTGGAACGACAAGCGGGCGCTGTTCGGCTCGCGCCACTTCGCGGCCGCGATGCAGGCCGACAAGCAGCGCTTCCCCAAGGGTCTGGCACAGCGGATGAAGGCGTTCGTCCTGCTCGACCTGATCGGCGACAAGGACCTCAAGATCGACCGCGACCTGTGGTCCAACGGCGACCTGCAGAAGGTGTTCCTCGAGGCCGCGAAGCGCATGGGCGAGGAGCGGCGGATGTTCGCGTGGGAGTCGAAGATCACCGACGACCACATCCCGTTCCAGAAGCTCGGCGTGCCGGTGATCAATTTGATCGACTTCTTCTGGCGCGACCCCAACTCGCGCAAGGACCCGGCTCAGGTCCCGGCCTCGGTGCGCGACCTGCAGGCGTGGTGGCACACGCCGGAGGACACCGTCGACAAGATGTCCGCCGCATCGCTGGCCCTGGCCGGCAACCTGGTCTGGACCGCCCTGCCCGGGATCGAGGCACGCTTCTTCCCGGCGGCGGCACGGTAGCGCCATGCGGGCTCCCGCCCTCGCCGCGTTCCTGGCCTCGGCCCTGGCAGCCGCCTGCCAGGAGCCGAGCTCTCCCAAGGCCGCGTCCGAGGCCCCCGCCGCCGACGACGTGCCCGCCACGCTGCCGCGCGTGCCGATCCCCGACGACCTGGGCGCCCGGGCCCTGAAGCGCGTGGAGGCCGTGGTGCGCCTCGGTCCGCGCCATCCGGGCAGCCCGGGCTGGGAGAAGGCCCTCGCGTACATCGCCGGCGAGATCCGCGCGCTCGGCCTGGAGCCGGTGCGCGACCGCTGGCAGGACCCGTCCGAGAAGATCACCTTCGAGAACGTGCACGTGACCCTGCCGGGCAAGGTGCGCGATCGGATCGTCCTCGGCTGCCACCACGACACCAAGGTGACCCATGGCCACGCCGACCCGGACCACAACTTCGAGTTCGTGGGCGCGAACGACTCGGGCAGCGGCATCGGCCTCCTGCTGGAACTGATCCGCGTCCTGGCCACGCGCGAGCGGCAGGCCACGTATCAGTTCGTGTTCTTCGACGGCGAGGAGAGCCTCGATTGGACCTGGAACGAGGGCAAGCGGGCGCTCTTCGGGTCGCGCCGCTTCGTCCGCCAGCACCGCGAGCTCGCGCTGAGCCGGAGCGGCGCGCCGCGCATCGCAGCCTTCGTGCTGCTGGACATGGTGGGCGCCAAGGACCTCAGCATCGACGACGACACCAACTCGGATCCGGAGTTCAAGAAGCTCTTCCTAGCCGCCGCCCGCACGCTCGGCCACGAACGGTACTTCTTCAAGAACCGGCTCGCCGTCTCGGATGACCACCTGCCGTTCCTCGACGCGGGCATCCGCAGCATCGACCTGATCGATTTGGCCGACAACCCGCAGTGGCACACGCCGCAGGACACCCTCGAGCACCTGTCTGCGGAGAGCCTGCAGATCGTCGGCGCGGTGGTGCTGACCGCGTTGCCCGAGCTGGAGCGCCGCCTGCTGCCGAAGCCCGGCACGCTCGTCCTGCCGCACAAGGAGGGGGGCGGCAAGTGAGCGAGGTCCGGCGCGCGGGGCGCACGATCCACTACGAGGACCTGGGCACGGGCGAGGCGGTGCTCCTGGTGCCGGGTCTGGGCTCGGGGGCGCAGCTCTTCGGCACGCTGCCGCGCCGCTTCGCGCGCGCCGGCTTCCGCTGCATCACGTTCGACCCCGTCGGGGTGCCGCCCAGCTCGCCGCATCGCGGCCCGTACGACTTCCCCGAGGCCGCGCGCGATGTGCTCGCGGTGCTGGACGCCGCGGGCGTGACCCGTGGCCGGCTGCTCGGCACCTCGCTGGGCGGGAAGGTCGCGGTCCAGGCCGCCGCGCTCGCGCCGGAACGCGTGTCGCGCATGGTGCTGCTGGCCTCGTCCCTGGTGGTCACGCCGCGCGCCCGCGCCGTGTACCGCTTCTTCGCCACGATCGCTCGCGAACTGGACCCGTCCGACATCGCCACCGCGGTCGCACCCTTCCTCTTCGGCCGCACGCTGTTCCGCACCAGGCCGGAGCTGGTGGCCGACATCCTGCGCTGGTTCCGGCCCGACGAGGACGGCCGCGCGCTCATGGTCGCCCAGGCCGAAGGCCTGCAGCACTTCGCGGGCGAGTCGCTGGCCGCGGGGATCCAGGTGCCCGTGCTCTGCGTGGCCGGCGCCGAGGACACGCTCACCTGCCCCGACGAGGTGGAGGAGACCGCGCGCCTCCTGCCGCGCGGACGCTACCTCTGCGTGGCAGGCGCCGGGCACAGCCTGCTCCTGGAGAGCCCGGCCACCTTCGACACGCTGCTCGCGTTCCTGCGCGAAGCCTGAGCCCCTGCGCCGGTCACCCGCCGGTCACGGTGACGGTCTGGATGCGCCCATCCACGGAGCGCACCTCATAGCGGCCCGGGGCGATGCCACCCAGATCCAATGTCGCGCCCTCGCCGGCCAGCGCGGGCACGCGCCAGAACGCCATGCCGCGCAGCTCGCCGTCCAGGGCCCGCACCAGCACGGGCTCGTCTTCGCGCCAGCCGGCGGCGCGCGCCACGCGGAGCGGACGGGGACCACGCAGGTCGAGGGTGCAGAACGGCCGGTCCGCACGCACCGTCTCGCGCACCGCGCCCACCGCGCCGTCGCTGGCCAGCCCCAGGAGCACGACCTCGGCGCCCGCCTCGGTGGCCGCGGCCAGGGAGCGCAGGCCGTCGAACTCGCCCAGCAGCTCTGGCGTGGCCGCCCCGCGCCGCAGCAGGAGCACCAGCACATCGGAGCGGGCGATCCCGCTGGTCGCGTCGCGCACGCTCACGAAGAGGTTCGGGTTCTCGCGCACGCCGGAGAGCGCGCGGTGGCGCAGCAGTCCGTCGGCCCTGCCGCGCTCGGCGGTGAAGCCCGAGCGGGCCGCGAGGCTCTCCCCGGCCAGGCCGCGGAAGCGGGCGCGCTCGTTGCGCTGCAGCACGCGGTCGCCGTTGGCCGCGCTCTCGGTGAAGCTCAGCCAGGTGCCACGGCCGGCCTCGCGCACCCGCACCGGACCGGCGCCGATCCCGCCCACGCGCGCGGCGCCGTCCCCGCCGGCCACCACCTCGCTGCGCCGCTCCAACGCACCGGGAGGCAGGCCGACCACCGACTCGAAGACCTCGAGCCTGGCCCCGGCGGCGAAGCCGCGCAGCAGCAGGTCCCGGCGCGCGGGCATCCGCAGGGTGCAGTCGGCCGACCCTTCGTTCTCCGCTCCGACCCGGAGGAGCGCCGCGCGTCCCGCGCCCGCGTGTTCGACCAGGAGCCAGCAGGCCAGCCCCGGCGCGAGATCCACGGCCAGGCCATCGACCACGAACGCACCCTGGGCGTCGCTCTGCCGGGCCAGACGCGTCTCCGGCACGACGTCGCCGAACACCTCGTCGACCAGACAGGGGGTGATCCGGGCGCCGGCCAGCGAGCGGCCCTCGGCGTCGAGGACGCGACCCCGGCGCTCGACTCCGGCGGCGAGGCGGATCTCGGGCAGGGTCGCGGACCCGGCACCGCGCGGGTCGATCCGCACGACCCGCGGACCGAACGCGCCCAGGCGCGCGCCGCTCGCGTCCGTGCTGCCCTCGGCAGGGAGCACCTGGAGGACCGCGAAGGTACCCGCCAGGCTCTCGGCGCCGGGAAGCGCGAAGCGCCCCTCGGCATCCGCCCGGGTCACGAGCTGACCGTGGCTGGTCCAGGCCACCACGCTGGCGTGCGCGGCTGGCCGGCCATCGCGGGTCAGCACCGAGCCCGCCACGCTGCCGCGTTCCCCGGGCTCGGCGGGGAGGGCGCGCCGGTCGGTGGCATCGACGCCCACCGCCACGTCGCGCGAGGCGGCCAGGAGCGCCTCGGCCGTGGGTTCGACCACGACCTGCGACCAGCCGTCGAAGTGCGCGACCTCGCCCGCTGCCACCGCGACGTCCTGCGCACCACGCTGGACCTCCGCGCCGCCCTCGATCACCTCGAGACGGTGGCGCACCACGTTCCGCGGACCGAGTGCGGCATCGGCACGGCGCACGGCCTCGGACACGAGCCGGTAGCGCCCCGCTTCCAGCGCGACGCGGATCGGTTGCGCGGCATCCTCTTCGACCGCGCTCGCCAGGGCCGCGAGGCGGGCCTGGACCGGAACGGCCGCCCGCACCTCGAAGGCGCCCAGGACCAGGAGGAGACCCCCGGACTCCACGGCGAGCCGGCTGCCGCCGCCCACCCACCATTCGTCCAGGACCTCGTCGCGGCGGACGCGACGCAGCGAGGCGTTGCCGCCCGCCTCGGTGCCCAACCACGTGCCCTCGCCCAGGACGGTGCCCGCGGGCGCCGGCCGCACCGGGATGCCGCCCGCACCGACGACGGTCGCGCGCGCCGACTCGCCCAGCTGCACCACGGTCTCTGCCGGCATGGCATCGCGCAGGAGCATGTACGCCAGCACGGCGAGTGCCAGGAGCAGCGGGACCCAGCCGCGCTTGGCCGGGAGGAAGAAGCGCTCGCGCAGGCTCGACCGCCGCGGCTCTTCGCGCCGCACGCGGGCCATCACCCCGGCCGTGAAATCGCTGGGCGGGCGCCGCGGGGAAGCCGCGTCCCGCTCGATCCGCTGCATGACCTGACGGGTGAACGGCGCGTCCTCGTCGTCCTCACGGCGGCGGAACGAGGCCAGCGCCCGCCGGTGGGTCTCCGCGTCGGCGGCGAGGGCCTCGCGCAGGCGCAGCACCTCGTGCTCGCCGCGGGCCAGCGCCAGGGCGCACTCCCGGCACGTGTGCGCGTGCTCCTCGATCCTGGTGCGGGCGCCCAGCTCCAGCTCGCCGTCCACGTAGTCGCGCAGCAGGGCGCGGATCGCGGCACAGTTCGGAGAGCGGGGCGGGTGGCGCTGCAGGTCCACCGGGTCGGCCGGCTGGCCGGCGATCACGTCCTCCTCGGGAAGCGCATAGTGCGCCTGCTCAGGGGCCACGCCTTCGGCTTCGTCCTGATCGCGCAGCGGATCGTCGCCGCGCAGCGGATCGCCGGTGGAGTCGGAAGCACTCATCTCAGGACTCCAGGACCCGCTCGAGCTGGCGCTGCAGCAGGTCCTTGCCGCGGGCCAGACGGACCTTCACGTTGCTCAGCGAGATGCCCAGTGCCGCGGCGATCTGGGCGTTGGTGAGCCCGTTCACGTACTTGAGCAGCAGCGGCGTGCGCAGGCGTTCGCTCAGCTGTTCCACCACGAAGCGCACCGCCTGCTCGGTGGCCTGCTTGCCGAAGACGGCCTCGGCGCGCGGATCCTCGATCGCCTGGGAGAGGTCCTCCGCCTCGTCGTCGCGCACCATGGGGAGCGCGGCCGCGGCCCGCCGCCGCAGACGGTCGCGGCAGGTGTTGCCCGCGATCCGCAGCAGCCAGGGCTCCAGGAGGCGCGAGGGGTCGTAGCTGGCGACGGCCCGGTAGAGCTTCAGGAACGTGTCCTGCGCCGCATCCTCGGCATCCTCGCGCGAGCGCAGCATGCTGAAGGCGAGGTTGAAGACCACCAGCTTGTAGCGTTCGACGATGACCTCGAAGGCGTCGACATCGCCGTCCTGGACGGCGCGCATCAGCTCTTCATCGGCGGGTCTGCGCATGGGTGGGGGGAGCGGGGACAACGCGGCAGGCGAGCCCGCAGGCCCTTACGGCACAAGTACCTGCCCAGGCCAGGGTTCGTGGGCATTCTCGCGCTACCAGGGTGTTTTTCCATGGTTCTCAAGGCCCCTTGCCACCGCGCCGATCCACCCCCCACCGAGGCATCCCCCATGCGCACACGTGAGAACCAGGCGGTCTTCTTCGAACTCGACGGCGTGGTCATGAGCCAGGCACGGCTCACCCCCGCGGGCACCGTCCCCTACCTCCGGGGCGCCTTGGATTCGCTGGCGCGGATCGACGGCCGCCACTTCCGCCTCTTCGTCGCGACCAACCGCGAGGACATCGCGTTCGGCCGTCTCAAGGAGCGCGACTTCCGCCAGCTCTGCGACGTCTTCCTGGCCGACTGCCAGAAGGCCGGGATCCGCATCGACAAGATCTACAGCTGCCCCTACCACCCGAAGGGACGGGCCAAGTTCAAGCGCGACTCCGTGTTCCGCAAGCCGGCACCGGGGATGTTCAAGATGGCCCAGCAGGAGTTCGACCTGAACCTGGCCCGCTGCTGGATGATCGGCCACAGCACCGTCGACATGCTGGCGGCGAGCCGCGCCGGCACCGGGACCATCCTGGTCCGCACCGGGCAGGGCGGCCGCGACGGCCTCTACGTCGTCGACCCCCACTTCACCGAGCCGGACCTCCCGCACGCCGTCGCGCGGCTGCTGGGCTTCGAATACGCGCTGCAGCGCTGACGCCGGTTCGCCAGGAGCCCGGGGCGGCCGTGCCGCGAGGCGCCACGGCCCTCAGGCACCGAGCACGACGACGCGCGAATCCGCACCCGACGCGCGCAGCGCCGTCGCCAGGGCCGCGCGGCCGCAGCTGCTCCACGCAAGTCCCCCGAGACCCAGGGCGAGGGGATCCAGGAGCCGGGCCGTGGCCCCTGGGTCGGCGGGGAGCACCGTCAGCTTGCGCCCAGCCGCCCGCAGGCCCAGGCCGACCGCGGCGGCACATCCGGCCGGAGCGACGATCACCGGACCCGCCTCGCGCGGCAGGTCGCGGCCCAGCTCCAGTCCCACGGTGGCGATCCCGGCGCAGAACTCCGGATCCTCCACTCCAGGCGCGGGGTGGAACCCGCGCTCCGTCTGGATCCTCAGCACCGCCGCCTCGGCCGCCTCCGCGGACGCCTCCACCGGCACCACCTCCACGCCCAGGGAGCGCAGGCGCTCCGCATCGTCCGCATCGAGCGGAGAACCCGGGACCAGCACCAGCCGGCAGCGCCGCGCGGCACCGAGCTGCAGCGCGGCCAGGGCGATGCCGGCCCCGCCGCGCAGGATCAGCCCCCGGTAGGCGCGGAATCCCCCGAGCAGGTGGTTCGCCAGGCCTCGGAAGAGCAACGTCCCACCGGGCTGGAGGATCTCCGGCTTGATCCGCACCTCCGTGGCCTCGCCGTCGGGATCCTGGACGCGGCAGCCGACCAGGGGCGTAGCCACGACATGCCCGCGCAGCCGCTCGGCGGCGGCCAGGATCTGCGCGGTCGTCGGCTCCATGGCTGCGGCAGGCTAGCGCCTCGCGCCCCACCCTGCATCCGCGCGCATGCCGAGCCCCGCATCGGCGGCGGTGAGCAGCACGACGTGGCGGGCCCCTGCCGCGCGCAAGACCTCGCCGCAGGCCCGGGCCGTGGCCCCCGAAGTGGCCACGTCGTCCACCAGGACGATCCAGCGTCCGGCGACGGCCCGCGAGCGCTCGACGACGAACGCTCCCGCGACGTTCCGCACCCTCGAGACCACCCGGACGTCCCCCTGCGGCAACGTGTCGCGGCGCCGCCGGAGGACGCCCGCCGCCACCTCGAGACCCAGGCGGCGGCCCACCTCGGCCGCAAGCCACGCCGTCTGGTCGAAGCGCCGCCGCCGCAGTCGGGCCGGGTGCAGGGGCACCGCCACGACCAACGCCCGCCGGCCCTCGTTCCGGACCCACTCCCGGAGCATGCCGGCCATCGCCCGGGCCAGGATCCGCCCTGCGCCCAGATCCTTGCGGAACTTCAGGCGGCGGACCAGGGCCCCGCCGGCACCCCGGTAGCGGAACGGTGCTCGGGCGAAGCGCAGCCCCCGCAGGGCCGCATGGCGGCGCCCGCAGGGGAGGCCGGGCGGCAGCGGCTCGCCACAGCGCCGGCACCAGGGCCCTGCCCGCGACCGGAGCGCGCCCGCGCAGCTCGGGCAGAGACCCTCGCAGGCGACGCCGCAGGCCGGACAGTGCGGAGGAGCGAGGGCGCTCCAGAGTGCATGCAGGAACTCACGCGCCCCGCGGCGCAGGAACGGCCACCAGCGATTCGGCACACCCTCCGGTGGCAAGGGGACGCGGCGCGGTGACGGCCGCGCGTCGATCCGCGCTCCTGCCCACCGCGGAGGGCTCCCTGCGGCATGCCCGCGGCTCCGCCGGAGCGGGCCACTCCGGGGCCGGGTGCGTGGGGCGGCTCAGCGCCCGAAGAGGACGCCCGCCTGGCTCTGCGGCTGACCCAGCGCCGCACGGCGCATCCGATCGACCGCGATCGGGGCGACCGGGCCCGCGTCGCGCGAGGCAGGAACGCCGAGGGTCGAGCGGACGGCGCGGACGTAGTCCTCCACGGTCATGTCCGGCGAGCGCTTCACCCCCAGGAAGAGCCCGATCTCCTTGGTCAGGGCCATGTTGTCGGTGAACGACCATTCATGGGTGACGAAGAACTCGCGCAGGTACCGGCGGAAGGAGCGCCGGCTGAAGATCGCACCGAAGACGTAGACGACCACCGCGCTCGCCACGATCGTGGCGCAGATGGCGAAGGTCAGGATGTGATCCTGGAGGCTCCCCAGGTGGGAGAAGGCCTGGAGGAGGAACCCGGCGTTCAGGAAGAGGAACCCGATCACCACCTGCATCTTGTTCAGGGCGTAGTCCCGGATGGTCGCCAGGGACCCCACCCCCACCCCGAAGAACTCCTCGATCACCTTCCGGCGCCTCCGGAAGATGATGGAGTTGGCCAGGAAGAAGACGCCGACCAGGTTGCAGGTCAGGCCAATCACGGCCAGTTCGGATGGACCCATGAGTTCTCAACAGCGCAGGGCACGAGACTCCGGCCTCCACCGCCCGAGACCAGAGACCCGGCGGTCGACCCGCCGGAGCGAGGCGTGAGTCTAGCAGGGCCACCCCGGACCGCCACCAGCCCAGAATGTCGGAGCCGAACGGGCACCCCTCACCCACCCCTTGGCAGGGGATCCAGGCGGCCGGATCCGGGCGGGAACCCTGGGGATGGGCCCAGCGCGGCCCGGCAGGCTGCTTCCGGCCCATCCCCCGTGCCGTCCAGGTCTTCCGTATGGAAGGCGCGGCCGAGGATCGGCTACACAGGCAGGCATGGACCACGCCCTGACCCTCGACCGGGTGACCAAGCGCTTCGGCGACTTCACCGCGGTCGACCAGCTCTCGCTGCGGATCCCCCGGGGCTGTGTCTACGGGTTCCTGGGCCAGAACGGGGCCGGGAAGACCACGACCATCCGCATGGTGATGAGCATCTTCTACCCGGACGCCGGGTCCATCACCGTGCTCGGCGAACCGAATGCCGAGGCCATCAAGGACCGGCTGGGCTACCTCCCCGAGGAGAAGGGGCTCTACAAGAAGATGCGTGCCGGGGAGATCGTGGCCTACTTCGGCAAGCTGAAGGGGCTGGCGCCGGCGGTCGCCAACCGGCGGGCCAGGGAGCTCCTGGCCCGCTACGGACTCAGCGACTGGATCGACAAGCGCTGCGAGTCCCTCTCCAAGGGCATGGGACAGAAGGTGCAGATCCTGGGCACCCTGATCCACGAGCCCGAGCTGGTGATCCTCGACGAACCCTTCTCCGGCCTCGACCCGGTCAACCAGGAGGCGCTGCGCGAGGTGATCCT
The DNA here is from genome assembly GCA_020849665.1 of Planctomycetota bacterium. Classification (GTDB taxonomy): domain Bacteria; phylum Planctomycetota; class UBA1135; order UBA1135; family UBA2386; genus JADLFX01. The sequence goes on along the minus strand of JADLFX010000011.1, from coordinate 74,253 downwards.
CGACCAGAAGCGGGCCGGGCGCACGGTGATCTTCTCGACCCACGTCATGTCCCACGCCGAGGAGCTCTGCGACTTCCTCTTCCTGATCCACAAGGGGAAGAAGGTGCTCGACGGCACCCTGGCCGAGGTCAAGGCGGGCGGCGAACCCACGATCCACCTCGACTACGACGGCGACGGCGCCGCCCTGCGCGACCTGCCCGGCGTGCGGCAGGTGCGGGACAAGGGCAAGCAGGCCGAGATCCTGCTCCTGCCCGGAGCCGACCCGCAGGCGATCCTGGCGGCCCTCGTGGGCCGGCTGCGGATCCGCCGCTTCGACACCCGGGAGCCGTCGCTCCAGGAGATCTTCATCCGCGCCGTGGGGGGCAGGAGCGATGAGTAAGACCTTCCTGGTGGCGCAGCGCGAATACCTCGAGAACGTCCGCACCAAGACGTTCTGGATCGGGATCCTCGCGGTCCCGGTGATCCTGATCCTCTCGTTCGTCGGGGTCGCCCTGTTCAGCAAGGCCAAGGGCGTGCGCACCTACGCGGTCCTCGACCGCTCCGCGGAGCAGTGGCTCTCCAAGGCGATCGAGCAGCGTGCCCAGGGCGGCGACCTGCAGCGCATCCTCCGCGAGTCCAGGGTCGCGCGCGAGCAGGCCGCGCAGCGCACACCCGCCCAGATCCGCGCCGAACTCGAGGAGGCCCGTGCCGGCGCATCGGCCCCGCCGCTGCGGGAACTCCTGGAGATCCTCCTGGCCATGCCCGACCAGGATCTCGCCCGCTTCGCCGCGGGCACGCCGGACCCGCAGCTGATCCTGGGCCATCCCCAGCTCATGGCCTGGGCCACGCGCCAGGACCCGAAGCAGATGGCCGCGCTCGCCTCCGGCCTCGACGCCGCCAAGTACCGCAGGGTCGAGGTCCGGGAGCCGGGCACCGATGCGGAGGCCCGCCTGCGCGCCATGGTGCAGAGCGGCGAGCTCTTCGCGTACTTCGTGATCGGGCCCGATCCGATCCAGGGCACCCAGGAGTGCCTCTACGTCTCGAACAACTTCACCGATCGCGAGCTCCGGGAGTGGTTCTCCGGGCTGGCCACCGAGATCGTGCGCGAACGGCGCGTCGCCAGCCTCAAGCTCACCGCGGAGCAGGGCCGCTTCCTGCAGGAGCGCTTCGTGTTCTCCGAGAAGCAGGTCTCGGAGAAGACCGGCGCGTTGGAGGAGGTGCAGAAGACCCAGAAGGCGTTCCAGTTCGCCCCCCTGGTGTTCGTCTACCTCCTGTTCATCTCGGTGTTGATGTGGGCCAGCATGCTGCTCACCAACACGATCGAGGAGAAGTCCAACCGGATCCTCGAGGTGCTGCTCTCCTCGGTGTCGCCGTTCCAGCTCATGGCCGGCAAGGTGCTCGGGATCGCCGGCACCGGGCTGACCGTGGTGGTGTCGTGGGTGGCCTTCGCCTACGTCGGCGTGAAGGCGCTGCCGCTCTTCCTCGAGCGCATGCCGGACGTGGAGTTCACGGCGATCCTGGGCTCGCCCCTCTACCTCGCCTCGTTCGCCGGCTACTTCCTGGCCGGCTACCTGTTCTACGCCGCGATCCTGGTGGGCATCGGGTCGGTGTGCAACAGCCTGAAGGAGGCCCAGAACCTGGTGATGCCGGTCAACCTCCTGCTCATGGTGCCGCTCCTCGCCATGCTCCCGGTGGTCAACGAGCCCAACGGCACGCTGGCGCGGGTGCTCACCTACATCCCGCTCTTCACCCCCTTCCTGATGATGAACCGCGCGGGCGGACCGCCGCCGATGTGGGAGTACGGCGCGTCCACGGTCCTGATCGCGCTCAGCGTGGCGGTCGCCTTCTGGGCGGCGGCCAAGGTGTTCCGGATCGGCGTGCTGATGACCGGCAAGCCGCCTCGCCTCACCGAGATCCTGCACTGGATCCGCGCACCCGTGGGCACGCCCCACGTGCACCACGAGGAGACCTGAGCGGCGGCCCGGATTCGCGGCCGGCCCGGCGCGCGGCTAGCGTTCCGCGGCCATGGCCGCCTTCTGGACCGTAACCCTCCTGCTCTGCAGCAACGTGTTCATGACCGTCGCGTGGTATGGGCACCTCAAGTTCAAGGACCAGCCGCTCCTGATCGTGATCCTGGTCTCGTGGGGGATCGCGTTCTTCGAGTACTGCCTGCAGGTGCCGGCCAACCGCATCGGCCACGGCACGTTCACCGCGGCCCAGCTCAAGGTGATCCAGGAGGCGATCACCTTCGCCGTGTTCCTGGGCTTCTCGTGGCTCTATCTGCGCGAGCGGGCCACCGCCTACGACCTCGTGGCGTTCGCGCTGATCGTGGCCGGGGTCGCGGTCAGCGTCTCCCAGCCGCGCGTGGCCGGATGAGCGCCCGCGCCGTGCGTCTGGACGCACTCCCGCCAGCGGCCTAGAGTCGGCCGCGCGTCGCGCCGTCGTCTCCCGCGCCTGGTCCATGCATCTCCGCCTCGCGCTGCCAATCCTGCTCCTGGTCAGGGTCCTGGGTGCCCAGGAGCCCGCGCCGACCCACGCCGTCGACTTCGGGCGCGAGGTGCGGCCGCTCCTCTCGGAGCACTGCTACGCCTGCCACGGCCCCGACTCCGCCAAGCGCAAGGCCGGCCTGCGCCTCGACACCGCGGAGGGCGCCAGCGCGCCGCTGCGCTCCGGCGCCCGCGCGATCGTGCCCGGGGATCCCGAGGCCAGCGAGCTGCTGCGCCGCGTGACCCACGCCGACCCGGAGGAGCGGATGCCGCCGGCCTCGACCAGGAAGCGCCTGCGGCCCGAACAGGTCGAGGTGCTGCGCCGCTGGATCGCGGCGGGCGCCGGGCGCACCCCGCACTGGTCGCTCGTCGCGCCCGCTCGGCCGCGCGTGCCCGAGGTGCAGCGGCCGGGCTGGGACCAGCCGATCGACCGCTTCCTCCTCGAACGCCTCCTGCACGAGGGCCTGGAGCCCTCCGCCGCGGCCGACCCGCGCACGCTCCTGCGCCGGCTCCACCTCACGCTCACCGGCCTGCCCCCCACTCCTGAGGAGGTGCATGCGTACCTGGAGGATCGCGGCGCGGACGCCTACGCGCGCGCGGTGGAGCGGCTGCTGGGCGGCACGCGGCACGCGGAGCACCTCACGCGCTTCTGGCTCGACGCGGTGCGCTACGCCGACACCCACGGCTTCCACTTCGACAACGAGCGCGGCATCTGGCCGTACCGCGACTACGTCCTGGACTCGTTCCACACCAACAAGCGCTTCGACCGCTTCACCATCGAGCAGCTGGCTGGCGACCTGCTCCCCGAGGCGAGCACCGAGCAGGTGGTGGCGACCGGCTTCCTGCGCTGCAACCCGACCAGCGCCGAGGGCGGGATGATCGCGGAGGAGTACCTCGCGCTCTACGCGAAGGACCGGGTGGCGACCACTGCCACGGTGTGGATGGGGCTCACGCTCGGCTGCGCCCAGTGCCACGACCACAAGTACGACCCGTTCACGATCGAGGACCACTACCGGCTCTTCGCGTTCTTCCACAACCTCGACGAGCTGGCGACCGACGAGAACCAGCTCGTGCCGCCGCCACGGCTGGCCGTGCCGTCGCCGCAGCAGGCCGCCCGGCAGGGTGCGCTGCAGGCCAAGGTGGCGGAGGTCGAGCACGCCATGGAGGCCCCCGACCCAGCGGTCGACGCCGAGGAGGCCGCGTACTGCGAGCGTGAGGCCGGACGCCTGCGCGCCCTCTGGCACCAGCCCGAGCTGCGCTCGGCGGTCTCGCTGGGCGGCGCGCAGCTCGCGGCCGAGGCCGACGGCACGATCGTGGTGCGCGGCGCGCTCCCGGCCAAGGACGTGCACGAGCTCATCCTCGCCACGCCGCACGGGGATCTGCGCGCGCTGCGCCTGCTGGTTCTGCCGGACCCGGCCCGCGGCCTCTGTGCGCGCGGCGGCAACGGCAACCTCGTGCTCACCGAGATCGAGGTCGAGGCCGCGCCGCTCGAGGATCCGTTGGCGCGCCGCAGGGTCGAGCTGCGCGCCGCGCGCGCCGACTACGCCCAGCGCGAGTACCCGGCCGAACGGGTCGTGGACGGCGATCCGGCCACGGGGTGGGCGATCCTGGAGGAGCGCGACCGCCCGCACGAACTGGTGCTGGAGCCGGCGGCCCCGTTCGGCTCTGCCAAGGGCACGCTCCTGCGCGTCGTGATCCGCCAGGACTCCCAGTTCCCCGAGCACACCCTCGCGCGCTACCGCGTGCAGGTCGCATCCCGCGCCGAGGCGACCCCGGCCGTGTGGTCGGCGTGGCGCCACGCGGGCCCCTTCCCCGGCGCCGACGCGGCGTCGCTCTACCAGGCCGAGCACGGTCCCGAGCGCGATGCGGACGCCACGGCCGGCTTCGCCGCCGGAACGGTCGCATGGCGCGAGCAGCCCGAGTGGCAGGACGGCCGCGTGCACAGCTTCGGCGAGACCGTTGCGGCCCACTATCTGTGGCGGCGGATCGAGAGCCCTGGGGAGCGCACGATCACGGTGGCGTTCGGGACCGACGACGGAGTGCAGGCGTGGTGGAACGGGGATCGGGTCCTCGACCGTCGCGTGCCGCGCGCCGTACAGCCCGACCAGGAACGCCTGGTGCTGCGCGCCCGCGCCGGCGCGAACACGCTGCTGCTCAAGGTGGTGAACGGCGGCGGACAGAGCGGCTTCACCTTCCGCGTCGTGGGCGAGACCGTGTCGGGGCTGCCGGTGGCCGTGGGCCTCGCGGTGCAGGAACCGGCGGAGCGCCGCACCGCGGCGCAGGCGCGAGCCCTGCGCCTGCACTACCGGGCCGCGCACTCGGAGCGGTTCCGCGCGCACGAGCACGAACGCGAGCGGCTGCGCGCGGAGCTGGCCGCACTCGACGCCGAGATCCCGCGCACGATGGTGGCGCGCGAGCGCAAGGAGCGCCGGCCCAGCTTCGTCCTGCGCCGCGGCCAGTACGACCAGAAGGGCCCCCAGGTCGTGCCCGGCACGCCCGCGGCCCTGCCGCCGCTCGCGCCCGCCGGGGAGACGGCGACGCGCCTCGACCTCGCGCGCTGGCTGGTGACGCAGGAGCACCCGCTCACCGCGCGCGTCCTGGTCAACCGCCTCTGGGCGCTGGTGTTCGGCGTGGGCCTGGTCCGGACCGCCGAGGACTTCGGCGCACAGGGCGAGTATCCCAGCCATCCCGAGCTGCTGGACTGGCTGGCGTGCGAGTTCGTGGACTCCGGTTGGGACGTGCGGCACGTGCTGCGGCTCCTGGTGCACTCCGCCGCGTTCCGCCAGGGCTCCGTGGCCGACCCGGCGCTGCGGGCCCGCGACCCCGAGAACCGGCTCCTGGCCCGCGGACCGCGCCACCGCCTCGACGCCGAGGCGATCCGCGATCAGGCGCTGCTGGTGTCCGGGCTCCTGGTCGAACGCTTCGGGGGCCGGAGCGTGAAGCCGTACCAGCCCGCCCATCTGTGGAAGGCGGTCGCCTACGTCGGCTCCAACACCGAGAACTTCGTGGCCGACCGCGGCGAGGGACTCTACCGGCGCTCGCTCTACACCTTCTGGAAGCGCACGGCGCCGGCCCCCACCATGCTGCTCTTCGACGCGCCCTCGCGCGAGTCGTGCGTGGTGCAGCGCGCGCGCACCAACACGCCGCTGCAGGCGCTCGCTCTGCTCAACGACGTCCAGCAGGTCGAGGCGGCGCGCGGGCTGGCGCAGCGCGCGCTCCGTGCCCCCGGCGACGATGCGGACCGGATCGCCTGGGCGTTCGAACGTGCCACGTGCCGCCCGCCGGAGGCCATGGAGGCGCGCGTCCTGGTCGAGGACCTCGCGGTGTACCGCGAGCGCTTCCGCGCCGATCCCGCGGCGGCCAGGGCCCTCGTCGCGGCGGGCGAGTCGCCGGTGCCCGCGGGCCTGGAACCGACCGAGCTGGCCGCGTGGATCCCGATCGCATCGATCCTGCTCAACCTGGACGAGACCCTGACCCTCCGATGACGCGACCCCGCCCCTCCGCTCCCGGCTGCACGCGCCGCGAGTTCCTGGCCGCCGCCGGGGCCGGCATGGCCGCGACGCGCACCGGCTGGCAGGTGCCGCCGCAGGACGGCCAGCCCGCGCTGCGCGCGCCGCATTTCCCGCCCACTGCCCGGCGTGTGATCTACCTGTGCATGGCCGAGGGTCCCTCGCAGATCGAGACCTTCGATCACAAGCCCGAACTCGAGAAGTGGTTCGACAAGGACCTGCCCGACTCGGTGCGCCAGGGCCAGCGCATCACGACGATGACGTCCGGGCAGACGCGCTTCCCGGTGGCGCCGTCGCTGTTCCGGTTCGCACAGCACGGCCAGTCCGGAGCCTGGGTGAGCGAGCTGCTGCCGCAGACCGCGCGGATCGTCGACGAGCTGGCGATCGTGCGCTCGGTGCGCACCGACGCCATCAACCACGACCCCGCGATCACCTTCCTGCTGACCGGCGCGGAGATCCCTGGGCGGCCCAGCCTGGGCGCCTGGGTGAGCCACGGCCTCGGCAGCCGCAACCGCGACCTGCCGGCGTTCGTGGTCCTGCACTCCACCTGGACCGGCCGCAAGGATGCGCAGGCCCTCTACACACGGCTGTGGGGCGCGGGATTCCTGCCGTCCCGCCACCAGGGCGTGGCGTTCCGCTCGTCGGGCGATCCGGTCCTCTACCTGCGCAACCCCGAAGGTATCGACCCGCCGCTGCGCCGGCGGATGCTCGACACGCTGGAACGGCTCAACCGCCGCCATCTCGAGCGCGACGGCGACCCGGAGACCGCCACGCGCATCGCCCAGTACGAGATGGCGTGGCGGATGCAGCACTCGATCCCCGAGCTCGAGGACCTGAGCCGCGAGCCCGAGCACGTGCTGAAGCTCTACGGCCCCGAGGTGCACACCCCGGGGACCTTCGCGCGCAACTGCCTGCTGGCCCGCAGGCTGGCCGAGCGCGACGTGCGCTTCGTGCAGGTGTTCATCCGCGGGTGGGACCAGCACTTCAACCTGCCCAAGGACATGGCCGCGCAGTGCCGCGACACCGACCACGGCTGCGCCGGGCTGATCCTCGACCTCAAGCAGCGCGGACTCCTCGACGACACCCTGGTCGTCTGGGGCGGCGAGTTCGGCCGCACGGTCTACTGCCAGGGTCCGCTCACGCGCTCCAACTACGGACGCGACCATCACCCGTACTGCTTCACCATGTGGTTCGCCGGCGGCGGAATCCGCCCGGGCCTCGTGTACGGCGCCACCGACGACTTCTCGTACAACGTGGTGCAGGACCCGGTGCACCTGCACGACGTGAACGCCACGATCCTGCACTGCCTGGGGATCGATCACGAGCGGCTCACGTACCGCTACCAGGGCCGGGACTTCCGGCTCACCGACGTGCACGGGCACGTGGTGCGGCCGATCCTCGCCTGAGGCGCACCGTGGCCAAAGGGAGCTGGCTGCGGCGCGCCCTCCTGCTCGCGGCCGCCGGCCTCGCGGCCCTCGGCGCCGGCGAGATCGGCCTGCGGCTCGTCGCGCGGCTCACGGACCGCGAGCGCGGGCTGGTCTACGACCAGGACCTCGGCTGGCGGATGCGGCCCGGACTCCGCAAGGTCGGCGCGTTCTGGAGCGCCCGGGTGCCGGCCACCACCAACGCGCGTGGCTGGCGCGACGCGGAGCATGCCCTGGCGGCGCCGGCCGGCACGCGGCGTGTCGTCGCGCTCGGCGACTCGTTCACCTTCGGGGTCGGGGCCGATTACGGCGAGCGGTTCACCGAGGTACTGGAGCAGATCCTGCCGCGCACCGAGGTCGTGAACCTCGGCGTGAACGCCTTCGGCCCCGTGCAGGAGCTGCGCGCCCTGGAGGTCGAGGGCCTGCGCTACGGGCCCGAGCTGGTGCTGCTCACGCTCTTCCTCGGCAACGACCTCGACGACGTCCGCTACGAGCGGCTCACCGGCTGGCCCGTGCCCTGGTGCGAGCTCGTGGACGGGGAGCTGCGCTTGCACCCGCCCCGCCTCACGTGGGACGTGGCCCTGCGCAACGCCAGCTACGTGGCCGAAGTGGTCCTGACGCCCTTCGACCGCTGGCTCGACCGTTCGCGGCGCGCCGGGCCGTGGGTGCACGCCGACACGGTGGCGCTGGTCGCCGCGGTGGTCGGACGGATCGAGGCGGTGGCGCGGGCGGCCCAGGCGCGGCTGCTGGTCGTGCTGGCCTACCCGCGCGAGCGGTGCGCCACGCCGCCGGGCGATGCCGAGGTCCGGCTCCGCGCGGCGCTGGAGGCGCGCGGGGTCGTGCTGCTGGACCTGCACGAGCCCTTCGCGCGCCGGGCGGCCGAGCCGCTCTTCGTGGACGACGGCCACTGGAGCGCCGCGGGCCATCGTCTCGTGGCCGAAGCCGTGGCCGCGCGCCTGCGCGCATTGGGCTGGTGGCCCTGAGCGCCGGGACCTGTTACGCGAGGCACGCGTTCCACGCCAGCAGCTGGAGCCAGGCCGGCAGCATGCAGAGGATCGCCCAGCGCATGCTCCGGGGGACCGACGCGCCGGCACAGGCTCCAGCGCCGTCGAGCTCGGCGAACGCCATGCGTGCGGCGAGGAGCCCCGCAAGGAGGATCCCGCAGACGTGGCTCGCGACGGGGAACACCTCGGCCCCGCGCACCGGACCCGCCAGCCAGAGCAGGTGCGGCGTGGCCAGGACCAGGAGCATCCAGCCCCGGCCGCGCTCCTGTGCCTGCCAGGCTGCGCCGGTGCACCCCCAGACCAGGAGGCAGGGGACGCCCAGGGCGAGGCGCGGCGTCCACCACGCGACGGCGGCCCCACCCACGTCGCCGAGACCGCCGGCCGGCCAGGCCAGAACGAGGAGGGTGGCCAGCCCGATCGCACTCATGGCGGAGATCGCCGCGAGGCGAAAGAGCAGCGACGACCAGAACCATGCCACGGGCCCTGCAGGCAGGCGGGACAGGAAGCGGACCTCCGGTGCCGCGCGCGGGAGGATCGTCCCGGCGAACGCCAGGACCCCGAGCAGGGCCGAGCCGAAGTAGAACCAGCCCACGCCCAGCCACGCCACGCACGCGCGCAGGGGCAGGCCCTCGAGCACCACGCCGAACACGGTGGCTGCGAGGATCAGGGCCTGCATGGCGAACACCGGCCAGAGGCGGCGCAGCTCGAACGACCAGCAGGCGGCGAGGGTAGGCATGGGTTCACTCCCTTGGCCAGGCCAGCTGCCAGGTGCCACGATCGAGGTCGGCGCGCAGGATGTGCGTCCGGTTGTGGTCGATCAGCAGCGCGCCGCCGTCGCGGTCGAAGCCGAGCAGCTCATGCGCACGCAGCGCTGGCGTGCAGCGATCCTGCCCCGTGCGCAGGCTCGCCACCCACGTGCCGTCCCTGGCCGTGGAGAAGGCGAGCACGCAGCGGCGCGCGGACTCCTGCGCCGGCACCGGCAGTTCCGAGACGTGCAGGACCTCCGCCGCGGGGAGTCCCTGCGGCAGCGCGATCGGCGCGCGCACCCCGGTCGCGAAGTCGACCCGGGCGAGGCCGCGCAGGCCGCGATCGGCGCGCTCTGCGACCAGCACGCTGCCATCGGTTCCGAGGGTCAGCGGACGATCGTGGGCAGCGAGCAGCTTCGTGGGGCGGCGCGTCCCCGTGTCCGGATCGAGCAGGACCCACGGTGCGTCCGATCCGGCGGCCGTGGCGTCCGCGCGCACCAGCCACTCGCGCCCGAGCACCACGACGTGGTCCCGGCGCGCCTCGACACCCGCCACCTCGACCAGGCGCCCGCGATGGAGGTCGAGGATGGCGCGCTGCCACGGCGCCCCAACACCCGGCCGCAGCACGATCCACCCTGCCCCCGCCTCGTCGCCGACGATCGCGTTCGCTGGCAGGGGCAGCACCGACTCGCGGCCATCCGCGCGACACAGGTGCACCGCCAGACCGAGCCTCCGTTCCGCCTCGCGGGTCGCGGCCGCCAGCGCAAGCCATGCGGCGCCGCCCCCCGGCAGGGCCCGAAGGGTGACGGCGCGCAGATCGACGTCGATCCTGGCTCGCAACCCGGGATCCGCCGCCCAGCTCCACGCTTCGCGAGCGCCCGCCACGTCGGTACGCAACCCGAGTTCCGCTCGCGTGGCCGAGTCGAGGAGCCGCTCGCCGCTCCGCCCTCCCACCACCACCGTCGCGGACGCGCCGGCGTTGCGGCGCCCGGTCCACACCGGCACTGCGACGTGCGAGTCCTTGCCGCCGATCCCCTCCGAGGTGCCGCGCGCGAGGTCCGCGCGCACGGCGAAGGTGGGCGAGCGCGGCCCCCCGCCCAGGGGGCTCTGCAGCGTGACGTAGGCGAACCCGCTCTCCGGTGCGAGCACCGCATCGAGGATCAGGGAATCCCCGGGTGCAGGCACGGCGAACCGGTACGCCCACCAGCCGAGTTGACCCCACAAGGGAGCGAGGAGGCAGGCGGCCGCGGCCGAGCCGAGGCCGACGGCGCGCAGGCACGAGCCGCCGCGCCCGCGTCCGAGGACGAACGAGGTCCACGCCACGCCCGCGCCGGCGGGCAGGAGCCACGGCACGTGGGTCAGCACCGGGAAGACCGGGAGGTGGCGGGGATCGGCCAGCGCCCAGAGCGCATGGGGCGCGAGGGCGCAACCTGCGATGAGCGCGGCCAGGGCGCCCCTGTGGCTCCAGGCCGTGCTGGCGACGAGCCACGGCACGGCGGCAAACGCGCCCCAGTACACGTGCGGCGGCACCGCGTCGTAGCGCAGCGAGATCGCGGACCAGGTCGCCTGCGGCGGATTGGCTGCCCGCACCAGCGCGATGGCCCCCCACGCCATGCCGACGATTCCCGCGAGGGCGAGCCAGGCGAATCCGAGTTTGGCGACGAACGCCAGACTCAGGCCGTGCGGCCCACGATCGAAGAAGAGCAGCGTGCGGCCCTCGCGCGGCATCGCCTCCGCGGCGATCGCGATCAGGCCGTAGGCCAGGCTGGAGTAGAGGAGGATCGGGACGACCACCGTGGCGGCGCGCTCGCTGGCCTGGAAGGCGAGGATCGCGGTGATCCCGGCCAGGAGCAGCGGGTAGAGCCCCAGCGCCATCCGGTGCGTGCGCACCTCCACCCAGGCCAGGGCGAGCAACGCCCTCATGGGTGCCCCCCTGCATCCGCCGCCACGCTCTCCGCCAGCGCCGCCTCCAGTGCCTCGGGCACGCGTGCCGGCTCGTCCTGTCCCAGGACCTCGGCCACCGTGCCGGCACGCGCGATCCGCCCTCCAGCCAGGATCGCCACGCGCTCGGCGAGACGTGCCGCCACGTCGAGCTCGTGCGTACTCACCAGCACCGTCGTGCCCTCGTCCCGCAACGCGGAGAACACGCCGGCCAGGACCGCGCCCCGCGCCAACGGATCGAGGCCGCCGAACGGCTCGTCCAGGAGCAGGGTGCGGGGCCGCGGCGCCAGCGCCGCGACCAGCATCGCCTTCATCCCCTCGCCCTTGGACATGCGGTCGAGCCGCGTGCGGGTGGGCACGCCGAGCTGCCCGGCCAGCCCGTCGGCATGGCGCTGGTCCCAGGTCGGGTAGTGCGCGGCCAGGAATCGACAGAGGTCGCGCAGCGTCATCCAGCCCGGCGCGTCCGGCGCGTCGGGGACGTAGCCGACCTGCTCGCGGACCACGCGCGTGTGCCGCAGCACGTCGAGGCCGTGCACCTCGACCCGTCCGCCGCCCGGGCGCAAGGCCCCCAGCGCCAGACGGAGGAGCGTGGTCTTGCCCGCGCCATTGGTGCCGAGCAGCACCGTGACCGAGCCCACGGGAACCTCCAGGTCCACACCGCAGAGCACCGCCTTGCGGCCGTAGCGGTGGTGGATGCCCTGGATCCGGATCGCCGTCTCGCTCATCGCCTCCCCCCTGCGGGCTGCGTGCCGTGCGCCCGCTCCACCTCGTCTGCCAGGACGCGCGCGTCGTGCCCCGCGCGCAGCGCCGCGTCGCGCGCCGCGCGGAACGCCGCGAGTGTCTCGGCCTGCCGGCGCGCCCGCGCCCGCTGCGGCCCCGCATCCGTCACGAACACCCCGCTGCCGTTGCGACCCTCGGCCACCCCGAGCTGTTGCAGGTCACGGTAGGCGCGGGCCACCGTGTTGGGGTTGACCAGCACCTGGGCCGCCAGAACCCGCACGCTCGGCAGCGCCTCGCCCGGCACCCGCGCGCCGGAAGCGATCTCGTCCAGGACCGCGTCCACGAGCTGCTGGCTCGGCGGGACGTGGCTGTGCGGGTCGATGCGGCAGTGCATGACCGTCCTATCGAGCTAGGACGGTCGGAACTTGAGCCGGGATCGCGCGGGCCTTCAGTCCAATGCAAGAATGCGGCGCTGTCTGGCGGGGCCGCCGGCGTCGACCTGGAATGGCCCGAAGCTCCTGCCACTCAGGTCCGGGCGGGCCGGGTACTCCAGACAACGGAGGTGGAACGGCTCGCCGGGGGCCGGATCCAGCACGAGGCGACCCTCCCGCACGGCGACTTCGCGTGACCCTGAGCGCAACGAGAGCACCTGGAAGCGGACTTCGCCGTCTGCGATCGGGGCAGGAAGGCCCCGGAGCACGAACTCGATGGAGCCGCGCTGGACCGCGAGTTGCAGCCTCTCTCCCGCGCGCACCGGAATCCGTATGGGCGCGTCGATCCGCTGCGGCACGTCCCTGCCGTTGGCCTCCAGGCTCACAACGTAGGAACCGAGACGCAGGCGCGCTCGGAACGACCCATTCCGATCGGTGCCGATCCGCGGAGCGTCCTCGAGCCACGAGAGCCCGTCGCCGCCGGGGCCGACCCGCACGAAGTGCAGGCGGCCGAGGTACGGCGCGCCGTCGAGCGTGACCGTGCCCTCGACGTCGACCATCGTCTGCCCGACCAGCCCTGCCTCGAGGCGGGCGGTGGCACCCTGGACCACACGTTGTTCGCCCAGCCACAGACGGCCGTTCTCGCCGCCCTCGTAGGGCAAGAAGAACCAGACGTTCCAACGTCCCGCAGGGACCTCGCGGAACTCGAAGCGACCGTCCGGCTGGACGGGTATCCGCCGAGGTGTCCGCGGCACCCACAAGCCAGGCTCGTCGATACTCTCCATCGCGAGTCCCTGTGGCATCGAGGACTTCGCGTAGGTCGATGTGTTCCAGTCGCGGATGGTCCCCTCGAGCGCACCGCCGGTCTGCAGCACCACGACTTCCTCACCCGGCAGGCGGCGCGGATCCCACGCCTCTCTAAGGAACTCGCAGTATCCGGGGGCCGTCACCCGCAACCGGCCACGTGCACCTCGTGGGACGCCGAGGAGCACCCTGCCCTCCGCATCCGTATGCGCGGAGGCGCCAAGCGTGAACACGGTGATGCCGCCATCCAGAAGCCCACGTTGGAGTTCCGCGCGCGGCAGTACGAGTGTTCCGGCGCCCGGCACCCCACGCGCGAACTCTTCCTCGACCTCCACGAGAGCCCCCACGATCGCCCGTCCTGCGGCATCCCGTACGGCGATCCGCACGTCCGCGCGCGGCAGGCGCACGACGAGTTCGCGCTCCGCCTCCGGAACGACGACCGGTCCCGATCCCGCGTAAGCGGGATCATCGGCGATGATCCACAGAGTGCGATTGCCTTCGGGCAGGCCGCCGATGTCCAGCGTGGCGTCCGCACCCTCGCAGCGATGGGTGCGGCTTCCCTGATCCGCCGGCTTCCCAACGCGCACGCGGGGCGAGCCGGACGAGGAGGGAGCGAGCACGTGAAGCATGTAGGGCGCCACGGCTTGGCCGAGCTCAGCATCCACGACTCGGACGCGCAGCCTGCCGGCCGGGCGCAGGACCACGCGCAGGCCGGTCGTTCCCTTGGGCCAAGGACCAGGAACGACACGCGCCGCGTGCACCTCCGAGGCCCCCGTGACGTGCAGAGATCGCACGGGGCCGGTGAACTCGGATGCTTCCACCAACGCGAACGACCCATCCGCCATCGTCCGAGCGAAACCCATCCCTGCGGCAGAGAATGCGGTGACCATTGCCCCCGCCACCGGTGCGCCTTGCTCGTCGACCACGGTACCCGCGAGAACGCATTCGCCCAGGCGACGTACGACCACGCGCACCGGGCCTCGGGGCAGGAGCCCGTCTTCGTCACAGAAGAGCTCCGGTGCGGAAACGAGCGCGAGTTCCTGCCGGACCCTGATGGTCCAGATCCCGGGAACGATTCCCTCGCTGGTTGTGAAGCGCCCCTCCGCATCCGCCCGAACCAGGATCGGAGTGCGCGACGCCACATCCGTGGAGGCCTGCGGGTCGCCGGGCAACGGGAGCACGACCAACCGCGCCCCCGGCACGGGCGTGCCCGCCTCGTCGAGCACCACACCCTGCAGAGCGAACGATCCGTGAACCACGATGCGGCCCAGATCGTGCTGGTTCGAGTGGAGGACTGCCGGAACCGATACGCGGAACTCCGCGAGCCCGTGCTGCACGACGATGTCCGACTGAGTGGCGTGGTTGCGCTCGAGAACCAGGGCGAACCCTCCATCCGCGCGCGTCTGCGTCCGCATGGCGGCGAGAGCGGTGCGCAGCTCCTTGGAGGGCGCCTTGCCCTCGACCGACCGCGCCTGGCAGCGGATCCCGGCTCCAGGTACCGGCGCAAGAGACCCCGCGTGCACCACCTGCCCCAGCACGGTCACGAGATCCGCCGGCAGCTCGCCACGGCGGGGTTCGCTCACGATCGCAGGAAAGGTCCCGGACGGTGCGTCGGGGCCAGCGACGCGAGAGGGCGGGGGCGCGGGCGCATCGCCCGACGTTCCGTGCCGCAGCAGCAGCAGGGTGCCCACGGTGCACGCCAGGACCAGGAGCAGCAGGATCCTGGGTCTCATGGGCGAGATCAGGGGCGCTCCTCCACCGCCAGCGGCTGCAGGCCCAGAACCCGGCGCACGAAGCCATGGCCGAGGTACAGCAACGGCGTGATCGCGATCGCGATCAGGAACTTCAGCGCATACCCCTTGGCCGCGGTCTCCAGGATGAACCCGAGGCTGGCGCCGGTGCCGCTCGCGAGCAGGCTGCCGTAGCCCAGGAGGAACGAGATGGTGAGGGAGTCCACCATCTGGCTCAGCACCGTGCTGCCGGTGGCGCGCAGCCAGAGCATCCGGCCACCACTCCAGCGCTTGAACACGCCGAACACGAAGATGTCGCAGAACTGGCCCAGCACATACGCGCAGAGCGACGCGACGAAGAGCAGGGACGACTGGCCGAACACCTGCTGGAACATCTCCTCGGGCACGTAGGTGCGGTCCGCGGGCGCGGCCGGCGCGGCGCGCGCCAACCAGAGGAGTCCGGCGGTGAGCGCCGCCATGACCATGCCGATCAGCGTCATCCGGCGCGCTCCCTTGGCGCCGAAGTAGTCGTTCACGATGTCCGTCAGGAGGAACGTGATCGGGAACGAGAACATCCCGACCGAGTGCTCGAGGCGGAGGGTCCAGCCGGCGACGCCGACCGCGCCGAAGTGGAAGAACTTCGGGCCGGTGAGGTTCGCGACCAGGAGTGCCGTGACGAAGAGCCCGGTCAGCCAGACGTAGACGCGCTGGGGCCGGTCCAGGACGTCCGAGGCGCTCACTCCCACTCGATCGTGCCGGGCGGCTTGGAGGTGATGTCCAGGCACACGCGATTGACCCCCTTCACCTCGTTGATGATCCGGCTGGAGATCCGTCGCAGCGCCTCCAGGGGCAGCAGCTCCCAGTCGGCCGTCATGCCGTCCTGGCTGGACACCACCCGCAGGACCACGGGGTAGGCGTAGGTGCGCTGGTCGCCCATCACGCCGACGCTGCGCACCGGCAGGAGCACGGCGAACCACTGCCAGAGGCCCTTGTGCAACGCGTGGGTCTCCACCTCGTCGCGCACGATGGCGTCGGCCTGCCGCAGGATCTCCAGCTTCTCGGCGCTGAGCGCCCCGACGCAGCGCACGGCCAGGCCCGGCCCGGGGAAGGGCTGGCGGTCCACCAGCGACGACGGCAGCCCCAGCTCGCGGCCGATCGCGCGCACCTCGTCCTTGAACAGGTCGCGCAGCGGTTCGACCAGCTCCATGTCGAGGTCCTCGGGCAGGCCGCCGACGTTGTGGTGGCTCTTGATCACCGCGGTGGCCCCGCCGTGCGCGGCCACCGATTCGATCACGTCCGGATAGAGCGTGCCCTGGCCCAGGAAGTGCGCGCGCTGGAAGTCCCGGGCCGCCTCGCGGAACACGTCCACGAACACCTTGCCGATGATCTTGCGCTTGCGCTCGGGATCGTCGACGCCGTCCAGGGCGCGCAGGAAGCGCTCGCGCGCGTCCACGATGCGCAGGTCCACGTGCTCCTGGTCGCGGAACAGGTGCTCGACGACGTCGCGTTCGCCCTGGCGCAGGAGGCCGTTGTCGACGAACACGCAGTGCAGGCGCGCACCGATCGCCCGGTGGATCAGCACCGCGGCCACCGAGGAGTCCACGCCGCCCGAGAGCCCCATCACCACCTCGCCCTGCGTGCCCACCTGCGCGGCGATCGCCCGCACCTTCTCGGCCACGATGTGGCCGGGCCGCCAATCGCACGCGGCGCGCGCGATCTTGACCACGAAGTTGCGCAGCACCACGTCGCCCTGCTCGCTGTGGCTCACCTCGGGGTGGAACTGCAGCCCGTAGAAGCCGCGCTTGTCGTCGGCCGCGGCGGCCACCGGGCAGGGGCCGCTCCGGGCCAGCACGGTGAACCCCGGCGGCAGGGTCGCCACCTTGTCGCCGTGCGACATCCACACGGTGCTGCGCGCGCGCACGCCCTCCAGGAGCGCGCTGGGGCCCGTCAGCTCCATCTCGGTGCGCCCGTACTCCCCGCCGCTGTCCTTGGCCGGCTCCACCCTGCCGCCCAGGGTGTGGCTCAGCCACTGCAGGCCGTAGCAGATCCCCAGCACCGGCACCTTCTGGTCGAGGATCTCCCGCGCCAGGTGCGGCGCATCGCCCTCGTACACCGAGCACGGTCCGCCGGAGAGGATCACGCCCGCAGGGCGCTGTTCGCGGAACGCCGCCAGCGCCATGTCCGGCGCCGTGATGCGCGAGTACACGCCCAGCTCGCGCACGCGGCGCGCGATGAGCTGGCAGTATTGCGTGCCGAAATCGACGATCAGGATCCCGCCGTGCACTGGCTCCGATTGGCTCACTCGCGCTCTCCCGTGTTGTAGTTGGGCGACTCCTTGGTGATCACCACGTCGTGCGGATGCGACTCGCGCAGGCCCGCCGAGGTCACGCGCACGAAGCGCGCGTGCTCCGCCAACTCGGGCAACGTGCGCACGCCACAGTAGCCCATGCCCGAGCGGATCCCGCCGACCATCTGGAACACGTACTCGGCCAGGGCACCGCGGGTCGGCACCATGCCCTCCACGCCCTCGGGCACGAACTTGCTGCGCTCCTTGACCTCGCCCTGGGCGTAGCGGTCGGCGCTGCCCTGCTCCATCGCGCCCAGCGAACCCATGCCGCGCACGGCCTTGAAGGTGCGCCCCTTGTACAGGATCACCTCGCCCGGCGATTCGTTCAGCCCGGCCAGCAGGCTGCCCAGCATCACGCACTGCGCACCGGCGGCCAGCGCCTTGACGATGTCGCCGGACGAACGGATGCCGCCGTCGGCGATGATCGCCACGCCCGAGCCCTTCGCGGCCTGCGCGCAGGTGGTCACGGCGGTGAACTGCGGCACGCCCACGCCGGTGACGATGCGCGTGGTGCAGATCGAGCCTGGCCCGATGCCGACCTTCACGCCATCCGCGCCGGCGTCGATGAGGGCGCGGGTGCCTTCCGCGGTGGCCACGTTGCCGGCCACCACCGGCACGCTGTGGCGCTTCTTGATCGCCTGCACGGTCTCGATCACGTTGCGCGAGTGACCGTGCGCGGTGTCGACCACCACGACGTCGCAACCCGCCGCCACCAGGCGGTCGACGCGCTCGGCATCGTGCACCCCCACCGCGGCCCCCACGATCAGGCGGCCGCGCCCGTCGCGCGCCGCGTGCGGAAACTCCTCCAGCATGTGGATGTCCTTCATGGTGATCAGGCCGGCCAGCCGGCCGTCCCGATCCACCAGGAGGAGCTTCTCGACCTTGCGCCGGTTCAAGACCTGGCGCGCCTGCGCCAGCGTGGTGCCCGGAGCCCCGGTCACGAGGTGGTCGCGGGTCATCACGTCGCGCACCAGCGTGCTGCGGTCGTCCACGAAGCGCAGGTCGCGGTTGGTGAGGATCCCCAGCACCTTGCCCGAGTCGTCGACCACCGGCAGCCCGCTGATCTGCCGGGCGCGCATCAGGTCCTTGGCGCCGCCGACGGTGTCGTCGGGCCGCAGCGTCACCGGATCGAGGATCACGCCGTTGGCGCTGCGCTTGACCTTCTCGACCTCGCGCACCTGGCCCTCCGCGCCGAGGTTCTTGTGGATCACGCCGATGCCGCCCTGCTGCGCGAGCGCCACCGCCATGCGCGCCTCGGTCACGGTGTCCATCGCCGCCGAGGCGATCGGGATCTGCACGGTCACGCCGCGGCAGAACACCGTCTGGGTCGAGACGTCCCGCGGCAGCATCGCCGCCATGCGCGGCACCAGCAGGACGTCGTCGTAGGTGAGTCCTTCGCCGATCAGCTTGTCCAACGCTTTCTCCTCGGGGAGCCGCACCGGCGTCGCCGGCCGGCCTTTGGTGCCTGGAGCGACCCGCCACCGGGCGGCGTCGGGGCGCGCCAAGAGGAAGAAAGCGTCCGGTGTATACCCGTGGCCGGCCGGGGGCTCAACCGCGCCGGGCGAAGCGCGCCGCGAGCGGGTCGGGGGGGCCGGAGCGCACGACCTCCGGGCGGTTGGCGGCCAGGTGGCGCAGGATCGGCCACACATCGCAGGGATCGGCCTGGGCGAGGGCCGCCAGCTCCGTGCAGGTGCGGGGCTGCGGCCCCAGGGCCGCGAGCACCCGGGCCTGCAGGTGCAGCACCCGGGCCGCGGCCTTCTTGCCGGCCTCGACTCCGGGCTGGTGGTAGGCGTTCACGTCGATCAGCTCGGCGTAGAGCCCCACCGTGCGCTCGAAGAGCGCGATCAGGGCCCCCAGGCTGCGCTCGTCCACCTGCTCGAGCGTGATCGTGGCCGAGCGGCGGCCGTTCTCGGCCAGGGCGGCGCGCGTGCCCTGCCAGAAGCCGTCCAGGAAGTCGCCCGAGGTCGCGCCCGGTTCGACCTCCGGAGCGGGACCGGAGCGGTCGCGCAGCACGCGCACGAACACGGCGAAGAAGTTGGCGAGCCCGTCGCGCAGCTGCTGCACGTAGGCATGCTGGTCGGTGGAACCCTTGTTGCCGTACACCGCGAGGCCCTGGGTCACCACCTTGCCGGCGCGGTCGCGCTCCTTGCCGAGGGACTCCATCACCAGTTGCTGCAGATAGCGCGCGAGCAGCAGCAGCGCGTCCTTGTACGGCAGGACCACCATGTCCTTCGCGCCCCGGCCCCCGCCCTCCTGGAACCAGAACAGTGCCAGCAGGGCGGCCGGGTTGGCGCGGAGCTCGCGGGCGCGGGTGAGCTGGTCCATGGCCGCCGCGCCGGCCAGGAACCCGCGCAGGTCGAGGCCCTGCAGCGCCGCCGGCAGGAGGCCGACGGCCGAGGTGATGCTGGTGCGGCCACCGACCCAGTCCCACATGGGGAAGCGCGCCAGCCAGCGTTCCGCGCCGGCCTGCTCCCAGAGCCTGCTGCCCGCGCCGCTCACCGCGACCGCCCGCGGCGCGAACGCCAGCCCCTGCTGCCCGCAGGCCGCCAGCACCTCGAGCATCCCGTTGCGCGTCTCCGGCGTGCTGCCCGACTTCGAGACCACCACCACCAGCGCGTCCTGGAGGCTGCCCAGGTCCGCCACGGTCCGTTCGATGCCCGCCGGGTCGGTGTTGTCCAGCACGTGCACCCGCATCGGTGCGTCGGGCCGCGCGAACGCATCGGTCAGGAGCATCGGCCCGAGCGCCGAACCGCCGATGCCGACCAGCAGCACCTTGGTGAAGCCCCCGCCCTCGGGGGGGGCGATCGCGCCGCTGTGCACCTTCGCGGCGAAGCCCTCGATCTCGCGCAGGGTCGCGGCGATCGCCTCGGAGAGCGCCGGATCGGGGGCCAATGCCGGGGCCCGCAGCCAGTAGTGCCCCACCATGCGGTTCTCGTCGGGATTGGCGAGCGCGCCATGCTCGAGAGCCGCCATCGCGTCGAGCGCCCGCAGCAGGGAGGGCGCGGCCGCCTCGAGGTCGCGGTCCTCGAGCCCGCTGAGCCCGAGATCCACTTCGAGGTACGGATCCTCGAGCGTGGCGCGCCAGCGCAGGTAGCGGGCGAAGCGGGGCGAGCTCTCGGCGGGGACGGTCATCATCACACTCCAGGTCAGGGTCGGTCGGCGAGGTGGCGGCGCGGGTCGCCCTTGGCGCAGAGCAGCAGGTACTGGAATCCGCGCAGGAAGAACCCCTGCTCGCGCGCGGCGCGATGGTACTCGGGCCGGCGCAGGCTCTGGTTGTGGCGCCGCACCGCGATCACGTCCAACGGCGTGAAGCGCTTCTCCAGGAGCCCCAGGAGCCGGAACGCGATCGGCACGAAGCCGCGCTTCTGGTCCCAGGTGTCGCCCACGTACACGGCCAGTGCCCGGTCGGCGTGCAGGATGCGGTGCAGCTCCCCGAACACCGTGTCCATGGCGGCGAAGTAGCCGGGGTCGTGGGCGTCGAGCTCGCCCACGCACGATTCCTGGCCCGAGTAGCGCAGGTGCGTGGAGTACGGCGGGTCCACGAACACGAAGTCGGCCTTGCCGTCCTCGAGCGGCAGCTTGCGGGCATCGGCCTTGTAGATGTCGCGCCGCTGCGGCTGCAGGTCGTAGCCGAGTCCGCGGCGCCCCAGGTCGCGCGCCACGTCGAGCGTCGTGCCGCTGCCGCACATCGGGTCCACGACGAGGTCCGCAGGCCGCGTGTAGCGGTGCAGCAGGTTCCAGATGACGTGGCTGGGCGTGGCGCCGGCGTACTGGTCGTCGCCCTGGCGCCCCGGCCCATAGGTGCGGGACGGGAAGTCCCACAGCGTGGTGGTCTGCAACTCCGGTTCCGGACGGGCCTTCACGGTCTTGGCGGGCGAGGATACGCGGGGGCTAGACTTGAGGCACCTGCTCGGACGCGAAGTGCCCGCACCGGAATGCCCAGCCCAGTGACCCACGAGACTCCTGCCACGGAGCGGGAGCCCGCGAGGCCGCGCGTCAGCGTGGTGATCGTGACCTACCGCTCGGCGCAGACGATCGGTCGCACGCTCGCGGCCCTGCAGCCGCTGCACGAACGCGGCGCGGCCCGCGTCCTCGTCGTGGACAACTGCAGCGACGACGGCACGGCCCAGCGCGTGGCCGAGGGCTTCCCCTGGGCGACGCTGATCCGTTCGCCCGCGAACGTCGGATTCGGTCGGGGCAACAACCTGGCGCTGCCGCACGTGGACACGCCCTACGTCCTGTTCCTCAACCCCGATGCCTGGATCACCGCGGAGGACCTGGACCTGCTCACCGGCTTCCTGGAGGCCCATCCCGAGGCCGGCATCGTCGGTCCGGCGATCGAGAACGACGGACGGATCGACCAGAACGCCGGCGCGTTCCCGACGCCGCTGAGCGTGATCCGCACCGCCCTGATCCCCCTGCTGCCACTCCCGCCGGCGGCGCGCATCCAGCACGGGGCCCCGCCGTTCCGCGCCGACTGGGTGTGCGGTGCCTGCCTGCTGATCCGCAAGGATCTGCTGGATCGCCTGGGAGGCTTCGACCCGCGCTACTTCCTCTACTTCGAGGAGACCGACCTGTGCCGCCGGGCCCTGTCCCTGGGCTTCCAGACCTGGACCGTCGGTGCGGCGCTCGCGCGCCACACCCCCGGGCACTCGGCCAGGACCACGCAGAGCCAGCTCTTCGGCGGCTGCATCGCCGAGCACTACTTCCAGAGCCGCTTCCACTACATGCGCAAGCACCATGGCGTGCTCGCGGCCGGCCTCGCGGAACTCACCGAGGTGGCCTCGTTCGCCTTGAAGGCAGGGTTGCGCGCCCTGGTCGGCAAGCGCCGCGCGGAGCACGTGGCCCGGTTGCGGGCGCCGATCCTGCAGGCTCCGCCGGTGCGTGCGTGAACCGGGGGCCTCAGCCCTTGCACCAGCGCTCCAGCCAGGCGAAGAACTCGCGCTGCCAGAGCACGCCGTTCTGCGGCGAGAGCACCCAGTGGCCCTCCTCCGGGAAGTACAGGAAGCGCGACGGCACACCGCGCAGCTGCGCCGCGGTGAACGCCTGGATGCCTTCCGTGACCGGCACCCGGTAGTCCTTCTCGCCGTGGATCACCAGGAGCGGCGTGCGCCAGTTGCCGGCGAAGCGGTGCGGTGAGAAGCGCTCGTAGCGCTCGCGCACCTCGGGGGACTTCCAGTATGGGCCGCCCAGGTCCCAGTCGACGAAGAAGAGCTCCTCGGTGGCGTGGTACATGCTCTCCAGGTTGAACACGCCGCAGTGCGCGATCATCGCGCAGAAGCGCTCCTTGTCGTCGTTGCCCATCAGCCAGTAGATCGTGTAGCCGCCGAAGCTGGCGCCCACCGCGGCGGTGCGCCGCCGATCCACGTACGGTTCCTTCTGCATCGCGTCGGTCGCGGCCAGGAGGTCCTGCATCGCCTGCCCGCCCCAGTCGCCGCTGATCTGGTCGTTCCACGACTGGCCGAAGCCAGGCAGCCCGCGGCGATTGGGTGCCAGCACGATGTAGCCCTTGGCGGCCATCAGGTGGAAGTTCCAGCGGTAGCTGAACCACTGTCCCACCATGCTCTGCGGCCCGCCCTGGCAGTAGAGCAGCATCGGATAGCTGCGGGCCGGATCGAAGTCGGGGGGCAGCACGACCCACGCGTGCAGGGACTTGCCGTCGGTGGTGGCGAAGGTGCGTTCCTCGACCTTGGGGAGCGCGAGCCGGGCGAAGGTCGCGCCGTTCTCGTCGCTGAGCGCCGTGACCTCGCCGCCGGCCAGTGGCACGCGCACGACCTCGTACGGCCGCTCGGTCTGCTGGCGCAGCGCCACCAGGACCTGGCCGTCCGCCGAGAGGGAGAGGCCGTGGTACTCGTAGCGGCCGCGCGTGAGCGGCTCGATGCGCCGCTCGGCCACGGTCACGCGGTAGACATGCGTGGTGCCGCGGGTCTCCGAGGCGAAGAGGAGCGCGGCGCCGTCCGGAGTCCAGGTCGGCTCGGCCGCCGACTGATCCAGGGCCTCGGTGAGCTCCACGCGCGCGCCGCCGCGCAGGTCCTGCACCATGAGGCGGTTCTTGTCCGCCTCGAAGCCACCGCGCGCCATGCTGAGGAACGCGATCCGCGCGCCATCGGGGGCGAAGCGCGGCTCGACCTCGTAGCCGGGCATGCCCTCGGTGAGGTTGCGCGTCGCGCCGCCGCCGATCTCGACCAGGTAGATGTCGCTGTTCGTGCTGCGCGCCTCGTCGGCGACCTTCTTGGCGGTGTAGGCGATCTGCCGGCCATCGGGCGACCAGGCGATCTGCTCGATCCCGCCGAACGGCCGCAGGGGCGTGTGCACGCGCTCGCCCGGCATCAGGTCGGTGGCCTTGCCCCCCTCGGCCGGCACCACGAAGAGGTGGCTGTAGCGGCCGCTGCGCCACTCGTCCCAGTGGCGGATCATGAGCCCGTCGTACACCTCGGCCCTGGCGAGCGGCAGGTCGGGGTGGCGCTGCTGCATGGTGGGGTCCACCTGCACCTCGGCGACATACGCGAGGTGCGTGCCCTTCGGCGACCACAGCAGGCCCTGCACACCGCCCGCCTGGTCGCTGACCTGCCGCGCCTCGCCCCCGTCGCAGGGCATCACGTACACCTGCGGCGCGCCGCCGCGTGTGGACAGGAACGCGATGCTCCGGCCATCCGGCGCCCAGCGTCCGTTGCTGTTGCTGCCGTGGAAGGTGAGCTGGCGGCGCCCGCCGCCGGCGGTGCTCGCCACGAAGAGCTGGGTCTCGCCGCGGTTCCTGGCGAGGTCGACCGTGCGCACGTGATAGAGAACCTGCCTGCCGTCGGGACTTACCTGGGGGTCGCTCACCCGGCGCAGCTGGAAGAGCAGCTCCGGAGTCAGGCGCTCCTGGGCACGAGCGACGGATCCGACGACCGCGAGGCAGGACGCGACCAGCACCAGCAGGGCCTTCATGGCGCAGAGGATGCAGGGCCGCCCTGCTCCGGGCCAGCGTCCAGGAATCGGCGCCCGCCGGGGCGCGGCTCAGAGCGGCCGGGACACCAGGATCGCCCGCTCGGCCCGGCGCAGCAGCGCCTCGCGTTGCGGCCCCGGGTCCATCATGGCGGCGGCCTCCCTGGCGTCCTCGGGCCGGCCGCAGCGCAGGGCGAGGGCGAACGCCAGCGGCAGGAGCCGGGCACGGTCCTCGGCCCTGCCCAGGGGGTCGTAGCGCACCAGCCGCTGGATGAGTTCGTGCAAGCCGGGGTCCACGCGCCGCAGCTCGAAGCGCGTGTGGCCGTGCGTCACCTCGGTACCCGGGCGCTTCACGAGGCTCACGAACGCCTCGACGCCCTGGGCGAAGTACTCGGCCTCGTTGCTGGCCGCGTAGTAGTCCAGGCAGCGACCCGCGTCGCGCGCGGCCCGGTAGAGCTCACGGATGCGCAGCCGGTCCGCCATGGCGAAGGAATACAGATGTGCCTGGTGCGCGACCTCGTGGGCGAGCGTGTCGAAGCCGTGCTCGTACGCCTCGTCCAACGCCTCGATCCCCGTGGCCGCCTGCAGCCCGCCCATGCCGCGCACGTCGTCCCACACGCGACCATCGAACGTGCGCCGGCCGCGCAGCCCCTCGCGGGCCGGCGCGTCGGTGGTGCGCTCCAGCGCGCCCAGCAGGTCGTGCCGGCCCCCCATGGCCACGAGCTTCGGCAGGTGCGGCGCGAAGAGCGCCAGCGCGCGCTGCGCCACGCCGCGCCGCTCGGCGGCCAGCGCGTCGATGCCCGGAAGGAAGCGCTCCACGGGCACCGCCCGCAGATCCGGCTCGGGCAGCAACGCGCGCAGCGTGGCGAACTCGGGTGTCGCCGCGAGGAACGAATCCCGTGCCCGCAAGGAGAAGAGCGTCTCGCCCAGGAGCCGATGCGCCACCGCACCCTGCTGGTCGCGGACCGCGGCGGCGAAGTGCGCACGCGCACTCTGCGGGTCGCGCGCCTGCAGCGCGGCGACGCCCCGCTCGAGTTCCAGGGTCGGCGGGGACGCGTGCGGAGGCAGGAGTCCCGAGCCCAGGCGCAGGTGCGCCTCCGCGTGGCCCGCGTCGCGGACCAGCGCGGCCTGGTACCAGCGCGCGGCCTCGGCGTTGGCCTGCACGCGGAACAGGGCCGTGGCCAGCGCGGCCAGCAACGCGGCCGGCGGGTCCTGGTGCCGGCCGACACCGGCGCGCGCCGCGGCGACCGCATCGTCGAAGCGCCGCAGGCGCAGCAGCGCGTTCACCAGGAGCGCGTCGGCGCGCGCCTCCGCCGGGTCCAGCCGGCGCGCGGCCTCGGCATAGCGCCGCGCGAGTTCGCCCTGGCCCTGCAGGAGCCACGCCTCGCCGAGACCCAGCAGCGGCTCGATCGGATCGGGGAGCAGCACCAGGGCGGCCCGGAACGACTCGAGGGCCGAGACCGGATCCTCGGCGCGCAGGTGGGCGTGACCCTCGGCCAGCAGGAGGCCGCCGGCTTCGGCGGTTCCGCCCGCAGGCGCCGCCAGCACCGCGGGGCCCTGGGCCCGCAAAAGGGGCAGCCAGAGTCCCAGGACCAGCAGGAGGCGGGTGAGGTGGAGCATCGCGGCCGCGCGGGCAGAGCCGGAGACTCCCCGCGCGAGGAGTCTAGCCCGGCGGCGCGCCCGGGGCGGGCGCGGCGGAGCATCCTCGCCCGCGGGGTCCCGGGCGCACCCGCGCGGACCGGCCCCGAGGGATCACGGCTCCAGACGTGGAGCGGTGATCACCTCCATGCGATCGACGTTGAGCGTGCGGACGGTCTGGCCTTCGTCCCGGTCGTAGACGCCCGTGATCCCGACTTCCGCGCCGTCGAAGACGCGCAGGTCGTAGCGGCGGTTGCGGTTCACGAGGTAGGCCAGCACCTGCCCGCCCTTCTCGATCCGTACCTGCTCCGCAGGCGCGGCCTTCTGGACCACCCGGATCCAGCCGACCTCCGCGAACCGGGCCAGGGGATCGGGAGTCGCCGGGCGCACGATCTGGCGTTCGCGCGTCTCCTTGTCCGGGCGCAGGGGCTCGTCGCGCACCACCAGCGCGCGCGTGATCAGCGCCTGCTTGTCGATGCGCTCGCGCAGCGCCTCGGCGGCCTTGCGCTCCTCGCTGCCCTCCGTGAGCGTGGCGGCGAGGGTACCCACCTCCACAGAGAGCTGGTTCAGGGCCTCCACCTGCTTCACGCGGTCACCCTTCGCCTCGGCGCTGCTCTCGACGAGGCGGCGCTGGTAGTCCACCAGCTTGCCGCGGGCCTCCTCGACCTGCCGCTTGGCCACCAAGGTCTTCTCGATGGCGGTCCAACCCTCCTGCGCCTCGGCGCGGCGGCGCGCCTCCAGTCTGGCGAGCGATTCCGCAGCCGCGGCATCGGTGACGAATTCGACCTCGGTCTCGCTCACCCAGGTCTCTGCGGTCGCGTGGCGCACCTTCCACCACTCACCGGCCTCGCCCACGACGACCAGCGCCGTGTCCTTGGCCATCGTGGTCACGGGGGCCTCGCCCGTGACCGGGCGATAGCGGAACGCCACGTCGCTGCCGAGCGGCCGCACGATGCCCTGCTCGGGGACGGACGTGAAGCGCTTGGCCACGTAGCCCGTGGGTCCCATCGGCACCCGTGCGAGGCGCAGCACGCCCGCCGCCTTCGCGACCTCCAACACCTCGCCCTCCGCGAGCGCATCTTCGAACGTGGGCGAGCGCTCGGTGCCGAAACAGCGCAGCCGCAGCTCCTTGTTCTTGACCTTCGCGTGCCCGAAGTCGGGCGCGCTCTGCGCCACGAGACCCGCGGCCAACGCCGCCGCAACGAGGATTCCGCCCAAACTCGTGTTCGTCATGTCGCCTCCCTGATGTGCGCGCGGCCCGGCCGACCCCGGATCCGGCGACGCGCGGAGGATAGACCCGGGCCGGACGGTGTCCAGCGGCCAGCGGGCCGGAACCGCGAGGTTCGGGCCGCCGGCATCCTGCCACCGCCAGCCGGATGCCGATAGGATCCATCCATGCGCCCCCTGGCTGCCGCACTGCTGGCCTTCCTCCCGGCCTGCACGTTCCTGGACGGGGACCCCAGCGTGCTGGTCACCAGCACGCCCCCCGGCGCCGAGATCCTGGTCGACGGCCAGCCCACGGGGAAGACCACGCCGGCGCTCCTGGAGCTGGACGGCTTCTTCGGCGACCACCACGTCATCACCCTGCGCAAGCGCGGCTTCAGCGACGAGGAGCGCCAGGTCACCCACTACCGCCAGCTCTACGGCTCGCGGTGGATCGACGGCGCCGCGGCGATCGAGGTGTGGTCGTTCCCGTTCTTCTGGACTGCCGGGGACGTGGTGACGCCGTTCGCCATCAAGTGGCGCTACGTGCCGCACGAGGTGCACGCGCGGCTCTACCGCGAGGGCCAGGCCCCGCTGCGCGAGGACCCGGCTTCCCAGGCCGCGCCCGAGGGTGCGGCCGGCGCCCGGGAATGACGCGGCGCCCGCCACGCGCGGCTCGGGCGCAGCCCCGGCACGGGGGGCAGGTGGCGCGGTGAGCGAGCGCGCGGTGTTCCTGGACCGGGACGGCACCCTGAACCGGGAGCGGGGGTTCGTCACGGACGTGGGCGAGCTGGAGGTCCTGCCCGGTGTGCCGCAGGCGCTCGGGCTCCTGCGCCGCGCGGGCTTCCGCTGCATCGTCCTCACCAACCAGTCCGGGATCGCGCGGGGCCTCTACGACGAGGCCCGGCTGGCACGGGTGCACGAGGCCCTGCAGGCGCGCGTGGGCCACGCCCTGGACGCCATCCTGCACTGCCCGCACCATCCCGAGGCTGCGGGCCGCCCCTACGGCACGGAATGCGCCTGCCGCAAGCCCGCGCCCGGGCTCCTGCACGAGGCCGTGCGGCTCTACCCGGCGCTGGACCTCGCGCGCTCGTTCCTGGTCGGCGACAGCGCACGCGATCTCCTGCCCGCGGCCGGCACCCCCCTGCGCACGATCCTGGTCCGCAGCGGCAAGCCCTGGGAGGAGCACCTCGCGGAGTTGCGGCGCAGGGCATCGCCACCGGCCCACGTGGCCGAGGACCTGCCCGGCGCGGTGGCATGGATCCTGGGTGGCTTGGACGGGGAGTGCGGGACGGGGCGCTGATGCTTTCGGCAGGTAGCCGCGATCCGCGGCGGCCGCGTGCTCCATTCCGAGAGCCTCGCCTTCGACCCCCGGGTGCGCAGCCACCTCGATCCGCGCCGGATCCGTCCCGACCATGCAAGCGTCCGGTGTTCGCCCTCGACCCGCAGCAGCCGCTGGGCATCGGCGCGATCTCGAACAACCACTACTTCAAGATCCAGAGCTGAGCCGACCAGGGGCGCCGCGGGGTCGCCAGGGCGGCCCCGCCGGCTGCGTCCCATCCCGGCACGGGACGGGATCCGCACGCGCGGATCACGTCTCGTGCCGCGCTGCTTTCAGGAAGCGGATCGAGCCGAGGAAGCCCAGGACGAACATCGCGCAGCCGACCACCAGCACCGGCGTGCGCGCATCGCTCTCCTCGAGCAGGAACACGCCGATCGCGCCCACGCAGCCGCCGAGCATCGCGAAGCCGACGGCCAGGTAGAAGCCGATGAGGCCGGGGGAGAAGGTGGTGGTCTCGTTCGCGGAGCCGGGCATGGCGGAGGGATCTTCGCGCAGGCGCCCGCGCCCGCCAACCTCGCGGTGGCGGGATCTGCCACCGCGCCGGTCGCGGCTCAGGGCAGGTAGCGCGAGAGCCGGCTGCCCAGGCGCGCGGTGAGGAAGAGCGGCAGGTGCGCCCACACCTTGCGCGGCAGGCCGAGGCGCGGGTTGCTGGGGTGGAACTCGGGCGGCGTCGCCCCGGCCTTGAGCAGCAGGTACTCGTAGTGCAGGGGCTCCTCGGCGAAGCCCATGTTGCGCTTGAACGCCGCCGCGCCGGTGTCCCGGCGGCTGCGGCCGAAGTCGAAGCGGCGGTAGCCCTGCTCCAGGGCCCAGCGCATGATCTCGTGGTAGAGGAAGTCGTTGACGCCGGTCTTGTGCTGGTCCTCGCGCGAGCCCGAGTAGTAGGCGTACACCGTGTCGCCCAGGCAGAAGCTCATCACCGCGGCGATCGCCTCGCCCTGCGGCGTGCGCACCACGTGCACCACGACCTGCCGGCCGAACTCCTCGCGCAGCGCCTCGAACCAGGCGAGCGGGAGCGACGGCGAGCCGAGGCGGCGCTTGTTGGCGGAGAAGAGCCGGTGCAGCGTGGCCAGGTCGTCCTCGGGCCTGCAGGTGAGGCCGAAGCGGTCGCGGGCGCGGCGCACTTCGGCGCGCGCCTTCTTCGGGATCTCCTGCAGGATGGCCTCGGCGGTGGCCGGGAGCACCTTGCGGAAGGTCACGTAGAGCTGCGAGCGGCGCCGTTCGCCCGGGCGCGCCTCGAGATGGCGCAGCTCCACGTAGCCGGCGCGCTGCGCCCGTCCCAGCGCCTCCGCCGCCGCCAACAGCTCCTGCTGCACGGGCTCCGCGTCCGCCAGCACGCCGCCGTACACGCCGTACGGGACGCTCACGAGGTTGCGGCCCAGGAACGGGCTGCGCACCAGGAAGAGCGGCAGGACCCCGCGCCACTGGCGGCCCTGCTCGGCGACCAGGTAGTGGGGCTCGTGATGGAACACGTCCTCCACCACCTTGCGCCAGCCGCTGAGGTGGAAGAACGTGCCCAGCGGGTGCTGGCGCACGAACGCGTCGAACCGTGCGTCCTCGCCCGGCACGAGTTCGCGCACCCGCACCGGCATCGCGGCGGACGCCGCGGCCGGCTCGGGCGCGGCCGGCGTCGCGCCGCGGGCGGGCGCGCCTGCGGGTGCCGCGTCCGCGTCCCCGGGCGCGGCCCCTGACTCCTGGATCTTGTAGCCGCGCAGGTTCGCGGCCTGGGTGAAGATGATGATCTCCCCCACCAGCCCGAACCCGATCAGCTGGATCCCGAAGGCCACGAGGATCGCGCCCAGCACGACGACCGGCCGGTTCTGGAAGCCGGCCTCGCCGGTGAGCTTCTCCCACACGGGCATGGCGCAGAGCGCCAATCCGACCAGCATCGACGCGAAGCCGAGCATGCCGAAGAAGCGCAGCGGCTTCTGCGTGAACCGGGTCAGGAACGAGATCGCCAGGATGTCGAGCAGGCGTCGCGTGTAGACGCCGACCCCGAAGAAGCCCTTGCGCCCGCGTTCCTCGCGATGCCGGACCTTGACCTCCACGACGTGGAAGCCCTGGCGCTGCGCGAGCACGGGCAGGAAGCGGTACAGCTCGCCGTACACGTTCACCTCCTCCAGGACCTCGCGCCGCATGCCGCGCAGCGACGAGTTGAGGTCGTGGAAGCGGATGCCCATGACGAAGCGCAGCACCCAGTTGAAGAAGCGCGACTGCAGCCGGTTGAACCACGGATCCACGCGCGGATGGCGCCACGTGGTCACGAAGTCCGCGCCCTGCTCGAGGGCCTGCACCACCTTCACGACGTCGGCGGGCTCCGCCTGCAGGTACTGGGGTGCGTTCAGGATGAAGCGCCCCGCGGCGCGCCCCACGCCCGCCGAGAGCGCGATCGACTCCCCCAGGCCGCTGCCCTGCAGCCGCACCCAATCCACCGGCAGGGAGGCGCGCAGCTCCTGCACTTCGCGCTCGACCGCCGGGCTCACGCCGTCGAGGACGAACACGAACTCGTGGTCGTAGGCCGCGTCGCGCAGGGGTGTGCCATAGGCCTCCACCAGCTGGCGCACCGGCACGCCGTTCTCGGTCACGGCGATCACCACCGACACCAGCGGCGCGCGCTCCGGCGTGCCGGCCGACGCCACCGGCGTGACGGCCTCGCCCGGCGCGGGGGGGCGGGGCAACGCGGTGGCGGGATTCACTGTGCGGCCTCCTTGGCGGCCACCGAGATCCGGCGCGCGAAGAAGCGCGAGGCACGGATCTGCAGCTCGGCCAGGAAACCCAGCAGGAAGACGTTCACCGCCACCATCGTCGTCACCGCGGCGGCGGTCATGTAGTAGGTGTCGAAGCGGCTGGCCAGCTCGATGGCCCCGGCGTCGAAGCGGAACGTGCCGATCACCAGGAGCGCGGGGGAGGCCAGCAGCAGGGGCAGCGCCAGGAGCGTGAACCAGCGGATCGGGTGAGCCGAGAACTGGATCAGCATCTTGATCGTCAACAGGTCGGCCACGACCCGGAAGATCCGGCCGAGCCCGTACTTGGACCGGCCATAGCGGCGCGGATGATGGCGTACCGGGATCTCCGCGACGCGCGCGCCGAGGCCCGCGGCGAGCGCGGCGATGAAGCGGTGCATGTCGGAGTACAGGTCGAGGCTGCGCACCACCCAGGCCCGATACGCCTTCAGCGAGCACCCGGTGTCGTGGATCGGCACGCGCGTGGCACGGCGGATCAGGAAGTTGGCCAGCTTGGAGGGCAGGAGGCGCGACAGCCACGCGTCCTTCCGGTGCCGGCGCCATCCGCACACGATGTCGTAGCCCTCCTCCAGCAGCGCGAGCAGCCGCGGGATGTCCGCAGGGTCGTTCTGCAGGTCGCCGTCCATCGACACGACGTACTCGCCGCGCGCGTGGTCGAAGCCGGCCGACATCGCCGCGGTCTGCCCGTAGTTGCGCCGGAACTGGATCACGCGCAGGTGCGGATCGTCCTGCGCCAGGGCGCGCAGCAGCTGCGGCGTGCCGTCGCTGGAGCCGTCGTCGACCACCACGATCTCGTAGGTGCAGCCGATGCCGCGCAGCGCGTGGGTCAGGGCCTCGTGCAGCACGGGGACGTTGCGCTCCTCGTTGAACAGCGGCACCACGACGCTGAGGTGCAGCGCGGCGGCCGGACCGGGATCGACCGGATTACGTCGCGCCGGATCCGTGGCAGGCGCGCCGCTCGCGTCCGGATTCACGTCTGGCACCTCGTGCGCGGCACGCGTCGCGCGCCCTGGCCGGGGCCCCGGCAGACCGGTCGGATCGATGGGTCTCGCACTGCGCCGCTCACCATACGGACCTCGCCGGGCGGCGTCATCAGAGCCCGCGCGAGTGCAGGACGAGCAGGGTCGCCAACATCAGGAACCAGAGTCCGACGACCACCCAGAACCAGACCGCCCGGCGCCGCGAGCGCGCCGCACCCGGGCCGCGCAGCACCCTTCCCAAGGCGGAGTCCAGCGCCTGTTCCGCTGCAGCGAGATTGCCCTCCCGCACCGCGTCGAGCACGCCACGCAGCTCACCCGGCAGACGGTTCGCCACCGCCTCGTCGCGCATCAGCAGGTCGCTGACCGTCGCGCCCTTGTACTCGCGCACCAGGCGTACCGGGCCCGAGCTCCGCGCCGCCCCATCGCGCAGGGTCGGCAGTGCCACGAGGCGCGCGCCGTGCTCGTCGCCACCCGTGCAGCGCGGGCACCGGCCGTCCTCGACGGCGGAGCCACAGCGCGTGCACGGTCCGGCCGGGTATTCGCTCATGGGCATCGCGCTTCCTATCGGCCGGATCGGCCCTCCGGATTGCGTGCGCGGCGCCAATGGCACGTCGCCGTGCGCGGGCTACGCTGCGGCGCCGTGGCGCACCCCTCGCGCCGCCGGGGACCTTCTCGCACGCAAGCACGATGAACGTCGGACAGCCTCGCATCGCCATGGTGTCCGGCGAGCCGGGTCAGCTCCTCACGGCGCTGCACTCGCTGCCCAGCCGCCCGCTGGTCCGGGCGTTCGCGGACCTGTTCGCGGACGGCGAGGCGATCCTGCACTTCCAACCGCGCGTCCTGATCCACGCGCAGGGCGAGCCCGGCGAGGCGGAGATCGGCGCCCTGCGCCTCCTGCGCAGCCTGCAGCCGGCACTCAGCGTGGTGCTGGTCGTGGCGCGCGAGCGCGAGGCGGTGCTCAAGCCCATGGCACGCCAACTGGGCGCCGCGCTGCTGCTGCAGCCGTTCGCCCCGGAGGACGTCGCCGAGGCGCTGGGTCTGGTCACGCATCCCCTCGCCGCCGAGGCGATGGAGGTCCTGGTCGAGTTCGCCCGCGCGATCTCCGACGAGGTGAACAACCCGCTGCTCTTCGTGGCCGGACACCTGCAGCTGATCCAGCAGGGCGGCGGGGAAGGCAAGGTCACGGACATGCAGGGCCGCCTGCGCGCCATGGACTCGAGCCTGCAGCGCATCCACGCCGCGATGGAGAAGGTGCGCACGTTCACCCGTGCCGTGTGCGCGCTGGGTCAGGGCCAGCGCCTCGGCCTCGCCGCCCTGCTCACGGAGGCGACGCGCACGGTGCGCGCGCGGGTGGGCTGCGAGGTCGCCCTCTTCCTCGACCCCACCGCCACCGACGCGGCGCTGCGCGGCGATCCCGAGCTGCTGGGTGCCGCCCTCGAGCACCTGCTGCGCTGCGCGATCGAGATCGCCCGCCAGGAACCGCTGCGCGGCCTCACCGCCAGGGTCGAGGGCGATCGCGTGATCCTGCACCTCGAACTGCTCGCGCCGGCCATCGCCGACTGGCAGCTGCCACCGACCTTCGAACCCCACAGGCTCGGCCGCGTCCTGCGCAACACCAGCCTCGGGCTGGGCCTGCTCCTCGTGCAGACCATCGTCCACGCGCATGGCGGCGAGGCGCTGGCCCGCCGCCGCGCCGACCGCACCGTGCTCCTGGAGATCGCCCTGCCCGTGGCGTCCTGAGGCGTCCGGCCGGCGGGCGGGCGCCTCGGTCAATCCCGCACCCGCGTTGCGCCGATAGGACCCTGGGTCGCGGCGCCGCAACGCGCGTTGCAGCCGGGCAACCGGTGCCCGGGCCGCGGTCCCGCAGCCCATGGCCAGAATCCTCATCGCCGACCCCGATCCTGCCACCCAGCAGGACCTGCTCGAGCACCTGCGGCGGCGCGGCCACGATCCGGTCCTCGCCGAGGACGGGGCCGCGGCGCTCCGCACCCTCACCGACGAGGACGTGGACCTGGTCCTGGCCGAGCTGCAGCTCCCCGGGATGGACGGCCTCCAGTTGCTGCGCGAGGCACACCGGCTGCACGCCGACCAGGCCTTCATCCTGCTGGCGGCGTTCGGCACGGTCGAGGACGCCGTGGCGGCGATGCGCGAGGGCGCCGACGACTTCCTCAGCAAGCCGCTCTCCGCCGAGGAGGTGTCGCTGGCGATCGAGCGCGCGCTCGACAAGGCCAGGCTCCTGCGCGAGAACCAGGACCTGCGTGCGGCGCTCGACGACCGCCTGCGCCTCTTCAACCTGGTCGGCGGCGACGCGAAGATGACCGCGCTCTTCAAGACCGCACGCGCGGTCGCCGGCAGCCGCAGCACGGTGCTGATCACCGGCGAGTCCGGCACCGGCAAGACCCTGCTGGCGCGCGCGATCCACAGCCTCTCGCCGCGCGGCAAGGGGCCCTTCGTCGAGGTGAACTGCGGGGCGCTGCCCGAGAGCCTCCTCGAGTCGGAGCTCTTCGGCCACGTGCGCGGCGCGTTCACCGGCGCCGTCAAGGATCGCGCCGGCAAGTTCGAGGCCGCGCACGGCGGCACGATCTTCCTGGACGAGATCGGCACGTCTTCGCCCGGCTTCCAGGTGAAACTGCTGCGCGTGCTGCAGGATCGCGTGCTGGAACGCGTGGGCGACTCGCGGCCCATCCCGGTCGACGTGCGGGTGATCCTGGCCACCAACTCCGATCTGGCGGAGGCGGTGCAGGCCGGCACGTTCCGCGCCGACCTCTACTACCGGATCCACGTCGTCAACCTGCACGTGCCGCCGCTGCGCGAACGCCGCTCCGACGTCCCCGTGCTGGCCGAGCGCTTCCTGCAACGCTTCGCCCACGAGAACCAGAAGACCCTGCGCGGCATCGCCCCGGACGCGTTGCGGATCCTCGAACAGGCGGAGTGGCCGGGGAACGTGCGCCAACTCGAGAACGTGATGGAGCGCGCCGTCGTCCTGGCGGAGGGCGACGTGATCACTCCGGCGGACCTGCCCGAGGAGCTGACGCGGCGCCCCGGCGCACACGGCACGGAACCGGGTCTGCCGCACGACGCCCACCTCCTGCCCCTGCGCGCCGCCCTGGAAGTGGCCGAGAAGGCGCTGCTCCAGCGCGCGCTGGAGCACCACGGCGGCAACCGCCTCGCCACCGCGGAGAGCCTCGGCATCAACCGGAGCACGCTCTTCCACAAGATGCGCAGGTACGGCCTCTCGTGACTCCGACCCTGTGCAAGCGCCCGGCGGGACGGCCTGCGGCCACGCGGCGCCCGGCTCCCCTTCCCCTGGCGCACCGGGGCGGCTAAGGACGAACGCAGATGTTGCGCCGGACGCTGCTGATCTTCTTCGGCTTCGTGTGCCTGGGGCTGGTCCTGACGCTGGGCTACGCGCTCCTGGGCTTCTCCGGCCCCAAGACCGCCCTGCAGAACGCCCAGCAGGCGTTCGCCACGGGTCGCTACAGCGAAGCGGTGCGCATCCTCGACACCGCCGAGCGCGACCTGGGCCCGGCGGGTCACAACGATCTCCGGCGCCAGATCCTGGAGGTGCGGTACCGCGCCCACCTCGCGCTCGACAACAAGACACTCGCGCTCGCCGACCTCAACCGCCTGGTCGAGTCCCACGCCCCCGACGAACCGGGCCTCGCCCTCGAGCGCTACACGCTCCTGGTGCAGAGCGGGAAGGCAGAGGAGGCCTACCGGCAGGCGCTGGGCTTCCTCGACAAGCACCCGGATCACGGCCGCGCCACGGAGCTGGCGGGCGAGGCGGCGCAGGTCGTCTACCAGGAGCGCATCGCGAAGCTGGTGCAGGAGCTGAGGGCGAAGCTGGCCGCGGAGGTCTACCGCGACGTGTTGGAGGCGCTGCTGCCGGTGCTCTACCGCGCCGCCGACGATCCGCTGGCGCTGCGCGGGCGCCAGCGCTTCCAGGAGATCCTCTACCAGAACCGTCCCGAGGACGCGGTCACCGGGCGCTACGACGCGGAGATCGACGCCATCCGCACGTGGACCGCGAAGGCGCAGGCACACTTCCGCCGCACCCTGGAACTCCCCGGCCAGCCGGTGGCGGCCTACAGCGGACTGGCGTTCGCCCTGCGCCAGGGCCGCCGCTTCGACGACCTCCAGGCGCTGGCCGAGATCTACCTGCGGCGCTTCGACCACTCGTGGCGCACCCTCGCCGCGCTGGATCTGGGCGCCTTGCACCTGGATCAAGGGCGCGAAGACGCGCTGCTGGAGCTGGTCCAGCGGGTCGCGCCGGTCGACCGCCTGGTCGACCTCGCCCGCGAGGGCCGGCTCCTGCCGGAGGCCCGCCGGATGCTCCTCGGCCAGGCCGAGGTGCTGTGGCGCCGCAAGGACGCCGCGCAGCTGGCCAGGCTGGTCGCCGCGGCGTGGAACATCCAGGGCAAGCGCATGCTGGACCTCATGCCGGAGGTGCAGGCGATGGCCGCCCTCGACCAGGACCTGGCGGGCCACCCGGCGCAGGTCGCCGACCATCTCTGGTGGTACGTGCAGGACGCCAGCGTGCAGGCTCCGCCGCGCGGGCCGATCGACGCCTTCCACTGGGCGATGGACCGGCGCCTGCGTGCCCTCGAGGCGAGTGGCGCGCCGCAGGCACGGTTGGACGAGCACTTCGCCCTGTGGATCAAGGTCCGCCCGGCGCGGCCGGAGGCGTTCCTGTATCGCGCCCGGCAGCAGGTCGCCCTCGGCCACTTCGGGCCGGCCAAGATGGACGCCAGCCGCGGCCTGCAGCTCGCAGGGCAGGACGAGGCGGCACTCCGGGTGCGCGCGGAGGCCAGCGAGAAGGCCGCGGCCCAGTCGGGACAGGGAGCCGAGGCGCTCCTGGCGCAGTGCCTCACGCTGGGCCGCGACACGCCCGAGGACGTCAGCGACGACGTGCTGCTGCTCGCCACCGGCGAACTCGCGCTCGAACGCGGCCATGCCTGGATCGCCCTTGGGTGCGCGCGCCGCGCCGCGCGGCTCTTCAACTGGGCGCGCTGGCCGCGCCTCCTGCAGGCGCGCGCGGCCACGCGCATGGCGGCCCACGACGAGGCGGCCCGCGCGCTCGAGACCCTGCTGCAGTTCCATCCCGGCGATGCGGAGGCCCTGCCCCTGCT
This sequence comes from Planctomycetota bacterium, assembly GCA_020849665.1. Lineage (GTDB taxonomy): Bacteria > Planctomycetota > UBA1135 > UBA1135 > UBA2386 > JADLFX01. The sequence continues at coordinate 37,172 of JADLFX010000011.1, read as the reverse complement.
GCGCGCCGCGCGCCGCGCCACGGGCCAGAGCGAGGACGACCTCACCCTCGACCTGCTCCTCCAGGGCGGCTTCGACCCCTGGATCGCCCGCCGCATGCTGGAGGCGCTGCTCGCGCGCGGCGAGCTGGGACCGGCGCAGCTCCTGGGCGCGAACCTCCTGGCCCGCAAGCCTGCCGAGGCCGTGGGACTGCTGCGCGTGGCCGACGTGCTGGCCCGGTCCGGCGCGCGCGAGGCCGCGCTCGCGCTGCTGCAGCAGATCCCCGTGGTGTTCCCCGAGGACCTGACCAGCGCGGGCGAAGCCGCGCTGCGCTATGCCGCGCTCCTGGCCGAGGGCGGTGCGCCGGAACCGGTGGCCGTCGCCGCGATCGCCGCGCGCGAACTCCTGCGCGATCGCCCGGCCCGGCTCGTGGACCTCGCCGAGATCCTCGCCGAACGCCGCCAGCCCGAGGCGGCCTATCGGGTGCTGGAGCCGGCCCTGGATGGCCCGGTGGCCGCGCCGTTCCGCAACGGCCGCGTCTTCCTCCTGGCGGGCACCCTCGCCCTCGCGGCGGGGCGCGACGCCGCGGCGGAGCGCCACCTCACCGCCGCGTGCACGTTCGCCGACGGGCGGGCCGCGGCCCTGCCGCTGGCCGCGCTGCTCGCCCTGGGCAATCGCATCGAGGAGGCCCGCGAGGTGTTCCGCGGCGTGAAGGTGACCGACTTCGCCGGCGCCGCGGTCGCGGCACGGCTGCGCCTGGGGGCGCTGGCCCAGCCCGTCCTCGAGGCGCACCTGCGCGACGCGCCGACCGACGTGGCGGCGCTGGCCCTGCGCGCGCTCCTCGCGCCGGGTACGGAGGGCAGCGGCCTGCACGAGGAGATCCGCGTCCTCGCCACGCGCGAGCCGGAACTGCTCCTCGACGTGCTCACCCTGCCGGCGATCGCCGGCCTGGCGCCGCGGGCCGTGGCCCTGGCACGCGCGCTGGACGAGCGCATGGCACCGCAGGCCACCTCGCGGTTCCTGCTGGCCCGCGCCCTCGCCGCCGCCAACGAGCGCATCCCCGCACTCGAGACCCTCACCGGCGTGCTGCTCCTGCAGCCGGGCTACGTGGCCGCCTACGACGAGATGCTGCGCATCCTGGAGCGCAGCGATCCGGCCCGTCTGGCCGATCCCTACCTGGTCCACGAGCTGCATCGCATCGTGCAGGAGAGCGGCAAGCTGGCCACGCCACGCATGGTGGCGGTGGCCACCCGCGGCGTGGCGGAGATGATCCTGGTCGGCCAGGGGGACGTGGACAGCGCGGTGCAGCTCCTGGGCAACCTCTGGGTGATCTCCCCCGAGGCCAGCCGTGCGGGCGTGCAGGAAGTCGAGACGCTGATCCTCGCCGGCAAGGTCGAGGCCGCGCGCCAGCTGCTCGCCTTCCTGGAGGCCAAGGTCCCCGAGGCGGGGCGCAGCGCCTTCTACGCCGAGTACACGCGCCTGGCCCGGGCGATCCTCGCGCGCACCCCCGACGACGCCACGCGCCAGCGCCTGCTGGAGCGCGCGGAGGCATCGCGCACGCAGTACGGCGCGTACGGATCCCTCGTGCACCTGATCGTGGACCTCGCCACGCCGGCCGCGAGCGGCCTCCGCCGTCCGAACGACGCCGCGGCCGTCGCGGCGCGCAACCGCGAGATCGCGCTCCTGCGCGCCCACCTCGACCTCTTCGCCGCCGGCAAGGATCCGGACTCCGTGACCGCGGTGCAGAGCCTCGAACGGCTGGCGCGCCGCGAGGGTCGCGCCCCGGTCCTGGCACGCCTGCACGCGACCCTGGCGCGCGACCCGTCGCTGGTAGGGCTCTGGATCCTGCGCGCGCGCCTGCTGGACCAGGACGGCCAGACGCCGCGCGCGCTGCGCGAGCTGCGCGCCGTCGCGGGGTACCTGCCGGACCCGGCCCTGCTCACCGAAGTGGCGCGGATCGGGGCGGAGTCAGGACTCTCGCTGCCTTCCGACGAGGACGCCCTGGCACGCGCCCTGGCGCCCGCACAGGCCGACCTTCCCGCCGTGCGCTACGCCCGCGGCCTGCTGGCCCTGCGCGGGGCCCGCTACGCCCTGGCGGAGGAACTGCTCGCCGGTACGGAGCCCCGCGCCGACGGCAGCCATCTCTACTTCCGCGCGCTGGCCAACCTGCCCCTGCCCACGCCCGAGGCCAAGGCGCGCGCGCGCGAGCTCTTCGCCGCGCTGGCCGCCGGCTATCCCGAGAGCCCGTTCCAGGAGAACTCGGCGCACTTCGCGGTCCAGCTCGGGCTCTGAGCCAGGGCCTCCGACAGGGTCGTGAAGGCGTGGCGGCGCAGCAGGACCTCCAGCTTGGGCAGGGTGCGGTGCAAGTTCACGTAGTGGCGGAAGCCGCGCAGGAACCCGAGCCGCTGCCGCGGCTGCTGCGGATCGACCTCCCAGGGATGCAGGTAGACGCAGCCGGGCCAGCCGGCGCGCTCCATCTGCAGGAGGCCGGCCTCCAGGAGGCGCACGGGGAAGAGGCGCAGGTAGCCGCCGCCCCCCACCGCCAGCCTGCGGCCGAGCACGCGCAGCGTGAGCGGCGGGAACTCGGCCAGCGTCCCCGACGGAGTCGTGATCCGGTACGGCACGGCCGGCGCCGCGCGGATGCCGTACTCGGGGTGCAGCACCGGGAACACCGAGCTGTCGATGCGGTAGCCGCGCCCGGCCAGGACGGGCAGGGCCCAGAGCGTGCGGCCGGTGATCGACCACGTGCACGCGCGGAACACCTCCGGACGACTGCCGGTGATCCCGCGCAGGATCGACTCGGTGCGCTCCAGGTCGGTCGCGAAGCCCTCGGGTCCCAGCTCGCCGAGCACCCTGTGGTCGTAGCCGTGCGAGCCGATCTCGTGCCCGGCACGGGCCACGTCGGCCACCAGCTCCGGCGCTCGCTCGGCGATCCAACCCAGGAAGAAGAACGTGGCCCTGGCCTCGTGCCGCGCCAGCACGTCCAGCAGACGGCGGGTCGCGTCGACGCAGCGCAGCGGCAGATCCGGCCACCGCTCGCGCGCCACGGCGTCGCGCATGTTGAGCACCTGGAACCAGTCCTCGACGTCGACCGAGAGCGCGTGCTTCACGGCAGCACCTCGGTGGCCGCCGGCAGCGCGAGGGCCAGGAACTCCGCGCAGAGCGCTTCGCCAGCGGCGGCGTCCTCGCCGTCGGCCCAGGCCGCCACGCGGATCAGGAAGCCGGCGGTGGCGGCGCGGAACAGCGCGCGCGGCGCATGGTGCAGCACGAAGCGCGCGTAGCTCGGCGTGACCAGGCCGCGGGCGCCGTACGCGTAGAGGTTCACCGCCAGACGCTGCTGGTCGTGCGACCAGGCCAGGATCCGGCCGGCCTCGCCGCCGCCCGGCAGCGCCGCGCGGCCATCGCTGCGGATGGTCATGTTGCTGCCCTCGATGCACAGGTGCGGCGGATGCACGCTCTTCCAGTTGGCGCCGTGGTGCACGAGCACGACCACGATCTCGCGCCCGCGCCCGTCCCGGTAGGTCCGCCACACGGCATCCGCGGTGCCCAGCAGTTCGAGGTGGCGCGGGGTCAGCGCGTAGTCGTCCACCAGGGTGAACCCGCCCAGGCGCGCGGGCAGCGCGGCGGCACGCCCCTGGCTCGGCGCGAACGGGCGGTGCAGGCTGAGCCAGAGCAGGGCCGGAGCCAGCGTCCACAGGAGCGCGCCGGCGAGCACCCCGCGGCGTCCGATGCCGGCCCTCATGCCCGCCTCCGCGACAGCAGGCGGTCGCAGAGCACCAGGAGCACCAACGCCACGATCCAGGCCAGGGCGTTGACGAGGTCGTGGCCGTTGCCGGCCGCGAACTCCACCGAGTGCAGGCGCGCCAGCCAGCACAGCGCCACGATGCGCACGACGTTCACCACGAACGCGATCGGCAGGGCCAGGGCCAGGAGGATCCAGCGCCGTGCGCCGCGCTGCTCGCCCAGGAAGAACGCGATGCAGTACCCGAGGGTGGCCAGGGCCACGAGCGAACGCAGGCCGCCGCAGGCATCGGCCACCAGGAGCGGGGCGTCCTGGCCGGGCACGTGCAGGAACGCGCCGGCGCGGGTCGCACCCAGGCCCGTCCCGTTGGCCAGCGTCAGGGCAGCGCCGGTGGCCCACTCCTTGAGCGTGAACGCCACCCGGCCGCTCACGAAGAGCGGCAGGGGAACGCAGAACGCCGTCAGGCCGAGCACTGGCGCAAGGGCGCGCGCGCGCGCCGCGCCCAGGGCCAGCCACGCCGCGCCGGGAACGGCCAGGACCAGGCTCGCGGCCGAGAGCGAGTCGATGGTGAGCGCGGCGGCAGCGAGATGCAGCGCAAGCGCCGGGGCCAGCAGCCGGAAGCCGCGCAGGTCGGTGGCCGCGGGCAGGTCGCGCCACGCCGCGGCCCGCGCCCAGACGACCAGGGCGGCCACCAGCGGCACGAGCGGACCGTGCGAGTAGTACGACTCGGGCAGGGTCCACACCTCCCACATCCAATGCAGGGTCGCGGCATACGCGATCAGCAGGGGCAGGAAGAACACGGCGAAGCGGCTCACTGCGCCACCTCCTCGAAGGCCCGCACGACCCGGCGCGCGTTGCCCCGCCAGGTCCACTCGTGCGCGAGCAGGCTGGCCCGCCCGGCCGCGCCCAGGCGCACGGCGCGCGTGCGGTCGTCCACCAGCCAGCGCAGGCGTTCGGCCAGGCCCGCGGCGTCGCCGGGCGGGAAGAGCACCCCGTCCTCGCCGTCACGCAACACCTCCTCGAGATTCGGCTGGCGCGGCGCCACGGCCGCCACGCCCGCCGCCAGGGCGTCGAAGAGCTTCAGCGGCGACGCGTACGCGTTGATCGCCGGCACCAGCAGCGCGTCGCACATGGCCACCCGCGGCGGCAGGTCGGCGGGCGGCACGCGGCCCAGCGCATGCACGCGACCGGCGAGCCCTGCGCTCCCGGCCGCGGCCAGGGTGGGCCGCAGCGCCGGACCATCGCCGATCAGGACCAGGTGCAGGGCCTCGAGGCCGGGCCGGCGCATCGCCTCCAGCACGAGATCGAGGCGGTGCCAGGGCCGCAGGTAGCCGACGAAGCCTAGCAGGAACGCCTCGCCCGGCAGGCGCAGTCCCGCACGCAGGGTCCGGGACGCCGCGCCGGCCTCGGGGCCGTAGCGGTCCGGCTCGGCACCGTTGGGAATCACGCGCACGGTCTCGGCCCGGGCGCCGCGCGCCACCAGCAGGTCGGCCAGGACCCGGGTGACGGCCAGGACCCGGTCGGCGCCGGCCAGCACCATCCGCTCGCTGGCCCGCGCGCGCGCGGCGAAGCGCAGGAGGCCCAGCGCGCGCATCTCGTCGACGTGCGGCGAGTTCACCTCCAGGAGCAGGGGCACGCCGAGCGCGCGGGCGGCGAGCAGGCCCACCCTGCAGTGCAGCGCGCAGCGCTCGTAGACGAAGTGCGGGCGGAACGACCGTCCGGCGGCCACCACCCGCCGCGCGCCCGCCGTCCCGTACACGATCTCCAGCGCCTCGGTCAGCAGCCGCGGCAGGCGCAGGTGGCGCAGCCACCCCGTGCCAGCCGCGCCGCCGCCGGCCTGGGCCGCGCCGGACTTGGCCACCAGCGCGCATTCCAGGACCTCGTGCCCCTCGGCGCGCAGCGCACCGATCAGCTCGCGTACGTGCACGGCCTGACCGTCGTCGGCCCGGATGCGGTGGTGGTAGAGGATGCGATAGCCGCTCACCCCAGGAGTCCCCCGAAGGTGCGGCAGAGCAGCTCCACCGGCTCGTCCCAGGCGAAGCGCGTCGCAAACGCGCGCACCGACCCTGGCGTGGGCGGGCTCGCGAGGAAGCGCCGCAGCGCGCCGGCCAACGCGGCGCGATCGCCGATCGGCACGACCGTGCCGCTGTGCGGATCGGTGAGGATCTCCGGGATGCCGCCCGCCGCGTAGGCCACCACCGGCACGCCGCAGGCCAGGGCCTCGGTGATGACGTTCGGCCAGCCCTCGCGCTGCGAGGGGAGGGCCAGCACGTCGCAGGCCTGATAGGCGAGCAAGAGCCGCGCCTGCGGCAAGGGCCCCAGGCAGAGGAGGCGTCCGGCGGGAGCGCGGCGTTCGAGCCGGTGCCGCTCGGGTCCCTCGCCGACCAGGACCAGCGTGGCGCCCGGCAGGTCCCGCAGGGCGGCCAGCAGATCGTGGAAGCCCTTGGCCCGGACCAGCCGGCCGACGCCGAGCACCAGCGGGCCGCGGTCCGGCAGGCCCAGCGCCACGCGCGCCGCGGCGCGGTCGCCGGGCCGGAACCGCTCGAGGTCCACGCCGTTGCGGGCCAGGCGCACCGCGGCGTCCGGCACGCCGGCCACGGCCACGAAGGCCCGCCGCAGGGCCTCGCTCACCGCGAACAGCGCCCCTGCGCCAGGCGCGCAGGCGCGGATCTGGCGCTGCAGCGCGGGCCGGCGCAGGAGCACGTTCACGTCCGTGCCGCGCGCGGTGATCGTGAACGGCACACCGAGGGACGCGGCCAGCTGCGCGGCGGCCACGCCGTCGGGATACGCGTAGTGGGCATCCACCACGCAGCGCTCCCGCCGCACGAGGGCCGCCAGCGCCGCCGCCGCACCCCGCGCCATGGCGCGGGCCTGCCCCGACACCCCGAGCCCGGGCAGGTGGCGGTAGCGCGGATGCAGCACCTGCACGCCCCCGACCCGTTCCTCCGCGGGCATGGCCGCCTGGCGGCGGTACACCCAGCGCCGCAGCGGCCACGGCGCCTCGGGCACCGGACACACCACGGTCCATTCGACGCCGAGGCGCGCCACGACGCGCTGCATCCGATCCCGCACGAACACCCCGTGGTTGGGGAATGCCGCGGACGGGAACAGGTTCGTGAAGGTCACGATCCGCGCGCTCATGGCTGCCACCGCCGCAGGAAACGCTCGAGGACCAGCGAGGCCCAGAGCAGCGTCGTGTGGTCCGCGACGCCGGCGCGGTGCCGGCCGAGGAGCCGGCCCAGCCGATCGACATCGAGGTACCCGCGGATCCGGCCCTCGCGCAGGGCGGCCTCCAGCGCGGTGCCGAGCGGCCCGGCCAGCCAGCGCCGCAGCGGCGGCGAGAAGCCCTGCTTGCGCCGGCGCAGCGCCGTGGCCGGCAGCCGGCCGCGCAGCGCGTGGCGCAGGAAGCCCTTGCTGGCCCCGCCCAGCAGCTTGAGGCGCGCGGGCAACGCGGCGGCGAACTCGACCACCCGGTGGTCGAGGAGCGGGCAGCGCACCTCCAGGGACACCGCCATCGAGGCACGGTCCACCTTCGCCAGGATGTCCCCGGGCAGGTAGGTGGCGAAGTCTGCGGCCGCGGCCCGGCCCAGCGGCTCGCGCGCGTCGCTGGCCCGGTAGGCGTCCAGCACCGGCTGCAGCGGCTGGAATCCTGCGGGCAGCCCCAGCGGGCGCAGCAGCGGCAGCACCTCCTCGGGGAGCGCCGCCGACACGGAGCGCGCGTACGCCTCGGCGGGGTCCAGCGCCAGGTTCTGCAGCGTGCGCTTGCCGCGCAGCCAGCGGGGCAGGAAGTCCGCCTTCGGCCACACGCTTCCCAGGACCGACCAGAGCGCGCGCGGCAGGAGCCCGCGCACGCGGTTCTCGATCCGGTCGAAGCGGTAGCGCCGGTAGCCGGCGAACGCCTCGTCGCCCCCGTCGCCGGACAACGCGACGGTCACGTGGCTCCGCGCCAGCCGGCTCACGTGGTAGGTCGGCACCGCGCTCTCGTCCGCGAACGGCTCGTCGAACGTGCTGGCGAACCACTCCTGGTCGAGCAGGTCCGCGGCACCGACCTCCGCCTCGTGCAGGGTCGCCCGGCACGCCGCCGCGGCGGCCCGCGCCGCCGCGCGTTCGTCGTGCGCGGGGTCGGGGAACCCGATCGTGCACGCCACCACCCTGCCGGGCGTCGCGCGCGCCATGCTCTCGACCACCGCGTAGCTGTCCACTCCGCCGGACAGGAACGCGCCGAGCGGCACCTCGCCCATGAGGCGGACCCGCACGGCGTCGTCGAGCAGCTCCAGGGCGCGGGTCTCGAGATCCGCCAGGGCGCCGCCGGCCTCGTGCGCGAACGAGAGCGCCCAGTAGCGCCGCAGCGTGAGCCTGCCGTCCCGGACCACCAGGCTGTGCGCCGGCGGCAGCTTGTGGATGCCGGCGAACGCCGTGTGCGGATCCGGCACGTAGCGCAGCGCGTAGAACCAGGCCAGCGCCTCCGGCCGCACGCGCCGCGGCACCCGCGGCAGGGCGAGCAGGCCCTTCAGCTCGGAGGCGAAGAGCAGCTGGTCGCCGAGCTGCAGGTAGTGCAGCGGCTTCTTGCCCAGGCGGTCGCGGGCCAGGAAGAGCGTGTGCGTGGCGGTGTCCACCAGCGCGAACGCGAACATGCCCCGCAGCCGCTCCGGCAGGGCCTCGCCCCAGGCCCGCCACCCGTGCACGAGGACCTCGGTGTCCGAACGGGTGCGGAAGCGGTGCCCGGCGGCCTCCAGTTCGGCCCGCAGCTCCAGGTGGTTGTAGATCTCGCCGTTGAACGTGACCCACACCGCCCCGGTCCCGTCGTCCATCGGCTGGGCGCCCTGGGCGAGGTCCACGATGGCCAGGCGCCGATGCGCGAGGCCGAACCCGGGCCCGGTGTGGACTCCCTGGCCGTCCGGGCCGCGATGCGCCAGGGCCCGGGCCATGACCGCGAGTTCGCCGGAATCCACCGGCACGTCGCGTCGCGTAGCGAAGATCCCGCCGATCCCGCACATCAGCGCGCCCGCTCCCAGCGCGGCAGCCGCGACGCGGTGACCACGACCGGTCGCCGGCCCAGGCGCAGGGGGGGCCGCACGTCGGCGCCGGCCGGCGCCGGCTCGCGCGCCAGTGCGCCCCGCACCACGAACATGGTGGCGGAGACCAGGGCCATCACGTGGTACAGGAGGTCGAAGTGGCCGCGATTCAGGAACACGGCCCCGACCATGAACCCCACCGTGGTGGTCTCGAAGAGCCGGGCGTAGTCGAACGCCCAGGCCAGGTCGGCCCGCCTGCGCGTGTAGCGGCGCAGCCACGCCGCCGCCGCGAACACCGAGCCCAGCAGCACGAGATAGACCGTGAAGGCGATCGTGCCGCCCTCCGCCCAGATCTGCAGGTAGGAGTTGTGGGCCACGTAGGCGAACCCCGGCGGGCGGCCGGTGACCTCCGGGTAGTACTTGGGCCAGTGGGCCTGGAAGTTGCGCAGCCCCACCCCCAGCACCGGGTTGTCCTCGATCATGTGCATCGCGATCGACCAGGACTTGAAGCGCGCGGCGATCGAGGACTCCTGCTCGCCTGCGGTGATCGTGCCGAGGCGCTCCTTCACGCTCGCCGGCGCGAAGGCCAGGAAGAGCGCGCCCAGGAGCGCGAGACCGCCCAGCGCGGGCAGCAGCCTGCCGGCGCGCCACGCCATCAGCACCAGGGCGCACCCCGCGGCCAGGAACCCGCCGCGCGAGTGGGTGAGCAGCACCGTGACCAGGGTGAGGACCACGCCCACGTCGGCGGCGAGCCGCAGCCAGGCGCGCTGTTCGCTGCGCGCCAGGTAGAAGAGCAGCGGCACGTTCATCACCAGCGCGAGCGCGAAGTCGTTGTTGTCCTCGATCATGCCGCCCGGACCGCGCAGGATCGGCGCACCGCCCGTGAGCACCCCGAACACGCCGCCCTTCACGCCGAAGAAGGCGAGGCTCAGGCAGATCGTCCACAGCATCCAGCGCAGGCGCTGGCGCGAGTCCACCTGTCCGATGGTGAACAGCGCCACGAAGATGATCTTCACGTACTCGATGTAGTACTGGATCACGTACGCGTCCTGGCGCTCGGCCAGGAGCAGGCTCAGGGTCATCAGCCCGAGCAGCAGCACCATGCACCAGGCGCGCACGTCCATGCGCGTGAAGCGCCGGCGGCCGGCCTCGTTCACCCACCACCCGAAGATCATGGTGAAGCCGACGTAGAAGCTGAACCGCATGTCGCGGGCGAAGCCCCAGCACAGGTCCTGCGGGCGCATGTACGCCAGCCAGGAGAAGAGCAGCAGGCCCAGGAACGGACGGCGGTAGGCGTACGGCAGCCCCAGCATCACCACCGCGAAGACCAAGAAGTCGCGCACGCCGCGCCTACTCCTGGGTGCGGCCGAGCAGCAGGTCCAGGGTCTTCCACACGAAGCCCGGCAGGCTGGTGGGCTTCACGTAGTAGACCGTGACCACCGACACCACGAGCACCAGGAAGGCCCCGGCGGCCACCGAGATGCGCCGCCGCCGCACCACGCCTGCGCGCCGGGCCTCCTCGGTCTCCAGGTGGCTCATGCCGCCCAGCACCGGCACGGCGAGGCCGCGCTCCACGTCCTCGACGGTCTTGAACGAAGTGCGCAGGACGTCGAGCAGCAGGATCAGCGCGATCGCGGCGGCCAGCCCCAGCACGCTCCCGACGATGGCCAGGAGGAAGGCGCTCGGCTCGGTCGGGCGTGGCGGCACCCACGCGTAGCTGAGCACCTCGTACGTGTTCACGGCCAGCACCTCGCGCTGGCGCGCCTCCAGTTCCGCCAGCTGGCGGTCGATCCTGCGCACCTCCTCCTCGGCGCTGCGCCGCTGCTCGGAGAGGCTGCGGTAGTCGCGGTAGATCACAGCGTTCGCCGTGCGGCGCTTCTCCGCCTCGTCCAGCAGGCGCCGCGCCGCGGCCAGGTCCGCGCTGCGGCTCTCGCGCCGCAGCTCGAGGGTCCGGATCTCGTTGCGGAGTCCGATCCACTCCGGGTTGGCGATCCGCTCGACCGGGCTGCCCCCCACCGTGCGTTCGAATTCCTTCAGGCGCCGCTCGGCCTCCTCCACCGCGCGCTGGAACTGCCCGAAGCGCTGGTTCGCGGGGGTCACGCTCTCGAACGCGCTGCGCGCGTAGGCCACGCGGAACTGCAGCTCCTCGTGGACCTTGCGCAGCTCCGGCGCCATGGTCCTGACCTGCTCGATCTCCTTCGGCACCGCGCCGCTGCGCTCGCGCTCGCGCAGCGCGGTGAGCTGCGCGTCGATGCCGTCGATCTCGCCGCCGTAGGTGGCGATGCTGCGCTCCAGTTCGCGGATCTCGGCGCTCAGGGCGCTGATCTCTCCCTGGCGGTCGCCGAGGAAGTCCTCGGGGTTGATCTGGTGCTCGCGTTCGAACGTGAACACGGCCTTCTCGGCGGCGACCTTGGTCTTGCGCGCCGTGTCCATGGCCTGGTTCACGAGATCGATCTGCTGGCGCAGGCTCTGCTCGATCAGCTCCTTCTCGCGCCGGATCCACACGTCGCGCAGCGTGTCGGCCAGCTCCTTGGATCGCGGGCCGTTGGTGTCCCGGTACACGATCTCGAGGTTGGTCGAGGTGCGGCCCCGCTCGCGCGGGCCGAGATCGTTCACCTCCAGCCGGCCACGCACCTCCTCGGCGAAGGCCCGCCGGCCGTTGGGGTCCTCGACCATGGCCTCGGGCCAGCCCAGCCTGGTCAGGGCCTCGGGCACCAGTGCGCGGATGGTGATCGCCGCGCTCTGCACGGCCTGGGCGAGGGGATCCTCGCCGACGCTGCGTCCCTGGCCGTCGAGGCGCCCGTAGAACTGCACCGTGGTCCGCGCCACGTAGTAGCGCGGGATGAAGAACGCCACGACCGCGCCGATCACCAGCCCCAGCAGGCTCACCGGCACGACCTGCCAGCGCCGCCGCTTGAGCAGGTCGAGATAGCGCGCGAACGAGATCTGCGGCAGCTCCAGCTCAGCCATGGCACGCCTCCAGGCGCCGGCCCGGCGGCCGGTGCAGCCGCGCGCGGCGGACGCCGCGGCGGGTCGGGGATGCGGCTCTGTCCATGGCGGCGACCGCGGTGCGGCGGCGTTGGCGGCTCAGAAGCGGTAGTACCCGCCGCCGTAGTAGGGCGGGTAGTAGAGCCCGTAGGCGTCCGGATCCTGCAGGTACTCGTACGCGCTGCGCACCGAGGCGAAGCCGAACACGGCGTTCACCATCAGGCCCAGCGGCTGCAGCAGCTTGGCAATGAAGCGCGCCACCGTGCCGAAGAACGTGGCGGGCACGTACAGGATGTCGTTCTCCTGCAGGGTGAGGTTGTAGGTCGTGTTGCCGGTGAGCACCATCTCGCGGAAGTTGATCACGACCACGAGCGGATTCTGCGCATCCGGGCGCACGAGACGCACGCGCCCCAGGTTGGCGAAATCGGTCGTGCCCAGGCGCGCGATCGCCTCCATCACCGTGAAGTCCGGCTTGAGGAACGGCTGCCAGCCGCGGGCCATGGTCTCCCCGAACGCGTAGAACCCCTTGCCGGCGCTGATCACCCGGCACTCGATCAGGATCTCGGGCTTGAACTGGGCCTGCAGCTGCTCGCTCAGCAGCGTGCCGAGCTCGCGCGCCGTCATGCCCAGCACCTTCACCGGCCCCACGTAGGGCACCCAGATGGTCCCGTCGAGTCCCGGCGTCTGCGGCGTCGCCAGCAGCGCGAGGCGTTCCATGCCGGGCGTCAACGCGAGGGCCGGATCGAAGTAGAAGATCACGCCGTCGCCGGCCCCGATGTAGTCCTCCTGCGCGGCGACGCCCTGGGCCACGGTCCCGAAGCCCTTCTCCACCAGCAGCTGGCGGACGCGCTTCTCCTCCACTCCCGCGCACGCGGCGAGCAGGAGGGCCACCAGCATTGCGATCCATCGGGTGACCAGGGTGCAACGGGATTCTGCGTTCAAGACGGCTCCAGGGTCGCGGGCGAGCGAGGACGACGGCGTTCCGCATGTTAGGAACCCTCCCACCCCGAGCAAAGACCGGACCTGGGCGCAGGTCCCCTTGCTATCGGAACTTGCCGGGCTTGCCCCTGACGGAAAACCGTGCCCGGCAGCGGCGGCCCGACGCCATCGGCGCCTCCGCCGAGCCCCGTTGCCCGCTCCCCGCGCGGCACGCCGCCGTGGCGCCCAGCGCCGGCTGCCGCACGCGGCCGGCGCGCGACTCAGCCGCCCTTCAGCCGGCCGCCGTACTGGGTCTCGTAGTACGTGCGGTACGCGCCGCTGCGCACCCGCTCCCACCACGGCCGGTTCTGCACGTACCACTCCACGGTCCTGGCCAGCGCGGTCTCGAAGTCGTGGCGCGGCCGCCAGCCGAGTTCGCCGGCGATCTTGGTGTGGTCGATGGCGTAGCGCCGGTCGTGCCCGGGGCGGTCCTTGACGTACTGGATCAGGTCTTCGCCCCTGCCCAGGAGCTTCAGGATCGTGCGCACCACGTGCAGGTTCTCGCGCTCCGCGTCACCGCCGATGTTGTAGACCTCGCCGTCGCGGCCCTTCTCCATCACCAGCGCGATCGCCTCGCAGTGGTCGGTGACGTAGATCCAGTCCCGCACGTTGCGGCCGTCGCCGTATACCGGCAGCTTCTTGCCCTCCAGCGCGTTGGCGATCATCAGCGGGATCAGCTTCTCCGGGAACTGGTACGGGCCGTAGTTGTTCGAGCAGCGGGTGATGATGGCCGGGAAGTGATGCGTGTGGAACGCCGCGCGCACCAGCAGGTCGCTGCCGGCCTTGCTCGACGAGTACGGCGAATTGGGCGCCAGCGGCGTGGTCTCGCTGAACTTGCCGGTCGCACCCAGCGAGCCGTACACCTCGTCGGTGCTGACGTGCACGAAGCGCTGCACGCCGTGCTGGCGCGCGACGTCGAGCAGGACCTGCGTGCCGAGCACGTTGGTGAGGACGAACGCGCTGGCGTCCAGCACCGAGCGATCGACGTGGCTCTCGGCGGCCAGGTGCACGACCACCTCGGGCCGATGCTCGGCGAACACGCGTTCCATGGCCGGGCGGTCGGCGATGTCGGCCTTGACGAACGCGTACCGCGGGTCGGATTCGACATCCTTCAGGTTCTCGAGATTGCCCGCGTAGGTGAGCTTGTCGAGATTGACGACCGAGTGACGTCGCTGCGCCAGCAGCAGGCGCACGAAGTTGGAGCCGATGAAGCCGGCTCCGCCAGTGACCAGGATCTTGCTCATGTTGGGATCTGCGGCGCCGGGGTCGCGCCCCGGACCACGCGCCTCATCGTGGATCCGCTCCGGCCGATTCCTCGCCGAGGTAGCGTTCCAACGCGTCCAGATAGTTCGGCAGGGTGCGGCCCCGGACCAGGGCCAGCTTGCCACAGTCGAGTGCGGAGAAGGCCGGGCGGCGGGCGGGGCGGACCAGCTCCGTGGCACGCATGCGGCCCACCGCCACGCGCAGGCCCGCGAGGCGCACGATGTCCTCGGCGAACCTGTGGCGGCTGATCACGCCCTCGTTGCAGGCGTGGTAGACCCCGCCCGGTGCGTGCGCGGCGGCCAGGTCGAGCATCGCCTCGGCGAGGTCGCGGGTGAACGACGGCGAGCCGACCTCGTCCTCCACCACCTGGAGAGGCTGCCCGGATCGGGCGCGGTCGAGGATCGCCCTGGGGAAGTTGCGCCCGCCCGGACCGAACACCCAGCTGACGCGCAGCACGTGGAAGTCCGCGCGCGCGTGGCCCAGGACGTGCCGCTCGCCCGCGAGCTTGCTGGCCCCGTAGTGCGAGATCGGATTGGGGGCGTCCTCGGGCCGATACGGCGCGCGCGCGGTGCCATCGAAGACGAAGTCGGTGCTCACGTAGACCAGGCGCGCGCCGAACCGGACGCAGGCGTCGGCGACGCGGGCCGTGCCGTCGGCGTTCACCAGCGTGGCGCGGGCCGGGTCGCGCTCGCAGCCGTCCACGTCGGTCCACGCCGCGCAGTGCAGGACCAGCGCCGGGCGGATCGTCGCGAACGCCTGCTGCACCACGGCCGCGTCCTCGACCGGCAGCTCGGCGTGGCCGAGGCCCACGACGTGCAGGCCGCGGCGCCGCGCCGCCTCCACCGTGACGCGGCCGAGCTGGCCGCGCGCCCCGGTGATCAGGACCCCGCCGCCGGTGGCCATGCCGTCGTTCACCCCGCCGCCGTGCCGCGCCGCTGGATCGGCCGCCGGTTCACAGGTCCATCCGGTTGGCGCCGCCGTCGTGGATCATGTTGCTGGCGCGCAGCAGCGAGTCGAAGGTGCCGGCGTCGGTCCACCAGCCCTTCAGGACCTCGTACGTCATCTGGCCGTGGTCGATGTACCAGTTGTTGACGTCGGTGATCTCCAGCTCGCCGCGCGCCGAGGGCTTCAGGGTCTTGCAGATCTCGAACACCTGCGCGTCGTAGAGATAGATGCCGATCACCGCGAGGTTCGACTCGGGCTGCTTGGGTTTCTCGACGATCTTCATCACCTTGCCGTCCCGGATCGTCGCCACGCCGAAGCGCTCGGGGTCGTGGACCTCCTTGAGCAGGATCTTGGCGCCCTTCCCCTGGCGGCCGAACTCGTCGACCGCCTTCTTGATGTTCCCTTCGATGATGTTGTCGCCCAGCACGACGCACACCTTGTCGCCCTTCACGAAGTTCTCGGCCAGGCGCAGGGCGTCGGCGATTCCGCCTTCGCCCTGCTGGTAGGTGTACTGGATGTCCTTCAGGCCGAAGTCCGAGCCATTGCCCAGCAGCTGCAGGAAGTGCCCCGCGCTGTTGCCGCCGGTCACCACCTGGATGTCCGTGATGCCCGCGTTGATCAGGCATTGGATCGGGTAGTAGATCATCGGCTTGTTGTAGACCGGCAGCAGGTGCTTGTTGGTCACCTTGGTCAGCGGGTAGAGCCGGGTGCCGAGGCCGCCAGCGAGGATCACGCCCTTCATGCCTGTTTGCTCCGATACCACTCGTAGGTGCGCCGCAGGCCCTCCGCGAACGACACGGAGGCAGAGAAACCGAGCAGCGCCTTCGCCTGCCGTACATCGGCCTGCGAGTGCCTGACGTCGCCGCGCCGCGCCGGGACGAACTCGGGCGCCAGACGCGTGCCCGCGATCTCCTGCAGGGTTGCGAGCAGCTCCAGGATCGTGTGCGAGCCGCCCGCGGCGAGGTTCACAGTATGACAACCCTCGGTGCCGCCATCCACCGCGAGGAGGACGCCGCGCACGACGTCGCTCACGTACGTGAAGTCGCGTGCCTGCCCGCCGTCGCCCTCGATCCGGGGAGCCCGGCCGACGCAGAGCGCGTGGCAGAAGGCCGCGATGACACCGGAGTATGGGCTGTCCGGCACCTGGCGCGGCCCGTACACGTTGAAGAACCGGGTGACCACGACCGGCAGGCCGTAGACACGCGCGAACGCGCGGCAGTAGAGCTCGCCCGCGAGCTTGCTGGCGGCGTACGGCGAGAGCGGCCGCTCGCGCATCTCCTCGTGCTTGGCGGCCGCGTCCTGGTCGCCGTAGGCCGACGACGAGCCGGCGTAGATCACGCGCGTGCGGCGGGCGCGGGCCGCGTCGAGGATCCGCAGCGTGCCGGTGGCGTTCACTTCGTGCGAGGCCACCGGATCCACGACGCTGCGCGACACGGAGGGCAGCGCCGCGAAGTGCACGATCGCATCCGCGCCGGCACAGGCCTCGGCGACCAGCGCCGCGTCGAGGATCGACCCCTCGACGATGCTGAGCCGATGCGCGTCCGAGGGCAGGTTGGCCCGCCGCCCGGTGCTGAGGTCGTCCAGCACGCGCACGCGGTCGCCGCGCGCCAGCAGGGCGTCCACGACGTGCGAGCCCACGAAGCCGGCGCCGCCGGTCACCAGCACCTCCTTCATGCGACGCCTCCCGCGGCGCGCTCGGCCAGGTACCAGGCCACGAAGCGCTGCACTCCCTCGCGGATCGGCACCTTGGCGCGCCAGCCCAGATCGCGCTGCGCCAGCGTGGTGTCGGCGTAGGTGATGCGCACGTCGCCCGGCTGCTCCGGGAGGCGCTCCAACCGCGCCGGACGGTCCAGGGCCTCCGCGAGGATCCGCACCATGTCGGCGAGCGACGTGGTCTCGGCACCGCCCAGGTTGTAGATCCGGTAGCCCGCCGCGCGGTCGAGAGCCGCGAGCACGCCGGCCACCACGTCGTCGACGTAGGTGTAGTCGCGGCGCGTGCTGCCGTCGCCGAAGAACGGCAGCGCCTCGCCCGACACCAGCCGCCGCGTGAACTGGTGGATGGCCATCTCCGGGCGCTGGCCAGGTCCGTACACCGTGAAGAACCGCAGGCAGGTGACCGGCGTGCCGGTGAGGTGGTGGAACGTGTGGCAGAGCACCTCGCCGGCCTTCTTGCTGGCCGCGTACGGCGACACCGGGCGGTCCACCGGATCGCTCTCGGCGAACGGCACCTTGGTGTTGCCGCCGTACACCGACGACGACGACGCAAACACCACCGGCACCTGCCGGCGCTGCCCGGCCAGCGCCGAGAGCAGGACCTGGCTGCCGGTCACGTTCACGTCCATGTAGCGGCCCGGATCCTGGATCGAGGGACGCACGCCGGCCAATGCCGCGAGGTGCACCACGCCGTCCACGCCGTCCACCACCCGCGCACAGGTGCGTGCGTCGCGCAGGTCGCCGTACACGAACTCGTGGTGCGCTCCGCCGGCGGCACGCAGCCGCTCGAGGTTGCGACGCTTGATCCGCACGTCGTAGAACGGGTCGAGGTTGTCGAGGGTGCGCACCCGATCGCCGCGGCGCAGCAGCTGCTCGGCAACGTGCGCGCCCAGGAAGCCGGCACCGCCGGTCACCAGCACCCGGTTCATCGGACCCGTGCCCCGCGCCGCGTCCGGCCCGGCACCCGCACGCGGACGGGCACCGGCCCCGCCCCCGTGGCCTCGCAGGACGTCCCGCCCATGGTCACCGGCCCTGCGCCACCTTCCTGCGGAAGTACTCGGTCGTGCGCCGCAGGCCCTCCTCGAGCACCACCTTCGGCTCCCAGCCGAGCAGGCGCCGCGCCTTGCCGATGTCCGGCTGGCGCACCTTGGGGTCGTCCACCGGCAGCGGACGGTACTCGATGCCCGACTTCGACCCCGTCGAGTGCAGGACCGCCTCGGCGAACTGGAGGATGGTCATCTCGCGCGGGTTGCCGATGTTCACCGGCAGCTTCTCGTCGCTGTAGAGCAGGCGCAGCACGCCCTCCACCAGGTCGTCGACGTAGCAGAACGAGCGCGTCTGCGAGCCATCGCCGAACACGGTGAGCGGCTCGCCGCGCAACGCCTGGCTCATGAACGAGGGCAGCACCCGCCCGTCGTTGAGGCGCATGCGCGGGCCGTAGGTGTTGAAGATGCGCACGATCCGCGTCTCCACGCCGTGGGCGCGCTGGTACGCCATGGTGATCGCCTCGGCGAAGCGCTTGGCCTCGTCGTACACGCCGCGCGGGCCGATCGGGTTCACGTTGCCCCAGTAGTCCTCGCGCTGTGGGTGCACGAGCGGGTCGCCGTACACCTCGCTGGTGCTGGCGAGCAGCAGGCGGGCCTTCTTCTCGCGCGCCAGGCCGAGGGCCTTGTGCGTGCCCATGGCCCCGACCTTGAGGGTCTGGATCGGCAGTTCCAGGTAGTCGACCGGGCTGGCCGGCGAGGCGAAGTGCAGGATGTAGTCCAGCCGCCCCGGCACGTGGATGTAGTTGGTCACGTCCTGGTGCACGAACGTGAAGTGCGGGCTGCCGAACAGGTGCTCGATGTTGGCGAGGTCGCCGGTCAGCAGGTTGTCCATGGCGATCACGTCCTTGCCCTCGGCGAGGAGGCGTTCGCACAGGTGCGACCCGATGAACCCGGCGCCGCCGGTGACGAGGGCGCGAGGACGGCTGCCGTTGGCGGCCCTGGTGGGAGTGGTGGCGGTCATTTCGTGGTGGGAGTGCCGGAGGGTCTCGAGGCGGCAGCCTTGTGGTCGGGGAATTCGCGCCCGCCCAGGGGATCCAGGCGGAGGCGCGCGCCCTGGCGCAGGGAGAACTGCGCGCCGCTCCAGGTCACGGTGCCGCCTTCGGCGCCGCCTTCGACCTCGAGCGTGCGTCCCTTGC
The DNA here is from genome assembly GCA_020849665.1 of Planctomycetota bacterium. GTDB lineage: Bacteria > Planctomycetota > UBA1135 > UBA1135 > UBA2386 > JADLFX01. Next base: position 18,369 of record JADLFX010000011.1, on the reverse strand, counting down.
GCTGCTGGGTCACCGAGCCCCGTACCTCCAGCGCCGCCCCGGGCAGGACCTCCTCGGCTCCGGTGAGGAAGAACGCCAGACGCGTACCGCGCGGGATGTCCACGGAGCCCATGCTCCCCGTGTATCGGACCGTGCCGGGTCCGTGGTTCATCACCCGGCCGATGCCCTCCTCCGCGACGAGGTCCACGTGCCCCGGCGTGGTCTCCAGCAGCGCGCCGTCCGGCAGGGTGACCCGCAGCGGCCGCACCCGCGTGGCGAGCATCACGCGGGTGAGGGACTCCAGTCGCAGCGTGGCGGCGGAGGCGTCGAGATCCACGACACTCAGCCGCGCGGGCCCGCTCGAGCGCAGCCGGGCGTCGTCGTGGAACCAGCACAGGAACTCCCCGCGCTGGCGCACCTCGACGACCGTGCCCTTGCGGACGATGCGCATCTTCTCGAAGAACGGCAGGGGCACGAAGGCCGGCTCGTCGGGATCGAGGAACCACACGCGCTCGCCGGTCCGCACCAGCAGGCCCTGCTCCGGGGTCCGCTTCGTCGGACCCATGCCTTCGGGGAACTCCATCCACGCAGGCCACAGGTCCTGCGTGAGGTCGGCCCGCGGCAGGGGCTGGCGGCCCGGGATCCCCGGGCCCGGCTGCGCCTGCCCCGCCCCCGCGCCGACGCCGGGGTAGGCGCCGTATCCGGGGGTCTCCGCCGGGGTCCGAGGCGCCGTGGGGAAGAGCGGGTAGAGGGAGCGCTGGCCGGGGAACCCAGGTGCGAAGTTGGGCGACGGGACCCCCTCGCGCTGGAAGCCGTACGGACTCGCGCCGCCCATGCCGGGCGCGGTCGGGAACATCGGCGCCGCGGCGCGCGGGTCCTGGGTCTGCGCCCGCAGGATCGAGCTGGGGCCCATGGGGTACGGGTAGCCCGGATAGCCCTGGTAGCCCTGATACCCCTGATACGGCCAGACCTGGGCCAGGAGGCTCCCGGTCAGGGCGAGCACCGCGGGCGCGGTCGATGCGAGGCGGTTCATGGACTCAGCGCGGGCACGAGGAAGAAGTCCTGGTAGCGGTCGATGAACGTCGGGCTCAGCACCTTGCGCTCGCCCACGGCCTCGCTGAGCGCGACATCGGTCACGTCGCCGTTGCGCAACGCGGACATCCGGCCGAAGCGGCGCTCCATGACCAGTCGCGCAGCCTTGGCGCCGAGGCGCAGCGCGAAGATCCGGTCGAACGCGCCGGGCGGCCCGGAGCGCTGCAGGTGACCCAGCACGATCGCCCGCGCCTCCCAGCCCAGGGCGTGCTGGATGCGCCGCGCCACCATCTCGCCCGCGCCGCCCACCTTGTAGCAGCCGTATTCGTCCTTCTCGTCGCTGGACAGGAGGCGGCCGTCCTCGAGGATGCGGCAGCCCTCGGCCACCGCGACCACCGCCGACTCCTTGCCCGTCGCGCGCAGCGTGCGCAGGCGCTGGAACACCTCGTTCAGCTCGACCGGACGCTCCGGCACCAGGATCACCTCGGCGCCCGCCGCGACGCCGGCGTACGCGGTGATCCAGCCGGCGTGCCGGCCCATGCACTCCACCACCATCACCCGGTGGTGCGAGTCCGCGGTGGTCCGGAGCTGGTCGATCATGGTCATGGCCCGGTCCACCGCGGTGAAGAAGCCGAACGTGAAGTCGGTCGCGCTCAGGTCGTTGTCGATGGTCTTGGGCACGCCCACCACGGGCAGCCCCTCCTCGCGGTGCAGCCGCTCCGCGGCCAGCAGCGTGCCCTCGCCGCCGATGGCCACCAGCGCATCCAGGCGCCGCCGCGCGAACGTGGCCTTCACCCGCGGCACGTCCCGCCCGGGGTCGCGGTACGGGTTGGCGGAGGAGGAGCCCAGGATCGTGCCGCCCCGGGTGACCAGCTCGTGCATGTGGCGCGGGTCGAGGTGGACGACCCGATCCTCGATCACACCGCCCCAGCCGTCGCGGAACGGCACGAGCACGGCTTCCACGTCCTGGAGGCGGCGCCACACGCCGCAGATCGCCGCGTTCAGGCCAGGGGCGTCGCCGCCACCGGTGAGGATGCCCACGCGCATGGCGGAGGGGCCCTCGCTCATCGCCGACCTCGCGGCGCGGCGGCGCTCATCCCGTCCGGGTGGTTGGTCGCATCGATCTGCGGCAGGCCCATGTACGCAGCATGCTCCGCGAGGCGCGCGCGGGATGCAATCGCCAGGGCCGCGTCGGTGGACGCGAGGCGGCCGGCGCCGCGCTCACACCGATCGCTTGGACTCGTACGGATCGTCCTCGTCCTCGATCGGGTACTTCGGTCCCGTGAACGGCGCATCCGGCTCCGCGGCCGGCGCCGCGGCCTCCGCCTTGCGCGCGCCCTTGCCCGAGAACCCGAGGAACTCCAGGTCGTACTCGACCCGCTGCCCGTCGGTCAGCCGCACCATCTCCTGGAAGCGCTGCTGCAGGGCGGCCCGCAGGGCGCGGCTGGCATCCAGGTTGGCCACGCCTTCGGGAGCCTGGAACTGCACCTTCACCACGATCCGCTTGGGCCCCGCGCCGGCCAGCATCACCCGCAGGCGCGCCACCTCCGGCAGGGCCTCGCCCGCGCTGCGCAGGGCTGCCTCCAGCGCGTCGCGCGTGATCCGCACGGTCCCGCCCGGCGCCTCGCTCAGCACGTGGCGCAGCGGGTGGCGCCGCTGCCGGCCATAGATCAGCCAGAGCAGGTCCACCACCAGCAACGCGACCGCCGCGACGAAGCCGAGGGTCGCGGCGGTGGTGCGCAGCGGCACGAGGATCACGTGCCCGCTGGACCCGATCGGCACTCCGGGGATCAACGCCGGGTAGCCGAGGCGCTCGGGGACCAGGTAGTGGAGCACGACCAGGACCGCCGCGGTCACGCCGGCCAGCACGTTCAGCGCCAGGAGGGTCCGTCGCCCGAGTCTGCCGAGGTCGTGCTCCACGGCTCCTCAATCACCGCTGCGGCGGCGCGTCGTGCTGGTTGCGTCCATGATCGATCGCCGCGGGGCGGCGGTGAAGACCTCAGCGGGGCGTGAAGTAGCGCTCGATGAAGCCGGTGTCGACCTCGCCGCTCATGAAGTCCGAGTGGTCGATGATCTTGCGGAAGAGCGGGATCGTGGTCTGGATCCCCTCCACCACCATCTCCTCCAGGGCGCGCCGCGCGGTGGCGATCGCGCTGCGGCGGTCCCGCCGGTGCACGATCAGCTTGCCGACCATCGAGTCGTAGTACGGCGGCACCGTGTAGCCCTGGTAGGCATGGCTGTCCCAGCGCACGCCGGGTCCGGCCGGGGCCACGAACCCGGTGATGGTCCCCGGGCTGGGCTTGAAGCCCTGGTCCGGGTCCTCGGCGTTGATGCGGAACTCGATCGCGTGCCCGGACCAGGTGATGTCCTCCTGGCGCAGGTTCATGCGTTCGCCCGCGGCGATCCGGATCATGGCCTGGATGAGGTCCATGCCGGTGACCGATTCGGTGACCGGGTGCTCGACCTGGATGCGCGAGTTGACCTCGATGAAGTAGAAGTTGCCCTCCCGGTCGAGGAGGAACTCCACCGTGCCGGCCGAGTAGTAGCCTGCGGCCTTGGCGATGCGCACCGCCGCGGCGCCCATCGCCAGCCGGGTGTTCTCGTCCAGCACCAGGCAGGGGCTCTCCTCGAGCAGCTTCTGGTGGCGGCGCTGCAGGGAGCAGTCGCGTTCGCCCAGGTGCACGAGGTTGCCGTGCTGGTCGCCGAGGATCTGGATCTCGACGTGGCGCGGCCGCTCGACGTACTTCTCGATGTAGACGGTCGGGTTCTTGAACGCGCTCTCGGCCTCGGCCCGCGCCTGGTGGTACCCGTTGAGCAGGCTCGGCTCGTTGTGGGCGACGCGCATCCCGCGCCCGCCGCCGCCGGCCGCCGCCTTGATCAGCACCGGGTAGCCGATCGTGCGCGCGATCGCGGTGGCCTCGGCCTCGGTCTCGACCGGGCCATCGCTGCCGGGCACGGTGGGCACGTCGGCTTTCTTGGCCAGCTCGCGCGCCGCGACCTTGTCGCCGACCAGGGCGATCGACTCGGGCGACGGGCCGATGAACTTGATGTTGCAGCTCTGGCACACCTCGACGAAGTGCGCGTTCTCGGACAGGAAGCCATAGCCCGGGTGGATCGCCTCCACGTCGCCGATCTCGGCCGCGGCGATCAGGGAGGGGATGTCCAGGTAGCTCTGGCGGCTGGGCGGCGGGCCGATGCACACCGTGTCGTCGGCGTAGCGCAGGTGCAGCGCGTTGCGGTCGGCTTCGGAGTAGACCGCGACGGTCTCGATGCCGAGCTCCTTGCAGGCGCGCAGGATCCGGAGCGCGATCTCGCCCCGGTTCGCGATCAGGATGCGGCGGAACACGGGTCCGGCCTCAGCCCTTGATCCGGAAGAGGGGCTGGCCGTACTCGACCGACTCGCCGTTCTGGGCGAGCACCTCGAGCACCGTGCCGTCGCACTCGGCCTTGATCTCGTTCATCACCTTCATCGCCTCGATGATGCAGAGCGTGGTCTCCGGCTTGACCCGGTCGCCGACCTTGACGAACGGCTCCGCGTCGGGCGAGGACGCGACGTAGAAGGTGCCGACCATCGGCGACTCGAACACCTTGCCCTCGCGCGGCGCCGGAGCCGCAGGCGCCGGTCCGGACTCGGGGCGGGCCGCGGGCGCGGGGGCATGCCCCGCCGAGGCGGGCACGGGAGCGGCCAGGAAGGGCGCCGGCGCGGCCAGGGCGACGGCCCGGTCCTCCTTCAGGCGCACCCGGACCCGACCGGCCGCGTCCTCCAGTTCCACCTCGACGACCCCCCGGGCGGTCATCACGTCGACCAGGCGCTGCACCTGCTCGACGCGGTCCTCCCCGGGCCCTGCGCCGCCGCGGGCAGGGCGGTTCGGGGCTTCGGCGGGGCTGGGGCGGGGCTTGCTGCGGGAGCGCTTGGCGGCCATGTAGGGATCGCGGATCGATGGCGCCCGGAGACGAGGGGTCCGGCCGGACGGTGGATTCGCTACAGGTTCTCCGCGATCTGCACCGCGTTCAAGGCTGCACCCTTGCGCAGCTGGTCCCCGACCAGCCAGTAGCAGAGTCCGTGCGCGAAGGCGCGGCTGGCGCGGATCCGGCCCACCGCGACCGGATCGGTGCCGGCCACGAACACGGGCATGGGATAGGCGGGGTCGCCATCCACCACCACCACGCCGGCCGCGCGGACGAAGGCCTCCCGGGCCGCCGCGGGCGTCAGGCTCCGGTCCAGCTCCACGCTCACCGATTCGCTGTGGCAGCGCTCGACCGGCACCCGCACGCAGGTCGCCTCCACGGGCAGGTCGGGCAAGTCGAGGATCTTGCGCGTCTCGTTCTGCATCTTGTCCTCCTCCCGGGTGAACCCGCCCTCGGTGAACACGTCCACCTGCGGGAAGAGGTTGAAGGCCAGCGAGTGCGGCAGCACCTTCGGCGCGGGCCGCCGGCCTTCGAGCACCAGCGACGTCGTGGCGGCGCGCAGCTCCTCCATCGCCCGCTGGCCGGCCCCCGATGCCGCCTGGTACGTCGAGACCACGACGCGGCGCAGGCCGGCCGCCACCTGCAGCGGCCGCAGCGTCAGGCAGAGGAGGATGGTCGAGCAGTTGGGGTTGGCGATCACGCCCTGGTGGTTCCGGGCCGCCGCCAGGTTGATCTCCGGCACGACCAGCGGCACGTTCGGGTCCATCCGGAACGCCGAGGAGTTGTCGACGACCACGGCCCCCGCGGCCACGGCGTGCCTGGCGTACTCGCGCGCGACCGTGCCGCCGGCGGAGAAGAGCGCGAGGTCCACGCCCCGGAACGCGTCCGGTGTGAGCGGCTCGACCGGCAGCTCCTCGCCCGCGAAGCGCAGCCGCCGGCCCGCCGAGCGGGGCGAGGCCAGCAGGCGCAGGGACGCCAGGGGGAAGCGCCGCTCCGCCAGCACCGCCAGGAACTCCTGGCCCACCGCCCCGGTGGCCCCCACCACCGCGACGCGCCGTGCCCGGCTCATGGCCGCGCCTCCGTGCGCTCCCAGGTGCCGGACTTGCCGCCCGACTTGTGCAGGAGCTGGACGGCAGCGATCCGCGCCCCCCGGTCCACGCCCTTGACCATGTCGTAGAGCGCCAGGGCCGCAACGCTCGCGGCGGTCATGGCCTCCATCTCGACGCCGGTGCTGGCGACGCAGCGCACTTCGGCCACGATCCGCACGGCCTGCTCCCCGCTCGGGCCGAGCTCGACCTGGACATCGCTCAGGGGCAGCGGATGGCAGAGCGGGATCAGCCGGGCGGTGTCCTTGGCGGCCTGGATGCCCGCGATCCGCGCCACGGCCAGTGCCTCCCCCTTGGCCAGGCCCCCGGCGAGCACGCGGGCGCGTACCTCGGGGCGCATCTCGACCAGCGCCTCGGCCCTGGCGAGGCGCACGGTGGGCGCCTTCGCCGAGACGTCCACCATCTTCACGCGACCTTCCGCATCGAGATGCGAAAGCCCGCCCGGCTCCTGCGCGTGCGTGTCCATATCTGGACGGGCAGAGGCTAACCGTCGCAGGACGCGGCACAAACCCTGTGTCCTCGGCTGCTCCGCGACGTAGAAGCACCTGGCTGCGGCCACGATCCGAGGGACGCCCCCCGCCACCGTGGCGCCGGGGAGTCCTGGGAGCCGTGGCGGCGTTTTGCTTGATGCTCCTGCCGGCCCCGGCCGATGCTAGGGCGAACCCGGCCCGCGACACCGATGCTGACCAAGAACCCGCTTCCCCTGGCCCTGGTCCTGCTGCTCCCCTTCCTCGCCCCGGCGCCGCGCGCGCAGGACGACGTGGCCGCCAAGGTGGCCCGGATCTCCCTGGAGGCCGAGGCGGTGCCGCTGGATCGGGTCTACGAATTCGGCCGGAAGGTCGCCAACCTGGAGGCGAGCGAGGATGCCCTCGCGCGCGCCATCCTGGCCGCCGCGGGCAAGGCGGGCCCCAAGGGGCGCATCGCCCTGGCCGCGGCCCTGGCCGATCTGGCCGATGGCGAGGCGTTCGGCGCGGAAGTCCTGGACACGCTGCGGCCCGTGCTCGATGCGGAGGAGGCCGAGGTGCGCGCCGCCGCGCTGGCGCTGGTGGGCCGCAAGACCTTCGGGCGCAAGGCGCTCGGCGACGCCCAGGCGCTGCTCCTGAAGCCCCTGCAGGCCGACACCGCCGACCCGCGCGTGCGCCTGGCCGCCGGACGTGCCCTGTGGGAGATCGGCACCGATGTGCAGCGCAGCACGGCACGGACCACCATCCAGACGTTCCTCAATTCCACCGATCGCAACCTCAGGATCCAGGGCGCGCTCACCCTGGCCGAGATCAACCAGGTGACCACCCCGGCCCGCCAGGTCCTCACCGAGCTGGCCGAGGAACCCACGCCCGAGGGCCGGCTGGCACGCGCCTTCCTGCAGATGGAGAACGACCGGCGCCAGTTCGAGTCGGTGCTGCAGAAGCTGGTGGACGACAAGGGCGATGCCGCCGGGAGCTCCGGGCGCAGCGACGAGTACGCACTCCTGCGCGAGGTCATGCGCCGGATCCGCATGGCCCATCCGCGCGGCGAGAAGATCTCCGACCGTGAACTCCTGCAGCAGGCGGCCAAGGGCATGCTGCAGTACCTCGACCGCCACTCCTCGTACTTCACCTCCGAGGAGTTCCAGCGGTTCTTCTTCGACCTCAACCGCGAGTACGGCGGCATCGGCGCGTTCGTGAACTTCGACCAGGACGAGGTGTTCTCGATCGTGCGGCCGATCTACTCCGGGCCCGCGTACCGCGCCGGGCTGCGCAGCGGCGACAAGATCCTGGAAGTCGACGGCTGGGAGACCCAGGGCCACACCAGCGACGAGATCATCGCGCGGCTCAAGGGCCAGCCGGGCTCCAAGGTGTCGCTGCGCTTCCTGCGTCCGGGCCTGCAGGAGCCCAAGGAGGTCTCGATCGTCCGCGAGGAGATCCACGTGCCGTCGGTGAACCACGAGCTGCTGCCCGCCAAGGTCGGCTACGTGGAGGTGCTCACCTTCGGCCAGAACACCGCCGAGGAACTGGCCAGCGCGCTGCAGGACCTCAAGCAGCGCGGCATGGAGTCGCTGGTGCTCGATCTGCGCAACAACACCGGCGGCTACCTGCTGGCGGCGCGCGACGTGGTCGAGGCGTTCGTGCCCGGCAAGCAGCTCGTGGTCTACACCGAGAGCCGGGTCGAGCCCAAGCAGGAGTACTTCACCCGCGACCGCGCGATCGCGCCCGACGTCCCGATGGCCGTGCTGATCAACGAGTACTCGGCGTCCGCCTCCGAGATCGTGGCCGGCGCGCTGCAGGACCACAAGCGCGCGACGGTGGTCGGCAAGCGCTCGTTCGGCAAGGGCAGCGTGCAGAGCCTCATCGAGCTGCGCAGCGAGCAGGGCGAACGCTTCGAGGACGAGAACAAGAACGGCGTGCGCGACGAGTGGGAGACCTACGTCGACGCCAACAAGAACGGCAAGTACGACGTCGGACCGCGCCTCAAGCTCACCGTGGCCCGCTACCACCTGCCCAGCGGCCGCTGCCTGCACAAGGACATCGACGAGGCCACCGGCAAGGTGGTGAATCCCGACTGGGGCGTCGTTCCCGACCGCGAGGTGGAACTGCGCGAGTTCGTCGCCAAGGACGCGTGGAAGAACGCGGAGGTGTACGAGCTCCTGCAGAAGGACGTGTTCCGCAAGTACGTGCGCGCCAACATGGGCGAACACAACAAGCTCTTCGTGCAGCTGGCCGAGGGCGACAACGGCGACGTGTCCCGCTACCCCGGGTTCGATGCGTTCTACCAGGGCCTCGACACCAGGCTGAACAAGGACGACGTCCGCCGCTGGCTGCGCTACACCCTGCGCGACGAGGTGGCCGACCTGCGCAAGAAGCCGTTCCCCGGCGGCCGGGCGCTCGGCGACTACCAGGAGGACGGCCAGCTGCAGGAGGCGATGCGCGTGCTGCTGGACAAGAAGGGCCAGGACATCCGCACGCTGCGCGAGTTCGAAGGCGTGCTCAAGATCGCCAGCGAGACCGAGCGCAAGCCGGTGGAGCCCAAGGGGCGCTGAGCCTCCCGGCGCTCACGCCAACCGCTCGCACACCCGCTCGAGCAGCTGCTTCGTGGCCAGGATGCCGGCGGCCTCGTCGAGCCGCCCGCCCTCGTACTCGATCCCCACGTGGCCCCGGTAGCCGGCGGCCCGCACCAGGCGCAGCATGCGCAGGTAGTCGATCGTGGTCTCGTCGCCCTTGGCGTCGAACTCGTAGCTCTTGGCGCTGACCGCCCTGGCGAAGGGCAGCAGCTCCTCGACCCCGCGGTAGCGGTCGTAGTCCTGGCCCTTGGCGACCGTGAAGTTGCCGAAGTCGGGCAGCGTCCCGATCCGCGCGTGGGCCACGCGCTTCATCACCGCCGCGAGCCACGCGCCGTCCGAGGACAGGCCGCCGTGGTTCTCGACCAGCACCGAGAGGCGGAACCCGTCCGCCACCTCGCAGAGGCGCCGCAGGCCGTCCGCAGCCAGCCGCTCCTGCTCGTCGCGCGCCCCCTGGCTGGCAGCGTTCACGCGGATCGCATGGCAACCGAGATCGGCGGCGAGCTCGAGCCACTTGCGGTGATTCTCGACCGCGCGGGCACGGGCCGCGGCGTCCGGGTCGCCCAGAGCGCCGTCGCCGTCGCACATGATCAGGAGGCTCTGCACGCCGTGGTCCTTGGCGCGCTGGCGCAGCGCCGCGCCTAGGCCGCGCTCGCGCACCCGCTCGCGATAGAACTGGTTGACGTACTCGATCGCGTCGATGCCGAACCCCCGCGCGGCGGCGGCGAACCCGAGCGGGTCGAGCTTCGGCTCGGCCCGGCCGAAGAGCCGGCGATGCAGGGACCACTGCGCCAGGGAGATCCGGAACCAGGGTTCCGGCCGGCTGGCCGGGCCCTGGCCCACCAGGGTCAGGGGAGCGAGAGCCGCGCCGGCCACGCCGCAGGCGGCGTGGCGCAGGAAGGTGCGCCGATCCATGCCGGGGTTCTACCACGCACCCAGCGCAGGGGGCCCGCTCAGTCCGGGGCTTCCGCGAGGCGCTGCACCGAGGGCAGCACGTAGGCGCGCAGCAGCACCTTCAGCACGAAGGTCAGGGGGATCGCCACGAGCGCACCGAAGAGCCCCAGGGCGTAGCCCCAGAACACCACGCAGAAGAGCATGGTGAGCGGGCTGAGCTGCACCCCGGGCCCCATGATCCAGGGCGTGAGCACGTAGCCCTCGACGATCTCCGCCACCACGAACACCACCGCCACCCAGAGCAGCGGCTGCAGGGCGCCCTGCTCCGCGACGGTCATGGCCGCGGCCGAGGCGAAGCCGATCACCGCGCCCACGTAGGGCAGCACCGAGAGCACGCCGGCCAGCATCCCCACGGCCAGCGCGAACGGCGTCCCGCAGAGCGCCAGCCCGAGGCTGGTCATCGCCCCCTTGAGCAGCGCCACGACCACGCGTCCGCGCAGGAACTCGGACATGCCGTGGTGCAGCTCCCCCAGCACGCGCAGGGTCCGCTCCCGATCGAAGTGGGGCAGCAGCGCGCGCGCCCGCGCCTTCAGCTCGGGCAGCATCAGCATGAGGTACACCAGATACACCGGCAGCAGGATCAGGATGCTGAGCAGGTTCACCGCCGAGACCAGGCCGGTGCCCATGGTGGTGAACAGGTTCGCGAAGAACTCGGCCGACGAACGTGCCACGCCGGAGCCGGTGGCGTCCCGCACCACCTTCTGGATCCGATCGCCCACGTCGCCGCCCACGGTCACCGTCATCGTGTCGGCGAGCTTCTCGAAGCCCTCGCGCACCGGGGAGTTGGGCTGCCCCAGGAACGACACCAGCTCGGTCACCTGGTACGCCACCAGGAGCACGAGCACCGTGCTGGTGAGCGCCGCGGCCAGGAACACGCACACCACCGCGAAGTGGCGTGAGAAGCCGCGCCGCTCGATCTTGCCGACCAGGGGCTCGAGGATGTAGGCGAGCGCCAGCGCGATGAGCAGCGGGCCGAACACCGGCCGGTACCAGTAGACCACCAGCAGGCCCAGCAGCACCGCGGCCCCTACCACCAGCGCCGCGATCCGCGTCTGGCGGCGCGTGGGTTCGGCGGGGCGCGGGCCCGGACCCGGCTGCGCGAGTTCCCGGCTCACGACCGCGTCCCGGAGGGCCGGCACCGCGCAGCTCCTAGCCCTGGTTGGGGTAGGAGATGGTCGCGATGCGTTCGCGGAAGAGTTCGGCGAAGGTCTGCTCGAAGTCGTAGCCGCCCGCGAAGTCGAGCCGCGAGTCTTCCGGCCGCCGCGTGAGGAGTCCGCAGTCGATCAGGTTGAACACGATCTCGCCGAAGTCCTCGGTGCGCTGGATGCCCCAGCGCTGGAACACCGCCGCCGCCATCGGGCCGAAATGCTCGGCCGCCATCTCCTTGATCCCCTCCAGCAGTTCGCGGCCACCGACATGGCGCTCGGCGCCCGTCTTGCGATCCCGGCCGAGGGTCTGCATGGTGAAGTCCAGGCAGTCGAGGATGAAGAAGTACGCGTTGCGCGCGAAGCGCCGGTCGCGCCGGCGGATCTCCACGATGCGTTCCTCGAGGCCTTCGTTGGCGGTGGGCCAGCCCATGTTCGTGTTGGCTTGGTTGTCGGGAGCCTCGGACCGTTGCGGCCCGCGGCGGGGATATCGGCACCTGCGAATCCGCGCCTTGAAGGCTCCGACCACCGCGGTCCGCTTCCGGCCACGGTGCACCCTCCCGCCTTGTCATCGCCCGCACGGAGCCGGGCGAAACCGCCGCAGGCTAGAGCACCGCGACGCATCCGTGCAATCACCTGCCTGCCTCGGCTGGCCCGGGTTCGGGTTTCCTTAGGCGGCCCGGCACCGAGATCTGGTGCGACACCGGGATGGGCACCCAACGTGTCGTGCGCCTCGCGCTCGCAGAAACTCGTGCGGCCATCGCGCCGGCGATCGGTCGCTGGCCGTCGTGCAGGCTCGGACCGCCACCGATGTGTGCAGCGCGCAGCCCGGCAGGCCCAGGACCTCGAGTCCCGCCGGCCGACTCAGCCGCGCGTCACGCCCGCCGCGCCGGTGAAGAGCTCGAGCAGCGCGACTTCGGGTGCGATCCCCAGCTCCAGGTCGCGCTCGGCCTGCAGAGCCCCCTCCGCCAGCGCGATCCACGCGTCGCGCGCAGCGGGTTCCTCGACGCTGGACTCGAGGCGCGCCTCCAGCAGGACGCGCACCACGGTGAGGACGAGGTGCGCGCGCTGCACCACCTCACGCCGCCCCTCGCCGCCGCCCAGCCACGCACGCACCAGACCGAGTGCGCCGGCGCTGCCCGGCTCGGCCAGGAAGGTCGCGAGCTCCCCCGCCAGGGCGCGCGCCGGCGGATTCAGGAGGTCCAGCGCCAACCCGAGCGAGCCGCGCGCGAGCACCGCCGCCGCGAACTCGTCGTCGCCGGCCTCGATGCCGGCGGCGCGCAGGCGCATGCGCACCTGGTCCTCGCGCAGGGGCAGCACCTCCACCACCTGCACGCGCGAACGCACCGTGGCCAGGAGGGTCTCGGCCGACCGGGCCGCCAGGAGCAGGAACGTGTTGGCGCGCGGCTCCTCCAGGGTCTTGAGCAGCGCGTTCTGGCCCTCCTCGTTGAGCCGGTCCGCGGGATCGATCCGCGCCACGCGCGCGCGGCCCTCGGCGGGGGCCAGCCGCAGCACCGACTCCAGCGCGCGCACCTCCTCCACCGGGATGTCCTTCTTGCCCTCGGGGACGCCCACGCTGTGCAGGTCGGGGTGGCCGTCCTGCGCCACCTTGCGGCACGCCGCGCACGTGCCGCATGCGGCCTCGCCGCCGGGTGCCTCGCACAGGAGAGCCTGGGCGAGGACCGCCAGGGCGTGGCTCTTGCCACGCCCCTGGCCACCCACCAGCAGGAGGGCATGCGGGGCGCGCAAGGCACGCGCCTGGGCCACGAGCCGGGCGAAGTCCTCGCCCTGGCCGAACATCGCCAGCGCGCTCACCGCGGTCTGGGCAGGAGGGGTTCCACGACCGCGCGCAGCCTGCGTTGCACGTCCTCGTGCGACCCGCTGGCATCGACGACCGTGCAGTGCGCCTCCTCGCGCGCGAGCCCCAGGAAGCCCTCGCGCACCCGCTGGTGGTAGCCGCGCTCGCGCGCCTCGATCCGATCGGGGTTCTGGTGCGCGCGCCGGGCCCGCGCCACGTCCACGTCGAGATCCAGCACGACGATGCGATCGGGCATGGTGATGCCGTGTGCGCGCCGGCCCAGCTCGCGCAGCAGGGGCAGCGGCACGCGCGCGCTCTCGTCGGCCGGAGCGATGCCCTGGTACACCAGGGTCGACAGGAAGCAGCGCTCGGCGATCACCACCTTGCCTTTGGCCAACGCCGGCGCCACCAGCTCGCGCACCATCTCGGCCCGAGCGGCGGTGAAGAGCAGGGCCTCGGTGAGAGGCGACATCGCCGCGCCGTCACGGTCGAGGAGCAGGCGGCGCAGCGCCTCGCCCAACGGCGTGGAACCGGGCTCGCGCAGGTGCACGACCTCGTGCCCGCGATCGATCGCCCATGCGGTCAGCAGGGACGCCTGCGAGCTCTTGCCGCAGCCGTCCACTCCGTCCAGGACCAGGTACAGACTCATGACAGGACTTCCTCCACACGCCGGCGGGTCTCCGCGCAGCGCTGCATCCGTTGTTCCAGGGCGTGGATCGCGTAGTGCACCGAGGCGCGCGTGCGGCCGCCCAGGAACCGCGCCACCTCGGCCTGGCTGAGTCCCTCACGCACGCAGGCGAGCGCAAGGATCTGGCGCGCCAGACTGACTCGCCGGTGCTGGCTCTTGCCCTGCACTTCCGCCGCGCTCACGCCGATGCGCGATTCCACCCGCGCCAGGACCCGCTGGAACACCGAACGCGGGTCGATCAGGCGGAGGTAGTGCGAGGCGATCTCGGGGGCGATGCCCTGCCGCTCGACCACCCACGCGCGCCGCACGTCGGGATAGGAGCCGTGCACGCTGCGCGCCAGCCGCTCGATCGCCTCGGCCCGGCCATTGCGCGACGGGGTGCCCTCCAGCGCGCGCAGGTACTGCAGGCGGGCCGCGGGGCCGGGGTGGTCCAGGCGCGCCACGAAGCCGGCGAGCATCCGCGTGCCCAGGCCGGGATCCAGGCCCCAGATCTCCCGCGGATGCCAGCGCGACGCCAGGATCGTCACGTGCGGAACCAGCTCCCGCGCCGCCAGCACCGCGCGCAGCAGGGTCTGGAACTCCGGCTTGCCGGCCACCCGATGCACCTCGTCGAGGATCAAGGGCGCGTCCGCGGAGAGTTCGGCGCGCAGCGCATCGGTCTGATGGACCTGTGCCGCGCGCTGGAAGCGCTCGAAGAGCCGCGGCAGGTCGAACCACATCGGTTGCGGGCGCGTCCGCGCCGCCCACCAGCGCAGCAGGAAGCTCTTGCCGGTGCCGGAGGGCCCATGGAAGAAGAAGAGCCGGCCCGGCAGCGGGCGATCCCCGAGCAGCGCCTGCAGGACGAGGTAGGCGGTGCGGTTGCCCTCGTCCAGGACCGGCTGCACCGGACTCACCTCGAGGCGGTCCGGCGCGAGTGCGTCCGGGGCCACGACCAGGTTGGCCACCACGCGCAGCCCGAACTCCTGCTCCAGGCAGGCCTCGATCTCCGACAGGTAGAGGCGCTGCACCTGGTCGGCGATCAGGCGATTGCGCGCCTCGAGGTACGCCACGCCGCGCTCCAGCGCGAGCGGCCGCAGGCCTGCCACCCAGGCCGAGTGCGCCGCCTCGCCCACCCGCGCGGCGAGCGCAGGCTGCAGGCGATTCCAGGCTTCGCGGAGGAGATCGGACATGCGCAGGGTGTGGGAGCGATCGGTCCGGCGGAGGGCACGTGCCTCGGAGTGGCGCGAGCGGCGACGGGACCCCGCAGGCTATCCGAACCAACGGCGAGCGAGTAGCGCGGGGATGCAGGCCTCGCATCCGCACGTGCCGGGTGGGCGGCCGTGCACTCAGCCCTTGCGTTCCAGTAGCGCCTTCGCCTCGCGCCCGGCGTCGTCCTCCGGCGCCTCCTGCACGGCACGGCGGAGGAACGGCAGCGCCTCGTCGCGCCGGCCGAGGTCGAGCAGGGTCTTGCCGATGCGCAGCGCGAGACCCGCGCGCGCCGCCTTCTCGGCGGGGCTCTCCTCGCCGGGGACCTGCTCGGGCGGCGCGGCCATGTGGGCGCGGTCCAGCTTCGGCCGCACCGCCAGGGCGACGCGCCACGATTCGACCGCGTCCGCGGCGCGGCCCGTGGCCAGGTAGGCCTCCCCGAGCTGCACGTGCAGCGCGCGGTAGAACGGGTCGATCTGCGCGGCCTCTTCGAGGAAGCGGATCTCCGCGGCGCGGTCCCCGCGTTCCCGCTCGAATGCGGCAAGATCGATCCGCGGCTGGAACGCCCGCGCGGTCAGCGTGCAGTACTCACGCAGCTCCTCCATGGCCTCGGCGGCGCGCCGCTGCTGCCGGAGGAGCCGCGCGATCCGCAGCTGCGGCGCGACGCCCTGGTCGGTGCAGCGCGGCCAGCAGCGCTTGGCGGCGCGGTACTGCTCCAGCGCCGCGTCCACTTCGCCGGCGTCGCGCAGCAGGTCGCCGTAGGCGATGCGCGCGTCGAAGTGATCCGCCCCGGCCGCGAATCCGCGACGGAACAGCTCCATGGCCTCGTCCTTGCCCTGGCGCCGCCGCTGCAGCTCGGCCTCGAGGAGCAGGCCCTGGGCGTTGCCAGGATCGCGCTTCTTCACCTCGGCCAGGAGCAACCCGGCGTCCACCGGGTTGTCGTTGCGCACGTGGGCCCACGCCACCCAGAGCCGCGCCTCGTGGTCGTCTGGCTTGCGCACCAGGCGCTGCAGCGCGCGCTCCATTCCGCGCTCGTTCAAGCGCGGCACGACCTTCAGCTCCTCCAGCCGGGTCTTCCACACCCATTCCTTGAACCGGCGGTCCAGCTCGGAGGTGGCCACACCGAACACTCGCGCGAAGATCTCCTCGGCCGCGAGATCCTGGCCGTAGAGCTTGAGCGCCTCCACCACCTTGGCGAAACCGTGGCCGGCGGTGAGGAAGTCGACCAGCAAGCCGCCCTGGTAGTAGCCGAAGAGGATGCGCGGCCCGCGGAACGCCTGGTTGAGCAGACGGATCGGGTAGATCTCGTCGTTGTGCCAGGCGTCGAGGAGCTCGCGGTCCATTCCGCGCTCCCAGGCCTGGTTCTTGGCACGCTCCTCGTGCACCGAGATGCCCTCGGTGAGCCAGCGCGGCACGCGCTGCTTGCTCAGCCCGAGCGTGAGCACGTGCGCGTACTCGTGCCACACGGTGGCCGACCACATGAAGTCCTGCTGGCGCAGCAGCCGGTCCACGGGCGAGACCAGGGTGATGAAGCGGCCGAAGCAGGCGCCGAGGGCCGAGAAGCCGCGGAACCCGATCGTGCGCACCGAGAAGTCGGCCCATTCCTGCAGCACCTCGACCCGCACCTTGCCCTCGGGCGTGTAGCCGTATTTCCGCCCGAGCTCCTCGAACACCTGCTGGTGCCAGCGGGTCAGGTATCCCGCCAGCACGTCGCGGTCGTCGCGGTGGATCCGGAACACGAACTCCCCCGCCTCGACCGTGGCGTACTCCTCGGCCAGGAGCTTCTCGACGGCGAGCGCGTTCGCCCGCCACGGATTGCGGAAGCCTTCCTGCAGCTTGCGCGCCTGCTCCAGCAGCGGCACGGCTTCGGGGCCGCGCCCGGTGTAGATCCGCGCGCGCGCCAGCCCGTGCAGGGCCGGCACGTGCTCGGCGTCGACCTCCAGGGCGCGCTCGAAGCACGGCGCCGCGTCTGCGAAGCGGTAGAGCGCCACCAGATGGTCGCCCAGGATCGTGTCGAGGCCGGCGAAGATCGGGTCGATCGCGAGGGCGCGGCGCCGGAACGCCTCCGCACGGTCTGCTTCGCCACGCAGGAGCGCCACGGCGGCGCGATGGGCCAGGGCACGCTTGTCGCGCGGATTCACGTCCAGCGCCGCGTCGAGACGATCGGCGCCCTCCTCGAAGCGCCGATCGTCGACCAGCAGCTTGCCGCTCTCGACCAGCGCCGGGACCGAGCGCGGATTGATGGCCAGGACGCGCGACAGGTACTGCTCGGTCTTGCCGGGGTCGAGCTGGAAGTTGCTGATGCGCAGCCGGTAGATGCCGAGGAGCGCCTCCTCCAGATCGCCGTTCTGCTCCAGGACCTTCTTGAACTCGGGTTCGCCGCTGGGGAAGCCGGCGGCCTCGCCGTAGACCGTGAAGTAGAGCTCGGCCAGGGCGAGGCGCGCGTGCGGCAGCTCGGGCGAACGCTTCACCGATTCCACCAGCACGTAGCTGGCACGCTCCAGGTCGTCGCGGCCGCCGAGCGCCATCAGGCAACGACCGAGCCAGGCGAGCTGCAGCCCGCTCCCCTCGGCTTGCGGGAAGTCCTTGGCCGCGGCAGGCAGCTTCGCCAGGGCGGCGTCGAACGCGGCACGCGCTTCGGTGCGCCGGCCGAGCTCCCGGTGCAGCGCGCCCAGCCGGTAGCGCGGCTCGGCATCGTCTGGGTGGCGGGAGATCCAGGCTTCGAGCTCGGCCTGCGCTGCTTCGTGCGCGCCCGTGGCCAGCAGGCTCTCCACCAGGAGCTGCGTCGCGACCCGACCCCGTGCCTCGGGTGTTCCCAGGGCCGCCACGCCCTTGCGTACCTCCTCGTAGCGGCCACCCACCAGGTCGAGGCGCCACATCCCCTCCTGGGCGGCCCGCTGCACGGCCGCAGACGGCCGGTCGCCCTCCGGCTCCTCGCGCGCCGCGGTCAGGATCGACGTGAAGGCCTCGCGGGCGCGGGCGTGCCGGCCCTTGAGCAGGTTGTGCTGGGCCTCGCGCAGGTCGGCCTCGTACGAGTCGTCCTGGGCCGGGGCGAGCCCGGGTAGGAGAACGAACCCGAGGAGCAGGAGAGAGCGGCGCAGACGGTGGCTCACGCTCGGGAGCTTAGCCGCTCGAAGAGCGGTGCCGCAGGGGCGCGCGCCCGCTGGCGCAGGTGCCCTCACCACCCCCAGAGCAGCGCGGGCGTGATCGCCGACGGCGGCCACGTGCCCGCGCGTGGGAACACCAGCCACTGCGCGCTCCACGGGCTCGTGCCCCGCACACCCCCCGGCACCTCCAGCCACGCGTAGCCGCGCTCCAGGCCGCTCGTGCCCGTGCGCGCCACGCCCACCACCTCCACCGACGTGTGCAGCGCGCAGCCCGGCAGGCCCAGGGTCTCGAGTCCCGCCGGCAGGCCCAGCGCGCCGAAGCGTTCCGTGGACAGTCCCAACAGGAGGAACGCCGGTGCGCCCGGCTCCGCGCCGTGGAGCTGGATCCGCGCCAGGCGCTGGCCACGGTCCTGGAAGCCGATCCACGGCGTG
>JADLFX010000010.1 GCA_020849665.1 Planctomycetota bacterium | reverse complement strand
TTCCGCGATGCGACCGGAGGGCGGCTGCCGTCGGCCGACACATGGACCGGCGATGTGGCCGTGGGCGATGTGGATCGCGACGGGGACGTCGACGCGATCTTCGCGGAGGCCTGGGGGTTGAACCTGCTCCTCAACGACGGTGTCGGCCGCTTCACGCGGGCGCCGTCGGCCAACCTCCCAGCCGATGCCGGTAACGCCACGGCGCTTGCGCTGCAGGATCTCGATGGCGATGGGGATCTCGACCTCGCCCTGGGCGGACTGGGCGTGCGCATCCATCGGAACGAGGGTTCTGGGAGGTTCGTGAGCGTCAGTTCCGGTCTGCCGGCCGGACTCCCGGGCACCAGGGCCGTGGCTGCAGGAGACCTGGACGGTGACGGTGATGTCGATCTCGTGTTCGCGTCCTGGTACCAGGACGTAGTGCTGCTGAATGCGGGGAGCTTCGCATTCGCGCACGGCACGGCGCCGCACCCGGCGAGCCGACCCGTGGGTCTGCCGCTGCTCCAGGATCTCGACCGCGACGGCGCGCTGGATCTCCTGGTCGTCGAGTCCGACGTGTCCCCGCCCGCATGGTCGGTGTTCCGCAACGACGGGCGCGGTGGCTTCGGCCTCTACGCACGCAACCCGAAGCCGGCTCGCGATCCGACCTGGCCGCCGATCCGGCTTGCCGATGTGGATGGAGACGGCGACCCGGATCTGCTGCACGCGTCCCGTTCCGGCAGTGGCGGTCCACTCGGGCTCCGGCTCCACGTGAACGATGGCGCCGCCGGGTTCACACAGGCGCCCGGAGGCATGGTGCCGCATGTAGACCTGCTCGCGCTCGCCGTGGCCGACCTCGATGGCGACCGGGACCTGGACGTCGTGGTCGGAGAGCCGGGCAGACCCCTCGAGTGTCTCGTCAATGACGGTTCGGGGATCTTCGCGGCGCGCGCAGGTGTGGTCCCGCCGGAGCCGATGTTCACCTCTGCGCTGCTGCTGGCGGACCTGGACCTGGATGGCGACTCCGACCTCGTCGTCGGCCAGGCCCGGCCGACCCTTCTGCCGCATCCTACGAAGTTGTTCTGGAACGACGGCAATGGTGTGTTCACGGAGAACTCCTCTCAGCTCATGCCCGGGCTGGCCACGGCGACCCAGGATGTTCTGGCCGGAGACCTGGACGGAGACGGCGACCAGGATCTCGTGCTCCACGCTTGGAGGCACGAACCGGGCGATCGGCCGCTGCTCTGCTTCCTGCAGACTGCTCCCGGCCACTTCACCGAGTCCACCGGCCAGAGGGTGCCTGCCCTCTCGTTCGACCTGAGGGGAGTGGCCATTGCCGACGTGGACGAGGACGGGGACCTGGACCTGGTGGCACAACCCGTGGCTGGCCAGACGGTGACCCTGCTGGTCAACGATGGGCGGGGGTACTTCTCGTCGGTGCAAGTTGCCGCGCAGCGTCCGCACAGCACAGGCGGCGTCGCGCTCGGCGACGTGGACGGCGATGGCGATCTGGACCTGGTGACCAGCACCTCCTGGCCGAGGAACCTGCACCGCCACCTGCACGCGCCCTACCTCGCGCTCGTGGGTCGGCCCTTCGTGCTCGAGATCCACTCGATGCCCGGCTACGCACCAGGCACGCCCTTGGCCATCCCCCTCCTGGGCCGGGCGGGTGGCGATCTGCCGGTCCCGGGCCTGGGCAACCTCGGGCTCGACCCGCGCACCCTGATCGTCCTGCCTCCGGCAAGCCTTCCTCCGGGCGGCGGCATGGCGAGCGTCGCGCTGCAGATCCCCAATCTCCCCGCCCTCGCCGGTGTGCCGTTCGCTGCGCAGGCGCTGATGTTCCCTGGGGGCCGCACGCCCGCGCGCTTCACCAACATGGTCGGCACGCGCATCTGGCGGTGACAGAACCGTGCCAGAAATGGTTCCGTCACGGCGGCTCTTCGTCTACGGCACGCTGCGCCGCGGCGAGCCCAACGCCGGCTTCCTCCGGGACGCGCGCTGGCTGGGCACGGCCCGCACCGCGCCGGGCTTCGCCCTGGTCGACTGCGAGGCCTACCCCGCCCTGGTGGCGGAGGGGAGCGGCGCGGTCGTGGGCGAGCTCTGCGAGGTCGATGCGCAGACCCTGGCCGACGTGGATCGGCTCGAAGGCCATCCGGACCTGTTCCGGCGCGTGGCGATCCCCCTGGCGGATGGCGAGCCCGCCCAGGCATACGTGCTGGACGCGGCCCGGGTCCGGGGTCTGCCGCGGATCCCCTCGGGCGACTGGAAGCAGGCGCGGCCGCCGGGTCGCTGCTGAGCATGGACCCGCGCGGGACGACGTGCCGCGGGCTACGTTTGCCGGCAATGCGTGCCTCCGCCCTCCCCGTGCTCCTCCTCCTCGCCACGGCCTGCGGGGAGCGACCCGATCGCGCGACCTCGAAGCCGGTGACCATCGGCTTCAGCCAGGCCGGCGCCGAGAGCGCATGGCGCACCGCGGAGACCCGCTCGATCCTCGACGAGGCCAAGTCCCGCGGGATGGTGGTGAAGTTCGCCGACGCCCAGGGCGACCCCGAGAAGCAGCAGCAGGCGCTGCGCAGCTTCCTCCTGCAGCGGGTGGACGCGATCCTCCTCGCGCCGATCGTCGAGACCGGGTTCGAGCCGGTGCTGAGAGAGGTGCGCGCCGCGAAGATCCCGGTGGTGCTCGTCGACCGCGGCGTGCGCGTCGCCGACGAGGGGCTCTACGCCACGCTCATCGCCGCCGACTTCGTGGCCGAGGGGCGTGCCGCCGCGGCGTGGCTGGCCCAGCGGCTCGGCGGCAACGCGCGCATCGCCGAGCTGCAGGGCACCACGGGCTCGTCGCCCGCGCTCGACCGGGCGCGCGGTTTCGCCGAGGAGCTGGCGAAGTACCCCGGCATGAAGGTGGTCAAGAGCCAGAGCGGCGACTTCACGCGTGCGCGGGGCAAGGAGGTGATGGAGGCGTTCCTCAAGGCCGAGGATCCCGCGCAGCCATTCACCGCGGTCTACGCCCACAACGACGACATGGCGCTGGGCGCCATCCAGGCGATCGAGGCGGCCGGGCGCAAGCCGGGCCAGGACCTCGTCGTGGTGTCGATCGACGGCGTGCGCGGCGCCTTCGAGGCGATGGTGCGCGGGCAGCTCGACGCGACCGTGGAGTGCTCGCCCCTGCTCGGTCCCTTGGCGCTCGACGCGGTGCAGCAGATCCTCGCCGGCAGGCCGGTGGCGAGGCGCCACGTCGTGCCCCTGCGCGTGTTCCCGAAGGAGCAGGCCGCCGCCGAGCTGCCGAACCGCCGCTACTGAGCGCGCCCGCGCCGCCGTCCCTTGCCGCCCATGATCCACTCGCGACGGAACCGCGGTGCGCGACGCTGACGGGGCGGGCTCCGCGCCGCCGGCGCTGCTCGCCGCGCTCGGGCTCGGGAAGCGGTTCGGCGCCCACGCCGCGCTGCGCGGCGTCGACCTCGAGCTGCGCGCCGGCGAGGTGCACGGGCTGATCGGCGAGAACGGCGCCGGCAAGAGCACTCTCGTGAAGGTGCTCACGGGCGTGCACCGTCCCGACGCGGGCACGCTCGTGCTCGACGGGCGGCCGCTGGTGCTGCGCGACGTGCAGGACGCCCTGCGCCAGGGGATCGCCGCGATCCACCAGGAGGTACAGCTCGTGCCGCAGCTCTCGCTCGCCGAGAACCTGTTCCTGGGTGCGCTGCCGCGGCGCGGCTGGCGCGTGGATTGGCGGCGCGCGCACGGCGAGGCGGAGCGGATCCTGGGCGCCGCGGGTCTCGCCCTCGACCCGCGGTGCGCGGCGGGGGCCTGCACGGTGGCGGTGCAGCAGATGGTCTGCCTGCTGCGCGCCGCGCACCGTTCGGCGCGCGTGCTGGTGCTGGACGAGCCCACCTCGAGCCTGGACCGGCACGAGGCGGAACGGGTGCTGGCGCTGGCGCGGCGGCTGGCGGCACAGGGCCGCGCCGTGCTCTTCGTGTCGCACTTCCTGGACCAGGTGGAGCAGCTCTGCGACCGGGTGACCGTGCTGCGCGATGGCGCCGTGGTCGCGGTCCACGCGCGCGGCGCCGCGCCGCGGGCGGAGTGGGTGGCGGGCATGCTCGGCCGCGAGCTCGTGCCGGCGGCAGCGACGGCGGCGGGCCGGGGCCCGGCGGAGGGCGCCGGGCCCGTGATCCTGGAGGCGCGCGCGCTGGCCCGGCCGCCGGCGCTCGAGGCCGTGTCCCTCGCCCTGCGGGGCGGCGAGGTCGTGGCCCTGGCCGGGCTCCTGGGCGCGGGCCGGAGCGAGCTGCTGCGCACCCTCTTCGCCGATCCGCCCGCGAGCGGGGGAACGCTGCTGGTCGGCGGGCGGCCCGTGCGCCTGCGCCATCCCGCCGGCGCCGTGCGCGCCGGGCTCGCATTCGCTCCCGAGGATCGCAAGCTCGACGGCGTCTTCCCCGGACTCTCCGTGCGCGACAACCTGCTGCTGCGCAGCGTGGCGACCGGCGGCTGGCTGCGCCGGCGCGGGCGCGAGCGCGCGCGCGCCCGCGCCCTGGCCGAGGCCGTGGCCATCGTGGCGCAGAGTCTCGACCAGCCGCTCGCGGCGTTGAGCGGCGGCAACCAGCAGAAGGCGATCCTCGCGCGCTGGCTCGCCACCGGGCCCGCCGTGCTCCTGCTCGACGAACCGATGCGCGGCATCGACGTCGGGGCCAAGGCCGAGATCACGCGCCTGCTGCGCGGGTTCGCCGCGCGCGGCAAGGCCGTGCTCTTCGCCGCCAGCGATCCCGAGGAGACCCTGGAGGCGGTCGACCGCGTGCTGGTCGTGCGCGCGCGACGGATCGTGGCCGAGCTGGCGGGCGCGGAGCTCTCAGCCGGCGCGTTGGTGCGTGCCCTGGCAGGCACGGAGGCGGAGTCGTGACGCGTCCCGGGCTGCGAGTGCTGGTGCTCCTGGCCGTCGTGCTGGTGGCGTGCGCGCTGCTGGCGCCGCGCTTCCTGGAGTTCGGGTTCGGCGACGGCCGCCTGCGCGGTGCGCTCGTGGACGTCGCGCACCGCGGCATGCCCACGCTCCTGCTCGCGCTGGGCATGACGCTGGTGATCGGCCTGGGCGGGATCGACCTCTCGGTCGGCTCGACCATGGCGATCGGCGGGGCGCTGGCCGCGCTGGTCCTGGCCGCGGGCGGGGCCGCGTGGGTCGCGTTCGCGCTCGGCCTCGGTGGCGGGCTCTGCGTCGGCCTCGGCAATGGCCTCCTGGTGCGCGCGGCCGGCGTGCCGCCGCTGGTGGCCACGCTGATCACGCTCACCGCGGGACGCGGGCTGGCCCAGGCGCTCACCGGCGGGCAGATCGTCACCTTCGAGCGGCCCGAGTACGCGGCTCTGGCCAGCGGCGCGTTCCTGGGCCTGCCCGTCACGCTCTGGCAGGGCGCGCTGGCGACCGTGGCGCTCGGCGCGCTCCTGCGCGCGACGCGCCTCGGCCTCTACCTGGAGGCCTGCGGCGACAACCCGCGCGCCGCCCGCCTGTGCGGCCTGCCCGTGGCGCGCATGCACGGCTTCGCCTATGCGCTCACCGGCGTGCTCGCGGCGTGGGCCGGACAGCTTGCCGCCGCCGACATCCGCGCGGCGGACGTGCACAGCACGGGCCTCTACCTGGAGCTCGATGCGATCCTGGCCGTGGTGCTGGGCGGCACCGCGCTCACCGGCGGCCGGATCCACCTGCTCGGTTCGGTGCTCGGCGTGCTGATCCTGCAGGCGCTCACCACGGCGCTGCTGATGCGCGGCGCCGGCACCGAGGCGCTGCTCGTGGGCAAGGCGGTCGCGGTCCTGGTCTTCGCGCTCCTGACCCGGAGACCGGCATGAAGACCGCCGCCCGTGCCCCCTGGCTCCTGCCCGCGCTCGCCTTCCTGCTGGTGTGGGGCGCCGCCGGCTTCGTGCACGAGGGAGTGCACAGCCTCCCGTTCCTGCACAACCTCGTGCGCGACGGCGCGGTGCTCGGCGTGTGCGCCCTCGGCGCGACGCTGGTGATCCTCGGCGGCGGGATCGACCTGGCGGTGGGCGCGATGGTCGGGTGCGCGGCCACGCTCGCGGCGGTGCTGGTCGAGGACGCCGGGTGGCATCCGCTCGCGGCCGCGCCCGTGGTCGTGGCCGCGGGCGCCGGATTCGGCGCGCTGCAGGCCGCGGCGGTGGCTGCCACGCGCCTGCCGAGCTTCCTCGTGACCCTGGCCGGGATGTTCTTCCTGCGGGGCGCGGCCCTCCTGGTGAGCCGCGAATCCGTGGCGATCGCACACCCGTTCCACCAGGCCGCCGGCACGGCGGTGGCCTGGGTGGCGGCCGCCGTCGCGCTCGTCTCGGTGGTCGCCGCCGCGCACCTGCCGCTGCTGCGCGACCTCTACGCCCTGGGCGGCCACCGCGAGGCGGCGCTGCTCGCCGGCGTGCGCGCCTTCCGGGCGGAGCTCTGCGCGTTCGCCGCCAGCGGCGCGTGCGCGGCCCTGGGCGGCGTGCTGCTCACCTGGAAGAGCGCCGCGGGCAACCCGCGCGCCGGCCTCGGCCTCGAGCTGGAGGCCATCGCCGCCGTGGTCCTGGGCGGCACGCTGCTCACCGGCGGGCGTGGCGGCCCCCTGGGCACCGTGTTCGGGGTGCTGGTGCTCACCCTGGTGCAGGTCCTGCTCACGTTCCAGAGCGGCCTTGGCCCGGGCTGGACCCGCGTCGTGCTGGGCGGCCTCCTGCTCGCCTGCGTGATCCCGACCCTGAAACGACTCTGAGCAACTTCGACGGTCGTGTCACGCGCGCGTAACGCTCCACGCCCCGCGACTCAGCGCGGCGCAGTGCCGGAGGAGCGCTCTGCCAGGTCCTGCTCCAGCAGCTCCGCCAGGTCGTCCACGACGTCGCGCAGCGAACCGTGCGCCTGGAACACCCGGCGCTGGCGCGCGTGCCCGGACTCGGAGGCGGTCATGGCGCGCACCGCGCGCAGCGCGGCGCCGCGCTCGGCATCGTGCTCGTGGCGCAGGAGCCGGTCGAGGGTGGCGTCGAGATGGGCGCGCAGGTCCTCGGTGCCGCCGTCGTCGTCGACGACCAGAAGGGCTTCGAGGCCGTGGCGCGACGCGCGCCACTTGTTCTCGCGGATCCGCCATTCCGCGGGCGGGGCGATCCGCTCCCCGGCCCGCAGGCGGCGGTCGAGATCGGCGTAGAGCGCGTGGGTGAACCCCACCAGCGCCAGGATCTCGCCCAGCGTGGCCGGCATGTCGCAGATCCGCACTTCGGCCGTGCCGTAGCCGGTGTGCGGGCGCACGTCCCACCACAGATCCTTGATCGAGGAGATGGCGCGCGAGCGCTCCAGGCGCGCGTAGAGCTCGCAGAACCCGGCCCAGTCGCGGTACGGCGGGGGATGGCCGGCGGTGGGCATCGCCTCGAACACGGTCACGCGCGACGAAGCCAGCCCGGTGTCGAGGCCCTGCCAGTACGGCGAGTTGGCCGAGAGCGCCAGCAGGTGCGGCAGGTAGTGCAGGATCCCGTGGATCATCGCCACGCAGTGGTCGCCGTCCCGCATGCCCACGTGCACGTGGACGCCGAAGATGCTCAGGCGCTGCGCGATCCAGCGGTTGCGTTCCAGGAGCTGCTCGTAGCGCGCCGCGGGGTAGATCTGGCGCTGCTCGTAGCGGGCGAAGGGATGGGACCCCGAGCCGACCAC
>JADLFX010000009.1 GCA_020849665.1 Planctomycetota bacterium | reverse complement strand
TAGTACAACCACCACTGCTGGTACAGCACCGTGCCAAGCAGGGAAGGCGAGTTGGGCACGAACAGGTCCAGTCCGCCGCTTGGGTACGGACCCCACGACCCAGCAATCGCAACTTCTCCGGAAGTCAACATGGTGCAGTTCGGTCCACCGTAGAATGTGTTCTGGATAGGCGGCAGCGGAATAGAGACAACGGAGACTCCAGTCGCGAGATATGAGTACACCGCGGTGCTGCAGGAGAATCTCGGTGCTTGGTACTCCACTCTGAATCTGGCCCCCAACCTCGGGACCCCGATCGCAGAGATCGTAGGCATGATCGGCGGCTCTCCATGCCATCCGCCACACCCAGTGCCGTACGTCGTGTAGCTGGCCTGCTGCGCGAGGCCCCCGAATGCCAGACCCACACACATCACCATCGACGTGCACACAGACTTCATTGTACGACACCTCCGATCGTCAACCGCAGACCATTGCTGAACACACCACCACAGGTCGAAGCCGCTTGCACATACAGGTGCTGATGCAGCAAGCCTTGATCCGAGGGAATCGCCCAGGGGATGGCGGCGTCTCCCATCGTGGACGCCTGTACCGCTCCAAGCGTGACGAGATCGGCTGACGATAGAACCCGACACGTACCAACGGGTACACCAGGATTCGACAAGCCCACGACAACCGACACGTTCGCAGGTTGTGGACAAGGGGCCCCAGCATTCCGGACTTGAAACAAAACGGTCTCCCCGAGCTGGGGCCTGCCATGCGCCTCCAACCGAAGCGGGACCGACTGCGTCTCGCCACCGATCAGCCCAAGAATGAGCGCCTCCCCCTGGACGACAGGAGGGCTGGTGGTCCAGTCCCCTCTCACCGAACCATACCGTGCCGGGCCATCCTGCACCCAGTCGAACGACGCTGTCGTGCCTTGCGGCACACCGAACTCGATCCACACACCCAGGTGCTCTCCGGCAACGACGTCGACGGGAGTCTGGAATGGTATCGTGACAGCCCATGCGTCCCAGCGACGCGTCGCCCACTGCGGGTTGTGAACTGGAACGCTCACTGGCTGAGTGATCACCGGCGTGCCGAATGACGGCGGAGTCAGGATCCCGTGAATGAGATTGTTGAGCACGAAGGTACCCGTGCGCTTGTAGATCCACAGTTGATTCACCGTGATCGTACCCCCGCTTCCAACGAACGGCCTCCACGATCTGAGCGCGAGACCGCGGACCGTCAGGGCCGGGACGTCATCTACCAGCACGACCTCCGAGGCGTACAGGGTGTCGATCCGGAACACTCCAGACGGGTTGTTGAACACGGCCAGACCTGGGTCTCGCGCGTGCCCGCGGCGCGGACCTCCGCAAGCTTCTGGCTGAGCGGGAAGGACCTGCCTCGGAGCAGGGCGATCCAGCGCTCGGTCCCGGGTGTCGCGCCGGCCCGGGGCTTTCCCAACAGGTTGGACTGCGCGTCCAGTGCATGAGCGGGGGCAAGCAAGCGTGGAGCCCAGGGCTGCACGCCGGCTACGCGGTTTGGAGACCATGAGTTCGCTCCGCTCGACCGTCGGCTTCAGGAGCGCCAATGGAATCGGCAAGGTACCGGCCGTCAAGGCCCGGTGGCACAGGGTCGCTCGGAAAGCTCCCGTGCAAAGGAGGGTTCCTGTGCAAACACGCCGGTCGAAGGTCGAGAGGGTGCCTTCCGACCCGCCCTCCGGCCTCATGTGGAAGGGCCCTGCCCGGGTCTCACCTCGCTCGTCCCTACCTCGACACCACCAGCCCCATGCGCGCGGTTGAGGTGCGCCTCGCCCCGCCCGACGATCCCCCCATGCAGCCTTCCCTCACGCGCCGTTCCTTCCTGCGCCGGACGGGCGCGCTGGCCGTGGCACCGTTCGCGGTGCCGCGCCAGGACCCCGCTCCGGCCACCCGCCCCCGGCGCACGCTGCGCAAGGCGGTGATGTACGGCATGGTCGGCCCTGGGAAGACCGTGCTGGAGAAGTTCCAGATCCTCAAGGAGTGCGGCTTCGAGGGCGTGGAGATGGACAGCCCGAGCGGGATCCCGATCGCCGAGATCCTGGCGGCGCGCGAGGCGACCGGGATCGTCGTGCACGGCCTGGTCGACTCGGTGCACTGGCAGCACCACCTCAACCACCCGTCCGAGACCGTGCGCGAGCGGGGGCGCAAGGCGCTCGAGCACGCGCTGCGCGACGCCCGTGCCCTGGGCGCCGGCACGGTGCTGCTGGTGCCGGCCGTGGTGAGCCGCACGCAGCCCTACGAGGACGCCTGGACGCTCAGCCAGGAGCAGATCCGCGCGGCGCTCCCCGTGGCCGCCGAGTGCCGGGTGCAGATCGCCGTCGAGAACGTCTGGAACCAGTTCCTGCTGAGCCCGCTGGAGGCGCGGCGCTACGTGGACGAGCTGCAGAGCCCCTGGGCGGTCTGGTACTTCGACATCGGCAACGTGGTCACCTACGGCTGGCCCGAGCAGTGGATCCGCGCGCTGGGTCCGCGGATCCGGAAGGTGCACGTCAAGGAGTACAGCCGCAGGAAGCGCGACGCCGAGGGGCTCTGGAAGGGCTTCCAGGTCGAGCTGCTGGAGGGCGACGTGGGCTGGCCGGCGGTGATGCAGGCCCTCGACGACGTGGGCTACTCGACCGCCCCCGAGGGGCGCTGGGCGACGGCCGAGGTCGGCGGGGGCGACGCGGCGCGCCTGCGTGCCGTGGCCGCGGCGATGGACCGGATCTTCGCGCTCTAGGCGCTCGGGCCCGGCGTCGGGCGTCCCCCTGCGGTCTTCGCCGGGGGCACGGACTCGCGCACGGTCATGCGCTGCAACAGGTCGCGGAACGCTGCCGTCGCCAGGGTCTGGGCGGAGAGGTGCAGCCGGTCGGCGGCCTGCTGCAGGGCGCGTTCCAGCTCACCGTGGATCTCGACGACGATCTGCATGCGTGGGGACCGCACAACCCTAGCCCACGCGGCGCGCCCGTGCCGGGCGCCCGCCTGCGGCCGTGCCCGGGGCGCGATGGCATCGTCGCGACGGGCTCCGGCTTCGCCGCGGGCGCCCGCTGCCCTACCATCCCCGGCCCGCGCTGCGACCCCGCAGCCGGGGGCAGGACCCCGCGGGCGGTGGGCGCCGCCGGCGTTCCCTTCCCCCACCCACGCCCGCCGGGCGCCGCCCGTCCGGCCCGTCCCCGTTCGCCCACCGCATGCCCCTGAGCCTCGAGCACGAGATCGCGCGCCGGCGCACCTTCGCGATCATCTCGCACCCCGACGCCGGCAAGACCACGCTCACCGAGAAGCTCCTGCTCTACGGCGGCGCGATCCTCAAGGCCGGCGCGGTCAAGGCCGGGAAGGGCCAGGGCCACACCACGTCCGACTGGATGGAGCTGGAGCGCCAGCGCGGCATCTCGATCACCAGCTCGGCGCTGCACTTCGAGTACGCGGGGCACTGCATCAACCTGCTCGACACGCCCGGGCACCAGGACTTCAGCGAAGACACCTACCGCACGCTGGTCGCCGCCGACAGCGCGCTGATGCTGATCGACGCCGCCAAGGGCGTGGAGGACCGCACCATCAAGCTCTTCCACGTCTGCCGCGACCGGGGCATCCCGATCGTCACCGTGGTCAACAAGATGGACCGGCCCAGCCGCTCGCCCTACGACCTCATGGACGAGGTCGAGAAGGTGCTCGGCATCACCGTGGTGCCGCGCACCTGGCCCATCGGCTCCGGGCCCGAGTTCCAGGGCGTGTACGAGATCGCCGAGCGCCACGTGCACCTCTTCGAGCGCGTGACCCGGGGGCAGGGGCGGGCGCCGGTCCGGGTCACGGGCCCGGACGACCCCGTGCTCCGCGAGCGCCTGGGCGAGGCCGCGCACGCGCGCCTGCTGGAGGACCTGGAGACGGTGTCGACCTGCGTCGCGCCGTTCGACCAGGCGCGCTACCTGCGCCAGGAGATCTCGCCGCTCTTCTTCTGCTCGGCGATCCACAACTTCGGCGTCGAGAACCTGCTGCAGAACTTCGTGGCGATGGCGCCGCCGCCGGGCCCGTTCCGCACGCTCGACGGCGACGTGCCGCCGGACGCGCCGTTCTTCTCCGGCTTCGTCTACAAGATCGCGGCGAACATGGACAGGATGCACCGCGACCGCATCGCGTTCGTGCGGGTCACCACGGGGCGCTTCGAGCGCGGCATGACCGCGTGGCACGTGCGCCTCGACCGCGAGGTGCGGCTCTCCAACAGCTACCGCTTCTTCGGCCAGGAGCGGATCACCATCGAGGAGGCGTTCCCCGGCGACGTGGTCGGGCTGATCAACCCCGGCATGTTCCGCGTGGGCGACGTGATCTCCGCCGGTCCCAAGCTGCAGGCACGCAACTTCCCGCGCTTCTCGCCGGAGATCTTCGCCCAGGCGCGCGTCGCCGACCCGGCGATGAGCAAGGGCTTCGGCAAGGGCCTCGCGCAGCTCGGCGAGGAGGGCGTCGTGCAGGTGTTCTGGCCGCGCACCGGGGCGCGCGAGCCGATCCTGGGCGCGATCGGCGAGCTGCAGCTCGAGGTGTTCAGCTACCGGCTGGAGAACGAGTACAACTGCAAGGTCCGCCTCGACCGCAAGCCCTACACGCGGGCGCGCTGGATGCGCGGCGTGACGCCCGAACTGCTCGACCTCCTGCCGATGGTGGTGAAGGACGAGTCCGACCGGCCGGTGGCGCTCTTCGCCTCCGACTTCGAGATCCGGTTCGCCCTGGAGCGCTACCAGGGGCTCGAGCTGCTCGAGGTCCCGCCCACCGAGGAGGAGAAGGCCTGAGCGGAGGACCCGGCCTCAGCCGTCCTGCCTGCGGGTCGACGTCTCGGCCCCGGCCGCGGCCGGACGCGACTCGGGTTGGGTGGCCGCGGGCTTCTTGGCGGCGGCCTCGTCGAGGATGCGGCGGATCTGCTCGGCCGCGGGCGGGTGCTCCATCACGTCCTTGAAGCGCACCCCCGGCTCGACCTGGATGGTGAAGGAGCCCTTGTCCATCGGGGTGTCGAGGACCAGCTTGGTGATCTCGATCGTCAGCATCGGCTTGCCCTCGCGGAACTGCACCATGCGGCGCACCGACGCGTCGAGCACCCCCACCAGGATCTCCACCTCCTCGGCCTGCGGCATGTCGCCGAGCATCGGATCGGTGGGCGCGTGGCCTCTGCTCTTGCCCTTCACCACGTAGTAATCGAGGCCCTCGTACACGAGCCTGCGCTCGACCTTGAGATCGAAGGTCTGGCTCATGCTCTCCAGCATCGCGCTGCCCAGGGGCGCGTTGGCCTGGTTGGGCACCGCGCCCTGCTTGCCGATCGCCTTGGAGGCCGCCTCCAGGCGCCCCGCCAGCTCGGCGGAGGTGAACGTGTGGACCGGGCCCTGGATCGGGTCGACCTCGCGCATCCAGATCCCCTCGGGCGTCTTCACCATCTCGGTCTCGCCCTTCATCTCCGGCCCGAAGTCCGCCTGTGTCTTGATGTGGACGTGTGTCGCGCCCAGGACACGGATCGTGCCCGTGAGGTTGAACTCCCGGCCCGGGCCGAAGGCGCCCTTGGTCCGCATCTCCAGGTGCACGGTGCTGGCGGCCTTCTCCCTGGCATGCAGGTCGGCGATCAGCTGGGCCAGCGTGGGAAGCCCCGGCGCGGGCGGCTTGTCCTGCGGCAGGGACGGCAGAGGCAGCAGAAGCGCCAGGGAGAGCAGGGAAACGCGCATGACTGGGTCTCGTTGCCTACGGAACCTGGAGAAGGGCCGGGGGGCGTGACCCCCCGGGGTCGCGACGGCTAGGGTAGGATGGCCGTCGCGCCCCGACACGCGTCGATTCAAAGTTCGTGCCGTGGAGGCACCATGATCCAGTTGCGCACTGCGTTCTTCGCCCTCGGGCTCGTCGTGTTGCTGCCTGCACAAGAACGGGCACCCGAGTCCGGTCTGGCCGAGCTGGCGGCACGACTCGCCCCCGGGGGACAGCGCCTCTCCTCGTTCCACGCCCTGCGCCTCGCCGAGTTGGCCCGCGCCCGTGGGCAGACGCCAGAGACCTGGACGTACTTCGAGGCGGCCCTGACGGCGCCCGACGCGGCCGAGCGGGCCGAGGCCATCGACGCCTTCGCGCGCACCCTCGAGCCGCTGGTCCTCCACGAGCGCTGGGGCAAGGCGCCGCCCGCGACTCGGGTGCGCGAGCTGCTCTACACCCTGCGGCCGCCGGTGGCCGCAGGCAAGGCACGCGTGGTCGAGGTGCTCCTGGCGGCCGAACCCGACGCCGATGCAGAACTGCGCCTGCGTGCGCGCACCCACATGCAGCCGGCCCAACGCGAGGCCGCGGTGCGCGCCCTGCTGCGGCGCGGCGGCGAGGGCAACGAGCGCTTCGTGTACCGCACCACGCTCCTGGATCCGGCGCGCCCGGTGCGCGCCGCCGCGGCGCAGGCCACGGCGGCCGCCGGCAAGGCCGCACCGGCCGTGGCGTATCTGGCGCCGGCGTTCGCCGACGATCGGCCGGAGGTCCGGATCCGCACCGCCGAGGCCCTGGCCGACCTGGGCCACGAGGCCGGCGTCGAGGCGCTGGTCGCGGCCGGCCCCAAGGCCGGCGTGCCGGCCGCTGGCGGCGGCGGCTCGACGCGCGGGCACATCGCGGTCACCACGCAGCAGGCCTACGTGCGCGACTTCGACGTGGAGGTGGCGCAGTCGGCGTTCATCGCCAAGCCGGTGGTGGACGTGCTCGAGTACGGCACCGTCCTCGACGCCACCGTGGTCGCCGTGTTCACGTACCGGCGCGAGATCCTGGCGTCCTACCGGGCGGCGCTGCGGCGCCTGTGCGGCGCGGACCCCGGCGCGGATCCGAGCCAGTGGGTCGAGTTCCTGCGCCGCTGGCGCGCCGAGCGCGCGGCGGCCGCGGGACCGAAGACCCAGGGCTGAACCCCGGGCCCTCGCGCCGCCGGCGCGGGCGCTCGCGGCGCGCGCCCTCGGGCATGCAAGTTCGGGGGACCGGCGGCATCATCGCGTCGCCATGGCCAACCCGCAGAGCTCGATCGGCCTCGTCGGCCTCGCGGTGATGGGCGAGAACCTCGCCCTCAACATCGCGAGCCGCGGCTTCCCGATCACGGTCTTCAACCGCAGCACCGACAAGGTGAGCGCGTTCCTGAAGCAGCGCGTGCGTCCCGGCGATCCGGTGCGCGGCGCGATGTCCCCGCAGGAGTTCGCGGCCAGCCTGGCGCGGCCGCGGCGCATCCTGTTGATGGTGAAGGCCGGCCAGCCGGTGGACGACACCATCGCGTCGCTGCTCCCCCACCTCGAGCGCGGCGACCTGATCGTGGACGGCGGCAACAGCCACCCGCGCGACACCGAGCGGCGCAGCCGCGAGCTCGCGGCCAAGGGGTTCCGCTTCTTCGGCATGGGCGTGTCGGGCGGCGAGGAGGGGGCGCTCAAGGGTCCGAGCCTCATGCCCGGCGGGCCGCGCGAGGGTTACGAGGAGCTGAAGCCGATCCTCACCCGGATCGCGGCCCAGGTCGATGACGGGCCGTGCGTCACCTACATCGGACCGGGCAGCGCCGGGCACTTCGTCAAGATGGTGCACAACGGCATCGAGTACGGCGACATGCAGCTCATCGCCGAGGCATACGACGTGATGGGCACCGTGCTCGGCATGGGCGCGGAGGCGATGGCGCCGGTGTTCGCGGCGTGGAATCGCGGACCGCTGGAGTCGTTCCTGATCGAGATCACCGCGACGGTCCTCACCAAGCACGATCCCGAGACCGGCAAGCCGATGGTCGACGTGATCCTGGACCGCGCCGGCCAGAAGGGCACCGGACGCTGGACCAGCGAGATCGCGCTGGAGCTGGGCGTGAGCCTGCCGACCATCCACGCCGCGGTGGAGGCGCGCATGCTCTCGGCGCAACGCGACCAGCGGGTGCACGCCAGCACGCGGCTGCGCGGCCCACAGGTGCGCACGCTCGCCGACCGGCAGGTGCTCCAGGATCTGCACGACGCGCTCTACTGCGCGAAGATCTGCTCGTACGCCCAGGGCATGGACCTGCTGCGCGTCGCCGGCGAGGCCAACCAGTGGCAGCTCGAACTCGCCGAGATCGCGCGGATCTGGAAGGGCGGCTGCATCATCCGCGCGCGCTTCCTGGATCGCATCAAGGACGCGTTCCGCCGCGAGCCGCGGCTGGCGAACCTGCTGCTGGACGAGGAGCTGGGCGGGTTCCTGGTGGCGGCCCAGGAGCGCTGGCGGCGGATCGTCGCCCTGGGCGCCGCGCACGGCGTCCCGCTCCTGGCGATGGGCGCGAGCCTCGCGTACTTCGATTCCTACCGGCGCGCGCGGCTGCCGCAGAACCTCACCCAGGCGCAGCGCGACTTCTTCGGCGCGCACACCTTCGAGCGCGTGGATCGCCCCGCGGGGCAGCCGTTCCACGTGGAGTGGAACGAGCTGCGTTGAACTCCCGGTTCAGCGGATCACGATCGGCAGGCTGGGAGCGCTCACGCTCACCCAGGGCGCGAAGTTCGGCGGCGTGTAGGTGACGAAGGCGACGTGGAGCTTGAGGTTCGACCCGATCAGGATGGTCAGGTTGGGGATCGCGAGCGCACCGAACGCCTGGCCGTTGCTGTTGATCACCCCCATGTTGCCCAGGTAGATCGCGCGACACGCGTCCAGGAAGCAGTCGAAGAGCGGGTCCGGATCGAGGGGCAGCCGCCCCCAGGGGGTCTGGAAGCCGTTGGCGATCCCTCCCGACACCAGCCCCACGTAGGCGTTGCCGCCCTGGCCGGGGGCGTTGTGCACCAGCGACACGAATCCGCCTGGCGTGGGATTGCCGGTCCAGGTCACCGTCACGTCCTGGGTCACGCAGGCGCGGATCACCCAGTTGCCGCGGAAGAAGAGCGGGCAGAGCGGCACGCCGAAGCCGGTGTAGACCGAGGGATCGACCGGGCCGTGGCCGATCGCGTCCAGGATGTTCTTGCCCGCGTTGGCCGCGCACGCGCCGGTGACGTCGGTCGCGAAGTTGGCGTCGAAGCCGAGCGCGCACGAGCCGCCGCCCAGGTTCTGCAGCATGCGGAACCCGATCACCGCCTTGCCCGAGAGCACGCGCACCGGCGCCGGCAGCGTGTAGGCGTTGATCCCCGTGCTCGTGAGCTGGAGGTTGCTCGAGCCGCTGCTCAGCTTGAACACCAGGGGGCCGAGGGTGGCCTTGCCGTTGGGCTGGAACGTGACGCCGTCGTAGATCTCCACGTCCGCGACGGCCAGCGCGCCGTTGGTGCCGAAGCGGTGCGCGAACAGCGCCGACACCGCCGTGACCCGCGCCGGCCCGCCGGTGTCGATCACCGCCATCGCGGCCTCGGTGTCGCAGAGCCCCTGCACGACGCCGATCTGCGCGGCGCCGCCGGGATTGTCGGGCAGGATGTCGTTCTTCAGGAGACGGCCGCTCGCGCAGGTCTGCGCGGGCAGCGCCATGGCCAGGAGCCAGGACGCCAGGGCGAGGGCGGGGCCGGGAGCGTTGCGCATGGACGGAGAGGTACGAGGGCGGCGCAGATTGGAACCCGCGGCCGCGCACCCCGCCAACCCCACCCCCCTGGACCCGCCCGCGCCTCGGCCGTCACCGCCGGCCACCACACGGGACCAGGCGCGGATCCCCCGTTGCCGACGCGGCCGTGGCGCCGCGCCCGCCCGCCGCATCGTCCCGGCCGCAGGGGGCCGCGCCGCGGAGCAGACCGGGACCCTCAGGTCTTCAGCTTCGCCGCCAGGAACTTGCGGGTCTCCTCCCACGCAGCCCGGGCCGCTGCCTGGTCGTAGCGTTGCCCGCTGGGGTTGGCGAACGCGTGGTCCGCGTCGTAGCGGAAGATCGCATGGTCCTTCTTCGCCGCGCGCAATGCCTGCTCGAACGCATCCACGCTCTTGGGGTCGGGGTTGCGGTCGCGCCTGGCGAACACGCCGAGGATCGCGGCATGGATCCCCTGCACGGCCTCCGGCTCGCTGACGAGCCGGCCGTAGTAGATCACCGCGGCGTCGAGGTCCTTCGCGGCCAACGCGAGCTGCAGCGACTGCCCGCCGCCGAAGCACCAGCCGATGGAACCGCGCTTGCGCGCCAGCACGCGCTGGTCCTTGGCGAGGAAGGCGTGCGCGTCGAGGAGCGTGGCCCTGGCCTTGCCCGGGTCGACCGCCCGCATCGCCTGCAGCGCCGTGTCGGCATCCTTCGCCACCACGCCGCCGTACAGGTCCACGGCCAGCGCGGCATAGCCCTCGGCAGCCAGACGGTCGGCCCAGTGCTGGATGTGCGCGTTCAGCCCCCACCACTCGTGGATCACGGTCACGGCCGGGAACGGCGGCTTGCCCGCGGGCAGGCTGAGGTACGCCTTCGCCCCGCCGGGCAGCACGACCCATTCGCCCTTGGGCGCCGGCGGCTGGGCCTGATTCAGCTCGTGCAGCTTCTTGAACTCCTCCTCGCTGTAGCCGCCGGTCATCGGGTCGCCTGAGGCCGCCTTGCGAGTGGCGGGGGCCGAGGCGGAAGGACCGGGCTCCTGGGCGCCGAGTGCGGCAGCGAGGCAGAGACCGAACGCGAGGAAGGGACGATGCATGGTGGTTCCGGAGCAGGGTGCGCAGCGGGGGCCGGGCCACGCGGATCGCCGCCGCCCGGTCCCCCGACTCTATTGGGCCCGCGGGTCCGTGTCGCGCGGGGCGAGCGCCAGGCCCGGGCGCGGCCCCCCGGTCGTGGCGCCACGCGATCCGCACCGGCCGCGCCCTACACTGGTGCCCTCCCCTCCGCGCACCCCCATGCCGACCCGCGCCTTCGCGATCGTCCTGCTCGCCGGCCTCCCCTGCCTCGCCCAGGAGAGCCAACCGCTGGACCGCGTGGCGCGCTGGCGCGCGGATCTCGCGTTCCTGGCCGACACCCTGCCCCGGCGCCATGTCGCGCCGTTCGCCCACGTCGCAGAGGCGGCGTTCCGCGCCCGCGTCGCCGCGCTCGAGCAGGACCTGCCCGGGTGGAGCGACGAGCGCGCGATCCTCGCCCTGGCCGGGCTCGTGGCGATGCTGGGCGACTCCCACACGTCCCTCGACCTGGGCCCGCTGCTCGGCGCGGCGGTGCCCCTCGGCCTGCACGGCTGGAGCGATGGGATCCGCGTGCACCTGCTCGGCAAGGAGCACGCCGCGCTGCTCGGCAGCCGCGTGGTGGCCGTCGGCGGCGTGCCCGTCGCCGAGGCGGGCGAGCGGCTCTGCGGCGTGGTGCCGCTCACCAACCCGGCGCTCCGCCGCGCGCGGATCCCCAACCTGATCGTGCTCCCGCGCCTCCTGCACGCGCTCGAGCTCGCACCGGCACCCGACCGCGCGCGCTTCACCCTCGAGGACGACGCCGGCCGGCGTCACGAGCTGGAACTCGCGCCGGGCCGCCTGGGTCCGGACGCCGCGCGCGTGCGCCCCAAGCGGATCGCGGTCACCGGCCAGCGCGGGCAGCGTTGGCACCACTACGAGCACCTCGCCGGCGAGGGCATCCTGTACGTGCAGTACAACCGCTGCCAGACCAGCCCCCAGCACGACCTCAACGCCTTCGGCTCGCAGCTCGAAGCCCTCCTGCGGGACCATGCCGTGCACGCCGTGGTCTTCGACCTGCAGTACAACGGCGGCGGCTCCTCGCTGCTCGGCGACCTGCTCTTCGCGCGCCTGGCCCAGCACCCCCCGATGGACGAGCGGCGCAACGTGTTCTGCATCGTCGGTCCGGACACCTTCTCCTCCGCGATCCTCAACGCGCAGGCGCTCAAGGCCCGTCACGGCGCGGTATGGGTGGGCTCGCCCACGGGCGGCACCGCCAACCACTTCGGCGAGGTGAAGGTCTTCGAGCTGCCCCACTCGCGGCTCCGGGTGCACCACTCCACCAAGCGCTTCGGCGCGGCCAAGGGCAGGGAGGAGCCCCTGCAGCCCGACCTCGTGGTCGAGCGCACGTTCGCCGACTTCGTGGCCGGCGACGATCCCGTGCTCGACGCGATCCGCGCGCGGCTCGCGGCCGCGAGCCGGCCGGCGGAGCGGGACAGGCGCTGACGGCGCTGCCGAAACCCTCACGTGCGCGGCAGCCGCGCGTCGCCACCGGGAATTGCGGTTCTCGGCCCGGCGTGCGAGCGTGCCGTCCGTGCGTGCCAGTCCCCACACAGCGGATCCGCGATCACTCGTGCCCCTGCTCCTTGCCGCGTGGCTGGGCCTCGCGGGTGCTCCCTTCCTCGACGCCCAGGTCCTCTACGTGAAGGTGGACGCGAGCGGAGCCGCCAACGGGACCTCCTGGCGAGACGCATTCCCGAGCCTGCAGACCGCGCTTGCGGCGGCGGGTGCCGGCAGCGAGATCTGGGTGGCACGCGGCCTCTACCTGCCCGGTGCGGCGGGTCAGCGCGACGCCAGCTTCGCGCTGCGCAGCGGGGTCGCCCTCTACGGCGGCTTCGCCGGCGTCGAGACCGCGCGCTGGCAGCGCGACCCCGAGACCAACCCCACGGCCCTGAGCGGCGACCTGGATCAGAACGACACCTTCGGCAGCGGCGCGAGCTGGTACCTCACCGCGAACGGATTCGGCGGCAACGCGTACCACGTCCTCACGGCCAACGGCGTGGATGCCACCGCGATCTGCGACGGGTTCGTGATCCAGCAGGGTTGGGCCGTCGGCACCACCGGCTGGCAGTGGGCCGGCGCGGGGCTCCTGGTGCAGAACGGCTCCCCGACGCTGCGCGCATGCCGCTTCACGCACTGCATCTCGTACTGGTACGGCGGCGCGGTGCACGTGGCCGGAGGCAGGCCGCTCCTCCAGGACTGCCGCTTCGTCGAGACCATGGTCTCGGACGGCAAGGGCGGCGCGATCGCCGCGGCGAACGGGGCGCAGCCCACCATCGTGGACTGCGAGTTCCGCCACTGCACGTCGCGCGGCGCGGGCGGCTGGGGCGCCGGCGGCGGCGTGTTCCTCGACCAGGGCTCGCCGGGGATGGTGCGCGGCTGCCGGTTCGTGGGCAACGTGGGCACGCAGCTCATGCCCGGCGGGGTGAGCGGCTGCTTCGGCGGCGGCCTCTTCAACTTCGCCCACGGGACGGTCGTGGAGGCGTGCCGATTCCTGGGCAACACCGCGCACGCCGGCGGCGGGCTCTTCACCATTGCCTCGCTGACCGTGCGCGACTGCGAGTTCGACGGCAATCGCGTACAGGCGCATCCGATCAGCGGCGGATCCTCCGGCGGCTACGGCGGTGGGCTGGCGGCGATGTCGGTGCTGCCCGGCAACGCGGTGCCGGTGGAACGCTGCACCTTCGTGGCCAACACCGCCAGCGACGGCGGCGGCGGGGCCCGCTTCTACGACACCACCGGCGCGGTGACCCACTGCATCTTCCGCGGCAACTCCGACAGCCGCGGCACGGTGGGTGTATCGCAATGCGCGGGGCAGAAACCGCGCTGGTCCTGCGTGCAGAACCTGCTTCTGGCGCCGCCGGGCGAGCCGCCACCCGACCCGCGCGAGTACCCCGGCAGCTTCGACCTCGACCCGCTCTTCGCCGACGCAGACGGAGCCAACAACGTGCGCGGCGACGACGACGACGATCTGCGGCTGCAGCCGGCCTCGCCGTGCATCGACGCCGGCGACCCGGCCCGGACTGCGGGCGGCAGGGACGTGGGCGACGTGCCGCGTCTCATCGACGGCAACCTGGACCTCGTGGCACGCCTCGACCCCGGCGCGCACGAATTCACGCCGGTGCGCCTCACGGTGGGCGTCACGAGTGCCGCGGGTGGAGTGCGCGTGGAGTTCCGCGTCCTCGCGTCGGCCGCCGGCACCACGGTCCTGGTGATCGGCCTGCCGGGGACCGAGACGCCCCTGCCGCCGTTCGGAGCGCTCTTCCTCGATCTCGGCGTCCCGCCTCTGGTGGTGGCCACGGGACCGCCGCCGGTCACGCTGGTCGCTGGCAGCGTGCCGGCAGGCGTGGGGCTGGCCGCCCAGGCGTTCCTGCTCGCGCCCACGGGTGCGGGCGCGCTCTCCAACCTCGCCCCGTTCCGGCTCTGAACGGCCGGCGCAGGCGCGGCCTCGCGCACCGGCGTGGGCGCGCCACCCTGCCGCGTGCGCAAGCGGCACTGTGTGCCATCCCGTGTTGGCATTCTCCCCCCGCCGGGGCGTAGAGCTTCCCGTCATGGGTGACCTTCCGCTCCATCCCGCAGTGGTCCACATCCCGTTGGGCGTGGCCTTCCTCATGCCGATCCTGGTCGCGATCCTCGCCCTGGGCGTGCGCAGGACGGCGTTTCCGCGCAAGACCTGGCTCCTGCCGATCGTGGCGCAGGTGGTCCTGGTGGCGAGCGGGTTCGTGGGGATGCAGAGCGGCGAGAACGAGGAGGATCGCGCGGAGCAGGTCGTGGCCAAGGCCGGCATCCACGACCACGAACGCGCCGCCAAGGTGTTCACCTACTCCGCGGCAGGTGGCCTGGTGATCCTGGTCGCCGCCGCGGTGGTTCCGGTCAAGGCTGCGGGCTGGTTCGCCCTCCTCGCCTTCCTGGCCTCGCTCGGCGTCGCGGGCATGGGAGCGTACGCGGGCCACCTGGGCGGCAAGCTCGTCTACCGCGACGGGGCCGCCGCCGCCTACGC
Source organism: Planctomycetota bacterium (assembly GCA_020849665.1). GTDB lineage: Bacteria > Planctomycetota > UBA1135 > UBA1135 > UBA2386 > JADLFX01. The sequence continues at coordinate 23,866 of JADLFX010000009.1, read as the reverse complement.
GCAGCCCGGCAAGGCCGCGCCCGCGCGCGAAGAGAACGAGCACCGCTGACCCGCACGCGGCACCCTCACCGGGCCGCCGCGTCCGCTCAGAACACGAACTCCGTCACCAGCGCGTAGCCCACCATGCTCGCGGGCAGGAAGAGGCCCTGCGTCGCGAGCACGCCACCGGCGTTGTTGAAGAGCCGCGAGGCCTGCACCGTGGGCAGGCCCGGATTCGGGAACGTGACCTGCACTCCGTCGGAGTTGGCCACCCGGAGGGGATCGGAGCGGAACATGTCCAGCGCGTGCGCCTGCACCTGGAGCCTGGCGCCGCCGAACGTGTTGGGCAGCACGATCCGGAACCCCGACTCGCTGCTGGAGATCGCCCCCGAGGGATCGGTGCTGCCCATGGGCACGACCAGGAGGAGGTCGGTGCAGATCCGCCCGCAGAGTCCGGGCAGGGCCAGGTTCGGATTGCCGACTCCCATGGCGAGGAGGGCTGGCGCGCTCGCCGGGCCCCGCACGAGTCCGGCGGCGAAGACAACCGTCCCACCCACGTCCAGCGCCGAGATCGGCACGGACATCCGCCCGCCGCTCTGACCGGAGGCCACGCAGCCCTCCCCCGTGCTCGCGAGTCCGAAGTAGCCAGGCGTCGCCGCGTGCGCGTCGTTGGCGCCCAGCGCCCCGCTCTGCACCGCGCCGTGCACGCGCACCTCCCAGCCGAGCGAGCCGGGGCCCGCGTGGAGGAACGGTGCGTCCAGGAAGAGGCCCTGCTGGTCGCCGAACGGCGCCGGGCCCGGACTCGCGCCGGCCCCCTGCGGCCCGAACTGGACGATCTTGCGCCCGATCACCGTGGTGGGCGCGGCCGTCCAGTTCTGATCGAAGCCGGTCTGGATGGTGTTCCAGGGCACCGCGGGGCCCATCACCATCTCCAGGTCGAGGAAGCTCGTGCCACCGAAGCCCTGGGTGGTCTCGCTCAGGCGGAAGCGCAGCGCGCGGATCGTGCGCGTCGCGGCGCCGAGGTCGCTGTGCACCTGCTGGTAGCGGCGGCTGGCCGCGACCGAGGTGTTGGCGAATGGGAAGGCGTTGCCGGAGTTGCCCTCGCGCTGCGCGAGGCCCGCGGGCGAGACGAGGCTGCTCTGGGCCGTGAGCCCCGCCGCGAGGAGGGCTGCGGTGGCGAGAGGGAGCGCGAGCGGGAGGTGGGGCATGCGGGTCCTGGTTGCGGGGGCAGCGGCGGCCGGGCCCGAGGGGATCCTCGGCTCCGACGCACAGGCTATACGGAGGAGTTCCCTGCGCGGGCCAGGACCTCCGACGCGGCGCCCGCCGCGCGGCCTGGGCCGCCGCGCGCCGGCCGGCACACGTGCACCGCAGCAGGCTCCTGCCGCGCGACGAGGCTCGCCGACCGCCGCCCCGGAGGGCGGCAGGAGCTCAGGGGGCCTGCTCCGGCAGCTCCCTTGGCAGGGCGCGCTCCGCGATGCGCAGCGGCGGAACGACGGCGAGCACCGCTCCTGCCAGGGCCATCCCCATGTCCCACTGCGCATCGAACGGATCGCCCTGCGTACCCAGCCATTCCGGCCCCGCCTCGGGATAGAAGACCAGGACCATCGCCATCTCGAGGATCTCGTACAGGGCGCTGAACGCCAGGGCGCATGCCACCACGGTGACGGGCAGCATCCGCCCGCGCCGCATCCCCGAGGCGCGCACGAACCACTCGTGGAGGAACACCGCCGGGACCAGTCCCTGGCAGAAGTGCCCGACGCGGTCGAAGGGGTTGCGGCGCCAACCCAGCCACTCGGCCAGCGCGTCGAAGAGCGGCACCTCGGCGTAGGTGTACTTCGCACCCACCGCGAGGACGAGGTAGTGCACGCCGGCGCACACGTAGGCGAGGTTGCGGAAGCGGAAGCGCGGCCAGGTGACCAGGAGCGCCGCCACGGCCAGCGAGCCTGGCACCAGCTCGAACGCCCACACGCCCAGGTCCTTGCAACCCGCCACGGACCAGAGCGCGCAGACCACGCACCAGCCCAGCAGCGCGCCGCGGGCGCTCACGGCATGGTCCACAGGTTCGGATGGCCGGGGCGCCGCACGCGCGTCCGGGCCGGATCCTCCAACCCGAACCCGTCGATGCTCAGCAGGATGTCGTCGTTGACCCGCCCGCTCATGTGGTAGCTGTGCTCGATCCAGCCACCGACGATCGCCGAGCAGTCCACCTGCTGCACCTTGTCGGGCAGGACCGCGCTCCGTGCCGCGCCATGGCTGCCCAGGCGGTCAGGGTTGCCCTTCGTGTAGTCCGACACGTGCAGGGCGACGTCGCCGCGGTTGTGGTACACCGTCACCATCCGCGCCAGTTCGTGCAGGTCGCCCATCGCCTTGCCGGGTTCGAGGACATCGGCGTCGACGTCGGGCGCGCAGAGGAACACGTGCTCGAAGAGGCGCGGCAGCGCGGCGCCCGGCGTGAACGCCCGGATCCGTGCGAGCGCGTTCTCCAGCACGTAGTTGCCCATCGAGTGGCAGAGCAGATGCAGGTCCTGGGGGCAGGCGCGCCCGCCGCCCTCGGCCCGGTCCTGGAGCGCCGCCAGGAAGTCACGCACCTTCAGCAGCCCGCGCGCGAACGCGAAGCCGGAACCCATCGCCTCGGTGCGGTCCGACTTGTAGCTGACGAAGGGCAGGGCCATCCCGTCGGACGGCCACGTGAAGAGCACGACCGCGAGGCGCTGCGCCGGATCGCCGACGCCCTCGCGGTCGAGCATCGTCTGCAGCGCCAGGGCCGAGCCCACCGCGGCCTCCCAGTCCACGTTGAATCCGTGCACGAAGACGAGCACGTCGCTGCGGCGCAGCATGTCCTTCTGCAGGTCGCGGAACATCGCCTTCGAACCGAACCGGGCCCGCGACTGCCCGGCCTCGGAGCGAGCGGCATCGATCTGCTCGAGGTAGGGCTCGATCCGGGCCCTGGCCGCGGCCTTGGTGAGCAGCCTGGTCAAGGCCTCGCCGTCCCCCCTGCCGTGCCCGGTGGTGGCGGCGAGGCAGCGCGCCACCGCCGCGTCGTCGGCCTCGACCTCCAGCCAGCCGAAGCGCAGGTTCTCCGTGCCGTCGTCGCTGAAATGCCGCCCGTAGCGCTTGGGATGCCAGCGGTCCGCACCCTCGTGGCGGCGATTGGTGGCGTAGTAGAGGCCGAGGATCACGCGCTCAGGATCCGCGACGGTTCGCCTGGATTCCATGGCCACGTCCCTCTATCCCTCCGCGCCGGTCCGGCGCCGAGGCGCCGCGCGCATCCCGTACCGACCACCATGATCCCGCGATCCCTCCTGTCCGCTGCCGCGCTCTGCGGCCTCGCGCTCGCACTCCCGGCCCAGGGGCACCTGCTCCGCTTCCCCGACCTGCATGGCGACCAGATCGTGTTCTGCCACGCCAGCGACCTGTGGCTGGTCTCCGCGCAGGGCGGGCGCGCGCGCCGGCTCACGAGCCACTCCGGCCTCGAGCTCTTCCCCAAGTTCTCGCCCGACGGCAAGTGGATCGCGTTCACGGGGCAGATCGACGGCGACGAGCAGGTGTACGTGATCCCGAGCGAGGGCGGCGAGCCGCGCCAGCTCACGTTCTACCCGGCGCGCGGACCCCTCCCGGACCGCTGGGGCCATGACCATCAGGTGCACGGCTGGACGCCGGACGCCAGGCGCGTGGTGTTCCGCAGCCAGCGCGACGGCTGGACCCTGACCGGTACGCGCCTCTTCACGGTGGGCCTGGACGGCGGATTGGAGGAGGCCCTGCCCATGCCGGTGTCGGGCGCCGGCGATCTCTCGCCGGACGGCACGAAGCTCGCCTACAGCCCGCTCACGCGCGACTTCCGCACCTGGAAGCGCTACCAGGGCGGCTGGGCCCAGGAGCTCTACGTCTACGACCTGGCTGCCAACACCCAGGTGCAGATCACCAACGACCCGCGCAACGACCGCGACCCGATGTGGATCGGCGAGCGGATCTACTACCTCACCGATCGCACCGGCAAGGCCAACCTCTGGAGCTACGACCTGCGCACCAAGGAGACCGCGCAGGAGACCACCGAGACCGAGTGGGATCTGCGCTGGCCGAGCCGGGCCGAGGACGCGCGCATCGTGTTGGAGCGCGCCGGCGAGCTGCACGTGTTCTCCTGCAAGGACCGCTCGCTCACGCGGGTGCCCATCGAGGTCCCCGACGAGGGCCTGCACCGGCGTCCGGGTCGCGTGTCGGTGGAGCGCCAGGCCGCGGCGGCGAGCCTCGCGCCGAGCGGCGAGCGCATCCTGGTCGAAGCGCGCGGCGAGGTGTTCTCGGTGCCGGTCGAGCACGGACCCACGCGCAACCTGACCCGCACTCCCGGGGCGCACGAGAAGCAGGCCGCGTGGTCGCCAGACGGCCGCTGGGTCGCCTACGTCTCCGACAAGAGCGGCGAGGAACAGGTGTGGATCGTGGCGCAGGACGGCTCCGGCGAGCCCCGCATGCTCACCGAAGGCGTGCGCGGCATGCTCTACCGGCCGACCTGGTCCCCGGACAGCAAGCGGATCGCGTTCTCCGACAAGGAGGGCCGGCTCTGGGTGGTCGAGGTGGCGGGCGCCAAGGCCCTGCAGATCGCCGACGAGGAACGCGGCCAGCTGCAGGACTTCGTGTGGTCGCCGTGCAGCGGCCATCTGGCCTGGTCGCAGAGCGAGGCGTCGCTCGCCATGCGCTCCGTGTGGATCTGGTCGGAAGCCGACCAGCAGATCCGCCGGGTCACCGATCCGCTGCGCTTCTCGTCGTCGCCGGCCTTCGACGCCAAGGGCGAGCGGCTGTTCTTCCTCGGCCGCCGCAGCTACGCCCCGCGCATCGGCACGATCGAGTTCAACTTCCAGCCCGACCGCATGACGGGCGTGTTCGCCCTGGCGCTGCGCAAGGACCTCGGCCCGCTCCTGCCGCCCCGCTCCGACGAGGTGAAGGTGGAAGCCGAGACCAGGCCCGCCACGGCGGCCGCGCCCAGCCGGCCCGCCGCCCAGGAGTCCAGGCCCGCGTCAGGCGCGGGACGGATCGATTGGGAAGGCCTGGAGGCCCGCATCGAGGCACTGCCGATCGAGGCCGACAACCTCGCGGGCCTCGGCGCCGGGGAGACCCATCTCTTCTACGCGCGCACGCCCTCGTTCTATTACGGCCGGGCCAGCGACCGCCCGGGTGCCCTGCTCGCCTTCGACCTCAAGGAACGCAAGGCCGGCGAGGTGTCCGACAACGCGAACGGCTACGACCTCTCGGCCAACGGCAAGAAGCTGCTGGTGCGCGAGGGCAACCGGATCTTCGTGCAGGATGCCACCCTGGGCGGCAAGGCCAGCCGCAAGGCGGTGGCCCTGTCCGGGCTGACCATGGAGCTCGACCCGCGCGCCGAGTGGCTGCAGATCTTCGACGAGGTGTGGCGGCGCTACCGCGACTTCTTCTACGCCGAGAACATGCACGGCTACGACTGGGAGGCGCTGCGCGCCCAGTACCGCCCGCTGGTGGCCAGATTGGGCCACCGCGCCGAGCTCAACTACGTGCTGGGCGAGATGGTGGCCGAGTTGAACGCCGGGCACGCCTACGTGAGCGGCGGCGACTGGCACATGCCGGAGCGGCCGCGTGCGGCCCTGCCCGGCGCGCGCTTCGCCCTCGACCCGGCCAGCGGCCGCTACCGCATCGCGCGGATCCTGCGCGGCGAGAACGACGACGCCCGCTACCGCTCGCCGCTCACCGAGGTGGGCGTGCAGGTCGCGGTCGGCGACTACGTCCTGGCCATCGACGGGCAGGAGCTGAAGGCGCCCGACAACCCCTACCGCCTGCTGCGCCACCTCGGCGACCAGCCGGTCACCCTCCTGGTGAACGACCAGCCGGCGCGCGAGGGCGCGCGCGAGGTGCGCTACCGCGGCATCGCCTCGGAGACCCAGCTGAACTACTGGCAGTGGACCCACGACAACCGCGAGCGCGTGGCGCGCATGACCCAGGGCCGGGTCGGCTACCTGCACCTCCCCGACATGGGCGAGGACGGGATCCGCGAGTTCGTGAAGTGGTACTACCCGCAGCTGGACAAGGAGGGGCTGGTGATCGACGTGCGCGCCAACGGCGGAGGCAACATCTCGCGCATGGTGATCGAGCGCCTGCGCCGGGTGCTGCTGATGGGCACCTTCGGACGCACCACCGGCTTCACGCCGTACCCCGACGGCGTATTCCATGGCCACCTGGTCTGCCTGCTCAACCAGAACTCCGCCAGCGACGGCGACATCTTCCCGGCCATGTTCCGCCGCGCCGGCCTGGGCCCCCTGGTGGGCAAGCGGTCGTGGGGCGGCATCGTCGGGATCACCAACCGGGGCACGCTGGTGGATGGCGGCATCGTGAACGTGCCCGAGTTCGGCAACACCGAGCTGGACCAGGGCGCGTGGACCATCGAGGGCCATGGCGTGGATCCGGACTTCGAGGTCGAGAACGAGCCGCAGGACATCCTGGCCGGGCGCGACGCGCAGCTCGAGAAGGCGGTGGAGCTGGTCATGAAGGCGATCCAGGAGCGGCCGAAGCCCAAGCCGGTGCGGCCGCCGCTGCCGGTGAAGACCGGGCGCTGAACCGCCCGGCCGCGGCGCCGGAACACTCCGGAACACGCCGGAACCAGCGCGGTGCGCGAGGGCGCCGCGCCCTCCGGGACGGCACAATGCGGGCCACGGAGGGCTCGGATGCGCTACCTCTCGCGGATCTTCCTGCGCGGACTGCTCGCGGTCGTTCCCCTCACCCTGACCGCGTACATCGTGTACGCGGTGCTCGCCTGGGCCGAGGAGATCTGCGGCGGCCTCTTCCGCACCCACCTGCCCGGCCTGCCCTACGTCCCGGGGATCGGCATCGCCGCCGCGGTGGTCCTGGTGTTCCTCGTCGGCCTCGTGCTGAGTGCATGGCTGGCACGGCGCCTCTACGAGATGGGCGTGCAGGCCCTGCAGCGGATCCCGTTCGTGAAGGGGCTCTACCAGATGCTGCGCGACATGGTGGCGTTCTTCACCCAGTCGCAGCAGGGCAAGTTCCAGCAGGTGGTGCGCGTGGAGCTGCAGGACGGGGTGGCGCTGCTCGGGCTGGTGACGCGCGATGATCTCGGCCGCACCGGCAACGGCCTCGCCGACCGCGACACCGTCGCGGTGTTCGTGCCGCTCAGCTACGCGTTCGGCGGCTACACCCTGCTGGTGGCGCGCACCCGCGTGCACCCGGTACAGATGTCCATGCAGGAGGCGCTGCGCTTCGCGGTGAGCGCGGGCATGAGCGGCGCGGAGGAGCCGGCCGCATGAGCATCGCGACGGACCCGATGGTAGAGGTTGACCCATGAGCAATGAGAGCGAGTACGTCCTGGGCACCGACGCGGCCGAGCTGGAACGGCTGGGCTTCCAGCACCGGCTCTGGAGCGCGCAGGCCTTCGCCCTCTGGGAGCAGGCCGGCCTTGCCACCGGCCAGCGCGTGCTCGACGTCGGCGCCGGCCCGGGCTACGCGAGCGAGGATCTGGCGCGGATCGTGGGCCCACGCGGCTCGGTGCTCGCCGTGGACGCCTCGCAGCGCTTCCTCGACGCCCTGGCGCGCCGGCAGCCCGCCGGGGTGACCACCCGCTGCATGGACGTACAGGCCCTCGACCTGCCCGCCGCCGCGTTCGACTTCGCCTACGCGCGCTGGGTGCTCTGTTTCGTGCCCGATCCCGAGGCCGTCGTGCGCGGCGTGGCCCGGGCCCTGGCGCCCGGGGGCCGCTTCGCGATCCAGGACTACTACCGCTACCTCGCCCTGGCGCTGGCGCCGCCCTCGGCAACCCTGGCGCGCGTGGTGGACGCGGTCGCCGCGAGCTGGCGCGCGCACGGCGGCGACCCGGAGATCGGGCTGCGTCTGCCGCTCCTCCTGGAGCGCCACGGCCTGCGGGTCGAGCGGGTGGCGCCGCTGGTGCGCTGCACACGCCCCGGGCAGGCCCTGTGGGAGTGGCCGGGGACCTTCTTCCGCACCTTCACGCCCAAGCTGGTGGAGACCGGCTACCTGACCCGGGCCGAGCACGAGGCGTTCCACCGCGAGTGGGACGAGCGCACCCGGCGCGGCGATTCGGTGTTCGTATCGCCACCCATGCTCGACATCGTGGCGGTGAAGGCCTGAGGGCGGGGGGAGGCCTTGGCGCGGCCCGCGTGCCAACCGGATCCGCGCCGCCGGCCGGGCCGCTAGCATGCCGCTGCCATGCACCTCGCGCCCCTCGCGCTCGCGCTCGTCGCCTCGGTCCTGCACGGCCAGACGCCGGATCCGCCGCGCCCCGCCGCCGTCCCGCAGCGCAACCTGGTCCTGATCCTGGTGGACGACCTGCGCCACGACGTGTTCGGCTTCGCCGGGCACCCCTGGATCGAGACGCCGCACCTCGATGCGCTGGCGCGCGGCGGGGCGCGCTTCCGCAACGCGTTCGTGACCACCGCGCTGTGCTCGCCCAGCCGCGCGTCGATCCTCACCGGGCTCTACCCGAGCCGGCATCGCGTGATCGACAACAACCGACCGGTGCCGGCCGGCACGACGTTCTTCCCGCAGCATCTCCAGCGTGCGGGCTACGCCACGGCGTTCGTGGGCAAGTGGCACATGGGCCACGAGAGCGATGCCCCGCAGCCGGGATTCGACCATTGGGTGTCGTTCCGCGGCCAGGGCACGTATGCGCCCAACCGGCGCGGGTTCAACGTGGACGGCGCACGCGTGCCCGCGAAGACCTACGTGACCGACGAGCTGACCGAGTACGCGCTCGCATGGCTGGCGCGGCAGGACGGCCGCAAGCCGTTCTTCCTCTACCTCTCGCACAAGGCGGTGCACGCGGACTTCGCTCCGGCCGAGCGCCACCGCGGCCGCTACGCCGCCAGGCCGTGGACACCGCCCGCGACCATGGCCGACGACGCCGAGCGCCGCGCCAACCACCCGATGTGGGTGACCAACCAGCGCAACTCGCACCACGGCGTCGACTTCGCCTACCACCAGGGACTCGACGTGGGTGCGTACTACCGGCGCTACTGCGAGACGCTCCTCGCCGTGGACGACTCGGTCGGGCGGCTGGTCGGGCACCTGCGCGAGCGCGGGCTGCTGGAGCACACGCTGATCGTGTTCACCGGCGACAACGGCTTCCTCTTCGGCGAGCACGGGTTGATCGACAAGCGCGTGGCATACGAGGAGTCGATCCGCGTGCCGATGCTGGCGCACTGCCCCGACGCGATCCGTCCGGGCACCGAGGTCGAGCGGCTGGTGCTGAACCTCGACCTGGCGCCGACCTTCCTCGACGCTGGCGGCGTGCGTCCGCCGGAGGCCATGGACGGGCGCTCGTTCCTGCCCCTGGCGCGCGGCGAGGCCGTGCCGTGGCGCGAGTCGTTCGTCTACACCTACTACTGGGAACGCAACTTCCCGCACACGCCGACCGTGCACGCCCTGCGCGGCGAGCGCTACAAGCTGGTCCGCTGCCACGGGCTCTGGGACACCGACGAGCTCTACGACCTGGTCGAGGACCCGCACGAGACGCGCAACCTGGTGCGCGATCCGGCGCACCGGGCGCGCGCCCAGGAGTTGCGCGCCGCACTCTTCGCCGAACTCGAACGCACGGGGGGCCTGCAGATGCCGCTCTGGCCGGATGTCGGAGGCGCCTCCGACCTGCGCAGCCGGACGGGCGCCGCGCAGGCCGCATTCCCGGACTGGACCTTCGCCCCCACCACCACGCGCCCCACCCGCCGTTGACGGGAGACCCATCGCCATGCGAACCAGCGCTTTGCGAACCAGCGGCATGCGAGCCAGCGCAATGCCAACCATCGCACGGCCCGCTCGCCGCACGCTCGTGCTCGCGCTCGCCTTGACCGTCTCGCTCGCCACGCCGCTCGCGGCACAGAGCGACGAGGCGGCGGCGGCCAAGGCCTTCACCCGCGCCGAGGATCTCGTCGCCAAGGCCAACTACACGGCGGCCAGGGCGCTGTACCGCGAGATCGCCGAGCGCTGGCCGAAGACCGCGGCGGGGCAGCTGGCCGCGCTGCGGGCCCAGGGCAACGCCTTCCTCGGCCGGGCTCCCCTCCTGGACAACGGGCCGAGCGCCAACCGCATCGACATCGTCGTGATGGGCGACGGGTACATGCTCGACAAGCTGAACGCCTTCGACGACATCGCGCGCACGCTGCCCAAGAACTTCGCCCGCGACCCGGTGCTCGAGGAGTACCTCGGCTACCACAACTTCTGGCGCGCCAGCGTGGTCAGCCGCGAGGACGGCATCGACGGCTTCGGCCGTACGTACGACACGGCGCTCGGCGGCCGGATGCTGCCCAACGTGCACGGCCAGGCGACCGTGGACCGCGGCGCGGTGCAGCGGATCCTCGGCGAGATCCCGGAAGCGGAGGGCCTCGCCGTGGTGTTCGTGAAGGCCGGCCAGCTGGGCACGGGTGGCGGCGGCGTGGCGGTGATCGGCGGGCGCGAGGACGACACGGTGATCCACGAGTGGGGTCACGCATTCGCCGGCCTCGCCGACGAGTACATCGATCAGGTGCATCGTGGCCGCACGGCCGACAGCATCAACGTGGCCGGCAGCGGCGATCCCAAGACGGTGCCCTGGCGCCACTGGATCGAGGCCGGCGCGCCGGGAATCGGCGTGTACGAGGGCGCCGCGGGGATGCAGCGCGGTGCGTGGAAGCCCACGACCGGCGGCTGCGTGATGGAGCACGGCCGCTACTTCTGCGCGGTGTGCCGCGAGGCCGTGGTGCTGGCGATCCATCGGCGCGTCGATCCGATCGACGGCGCGAAGCCCGAGCCGGGCTCGACCCTGCGCAGCAAGCCGGCCCCCACCCTCACCGTGGAAGTGCTGCGCCCGCGCACCCACGGCCTGGACGTGCGCTTCTGGGTCCTGCCCAAGGCGCAGGCTCCGGCCGAGCGCCCCGAGCCGCAGGGCGCACGCCGCGATCGGGCCGAGCGCGGTGCGCTGCCCCCGATCGCCGGCGAGCCCGACTGGGTGGTGTTCAACGCCGGCAAGCAGGTGCAGTGGAAGGTCCCGGTACGCGAGCGCAAGCCAGGCACGTACGTGGTCGTGTGCCGCGTGCGCGACACCACCAAGGTGGCGCGCGACACGCTGCCCTGGGTCCTCAAGGACGATGCCGGCGTGCTGGAATCCGAACGGCGCTGGACGCTGCTCGTCGAGTGATCGGGGGAAGCGCGGCGCCAGGATCGGCCCGTCCGGCGCAGGCCCGGCACGAACGGGCCGGGGCGCCTTCGTTCACCACATGGCCTCGGCGCGGCCGTTCTCGGTCTCCCAGAGCTCGATGCGCTCGACCTTCACGCCCGTGCCGCGCAGCACCTTGGGGCAGACCACGGTCAGCAGGTAGTGCGCGAGGTTCTCCGCCGTCGGGTTGACGGGCAGCACGAACACCGGGGTGTGGTCCTCGAGGGCGGCGCGGAACACCCGGTCGTTCCGGAACAGGATCAGGCGGTGGTCCCAGTGCGCGTCGATCCACCCCCCCACGCGCTCCTTCAACACCCCGAAATCGATCACGCGCCCGACCCGGTCGAGGCGGGGGGCACGGGCGGTGACGCGCACCTCGTACTCGTGACCGTGCAGCCAGCGGCACTTCGACTCGTGGCCGACGATGCGGTGGCCGGCGCAGAAGCGCAGGCGGCGGGTGCAGGTCAGCGCGGGCTGCCGGCGGGGACTGTGGGCGCGACGGACCATGGCGGCGGGGGCGGCATTGTGTGCGGCGTCCCGCGACGATGCGAGGCCGCGGGCCTGCGCGCGCCTCAGCGTCCCTCCAGGCGCAGCTGCCGCATGCCGGCCTCGGCCGAGCGCAGCTCGGCGCCGGCGCGCCGGAAGGCCTCGGCCTCGGGTGTCCCCGGGGGCGGGGCATGCCGCTCCAGCACTTCGGCGGCGCGCGCGAGCGCGCCGAGCTCGCGCCAGGCGAATGCCAGGTGCAGGGCCTCCGGCACCGCGAGAGCGCGCGCGCCCGCCACGGCCTCGAGCGCGGCGACGGCCTCCGCAGGCCGGCCCTCCTGCAGGCAGCCCCGTGCCCGCAGCAAGGCGGGCTGCTCCGGCATCCGCGCCACGAGGTCCCCGCGTCCGAGCGCGAGCAGCAGCTCGCCCAGCTCCGCATCGTCACGCCGGCCGGCGCGGAGCCCGGCGACCGCGGCGCGTACGCGCGGGACGTCGGGATCCGGGTTGCCCTCGAGCCAGGGCAGCGCCTGCTCCGGCTCGGCCGTGCCGAGCAGCGCGACGGCCAGCTCGGTGCGACCGCGAGGGTCCGCGCCGACGCGGCGCGCGAAGCCGCCGGCGTCCACCCGGAACACGAACCACGGGCCGAAGCGCGCCACTGGCTCGAAACGCCGCAGCCAGTGATGCACGCGGCCTGGCGCGCGCGGGTCGGGCGGCGCCAGGTCGCGGCCGAAGGCGCGGAGCAGCCCCAGGCGGGGTCCGCCTGTCGCGTGCACGCGTTCCGCGTCCGGATGGCGCCGCTCCAACTCGTCGCGCCACGGACCCGGGCCGTCGGCACCCGGCCAGCCGAAGCCTTGGTCCGCGACCCACAGGTACGGCCGCGTCCCGGCCAGCACGTTGAACGACGACTCGTACGCCGGCCACTCCCACGCCGCGACGGCGGGCAGGGAGAGCAGCCCGGCCACGGCGGACGCCCGGGCGAGCGGACCTCGGCCCAGGAGCGCGACCATGCCACGTCCGGCGACCACCGCGAGCAACGGCACGATCGGCAGCGCGAAGCGCAGGCCGGAGCCGGACGGCGGCACCAGCGCCAACGCCAGCCCGAAGGCCGCGGCCACGGACAGGCATTGCACCGCCGCGTGCCTCGGCAACGCCGGCCGCCGCAGCACGAGGCCGGCCACGAGCAGGAGCAGGAACCCGACCGGCAGCTTCAGCAGCAGCGCCACCGGCAGGTGCAGCGGGTGCGTCGCCAGCAGGTGCTCCCCCAGTGCGCTCGGCAGCGCAGACTCCCGCTGCAGCACCTGCACGTCGAGGCCGCGGCCGAAGGGCGCGGGCAGGAGCCGCACCAGCGCAGCGAGACCCTCGTTCCCGGCCAGGGCCCGGAACACGGCCGAGCGCGGCGCATGGTGCGGCTCAACCTCCTGCGGCCGGTATCCGCCTGGGAACCCGTACCCGGCGTGCAGCACGAGCAGCGCCAGCGCGCCCACGACCACGACGGCCAGCACGCCGTCGCCGGCGCGGCGCAGCCGGGTCCTGGCGTTCCCCGCGAGCGTCCACCACAGGCGTGGCTCGAGCCCCCGCGCCAGCGCGACCGCGAGCACGACGAGCAGTGCGGGCACCAGCAGGAGCGCGGTGAACTTCGTGGCGAGGGCGAGGCCGAGTCCCCCGCCCAGCGCCAGGAGCCGGCCCCAGCCAGGGGCCTCGCACCAGCGCGCCGCGAGCCAGAGCGCCAGCAGGACGCCGGAACACACGGCCAGGTCGGTTCCGACCAGCGCCGCGAACGAGAGGATCGCCGGATTGCACACGTGCAGGACGAGAGCGGCGAGCCCGGCGCCCGGCCCGAACCACCGCCGGGCCAGCACGAACACCAGGGCACCCGTCGCGAGCGCGAACGGGATCACGCCGAGGCGCCCGACCACGCGATAGGCATCGAGGTCGCCGGCCGGGGCCCCGAGCCACGCGCCGAGCTGGCTCGCGAGGAAGACCAGCGGGGGATGCAGCCAGGTCTGCACCGGCTGGTACTCCCCGGTCTCGCGCAGGTATCGCCCCGCATGCAGCCAGAAGCGCTCGTCCACCGTCCACGGCAGGACGCCGGCCAGGCTCGCCAGCATCGCGGCGTGCAGGGCCAGCAGCGCCGCGGCGAGCACCGGGGTCCACCGGCGCCAGCGATGGTCGACAGATGGAGTGACGGGAGATTCCAGGAGCAGTGGCTCGATCGAGCCCTGGGGGTGGGGCGGATCGCGCGGGGATCATGCCGCGCCGGAACCCGCCATGCCATGGACCGATCCTGGCCACCCACATTTGAGGAAACACCATCCCAAGGGGCCACGCCGCCTCGCACCCCCTTGGGAAAGGGGCTCACGAATCTTGGTGGCCAGGATCCTCACTCCTTGGTGCGGCCGACCTCGACGCCTTTCTGCTGCTTGTTCAACACCTCGCTCTGCAGCCAGTTCATCTGCCGCGCGCGGTTGTCGCTGTTGAGATTGATGTTCTGGTTGAGGGCGTCGAACACCTGCTGCTGGGGCACCACCCTCGCCGGCACCCTCTGCTGGGCCTGCTGGATCTGCTGGCGCGCCTGGATCTGCGGCAGCGCGGCGGCCGGTTGGTGCAGGCCGGTGCCGCGGAAGAACGCGTACTCGTCGCCCTTCTTCACGATCACCGTGGCCTGCCCGACCAGGGCATCCGCGGCGAACACGCCGCGCAGGTCCGACTCGCCGCTGCGGAACCGACCGTCCACCGAACCCACCACCTTCACGTGGGCGTCGGCGAGGAACTCGTCATTGCGCTTCACATTCACGCGGATGCGACCCACGTCGAGCGACTCCTGGGTCTCGATCTTCAGATCGCTGCGCAGCACCATGCCGCTGGCCAGCAGGTCGTCGCCGCGCGCCACCACGAGATAGGCGCCCGGATCCTTGAGCTCGAGTTCCAGCTTCTTCTCCTTGGCGCGGTAGTCGCGGCCCTCGCCGAGGGTGACCTTGGCCTGCTGGTACGGCCGGATGCCGTGCAGTTGCACGCCGCGGATGTCGTTCAGGGACTTCTCCAGCAGGTAGAGGCGCATCAGGTCCACGCGGTAGACCTTCACCTCCACCTCCTTGACGTTGCGGTACGACACCGGCACCTCGACCTTGTCGGCGAGCGCGAACGTGGTCACCTCGGGCAGACTCAGCGCCTTGCGCAGGAAGAACTCGCTGGCCTCGACCGCGTCGCTGAACCGGTCCTTCACCTTCTCGTAGGCCGCCAGGGCCTTTTCCGGTTCGCCGAGGGCGTGGTGGATCTGGCCCTGCAGGTAGATCGCGTGATAGCGGTTCTCGCTTGCGCCCTTGCCGCCGCCCGGCCGCGGGAACTCGCCCTCGGCCACGCGCTGCAGGATCGCGAACGCCTTCTCCTTCTCGCCCAGCACGAAGTGGCAGTAGCCCTGGGCGTAGAGCAACTCGTCCTCGAACACGGTGCCCGGGTAGCGCTGGAGCGCCGCCCCGGAGGCGGCCAGGGCGGCGCGGTGGTCGCGGGCCTCCAGGAACGTGGTGGCGTACGCGAACGACACCTCCTCGGCCATCGAGTCGTCCGGGTAGAGCACCAGGAACTCGCGCAGCGTCGCCAGTGCCTGCGCGCGCAGTTCGGCACGCGTGCCGACCTTGTCGTTGGGCGGCGTACCCTCCGGCATCTGCGCGGCCAACGAGGCGAGCTTCTGGCCGACGCCGTAGAGCGAGCCGCGCATGGTGTTCAGATCCGGGTAGGAGAGCAGCAGGCGGCGCAGGAAGCGCAGCGAGGCCTTCACCTCCCCGAGCTGCTCGAGCGTCGTGGCCACCGCCGCCTCCTTCAGGAACGATGCCTCGGCCGTGGCGCGGAACACCATCAGCGCGCGCTCGAACTCGCCGAGGTCGAGGTACGCGCGCGCCACCGCCACGATCTTGTCGAAGGGGATGACCAGGTCGGGGAAGCGGTCCTTCAGCTCCTCGAAGAAGCGCACCGTGGCGGCGCTGTCCTTCCGCGCCACCGACACGAAGAGCATCATGCGCGCGACGTCCTTGAACACGTGCTCGTGCAGGCTCCAGCCCTTGAGCAGGGCATCGAGGTGCTTGCCAGCCTCCTCCAGCCGGTCGGCGTCGTAGAGCGCCTTGCCCAGCTGGTAGAGCTCGTCTGGCGTGAGCCGGTAGGCGTCCGGGGTCGGCTCGCCGCGCGGCAGCACCTTCAGCGCGCGCGCCTCGCCGTGCGCCACGAGGTCGGGGCGCTCGGCCCCGTACACCTTGGTGGGCAGGGCCCGGTACTCGCCCGGGAAGCGCGCCTGCAGCTCGTAGCGCACGTCGTCGTAGCCGCGGTTCTCGCGGTAGTAGAAGGTCAGGCGCTGCGGCTCGACGACCACGTGGTCGAAGCTGCCCTGGATCGACTCGCGCGGCACGGTGCATCCCGCCGGGATCGGCTCCTCGACCACCATCGGGGTGAGCGCGGCACGCATGTCGTCGGCGATGCGCAGCGTGGTGGTCACGCGCGCGACCTTGCCGACCTCGAGCGCCGTCACTGGATTGACGAAGCTCTCGATGCGGCCCGCCACGGTGCTGAAGCCGGGCTGGATCACCTTGTTGTCATGGCGCAGGAACGCCGGCTCGTAGTTCCGCCCGACGCGCGCGAGGCGCTGGTTGCGATCCTCGGGCCGGAAGCCCTTGGCGAACCCGTTCAGGACCGCGGCGTAGTGCACGCGGCCCTGCCCCTGCACGGCGATCTCCACGTGGTTGCCACGTTCCTTCAGCCACTGCGCGGGCACCTCGAAGCGCAGCTGCGGCTGGCGCGCCACGTCCGGCGCGGTGGCCAGGTCCTGGCCGTTCACCCGCACCCGGACCTCGGCGTTGCTGGCCGCGCCGCGCTCCGTGCCGCCCGCGGCGGTCAGGGCCCACAGCGCCGCGGCCGTGGCCTCGGGCGTGCCGTACGACACGCCCTGGCGCTGGCCGCGCAGCCACTCGACCACGCGGGCACCGTCCTGGTCCTTGGGATCCAGGAGCAGCAGCGTCGCGCCGGCCAGCCCGACCGCCTCGACCGTGGCGAAGTTGGCCTTGGCCGAGAGCGCCAGCTTGCCGCGCAGCACCTCGGCGACTTCGCGCCCCAGGTCCTGGCGCTGGCTGGCGACGAACGCGAGACCGAGCCGCGCGAGCGACTCGAGGTCCAGGGTGGCGCGCTGGCGATGCAACGCGTTCAGATCCTCGAAGCGCGCCCGTCCGGCCATGGCCAGCGCCAGCGCCGCATGCGCGCGGTCGCGCGCGTCGCCGCTGCGGCTGCGCAGCAGGAACTCGCACGCCTTGTGCAGCGGATCCTGCGCCGCCACGATCCCGCGCCGGCGCGCCAGCGCCAGGGCCAGCACCGACTGCGCCGTGCTGCGCACGTCGGCGCTCTTCACGCCGATCCATGGCAGGCCGCCGTCGGCCAACTGGCTCGACGAGAGGCTGTTCACCGCGGCGTGCAGCACGCTCTTCAGGCGGGCCAGGTCGGCGGCGTTGCCGGTGCCGACCCGCTCCAGGTACTCCAGCACCAGCGCGGTCGCGAAGGCCCGGCTGGCCTGGGCCCGGTGCGTGGACTCGACCTGGACGCAGTTCCAGGGCCGCCAGCCGCTGCCCAACGCCATGGCCACGAGGTCGGCGCCCGAGGAGGTGCCGAGCTCGATCGCCATCCACAGTCGGGTGTACTCGCGCCCCTCGGGCAAGGAGAGCGTGAACGCGTCGCCCTGCGTGGTGGATCCCGAGTGGCCGTCGCGAATCTCGATGCCGAACGGCTCGACCGGGATCGTCAGGCGCACCGCGTCCCTGCGCGCGCCGCTCTCGGCGGCGAGCTCCACCTCGAGGTCGCGGGCCGAGCTGGCCGTCAGCGCGAAGCCGTGCTCCACCTCCTGGCGCGGCCTGGCCGCCAGGGAGTGGGCTTCCTCGCGTGCCGCCTCACCGGCCTTGGTGTGCAGCCGCAGCGCGATCGAGGCCTCCTGGTCGGTCAGGTTGTGGGCGCGGGCGCGCAGGGTCGTGCGGTCGCCCTCGACCAGCGCGGGAGGTGCCACGACCGCGGCCTGGAGTTCCTTTACGGTGCGCAGCGCGGTACGGCCTTCGCCCACGTAGGTGTCGGCGGTCACGCCGCGCGCCACCACGGCGAATCCCGTGGTGCTGTCCGGCAGCTTGACCTTGGCGCGGCCCACGCCGTCCTTGCCGGTGACGACCGCGGAGAGCCACGCGCCGGTCTCGGAGAAGTCGGTACGCGGGCGGTCCAGTGGCGCGGCCGGATCCAGCGCGAAGGGAAGGAGCCCGGAGATCGGCAGGCCCATCTGCGCCTCCCAGGTGGGCGGCGCGAAACGGTAGGCGGGATTGCCCTTCGGCCGGCCCAGGTAGTAGGCGTCCTGACCGAGACCAGACGACTCGATCGAGTCCACGATCTGCGCCCCCTCGGCGTCCTTCAGGACTTGCTCGTCGAGCTTCTTGTCCCGGCTCTCGCCGCCCCGCGCCTGCCGCGCGCTGCCGGGCCGCCCCGCGGGGCCGGGCGTGGCCGGCCCGGCACTGCCCGGGGCGTTGCGCGCCGCGGAGCGGCCACCCAGCTTGGCGGCCCCGCCGCCACCGAGTCCCTGAACCTGGTTCCACCCCGTGCCCGTGAAGGCATCCTGGCCGGGCTCGCCCGCGACCTGGCCCTGTGGCACCTCCTCCGCGGGCCCGCGGGTCTCCGCGTAGAGCGCCCGGAGGCTCTCGCTCTTGCGCTCCTCCTGGCGCCGCTCCTCGGCCAGGATCTCCTGCGGCACGGGCCGCGCCTCGCCGCGGAACGACCACGTGCAGCTCGACACCGTGCGGAACTGGGTCTCGCGCCGGCGACCATAGAAGAACGGTCCGATCGCCGCGGTCTGCTCGGGGTAGGCCGCGAGCAGCGCCTCGTCGACCATCGCCAGGGCGAACTCGCCCTCCACCGGCTGGCCCCTGGGGTCCAGGGCGCGCACCACCAGCTCCACTTCGCTGCCCGGCGCCTGCGCCGCCGCCGGTGCCTCGACGCTCACCCGCAGGTCGCGCGCGACGACGAAGTCGCGCTCGGCCAGATGGAGCTTGTCGCCGTCGATCATGGCGAGGCCCAGGGCGAAGTTCGGCGCATGCAGCGGCTCGAGCGCCAGCGCGATCGTGGACTCTCCCTCGGGCAGGATGCGCGGCCTGCATGCCAGGACGCCATCCCCCTGCAGGGTCTCGAGGACCAGGCGCGGCCCGACGCGGTTCACGACCTTGACCTGCAGGGTCTCCCCCACGCGGCCCTCCTGACGGTCGCTGAGCAGGCGCAGCTTCACCTGGTCGTCCTTGCCGGAGATCTCCAGGTCCAGCTCGGCCGTGACCAGCGTGCCGAAGCGGTCCTTCGCCTCGATGCGCACGCGATGGGCTCCGCCCTTGTCCGCCGCGAACGACACGGTGGCGACGCCGGTCTCCGCCGCGCTGGCGAAGTCCTTGCGCGCGCTCTCCACCTCGGTCACCCGGCCGTGCCGGCGCTCCATCCGGTAGAGGCGCGCCACGCCCGGCCTGGCCAGCGGCTTGCCGGCGCGATCCTGGAGCTTGATGGTCACGTCGAAGTTCTCGCCCGTGAGGAACACCGGCCGCAGCATGCTCAGCGCTGCGGTGAACTCGGTCGTCACCACCGGCACGGTGAGCCGCGTGCGGGCGCCGTCCTCCACGGCCATCGCGTCGAGCACCGCCAGCGCCTCCTCGGCGAAGTCCTTGGTGTCGAAGTCGAACGGCACCTCGCCGGCGGCATTGGTCTGCGCCTCGTGCGGCACCTGCCGGCCGTCGGGCAGGTAGAGCGTGAGCGCCACGGTCTTGCCCGCGGCCGGCTCGCCGAAGAAGTGCTTCGCCACGATCCGCCCCTGCAGGCGCTCGCCGCGGAACACCACCGGGGTCCTGGCCTCGGCGCGCAGGGCGAGGCGCGGCCGCTCGTACCGCGCCACCTGGAACGAGCCGGTGAAGGTCTCGCCCTCGCCATTGGCGCGGTCCACGGCCACGCGCCACTCGCCCAGCTCTGCGCCCGCGGGCAGCGGCAGGTCGAGGGCGAACGAGCCGAACGGCGTGAACGCCACCTCGCGGCTGAGCATGAGCCGGCCGCCGGCGCTGAACACCTTCACCTGGTAGCCCTGGGCCGCCGGCAGCTGGTAGAGGCCGTCCTTCACCTCGCGCACGATCCCCTTCACGTGCACCAGCTGTCCGGGCTGATAGGCCGGGCGATCGGTGAACAGGTAGCCCTTGGGCGTGAGCCCCGGCGCATAGCCGAGGCCGGACAGCGACACCGTCGACGCGCCCGAGCCCGCGGCGTTCACCGTGAACACGGCGAGGCGATCGCTGGTCTGCAGCTCCTTGCCCTTGAAGCGCCACAGTCCGTCCTGGTCGGTCGCGCCCTCGGCCAGGACCTTGCCGCCGTCGGAGAGCACGACGCGCACGCCGGCCTCCGCGCGGTTCTCCTTGGTGTTCTGGGCGAACACCAGGAGTTCGTGGCGCGAGGTCTTGGTGAGCATCGCGAGGTCGCTGACCACCACCATGGTCGTGGCCTCCAGCTCCTTGTCGTCGACCTTCACCACGTACGCGCCGGGCTCGCGGAACGGGATCTCCAGGTCGCGCTGCGTCTCCTCGTACGGCTTGTAGTCCTTGACCACGCTCTCCAGGACCTGGTCGGGCTCGATCACCTCGATGTCGAGGGCGCGCACGTCCGCGATCCCGTGGGTGGCGCGGAACCAGGTCTCCAGGTCGAGCCGGAACACGCGCACGCGCAGCTTCTCGATGTTGCGCGAGGTGATCTGGAACACCGGCTTCTCGTCGGTGCGGTACGTGCGCGCGGTGAGCAGCGCCAGGTGCTTGCGCTCCAGTCGCTGCAGCCGCGACTGCGCATGGGCCGCCCAGGAGCCCCAGGTGACGGCGCGGTACGCGCGCAACGCCTCGAGGTAGTTGAAGGTCTTGCTCTCGAAGATCTCGCCGATCCGGAACTGGGCGTGGCTGGAGGACTCGGTATTGGGGTACTTGCTCACGCAGCGGGCGAACGCCTCGCGTGCCGCGTCGTGCCGGTCCTCGATGGCCAGCATCTCGCCGAGCTGGTAGAGGATCTCCGGGTTGCGGCTGTCGAGCGGGTACGCGGCCGCGAACGTGTCGTAGCGCTGGCGCGCCTCGGCGAAGCGCTCCGCCCCGGCGGCCTCCTTGCCGCGCTCGAAGGCCGCCTGGGCCATGCCGTACTCGGTGTCCACGATCGCGCGCTGCACCCGCTCCCATTCGGCGTGCGCCGGATGCGCCTTCAGGTACGCGCGCCATGCCGCGATCGCCTCCGCGGGCTTGGCCTGCGCGGCGAGCACGTCGCCCACCATCGCGCGCGCCTGCGCCGCCTCGGGAAGGACCTCGTTGCCGGGCACCTCGAGGAACGCGAGCAGCGCCGCAAGCGCCGCCTCGCTGCGCCCGACGTGCTGGTAGCACTGCGCCAGCAGGAACGGCGCGACCCTGGCCTTCTCATGCTTGGGGAAGTCGCGCGCCAGGACCTCCAGCGCCGCCACCGCGCGGTCGAGTTCGGCCGGGGCCGGGGTGGGCACCTGGAACGTGAGCGCGATCTCGTACGCGGCCTCGGCGGCCTCGGCGGCCTCCTTGCCCAGCGCGATCAGGTCCTGGAAGGTGACGCGGGCCTTGCCGCGTTCGCCGCTGCGCAGTTGCGCGCGGCCCAGGCCGAGCATCGCCCGGCGTCTGCCCTGCTCCACGGTGAGGGTCTTGGCCAGGGGCTGGAAGCGCAGGATCGCGTCCGGAAGCTGGTTGCTCTTCAGCCGCGCCTCGGCGGCGAGGAGCTTGACCGAGCGTTCCCGCTCGGGCGAGAGCCCGAGGTCGATCGCCAGGTCGAAGAACTGCACCGCGCGTGCGTGATCGGCCGGCTCGCGGTTGAGGGCCTGCTCGGCCAGTCCGAGGTAGGTCGCCGCGATCTCCTCCTTGCGTCCGATCCCGACCAGCCGCTCGATCTCGTCCCGGTACAGGACGGCCGCCTCCTGGAAGCGCCGGTTGGCGGCCAGGACCTCCGCGCGCTGGAACGTGGCCTTGGTGGCGAGGTTCGATCCCGGGATCTCCCTGCTCAGCCGCTCGTAGGCGGCCACCGCCTCCGCGCTGTTCCCCGACAGGAACAGCGCGCGGGCCAGGAGCAGGAGCACTCGGTCCTTCTCGCCGGCGCCGGCCTCCTCGTAGGCCTTGCGCAGGTGTGGCACCGCCTCGGCGTAGCGGCGCTGGATCAGGGCCTCCTCGCCGTCCTTGAGGGACTGGCCCAGCACCCATGCGAAGGCGCCGGTGAGCAGGAGAGCGAGGACGGAAATCAGGCGGCGGAGCGGCGCGGCATGCATCGCGGGAGTCCTGGGTCGAGGGGCCGGTGCGGAAGCAGCGGCGAGCAGAGGAACGGGGCGCTCGAACGGCGGTTCCGAACGAAGGTTCCGCAAGTTCGGGGCCGGGCCAAAGGAGATTCTGGCGCGCGGGGGCTTGGACGGGGGCCGGCGGGGACTCCTCCAAGGAGGGGCCGGAGCCAGCCCGGGGCCGGAGCGCGGGACCGGCCCACGCCGCTCTATCCCGACCGCCGCGAAGGTTCGGTAACGCCTGCGTCAACGGCGCAGGGGCCGTCGGCCCGGAACCGCGCCGGCGGCCCGGGCGCGCGGTTCCGCACCCCGGCGCCGCCCTCCGCGCTCACTTCGCGCCCGGGAAGCGGATCTCGACCACGACCGACTGGCCGTTCCGGCGCACCTTGACCTTCTTCACCGGCTCGCCGCCGTTCAGCTCCTTGGCGAGATCCTCGAACGTGGTCACCGCCTTGCCGTCGACGGCGACGATCTCGTCCCCCTTCACGATCCCCGCCTTGCGGGCGAGCCCGTCCTCGTTCACGGCGTCGATCCTGAGCGTGCCTTCGACCAGCTGCACCCCCAGGCGCCGCCTCTGCGCGGCGGGATTCACGCCCCTGGGCAGGTTGGTACGTGGCAGGAGTTCGGGCAGGTTCGCGACGCCGAGCGCACCCAGGGCGATCACCATGCTGCTGTGGCGCTGGTACTCCGGGATGGCCGCCGCGAAGGTGTCGTGCTGCGTGTGGTGCGTGTGGTTGTAGTTGGCGCGGCCCTTCTGGTCCCAGAAGAAGCCGGGCACTCCCGCCATCAGGTACGAATCGTGGTCGCTGCCGATCGGGAACGGCAGCCGGTTCACCTTGCGGATCACGAACGGCATCTCCGGATCGAGGTCCTTCAGCTCCGCGAACGCCTGCTCGAAGAGCGGCAGCAGGTCCTCGGTGGCCGGGATCCCCGCGACGTAGTTGGTGCCGCCGTCGTGGACCAGCACCGCGGAGATCTTCGCGTTCTCCTCGGGGTGCTTCTCGATGTAGCCGCGCGAGCCGAGCAGCCCCTGCTCCTCGCCGCTCCAGAGCATGAAGCGGATCGTGCGCCTGGGCTGCGCGCCGGCCACCATGAGCAGGCGCGCCGCCTCCAGCGTGGTCGCCACGCCGGTGCCGTTGTCGGTCGTGCCCGTCGCCCCGTCCCACGAATCGATGTGCCCGCCCACGATCACCAGCTCGTCGGGCTTCTCGCTGCCGGGGATCTCGGCGATCACGTTGCAGAGCTCGATCGGCCCCTTCACGAAGTGGTTCTGCACGTCGATCTCGAGATCCAGCGTGCCGCCGATGTCGAGCCGGCCGCGCAGGTCGTCGTAGTCCTTCTTGAGGAGGCGGACGATCACGACCTTGGGCCACTGTTCCCACTTCGTGCGGTGGTTGCCGCCGGTGAGCAGGAGGTCGCCGCCCTTCAGGACCACCCCGTGGGCGCCGGCCTTCTGCGCGAACTCCTCCACCGCCTTGCTGGTGCCGCCCCGCAGGACCAACCACGCGCCCTTGGCCTTGGCCTCGAGCGCCTGCCACTCGGCCTGGTCGGCGGGGAGCAGCAGAGCCGGTCCGCGCTTCGGGCCGTTGGTGCCCGGCGTCCAGGCGTGGGTCTGGATGGTGAGCGGGTACTCGGCGCCCTTCTGCAGGCCCAGCGCGTGCATCACGGCCCTGTGCGTGCCCCGGTCGAACCCGACCTCCAGGGTGCCCCAGGGCTCCAGGCGCACGTTCTTCAGGCCGAAGGCCCTGAATCGCGCCGCGGCCCACTCCTGCGCCTGCGTCAGCCGCTTCGAGCCGGTGAGGCGCGGCCCGATCTCGTTCACGAGGTGGTCCAGGTGATCCATCACCTGGGAGCGCTGGCGCCCCTCCTCGAGCAGCTTCGCGGTGACG
>JADLFX010000008.1 GCA_020849665.1 Planctomycetota bacterium | reverse complement strand
AGGATCATGAGCAGGGGCAGCAGACGCATGACGGTCTCCCTCAGGGGCAGGAGTGGCGGGTTCATTGCACGACGAAGCACCGGATCCCCGCGGAACCGGCGATGTAGATCCGCTCGGGCTTGCCGGCCGGCGCGACACGGTCCTCGAGCAGGATCGAGTTGTAGGCGCCCAGGGATCCCTCGTAGACGTTCTGTAGGAGAGGCGTCCCGAGGTTGCCGCCGGGGCATGGGAACACCACGAGCTCGCCGTGGAGCGTGGTCACGAGGACCTCGTTGGCGGGATCCGCATCGAGGTTGGTGATGGCGAGGCCGCAGGCCCCGTAGCCGGGGAGCGCCGTGCCCGGTGTACCCACGGGCCGCTGGCTCACGAGCTGCAGGGTCGGATTCGCGCTGTCGTGGTACTTCAGGACGTAGACGGACGAGCGCATCGGCGCCCCACCGGCGCCGTTGTTGCTGAACAGGGGCGCCACCACGATCTCCTCCTGGGGATCGCCGTCGAGGTTCCCGACAGCCAGGGCGCAACCGCCGATGCCGAGATCGGGACTCTCGGCCAGGATCGCGCCCGTGGCGCCGTCCAGGACGACGACCCTGCCGCCCATGGCCACGAGGATGACCTGGGGCGGGAGGTTCTGGTCGGGATGGACGCGACCCAGGACGAGGCTCTGGTTGCTGTTCACCGCGCAGGGGTTGAACTCGCTGCGGAGGCCGCGGTAGGGGCCGGTGAGCGGAGGCCGGCGGTTGCTGTTGCCGACCGAGGTGCCCATGGAGTTCCAGGCATCCGCCACGTTCGGGGTACCCGAGAGGTTGTCCAGTCTGACGAAGGACACGAGGTTGGGATAGGGGCCGCTGGACCACCACGCGGCATGGCGGGCGGCGCCGAACGTGCGCGCCCCGCCGCCCTTGGGGCAGATCCAGAAGCCACCGCGCCAGAGCGTGGGATAGAGCAGGCGGTCGGGCGGGTAGGGCGGGGAGAACGGGTCGAGCTCGGGGTCGACCAGGTCCCACTTGAGGGGATCGTTCTCCTCGGGCCGATGCACATACGGCCCATGGCTCAGGAACGACACGGGCCCGACGGTCATGTAGGTCTTCCGGTAGTTCGAGCCTTTGGGACCTTGCACTGGCGGATTCCCCGCCCCCGACCACACCAACCCCCGCACCTCCTCGATCCCGATGTCCGCGGGCGGCGGACTCACGATCGGATGCCCGGTCATCCGGTCCACCTTCCACCACGTCCCCGCACGATCGATGGCCTCGAAGTGCGGCAGGGCGCTGTCCCCCTGCTCCGCCAGCGCCCACGTGCCCGCCAGCGACATGGTGCAGCGGTCTTCGAACACCTGCCCCGTGGCCGGGTCGCTCCAGAACCTCCGCGGCAGCTGCAGGTCGGTCCCCGGCTGGTAAGTGAGGTCATAGTGCGTGAGGAAGCCGATCCGCCCGCCGGCGGTGCTGACCACGAGCTCGTCCCCCTCCGCCGCCGGAGCGACGTTGGCGACGATCAGGCTCGTCGCGCCGCGGAACGGTGGGAACGAGTCGAGGCTCTTCACGGCCCGCGTGCTCCCGTCGAGGTTCCAGAGCACCAGACCGCCGCTGTAGGACGTGGCGAGACAGGGGCCCGAGGGACCCGCGTCGCCCACGTAGCGCAGGTTCACCGAGGTCCCGCCGCGCGGCAGGTTCGGGAAGAAGAACGGCTGCTCCTTGTTGTAGGGATCCTCCGGCGCGGTCACGTCGCCGAAGTGCGTGATCAGGTCCAGCGTCGAGGGATCGAAGATCCGGATCGATCCGGTCTCCGCGGGCTTGCGGAGGAAGAGCCCCGCGAGCGCGAGGCCGCCCGGCACCCCGGGCCAGGGCACGAACGCCATGTCGGCGAGGCCGCCATACTGCAGCGCCGACACCGCGCCCAGCAGGCCCTGGTTAGGCATGGGCAGCGAGCTGTTCAGCTCCAGCGAGAACAGATGCCCCCGTGCCGACCAGCCGAGGACGGGCTTGGTGAACACGGTCTGGCTGCCGAGCCGCATCCCTGGTGAGGGTCCCACGACCGGCGCCGAGCCGCAGTCCTCGTGCTCCCCCAGGACCGTCAGCCCGCCCGCCTGGGCCTGGAGGATCAGGAGCTTGCCGTGCACCGTGGACACGAGGACTTCGTCCCCGGCTGCCGGGTGGAGGTCTGCGGCGCCGCAGGCAATGCCCTGGCTCTCCCATCCGGATCGCACGCTGCTGAGGTCGTGGCTCCACAGGTGCTGGAGCGTGTCGCGGCGGAACGCCGCGATCCGCCGGTGGGTGGCGGCCACGAGTTCCGCCCCGGGTCCGCTGCCGTCCACCTCGGCGAAGGTGAGGCTGCGGATCCCCGCGCCCAGCTCGTACACGTCCCCCTGGGCGTTGCGGCTCACCGCCTGCTGCACGAGCGGCTGGATCGTCGCGGAGCCCGTGCCCCGGGTCTCCATCTTGAAGCGGTAGATCGTGCCGTCGGCGTTGCCCGCGTAGATCGAGTGGCGATCCTCGCCGGGGATCGCGACTCCGGCCAGCAGGGCGCGGGGGAAGAGCCCGTGGCCATGGCGGCGGAAGCCAGGGGCCTCGCTCAACAGTCCCGGGCTGGGCGCGGTGAACGCGCGCGGGGCCTTGGTGTTGAAGTGCTCGTGTGGCTCGAGCACGCCGAGGGAGCTGTGCTTGCCCACCATCCGCGGCAGCGCAGGGCTGCCCGCGGAGGGCGCGGACTTGCCGCGCTCGTTCCAGACGATCGGCAGCAGGAAGTGCAGCGCGTCCTGGGGATCCTGGGCATCCACCCAGCTCGTGGCGTCGGGCGAGGTCGGGATCTTGAACAGCCCGGGCTCCGTGCCATGGCAGGTCTTGCTGAAGACGGAGACGTAGAGCCGGGCCTGCGGCGGTCCCCCGGGCAGGAGCCGTGCGTAGTGATACGTCTGCTCCGGCCCAGCGCTCTGGGTCAGGATCGGCATCCAGTCCGCCCCGTGCGACACCGGGTCCTCGTCCCCCGTCAGGACGTAGGTGGGGCGGTAGAGATGTCCCCAGGCCACGCGGTTCACCAGGGAGAGGCTCTGGTAGTCGGTCTGCTCCAGGCGGCAGAAGATCGACCAGTCGGCCGCGGAGCGCGCGGTGTAGCCCGCCCCCGAGCCGAGCTGTCCGAGCATCGCGCTCACGAAGGCGTGGCTGTTCTGGTCGTCCACGAGGCCGCGCTGGTTGGGGGTGTAGGACGAGGCCACGCCGCCGTGGAACTCGTCGGGGTAGAGCATCAGGAGGCACTGGGTCACGAAGCCGCCCATCGAGTAGCCGTTGATGAGGTACGCGAAGTTGGCATCGCTGTCGGGGATCGAGATCGGCGGTTGGGTGAGGATGTGGCGTACGACGCGCCGCAGCTCGCGGAGCCGCTGCACCTGGAACACCAGCGGCTGGAAGCTGGTGCGCGGCGTGATCCAGGCATAGGCGATCCGGTACTCTGGCTTGGGGTTGCTGGTCTCGACGTGGTCGATGAGCTTCTTGGGGTCGGGCAGGCCGGGCCTCCGGCCGAGGCCGTAGTTGTTGGCCGCCCCCGGGTTCCCGGGATCACCCGGGTACTTGTGTGGCGCGTAGGGTTCCTCTGCCTCCACCACGGGGCCGAAGGTCTCGATGGCGCACACGACGATCAGCGCCTTCTTGCGATCGGCCTGCGGGTCCGTCACCCACGCGCTGGGTACGCGGATCTCGAACACCGCGTCCGGATCCGGTGGCTCGGGCGGCTGAGCCGAACCCGGCCGCAGACGGCCTACCCAGCGCACGATCCCGCTGTCCTCGGTGGGGATCCATCCCCCGCTCTGGACCTGGTAGTCGGGGGGCTGGCCGAGGTTGAGCTGGGCGGGGTTCGAGCGGCTCAGCACGCCGCCGGTATCCGCAGGGAACCCTTCGCCCAGGTTCCACTGTCCGTCAGGCTTGTTCAGGAGCGGCGTGAGCTTGCTTGCGGGCAGGGCACCGGCGCCCTGGATCTCGTCGGCGATGTGGCGATGGCCGCCCACCTGCGCGCGCGCAGCATCACTCAGCGCCGCGAGCGCGAGCGGCAGAGAGAGAGAGAGAGAGAGAGAGAGAAACGAGAACGCGCGCCTCCCTTCGTCCCGACCTCGATTGCGCAACCCCGCATGGTTCCTCCTGGGCGCAGAGCCCCTGGGCCCGGGCGCCGGAGTGCCCGGCAGGACCCGAGACGGAGGGGGAGGATCCCCGAGCTCGGGCGCGGGCGTCAATCCCCGGCGGAGGAAGGCGCGGCCTCGGGCATCGCAGGCGGTTCACGGTCTGCGGGTGTGCCGCCCACGAGCCGGCGCGTGCCCCGCGTCACAGTCCGAGTCCGTTCCCCCCGTCTGCCTCCGGGTCATCCTCCTCGGGATCGGGATCCCGGCGCAAGGCGTTGCGCGGCTCGTCGGGCCAGCCGTTCACGGGGCGATAGCCGTCGTAGGGCACCTCGTTGCGACGCACGGTGGTGCCGGTCTGGTCCTTCCACTCGCCGGGGCGGACCTCGACGAAGGCCTGGCGGCCCTCCAGGTCCCGCGGGCTCACGCGCACCTTGCCTTGCGTGCGCAGGCCCAGCGCAGCCAGCACCCGGCGCACACGGCCGAGGCCGCGTGCCGAGAACACGAGGTTGTCCCAGGCGGCCTGCCGGCCGTTGTGTTCGCCCTCGCAGACCACGAGGCGGAGGCTCCAGCGTTCATCGCCGGCGCGTGTGTTACCCTCCCGAACCTCGGCCACACGGCAGAGGTAGACCCCCGGCGGAACGGTCACGAAGTCCTGCAGCGGGGTCTCGGCGTCGAAATCGAGTTCCATGGTGTCGTCCTCTTCGAGTGAAGTGTCTCCGTCCATCAGTGGCGGGGACGGCGCCGCGGTGACGTCCGCACCCCCGGAATCCGCGGCCGACTTCGCGGAGCTGGCCGCAAGGCACTACGAGAACTTCCCGGTGGGCTCCTGGCTCCTGCCGCGCGCCCACCGCGCCGCCCTGCACCGGATCTACGCGTTCGCGCGGATCGCCGACGACCTCGCGGACGAGGCCCGCGACGCCCGCGCCCTGGCGGCCTTCCGCGCGGCGTTCGCCGCGCACCTGGCCGGCGGCCGCTCCGACGTGCCGCTCTTCGTCGACCTCGCGGCCACGATCCGCGAGCGCAACCTGCCCGAGGCGCACTTCTTCGACCTACTCGACGCGTTCGCCTCCGACCTCGAAGTGCACCGCCACGACGAGGCCAGCCTCTTCGCCTACTGCCGGCGCTCCGCCAACCCGGTGGGCCGCCTGGTGCTGCGCGTCTGCGGCCTGGCCGATGCCGCCCTCGACGCGCGCAGCGACGCGGTGTGCACGGGGCTGCAGCTGCTCAACCATCTCCAGGACCTGCGCTCCGACTTCCGGGAACGCGACCGCATCTACCTGCCGCAGGCCGACCTCGCGCGCTTCGGCGTGCGCGAGGCGGACCTTGGGGCCGACTGCGCCACGCCACAGGTGCGCGCCCTGGTGCGCCACTGGCTCGAGCGCACGGTCGGACTCCTGCGCGAGGGCTTCCCGGTGACCGCCGCGGTGCCCGGGCGCCTGCGCCTCGAACTGCGCGCAGTGCTGCAGGCGGCGGCGCGCGTGGTCGAGAGGATCCGGGCCGCCGGCCACGACGTCCTGGCACGGCGCACCCGCCTGACTAGGGCCGGCCATGCCGCCGCCCTGGTCGCGGCGCTGCTCACGCGCCGGCTTCCGAGGGCGCTGCGATGAACGGCGATGGCGCAGCCGCAGCGGCGGGGATCCGCGCCGCGGCGCACTCCAACTTCTCCCTCGCGTTCGCCGCCCTGCCGCGCGAACGCCGCCGGGGGCTGACCGCGATCTACGCGTTCTGCCGGGTGGCCGACGATGCGGTGGACGAGGCCAAGGACGCCGGGACGGCCCGCGCCCGGCTGGCCGAATGGGCGGTCGAGCTGGATCGGGTGGCGCAGGGCACGCCACGCACCGCCGTGGGCAAGGAGCTGCGCTTCGCCGTGGACCGGTTCGGGGTGGACCTGCGCCACCTGCAGGCGCTCCTGCGCGGCGTGGCCATGGATCTCGAGCCCAAGGGCCACGCGACCCTGGCCGAGCTGGAGCACTACTGCCATCTGGTGGCCGGCGAGGTGGGCCTGGCCTGCCTCCCGGTGTTCGGGGTCCACGGGCCGGAGGCCGAACGCTACGCCGGGCGCCTCGGCGTGGCCTTGCAGCTCACCAACGTCCTGCGCGACCTGCGCGCCGACGCCGCGCAGGGACGCATCTACCTGCCGCGCGATCTCCTGGCCGCGTGCGGTGTGGACGCGGCGTGGCTGCGCGGCGGCGGACCGCCCACGGCGTACGCCCCGGATGGACCGCTGGACCGCGCGGTCGCCCGCGTGGCGGCGCGCGCGCGCGAGCATTTCGCCGCCGCGGCGGCCGCGCGGCCGCGCCAGGCCGGGCGCGCCCTGGTGGCTGCCGAGGTGATGGCGGCGGTGTACCGCGAGCTCCTGGAGCGCGTTGCCGCGCGGGGCGGCGCGATCGCAATGGACGACGCTCCGCGCGTGCCCCAGTGGCGCAAGCTCTGGCTGCTCGCGCGCACCGTGGCGCGCGGCCACGCATGAGCGCGTACGTCCTGGGGGGCGGCGTGGCCGGCATCGCCGCGGCATTCGCGCTGCGCGCGCGCGGTCACGAGGTCACCCTGCTGGAGGCACGCGGCTGGCTGGGTGGGCGCGCGTTCTCACGGCCGGATGCGCGGCTCGCCGGAGACCTCGACAACGGCCCTCATGTGCTCCTCGGCTGCTACTCCGAATTCCGCACCCTCCTGCGCCGGATCGGGACCGAGGACGGCTTCGCGCGGCCGGAGGCCCTGCGCGTGCGCTTCCGCGACCCGGGCGGTCGTGCCGGTGAGCTGCGTCTGCCCGCGCTGCATCCGGTGCTGGGGTTCCCGCTCGGAGCCCTGCGCTGCCGCCCCCTCACCCTGGGCGGCCGCCTGCGCCTGGTGTGCGGCGGCCTGGCCGCGCTCCTGCCCGTGCGCGCCACGCAGCCCCTGGCTGCGTGGCTGCGCCGCCACCATCAGGACGGCGACCCGAGCCGGTACTTCTGGACTCCACTCTGCCGTGCCGTGATGAACGCGGATCCGGCCGAGGTGTCTGCGAAGCTCTTCCTGGCCACCCTGCGGCGGGCCCTGGGCTCCGGCGCGCGCGGCATGGCGATCTGGACGGCGGCGCGGCCGTGGCAGGAACTCCTCGGCGCTCCGGCCGAGCGCGCGCTGCGCGCCGCCGGCGTGAGCGTGCGCGGCCACGCACGCGTCGTCTCGGCCACGTGCGCCGAAGGCCGGGTGCAGACCCTCCACCTGGGCGATGGCGAGACCCTCGCGCTCGGGCGCGACCAGACCGTGGTCTCGGCGCTGCCGTGGCACGGGTTCGCGCGGCTCTTCCCGGGCGCGTGCGGCCCCGCGGCTGCACGACTCGAGGGAGCACCGATCGTGACCGCGCACTTCACGCTCCCGGCCACGGCCGCGCCGCGGGACGAGGGGCCCATCGTCGCCCTGGTCGACGGGGCGCCGTTCCATTTCCTTTGCCGGCGGCCCGGCGACGCTGCGGAGCGCTTCGCCCTGCTCTCCGGCGGCGACCCCGGACTCGGCGCCGCGCCAGCGCCGGAGATCGAGGCCGCGGCCCGCGCCCAGCTGCGCCGCCACTACCCCGAGGCGGACGCGGCGGCGGGTGTGGTGCGGGTGGTGCGCGAGGCCCGTGCCACGGCGAAGTTCACGCCCGAGGTCGCGGAGGCACGCGTGGCGCCGGGCCCGGTGCCCGGTCTTGCCAATCTCCTGGTGTGCGGGGATTGGACCGCGACCGGCCTGCCGTCGACCCTGGAGGGGGCGGCACTCTCGGCCCGGATGGCCTGCGGGTGAGGTGAGGACTCGGCGCACCCCCGCGCGGCGCTACGCTCTCGTCCCGGCGCCTGGTCCACCGCCCCGATGCGTCCGGCGCTCCCCTCCCTGCCGCCCATCCAACCATGACCTCGTCCCGCGTCCGCGCCACCCGCCGTGCGCTCCTCGCTCCTCTGGTCGCGGCAGCCTGCCTCGCTCCGGCCCTCGCCGCCGAAGACCTGGGCGGGGGTCGGCCTGCCTCGCACGGCCGCGTGGTGCGCTTCGTGATGTCGCACTGGATCCCCGGCGAGCCCAGCTCGCTGGGACTCGTGGACCCACCCGTCCTCCCGATCTCATACGTGGCGATCCTTTCGCCCGCACGTACCAGCCTGGTGCTGCCCGGGATCGGCACGCTGATCGCCGACGCCACACACCCGGCCGCGCTGATGCTGCCGCTCAGCGGTACGCTTCCGCTTCCGCCTCTGCCGCTCGCGCTGAACGGCACCACGCTCTACGTGCAAGGCGCCGTCTTGGACCCGGGCCTGGCGGCGGGCGTGGTCCTGACCGATGCCACCAAAGTCGATCTCTTCCAGCCCGTCGTGCTGGTCGGCAACCAGCGCCAGACCGCCAACTCGATCAGCGTCGTGGACCTGCGCACCCGGCAGGTGGTGCAGACCCTCACCAACAGCGAGAACGGCAGCATCGCGTTCTCCCCCGACCGGCGCTTCGCGTACGTGTGCGAGCCCGGCTCGTTGCGCAACCAGGTGGTGGTCTACGACCTCACCCAGTCGCCGATCGTGGTCGCCACGACCATTCCGGTGAGCGGCGGCATCCGCTATCGCGGCTGCATGCAGCGCGACGGCAGGCGCCTCTACGTGCCGCTGCACAACGCGATCTCGGTGATCGACGCCGACCGTACCAGCACGACCTTCCACACGGAGATCGGCACGATCCCGGTGCCGATCACCGGCTCCCCGACCTCGATCTTCACCGGGCCGATCGACCTCGCCGTCACTCCCGACAACGCGAAGCTGTACATCGCCTACGGGGAGCAGGCCGTCACGTTCCCAGGCACCTGCACCCTGGGCGTGGTCGACCTGAACCTCCCCGGCCGGCCGCACCGTTCGATCCCGATCACCGTGGGCGGCGTGGTCACGCTGCTCAACAACCTCGCCACGCACAACCGCGTGGAGATGAGCCCGGACGGACTCTGGGTGTACGTGCAGGAGTACGGGTTCACGCCCGGTTCGTTCAGCCTCGGGTACGCCAACGGCGGCGTGGTGAAAGTGGTGAGCACGCTCACCGACACCGAGTTCGCGGCGATCCCCTCGGGTGGGTACGGGCAGAACGACTTCTTCGTCGATCGCATGGGCCGCTCCCTGTGGTCCGTGCACCTCAACGCGGGGCGGATGGGCGAGCTGCTCCGGATCGACGTGGACCGGCACAGCCCCACGCGGTTCACCGTCTGGTACCGGGTCCCGGTGCACGCGGTCCCGTTCAACGGCGGCTACCCCGCGGGGGTGGCCACGACGCCCGACGGCGCCACGGTGTGCGTGAGCGTGGTCGAAGACGGCTCGCACCCCGTGCCGGAACTGCTCACGTTCGACGCCGCGACCGGAGTGCTCTACGGCCAGCCGATCCCCGTGCAGAGCCTGCCGGCCACGGTGGGCATCCCCAGGTACTGACTCCCTCGTGGCGGCCGCCCCGCCCGGCCGGGCATCATGCGCCGCATGACCCAGGACCTGGGAACGGAGCAGCGGCCGCTGCGGGTGGGCGTGATCGGCTCGGGGCCCTCGGCCTTCTACGCCGCGGATGCGGTGTTCCGCGTCGGCGGACTCCACGCCCGCGTGGACATGTTCGACCGGCTGCCGACGCCGTTCGGGCTGGTGCGCGGCGGCGTCGCCCCCGACCACCAGAACATCAAGGCCGTGGTCAAGGTCTACCAGAAGGTGGCGGAGCAGCCGGGATACCGCTTCTTCGGCCACGTGCAGATCGGGCGCGACCTGCTGGTGACCGACCTCGAGGAGCACTACCACATGCTGGTGTGGGCCGTGGGTTGCGAGAGCGACCAGCGCCTGGGGATCCCCGGCGAGGACCTGTCGGGCGTGCATTCGGCCACCGAGTTCGTGGGTTGGTACAACGGCCACCCGGACTTCCGCGAGCGCAGCTTCGACCTCGCCGCGGCCACGCGCGTGGCGGTGGTGGGCAACGGCAACGTGGCGATGGACGTGGCGCGGATCCTGCTGAAGGATCCGGAGGCGCTCGCCACCACCGACATCGCCGATCACGCCCTGACAGCGCTGCGCGCCAGCAAGGTGCGTGAGGTGTACCTGCTGGGACGGCGCGGCCCGGCCCAGGCGGCGTTCTCGCCCAAGGAGATCGAGGAGATCGCCGAGCTGCCGGGCGTGGACGTGGTGGTCGCGCCGGCCGAGGCCGAGCTCGATCCGTACAGCGCCGAGTGGTTGGCCACGCAGAAGGGCAGCGCGCAGCGCAACGTGGCGTTCCTGCAGGAGCGCGCGCGCCTGGGCGAGGGCGGCGGGGCGCGCAAGCTGCGCTGCCGGTTCCTGGTGCTGCCGGTGGAAGTGAAGGCCAGCGACGGCCGGGTCGCGGCGGTGCGCGTGCAGTGTGCCCGGTTGGAGCCCGACGCCGGCGGCACGCCCCGGCCGAGGCCGATCGACCGCTTCGAGACGCTCCCCGTGGAGCTGGTGTTCGAGGCGATCGGCTACCGCGGCGTGCCGGTGCCCGGGATGAGCTTCGATCCGCGCAAGGGGATCATTCCCAACGCCGACGGCCGCGTGCTGGGCGAGCCCGGCGGCCCGGTGCGGCCGGGCCACTACGTGGTGGGCTGGGCCAAACGCGGCCCGACGGGGCTGGTCGGCACCAACAGCCCGGACAGCAAGGCGACCGTCGAGCGGATGGTCGCAGACCTGCAGGCGGGCAAGGCACTCGCGCCGCGGCATGACGCGATCGAGGCGCGCCTGCGCCAGCGCGGGATCGACTTCGTCACGTGGCAGGACTGGCAGCGCCTCGACGCCCACGAGCTGGCCGAGGGCAACGCGCGCGGCAAGGTGCGTCACAAGGAGCCATCGGTCGAGGCGCTCATGGCCGCGGTGCGCCGGCTGCGTCCCCGCTAGCGTCCGCGCACGCGAGCGTCTTGGCCATGAGCGAAGCCGTACCCGATCGCCTCCGCACCGTGCTGCACGTGCCGGGCATGGACTGCGGCGCCGAGGAGGCCCTGGCACAGGGCGCGCTGCGCGCACTGCCGGCCGTGGCCGACGTGGTCGCCGACCTGGGCGCGCGCACGCTCACCGTCGTGCACGAGGGTCCGCCAGACGCGCTGGTCCAGGCGCTGCGCACCCTGGGCGCGCGTGCCGTCAGCAGCGAACCCTGCGCGCAGGTCGCCCTCGAGACCCGGGCCGCGCACGCGCGCGCGGAGGCGCGCACGTTGTGGCTGGTGCTGGCCATCAATGCCGCCATGTTCGTGGTCGAGGCGGTGGCGGCGTGGTTCGGCGAGTCGACGGGCCTGCTGGCCGACGCGTTCGACATGGGGGCGGACGCGTTCGTGTACGGGATCGCGCTCTACGCCGTGGGCGGGGACCTGAGGGCCCAGCACCGCGCGGCCTTGTGGAGCGGGATCCTGCAGCTTGGGCTGGCGCTGGCCGGCTACGCGGCCGTGACCCACAAGCTCTGGGTGGGCCACGCGCCGGAGCCGTTCACCATGGCTGGCGTGTCGGCCCTGGCGCTGGCCGCCAACGCCACCTGCACGGTCCTGCTGCTGCAGCACCGCGGGGGCGCCGTGCACATGCGCGCGAGCCTGATCTTCACCACGAGCGACGTGCTCGCCAACCTCGGCGTGATCGTGGCCGGCGGGCTGGTGGCCCTGACCGCCTCGCGCTGGCCGGATCTCGTGGCCGGGGCGGCGATCGCCTCGCTGATCCTGTGGGCGGCGCTGCGCATCCTCCGGCTGGCGCGCGGCCCGCGCACCTGAGGCGGGGCGGCCCGCCGTGGCCCGGGGGGCAGGGGCTCGGGCGGCGCCGGAGGCTCCGCGCTTGGCTGTCCCGGCGCGCTGCTCTATAGGGGTCCCTTGGTCCTCCCCCTGCGGGGTGGACCGACCATTCCACGCTCCACAACCGCCAGAGCAGCGCCGCACCCACCGGCCGGATCGGCCGGATCCCGCGGTCGCGCCGCTGGCCCAACCCAGAAGGTACCCCCATGGCAGTCCTCGTCGGCAAGCAAGCCCCCGACTTCAAGGCGCAGACCGTGATGCCCGACAACTCGTTCAAGGAGGTCACGCTCTCCAGCCTGCGCGGCAAGTACGTGGTGCTCTTCTTCTATCCGCTCGACTTCACCTTCGTCTGCCCCTCCGAGATCATCGCCTTCGACAACCACCTGAAGGAGTTCAAGGAGCGCAACTGCGAGGTGGTCGGCGTGTCGGTCGACTCGCACTTCACCCACCTCGCCTGGAAGAACACTCCGGTGGACAAGGGCGGAATCGGCCAGGTCCAGTACCCCCTGGTCGCCGACCTCAACAAGAGCATCAGCCGCGACTACGACGTGCTCACTGCCGACGGCGCGGTCAGCTACCGCGGCCTCTTCCTGATCGACAAGAACGGCATCGTCCGCCACCAGATCGTGAACGACCTGCCGCTGGGTCGGAACATCCAGGAGGCGCTGCGCATGCTCGACGCCTTGCAGTTCACCGAGAGCCACGGAGAGGTCTGCCCGGCCAACTGGAACAAGGGCAAGGCCGGCATGAAGCCCAACGCCCAAGGCGTGGCCAGCTACCTGGCGCAGAACGCAAAGTCGCTCTGACCTGGGGCGCGGCGCCCGCGGGCGGGGAGCCAGGCGGTGGCCAGGCCCGCCTCGGGCGCTCCCGCGTCGGGCCGAACGGAGGTGCCGCGCACGGGGACGGGGATGCATGCCTCGTCCCCTCGTGCACCGGTCTCCTGTGGAGGGACCGATTCGGAGGCGGCACGCCTGCGAGGTGCGTGAGACCTTCACGCTTCCGGCTGCGTAGGGCCTCGGACCCTGATGCGCGGATGGCCCGGCTTGCCGGCTAGCACGGCCCGGGCTAGTCGTTGCAGGAGGCACTGAATCTAGAGGTCGAACGGTGAAGTCGGCGCTCTCCTTCCCGGCCGCGTTCGTTGCCGGCTTGCTGCTGGCCAGCCCCAGGCTCGCTTCCCAGGGCCCTGGCTGCTCGTCGTGCGGCTGTCCAGACAGTGGCGCTCCCGTCCATGGCCCTGGCCCGCATCCCGACCCGGCCCTCGTGCCCCTGCTCGGTGGGGTGCCTCCGTCCCGGCACGAGCGCCTCGTGACAACGACGGTGTTTCCCCTACGATCGGGCACCATTTGCATGGTCCTGGTTACCGGTGACGTAGCCAATCTGCCCGCCGTTGGTGGCGAATCCACCAGAGTGACACTCGCATAGGATAGGGATTCAGCCGATGCTCCGCCACTATCTGTGCCCTGCGGTCGTGGTTGCGGCGAGTTGTGGGGCCGGCAGTGTCACGACGGCGATGCTCTGTGCGCAATCGGACATTGTGCGGGCGATGGCCTTGGAGGAGCAGCTATCAAGCTACGGAGCTATATATATTACAACTGATGATCTGACAGCGGACGAATTCGAGCACTTCTTCCGCTCATGGGCGTTTGCTGCTGTGATGCGTAGTCTATGTCTACGGCATGGAAATGAACCCGGGCCATCAATCATGATTCCGGCGGAAGTCCTGAGGAGCATAGCGGGACTGGTAATCGGCAAGGAGCCAATTGGACTCAGGCCGGGGCGGGTTGTCGATGAGGTGGTATTCGGCGGACGCGAGGAAAGCCCATACGCGTGGGTTCTGCGGGACATGCGGATAGGGGTGAATTGGGACTTCAAGCGGCGGAGTGCATTCACAGCGCACGTGAGCACGAAGGCAGCGAGCCCAATGGCATTGCGCGCTTTGGCTAGAGTAGTGCTCCGAGCGACGCAGAATCGAAAGCAGGGTCTACGGCTGAGTGTGGAAAGGCAGAGCGGCGGAGATGAAGACACGTGCAGGGTTCGGCTACTGTGGAATACGCGAGACGAGAGGACGGAGGTGCGGATTGGAGGGGTACTGACCTCCGGGTGTGTTCCGGCAGGCAAGGCTACGTTGAAAGTGGGTATGTCTCTGAAGAATCCTTTCGATCAGAGTTTCGACTTCAAGTGTGAACGCGGCACAGACGCTGTGGTCGTCGTGACTGCAGGCAATGAGACGGCGGCAGATGTGGCCCACTACAAGGGGCGGCAGGAAGCCCTCCTCAAGCAAGGGCTGGAAGGCATAGCGCACACGGTGACAGCAGCCATAGGAACATGGCATAGAGGAGTGCTGAAGGTTCGGATTACCGAAGTGAATCGCATCGCGCAAGGGTTCGGGGCGAGGACGGAACCTGCAGAGCGTGCACGTGGCGTTGTACTGGATGACCGGTGGTGGGGATGGGCAGTACGGAGTCTGTGGACAGGAGAGCCAATCGCCCTGTTGAACAAGCCGAGTGAATCCTGCCCTGGTCTGCCACTTGGGAGGATGAAGGTGGGCGAGGACTATTGGATAGTGGTCGGACCTAGTACGAGGGGCTGGTATGGCATCCTTCACGCGGACTCAGGCAAGGAGGTTGTCAGGAAATAGCTGCGTGACATCCACGGGGCTCGGCCGATCGTCAACGTGTGGCGGAGACGCACCGCAAGGGACGGACACGGCCCCTAGGGCATGACCGTGCACATGCCGGCGGGCTAAACAGGCGGATATCGGGCAACTGCTGCGGGTGCTTGGATGCCCCGCCTGCCGACTGCGGTGCGCAGCTTCCCGCCGCGCGGATCGTCAGACTTGCGCAAGTCCATACGCGGATGAGCGATGGAAGAGCAGTGTCAAGGTCGGCCGGGCTATCGTGAGAGACAGCTGGCAGATCACGTGTCGTGTGGGATGGGCACGGACGGGCCGATTGGCGGCCCCGCGCGGGAGCGACTCAGGCACGACCTTCAGTAGGCTGCATGGCGGAGGGAGCCAATGTGTTGAGCCGCCGTCCGAAGTCACTCTCCGATGGCAGCTTGCGCAAGGTCTTGGCGGGGACAAGATTGCGTCGCATACTTTCACGCACTGGGGACTGTCGGAATGCGGAGTGGGGGAGTATTGTGACGCGAGAGTGGATGGGATCGGCATCCGGTAGCCTGTACATGAATACACGCATCATCTATCCTGTGCTGCGAGTTGCGCTCCTGTCCGGTGTCACATGCTTGTCAGCGAATGCCTCGCTGCAGTTGCGGATGGCGGATCCACACCGGTTGGCCGAGGTGCTGAGATCCGTGGAGTACGTATATATTGACACCGGGCAATTGAGCGACAGCGAGTTCGAGCACCTATTCATGAGTCGCGCATTGAAGGGGATACTTGCCAAGGCCAGGTTACTTGATCCTTCGGAGGACGAAGCGTATATCACTGTGCCATGTGAAGCATTCAGTATCCTGGGAACGAGACGGCGCCTGGTGACATTTGGTGGTAGGGGGGAGACCCGCGGTTGCTGGGCGATGCGCTACTCTGGGGGGGGACGGTGGGAGTTCGCTGGACGCTCGCGACTACGGGCGAGGGTGTCGATCAGCAACGCCTCATGGGAAGAGTTGAGGGTGCTGGCCGAGATCCTGCTGAGAATGAACAGCCGAAGACAGGAGGGACTGGTCGCCTGGTTCTCAATGGAGAACACGAATTACGTGCTTCACATCTACTGGGCGACACCGTCTGGATTGCTGGACGGGCAGGTGTCGTCCTTGCGCATCGTGGGATTCGATGGCCGAGCCGCAGGGCAATTGAGCAAGTTCGCCCCTGGAACGCGCCTCAGACAGGATCAAGAATGGCGTCTGCAAGTGGACCCCCCGCTCGATCACCCACTAGTGATAGTGCTCAACGGAGCGGGCCAGACTGCCGTGGCTACACTCGAGCGACTGTCCAGGGCAGGTGAGCAACGGAGGCGGGAGAACGGTATTCCTAGGAATGCAGAGGCGCTGCTGGCGGCTGTCGGCAATTGGACCAGCTCGGTAGTGAAGGTCGAGATCATCGACGTGAAGAGGGTGGAGAGTGCGGGCCGACAAGCAAACCGAGCGATGGAACGGTATGTGGCAATCGTGTTGGAGGATCGATGGTGGGGCGTGATGTCGGATCCAGTGTGGGTGGGGGAACGAATCCGAATGTTCAACCATCCAACTGGTGAATACCCGAAGGCTCCTGGAATGCCGCTCGGGACAGTAAGAGTTGGGGATATCCTGTGGGTTGATATTGGGTTCCCGATGAGAGGCTGGCGAGGGCTCGGGAACGGCGTGCACATCAAGGAGTAGTATGGCGTTCAACGGAGCGACCTAAGGTAGACAGGATAATATGTGCTACTGGATGCCGCCGCGTGGGGTGTCGACTTCCGGGCGTATTGCGGCCCCTGAATGGGCGCGGGAGCTCAGCCAATGGCGCTGCCCGGATGAGGAGCCAGGCTTGGACATTTGGACGGGATGGGTGACGTGGGCCGGAGACGTACCGCGATCAGCGACTTCGCGCCATTCGCCAGCAGCTCTGCGGCAAGCCGCCGTGCGTACATGCGGTTCGAATCCACATGCTAGCTGACTGCCATTCGTCGCGCACCCATGAGTGGATGGCGTGTGCCGAGAACTGCTCACCCTGGTCTGGGTTCCGCGCGAGCGAGGCTTCCGGTGACGGTAGCCTGGGTCGTTGGCTGAAGCACGATCAGATCCTGGTGGTTGTTGATGGCGCGCGAGTGGATCGTAAGAACGCGAAACAATGGTGCAGTCACGCGGTGAAGATACTGTGGGGTGTGATAGCTACTGTGGTAGTACGCAGGTAGTCCGGGCGTATAGCGGCCACGCCGGTGGGCGAAACCGAAGAGGGCAAGACGCAGGCGCGACAGCAACGCATGCCATGGCAGTTCTGCACGCCCGTGGGTTGTCAAGAGCAGGTAGCCATCGGATCGTGTTATGCGGTGAAGCTCCTGCAGCCAGGCGAGTGCGAGCGGTTCTGGCAGGTGTGTGAACACCGATACCGCATATACGACGTGAAATGAACGATCGGCAAGAGGGAGCGGAGGCTCGTCAGACCCAAGGAGGGGAGACATCGCGTGGGACAGGTGAGAGCCTGCCCATGTAATGGCTTCACGGTCAATGTCGCAGCCAACGAGGGAAAGGCCGGGGAGCACGGACAGATAGCGAGCGATCCGACCGCATCCGCACCCAAAGTCGAGAACGTACAGTGGATGGACGGCGGGTGCGCGGAACAGCTGCAGGGCGGCTGCCAGTTGTCCTGCGACGAGTCGACCGACGCGCAAGAAGCCTTCGTCACTCGTGCTACCGTGGACCCGTGTGCGAAGATGGGCGGGAGGGAGCGGAAGTGCGTCACCTGTAGAGAGCCATGCGGTCAGCCGTGCCCTGGCGTGGCAAGGGAGTCCAGGGCGGGATTCCTTGTAGCCAAGGACAAGGGAGTGATGCAGCCCTGACTGGAAGCGCCCGTTCGATACGGCCCGTGCGACATCGGGATTGTTGGCCAGGTACTCAACCTCAGTGAAGTCGGAGAGACCTGTGCTCCACATGGGGTGATCTAGGTAATACCGATGGCGGGCAGGCGATGAGCGAAGGTGCTCATGAGCGGGCCGTACACTGCGTAGGGATCCGGTAGAGTTGCGTCGGTCGCCGTCGGTCGAAGAGATGGGGAGTCGCGTGCATCCACTTGCCGCGGGAGGAAGCATCGGCCAGTGTCGCGTGCGGCCGATGAGGACGCAAGACCGGTGCGACGTGAAGTGTGTCCCCCTGCCCGAATTGTTGGGCGTCCTGGGCGAGGAAAGCCCTGACGAAACCACGCGGCCTTCCAACTCCTGGGGACGCCTCAAAAAGGAAGAGTCCGATGACGAGTGTCGAAGGTTCCGGTCGTGTGGTTCCGCCGGTGCCCGGTGCCAGGAGCTTGCCGCGGTTGTTCAGTGACGCCGGGGGGTCCGCCGCTGAAGGCGGATCCGGCGTCGGCGGCGTCGCCGCAATTGGCTCCGAGTCGACTGGCATGTGCCGGGCGTGGTGTGGGCCATCGACGGTACCTGGTTGGATCATGCCGTCCACGGATCGGGCCGCCGGGCCCTGATCGTCGTCGAGCTGCAGCGGCGGCAGGTGCTGGCGCTGCAGTGGATGGCCGGGCGTTCACCTCGAAGGCCGTGTCGAAGCTATGCGCGCAGCACGGGATCACCCTGCTGCACTCGCCGATCCGCCGGCCGAGCTACAACGGCGCGTGCGAGGTGGGCGGCCGGTGGGCCAAGGAGCGTGCGCAGGCGGCAGCCCTGCGCCGAGGTGGCGTCACGCTCACCCAGCAGGATCTCGATGCCGCGGTGACCCTCGATGGGCCGCTGCCAGTCCTCGCCGCGGAACTGCGATCGCGCTTCCAGAACGCCTACGACCCGCAGCTGGCCGACCTCATTCGCGAGCAGGGGCTTGCAGACTCAGGGCCGCTCGAAGATCCTCTGCTCCACTCGCTGGGTCGAGTGGCTGCTCAGCGCGCTCTCCAGATCTGCCACATCCTCACCATCGAAGGCCGTGTGTATCGCCAGTGGTTACCGCCTCAGACAGCGTGACAAGAAGGCAGGGTGTACAAGCATGCCTTGTCGTGCTCGCTCTAGTATGTGCCATCTGTGGAGGAGTGTTGTGGGGTGTTGAATGGAGCAAGACAATTGCGGTAGTAGAGCCGTGGCTTGACCAGAACGCCGACATAATGGGCGCGTGTGCAATAGCGATATGCTGCGTATGTGCTGGCCTGACGGGGTTGATTAACAAGTGGGTAATGAGAGTCGTGCTAGTACCATTGTCTGTAGCGGGTGTGCTGGGGGTTGTGTCGCCATGTGTACGAGGCAAACCAGTGATGCGTGAACTGAGGAGAATCAAGTGTTCGTCAGGGCATCTTGTGGTCTACGAAGTAAACCCCGCTGCATTCGCTAGCATGCGCGTGCAGGTGAGGTATGAGAGATACATGGGATGTGGAGTTCTGTGTGTGTATGAACTGATAGAAGATGTGGCCAATGACGCGGTTGTGACTTGTGAGAGTGCCGTGACGGCAACAGTCATTCTGTTGCGGCAGGGACAGCAAGTCAAGGATGGGAGAAGGGTGTCAGTGACGCTGCCAGAATAGGTTGAATGTCCCTGGTGTCCCCCTTCCCGAGAGTCCCCCACTCCGTAGCACGGGAATGACCATCGAAACCCGCGGCCTTCCCCGGGCGGAGCGTTCAGGTTCTCGACGGGCCCGGGAGAGAACCGGACCTGCACGTTCCCCGCGGGCCGCGGAGCCTGGGCAACGGCTGTGCTGGGTTCGGAGATCGGTGGCGTAGGCCGACAGGCGCTGTGCGTGCAATCGGTGCCCGGGGAACGCAGTGGGATGACCGTGGCCTGCCTGGAGCGGCTCGTCGCCGAGCACGGAGCACCCCTGGTGCTCAAGGCCGGCAACGGCCGGGCGTTCACCTCGAAGGCCGTGTCGAAGGTATACCGCAGCACGAGATCACCCTGATGCACTCGCCGGTGCGGCGGCCGCGCTGGAACGGCACCTGCGAAGTGTCGGGCCGGTGGGCCAAGGAGCGTGCGCAGGCGGCAGCCCTGCGCCGAGGTGGCGTCACGCTCACCCAGCAGGATCTCGACGCCGCGGTGACCCTCGATGGGCCGCTGCCAGTCCT
>JADLFX010000007.1 GCA_020849665.1 Planctomycetota bacterium | reverse complement strand
GCGAAGTCGACGCCCGATCCATCATCCGGCCACGGCAGACCCGGCGGAGGGAACGTCAGGACACGGTCCGCATGGACCTGCCGCGTCAGGGGCTGGAAGCCCACCGCCACGAGGCCACCCACTTCGTCGGCACCGATGTCCGCCCGGGTCAGGGCTCCGCTCGGGATCGAGGGCGCAAACACCGGATCCGTGCTGGCGCGCGGGTTGCTGTGGCCCTCGCAGTCCGTGTCCCAGCCGCCCAGGGCCGGCGTCCTCCCGAAACCCTGGATGCGCTGGCCGAGGGTGAACTCATGGAACTCGTAGCCTGGCGTGCCTGGCGGCATCCGGTGCGCCCACACGGCGCGCCGGTAGGTGTAGGTCGGGTCGATGCCCTGGTCGAGGAGCGGGGCGATGTAGTGCGGGCCGCTGCCGATCCGCAGGGAGAGCGGCGGCGCGGGCGTCGCACCGGTGTGCAGGGGCGC
This sequence comes from Planctomycetota bacterium, assembly GCA_020849665.1. Taxonomy (GTDB): domain Bacteria; phylum Planctomycetota; class UBA1135; order UBA1135; family UBA2386; genus JADLFX01. The sequence continues at coordinate 20,526 of JADLFX010000007.1, read as the reverse complement.
GATCGTGGTGCGCAGATCGTGGTCGCCGGCGCCGCGCCGGGTGACCGGGTCGTACGAGTCGTAGGGCGCGAGTCGCTGGTACACGAAGTAGCTCCCAGAACTCCGGTACACCGACCAGGGGTCGAACTCGATCCGCGAACCGGCCGGGATCTGCGCGCGCGTCATTCCGGGCACGGTCCGCGTGGTGGACACCGCCGAGAACCCTGGAACGTTCACGTACTGGCCCACCTGGGGAATGCGCGCACTGACGAATGCGTTCACATACCCACCGTTCTGGGCCAGGAGGATCCAGTTGGGCGGCGCCGTCCGATACTCGGGCACACGCAGCAGTTCGCCATCGACGCCCAGGAGATCGAAGGGCGTCTGGCTGCCGTCGGAATCGTCGAAGAGGTTGTTCACGAAGAGCGTGCGGGATCTGCCGGCGGCGCCGATCGCGGGTTCCTGCAGACGCGACTGGTCGTCCATGTCCACGAAGCCCACGAGGTTGCGCACGAAGGTGTTGTTCTGCAGGGTCGGGGCGTGGGCGGGGAAGAGACCCTGCGTCGCGTTCCAGCGCGAGAGCACGGCCATCCCCACCGTGTTGTCCGCGATCACGCAGTTGCTGATGTACGGATCCGCAGGCATGAACTCGGCGTGCAGGTAGATCGCGGCGGCGGGCAAGGACCGTTGCAGATCCTCCGCCTTGGGTCGGGTGCAGCCGCGGAGGTGGAGCGAGTCGACGAAGGAGTCGTGGTGGCTCTGGAAGCCGGACACCATGAGGTTCCACGTCGACGGGGTCGACTGGCCTGCGTTGCCGAAGGACCCCGGATAGGTGTCCGTGAAGAGGAGGATCGGCCCCACCGGCGCGTTCTCGCCCGCGATGGCGCCGTGCCGCGCATCGAGGATGGTGTCCAGGGCACTCGTCCCCTGGAGCGCGATGCGGTCGTGCATCACGACCGGGAACACGTCGTCGTTCCAGCGTTGCCCGCTGGCTCCGTGACAGCTTGCGTCCGGATCCGCGGGCCCGTAGAGCCCGGGCATGAGGTGGACGACCACGTGGCGATAGCGGCCTGCCAGGGTGCTGCCGTTGACGGCCAGCGTGGGGATCGCCCCCAGCGGCGCCAGCCTGCGCGTCGTGTCCTGGCCGTTGATGGTCTTGAACGGAGTCGGCACCGAATCCGGCGTGCTCCCGTTCAAGGCATTCTCCAAGGCCTGCCTGGCAACACCGTCATCACCCCAGTTCGGATCCACGTACACGTGGAGGATCCTCGCCTGCGCCGCTGCCCGGCCGGGCAGGGCGGCGAGTGTCAGAAGGGCGCTAGAGAGAGAGAGAGGGCCACCCTGCAACCCGCCGCTCTCCGAGCGGCCGCGCGCAAGGTCAAGATCCAGGGATTCCGATCCACGTTCGCCTCCTCAGCGAGGTCACGCGGAGGGTAGCCCGGACCCTCGAGGAGGCAACCACCCCGGGCGGGTCTGCGGGGTGCCGCCCCCGGCAGCAGCGGCATCCTCGCGCTACTTGCTGACGTTGGGATAGTGCGAGAGCCGGGTGGTCAGCACGCTCGCCACGAGCAGGTCCGGCAGCCCCACGCCGCGCACGTCGGCAAGCGCCGCAGAGGTGGCGCGATACGTCCCCGGGAACGGGAGCTGCACGGGGAAGCCGCCCTTGCCGTCGCCGAGGAGCACGCGGAAGTCGGCGCCGACAAGCGAGGCCACCAGGATGTCGGCGTGGCCGTCGCGGTTGAGGTCCTGGGTCAGCAACGCCGTGGGGCGCGCGCCCGCCTGGAAGGTGAGGGGGGTGAATCCCCCGGGCACCGCCATCAGCACGGTGATCGCGTCGACGCCGGCATTGCTCGTCACGAGGTCGGTGCGGCCGTCGGCGTTGAAGTCGGCGGCGCGCAGGTAGTTGGGCCCCGCGCCCACGGGCACGTCGAGGGTCACGGAGAGGTTGCCCTGGCCGTCGTTCTTCAGGATCGTGATCCGCGCCTCGGCGTTGCGCGACACGGCCACGTCGGGGACGCCGTTGCCGTCGAAGTCGAGGATTGCCACGCCGGCCGGGACGCCCGGCAGGAGCACCGGCTGGGGGAAGAGCTCGTAGCGGAACCCGGGCACCACCGCGCGCACCACGGTGAGCTGGTTGGCCGCAGCATCGGCCACCACGAGGTCGTCCGCGCCGTCGCCGTTCAGGTCGGCCACCGCCACCTCGAAGGGGCCCACGCCCGGAGCGATCACCTGCGAGGGCAGGGGCGGGACGACCTGGAACACGATCGAATCGCCCTGGCTCACGTTGCCGAGCAGCTTCACGCCACCCTCGCACGACACCGCGAGGTCGGGGCGGCCATCACGGTCGAAGTCGCCGCGCACGACGTTGTAGGCCGCGCGGCCCAGGTTCACCTGCGCGACCAGCTCCAGCGTGGTCTCCTGGGTGGCGGGATCCGGGACCGCGCGCAGGATGGAGACCAGGTGCGAGCCGCGGCCGGCCACGGCCATCTCGGCGCGCCCGTCGCCGTCGAAGTCGCCGGCGGCCACGAACTCGGGCGTGGGGATGCCGGTCTGGAAATTGCGCGACGCGAACACCCCGCCGCCCTTGCCCGCGAAGAGGCTCAGGCGATCCAGGTTGCCGCTGGTGGCGATCAGGTCGGGACGGCCGTCGCCGTTCACATCGCCGACCAGGGTCTGGAAGGGCGTGCCGCTGGCGCCGAGCTGCACCTCGGGGGCGAGGCTGCCGTCGGCCAGGCCGGTGAAGAGGCTCACGCTGGCGCGGTCCAGGAGGCCCAGGGTGATGTCGTTGTGGCCGTCGCCGTTCAAGTCCGCGAGGCGCACGGTGACCGGGTCGCCGTCGACGACCACGGTCTCGCTGGTGTAGGCGGCACCGATGCGGCGCAGCACCGTGAGCGAACGCCCGCCGAAGTTGGCCACCACGATGTCGGGGGTGCCGTCGCGATTCACGTCGCCGACCGCCGCCGCGACCGGGTAGTCGCCGGTGCCGAACACCAGCGGCGCTCCGTGCCCGCCGCCGGCGAGGCCCGGGAACACATAGAGCTTGTCGCTCTCGCGGTCGCAGACGAGGAGATCGATCACCCCGTCGGCCGTGGCGTCGCCGGCGACGATCCCGGAGGACTGCGCGCCGGGGGCCAGGGCCAGCGGCACGCTCGGCGAGAAGGCGCCGGCGCCGTCGCCGCGGAAGAGGCTCACCACCTCGCCGGCCCCGCCCACGCTCACGTCCACCTTGCCGTCACCGTCGCAGTCGGCGAATTCCAGCGCGTCCGCGCCGGTCGGCGATGCGAGCGTCGTGAGCACCGTGAACGCAGCGCGGCCGTCGTTGCGCAGTACGGTGACCGAGTGGGCGTCCAGGCGCAGCACGGCGAGGTCCTGGTCGCCGTCGCCGTCGAGGTCCGCGGCGCGGATCCGGAACGGGCGGTCGCCGAGCGGCAGCGACTGCGTGGCCTGGAAGGTCCCGTTGTTGGCGCCGAGCAGGACCTGCACGGTGCCGCTGTGGCAGGCCACGGCGAGATCGAGGTCGCGGTCCCCGTCCAGGTCGGCGAGCACCGCCTCCACCGCGCCGCCCGCACCCACCGGCACCTCGGTGCGGGTCTCGAACACCACGCTCTGCAAGACTCCGGCGCCGGCCGGACGGTTGCTGTCCGAGCAAGCGGCAACGAACGCGAGGGGGAGAAGGGCGAGGGCTGAGGTACGCCTCATGGTGGGTCTCGGCGAGGTCGTTCGAGAGAGAGAAACCGGTGCGGAACTCTAGCACGTGGTGCAGGCAGCGTGCCGGCCGGCCGCAAGCGCCGGATCCCGCGTTCCGGCGGGGGGATGGCGCGATTCCGCTGTCGGTCCTTCGTCGCCCGCCGGCGGTCCGCCAACCCCCGACCTGGGGTCGCTCGAGGTTGCGCCGCTGGCAGTGGCGCAACGCGCCGGAGCCGGGAGGAGGAGCAGGGCAGAGGGCGCGTCGGATGCCGGACGTGCCGGAGTCTGGACCCCTCCCGGGCACCGGCCGGGGAAACCCCTCTAGCGTGGCGCCCCCGCCCCGCACCGCGGCATGGCGGCCGCGGTGGCGTCAGGCCTCGCCCGCCGGCAGGTAGGTCTTCGCCCGCTGGACGTAGTGGCGCGCTCGCCAGCGCATGTCTTCGATCTCTGCCTCGGTGACCTGGCGGCGGACCTTGCCCGGAACCCCCACCACCAGGGAGCGCGGCGGGATCACCGCGTCCTCCTGGATCACGGCGCCCGCGCCCAGGATGCAGAACTCCCCGACGCGCGCGCCACCCAGCAGGATCGCGCCCATGCCCACCAACGTGTGCTCGCCGATCTCCACGCCGTGCACGATCGCGGCGTGACCGATGGTCACGCCGCGCCCGATGCGCAGCGGAGCCTCCAGATCGACGTGGACCACGGTGTTGTCCTGGATGTTGGTGGCTTCGCCGATCTCGATCCACGAGTCGTCGCCGCGGATCGTCACGCCGAACCACACGTTCACGTCCCGGCCCATCCGCACGTCGCCGAGGACGACGGCGTTGTCGGCGAGCAGGGCCGCGCCGCGGCGGCGGAAGCGTCCGACCATGTCGGGGTGGACCTTGAACTCGCGGGCGTCGCGGCCGGTGCTCATTTCATTCCGGGCCCGAGGATCCACTCGGGGTTCACGCTGGTCAGCAGCACGGTCAGGGAGTTGTGCAGGGCATGCGCCAGTGCCGGCGCCGCGAGCGAACCGTAGCGGACCCGCAGCCACCCGAACAGCAGCCCGAGCAGGGCCAGGGGCAGGGCGAAGGGCAGCCCGTGCAGGAGGCCGAAGAGCGCCGCGCCCAGCACCAGCGCGAGCCGCACGCCGAGGAGCCGCTCGAGCGCGTTGTGCACGAACCCGCGGAACAACACCTCCTCGGCCACGGGCCCGAACACGCACACGATTCCCAGCATGAGGGCGAAGGTCGCGCCGTGCGGGTGCGGCTCGCCGAAGTAGCGCAGCTGCTCCTGCACCGGCGCCGGCTGGCCCAGGAGCTCCATCAACCACGGGTGGAGCGTGCTCGCGAACACGAACCAGGGCACGAGACAGAGCGCGTAGACCGCCACCGCGTGCATGAGCCGGCGCGGGGCGATGCGCCACGGGAAGCGCGGATCGCGGCGCAGGAGCAGGGCGAGCACCAGCAGCGGGAGGAACCCGCCCCCGGTGGCCAGGACCTTGCGCTCGACCTCGAGCAGCCCCTGGCCGTGCCGCTCCAGGAGCTGGTGCGCCGCGGCCACGGTGGCCAGGAACCCACCGAACACCAGGAGCGCGACGGCACCCGGGAACGCCAGGGGGTCCGGCCCCGGACGCGGTTCGCGTTCGCCCACGGGCTACTCGCCCGCGGGCGCGATCAGGCCCTGGGTGGGCGAGGAAGGCGAGGCGTAGAGCCGCTTCTCGATCCTTCCGGCCAGCCACGCGTCGCGTCCGGCCTCGCAGGCGGCGCGCATCGCGCGCGCCATGCGCACCGGATCGCGCGCCAACGCGATGCCCGTGTTGAGCAGCACGCCGTCGGCGCCGAGTTCCATGGCCACGGCCACGTCCGAGGCCGTGCCCACTCCGGCGTCCACCAGGATCGGCACCCGCGCGCGCTCCAGGATGATGCGGATGTTGTTGGGGTTGAGGATCCCCTGGCCCGAGCCGATGGGCGCGCCGGCCGGCATCACCGCCGCGCAGCCGATCTCCTCCAGCTTGCGGGCCACGATCGGGTCATCGCTCGTGTAGCAGAGCACCGTGAAGCCTTCCTTCACCAGCACGCGCGCCGCCTCCAGCGTGCCCACCGGGTCGGGCAGCAGGGTCTGCGTATCGCCCAGCACCTCCAGCTTGACCAGTTCCGACATGCCGGCCTCGCGGCCCAGCATCGCCGTGCGGATCGCGTCGCCGGCGGTGAAGCAGCCCGCGGTGTTGGGCAGGAGCACGTAGCGCTTCGTGTCGAGGTAGTCGAGGAGCGAGCGCCCCTTGGGCACCCCCATCGAGAGGCGGCGCACGGCCACGGTCACGCACTGCGTGCCCGATGCCTCCAGGGCGGCGCGCATGGTCTCCAGGTCGGGGTACTTCCCCGTGCCCACGAAGAGCCGGGACGTGAACGTGTGCGTGCCGAGGACCAGCGGGCGATCGGCGGGTGTGGCGGGGCTCATGGGCGGAACCGGAATGGTAGTCGGGCACCGGCCCGCCGTCCGCCTCGCGGCGGTCCCCGGCGGCGCACGGCTACCCGCCCCCGACGAAGCTCACGATCTCGATCTGGTCGCCGTCCACCACGCGCGTGGTGGCGAACTCGCCCCTGCGCACCAGCTGCCCGTTGCGTTCCACGGCGACCATGCGACGGTCGGTGCGCAGGTGATCCAGGAGCTGGTCCACGGTCATCGGGCCCGGCACTTCCTGCCGCGCGCCGTTCACGGTGATGGCGATTCCGGGGGTGCGGGTCACGGGCGGGGATCCATGCGCTGCGCCACGAGCACCTTCAAGTACTCCGACTCCGGCAGGCTGATCCAGGCGGGGTGGTCGGGGCCGGCCATGATCCGCTCGCGCAGCACGACCTTGAAGGGCAGCTCGGCGGCGGCCTGACGCAGCACCGCCTCGAAGTCCGGCCAGCCCACGTGGTGGCTGCAGGAGCACGTCACCAGGAACCCGCCCGGGGCCAGCGCGCGCAGGGCAAGGTGGTTCAGATCCCGGTATCCGCGGATGCCGCCCGCGCGCTCGGCCCGGCTCTTGGCGAACGCCGGCGGGTCCACCACGATCAGGTCGAACGAGGCGCCCGAGTCGCGCAGGCCGCGCAGGGCGGCGAACGCGTTCTCGCGGCGGGTCGCGAGGCCCTGCAGTCCGTGGCGCCGCGCAGTCTCCGCAGCCAGGTCGAGGGCGGCCTGCGACTGGTCGACGGCCAGGCAGGAGAAGGCGCCGCCGGCCAGGGCGTTCAGCGCGAACCCGCCCTGGTAGGCGAAGAGGTCGAGGGCGCGCCGGCCCTTGGCCAGGGCGCGCACGCGGGCGCGTGCCGGCGCCTGATCGAGGTACCAGCCGGTCTTCTGGCCGCGCCAGGGGTCGACCCGATGGCGCAGGCCATGCTCGAGGATCTCCACCGACTCGACCCGTTCGCCGTGCAGGAGGCGCACCTCCTCGGGCAGTCCCTCGCGCGCGCGCACGGCGAGGTCGTGGCGGGCGAGCACCATCCGCGGCGCGCGCAGGCGCACGAGTTCGGCCACGACGACGTCGAGGTTGCGTTCGATCGTCGGGTGGGTGGCCTGCACCACCAGGACGTCGGCGTAGCGGTCCACGACCAGCCCGGGCAGACCGTCGGCCTCGCCGTGCACGAGGCGCTCCGCCCCCTCCGGCGGCACGGCGGCGTCCCGCCGCGCCAGGGACGCGCCCACCAGCGCACGCACGAATCCCGCGTCGTCCTCGCCCACCGCGGCCCGGACGCCACACATGCGCAGGCGGATCTTCGAGGTCCGCGAATGGCAGGCGACGCCGAGGGGATGGCCCTGGACGCCCTCCACCTCGACCAGCGCCCCGTGCTCGGCCTCGCCCGCGCAGTCGTCGGCGTAGAACCACGGGTGGCCCTTGCGCGCCAGCTTCGTGGCGTTGGCGGACAGCCGGAAGACGGGCCTCACCATCGCACGCGCCGGTACGCCTCGCCGTGGCCCCGGCCCTTGTTGAACAGCAGGGAGCGGTGGGCGTTGAGGCCGAACACCGGATGCAGGTAGTCCACGTACGCGAGCTGGCTCTCGTAGCAGAGCATGGCGCGGCGCTTGGTCGCGACGATCGCGCTGATGTCCACGATCACGTCGGGGACCATCGCGTTCCAGATCTCGTAGCCGAGCACGGTGCCGGCGAAGCGCGCGCGCTTGAGGCCGCGCAGCACGCCGCAGTAGAGCGCCCGATGGTCGGTGTTCCCCTCGCCCTCCCAGGGCAGGTACACGAGGTCGGGGCGGAATCCGGCGAGCTGCTGGCCGGCGAGCTGCGCCACCTGCTCCAGGTCGGCGTCGGTGATCACGCACGAGTCGGGGAAGCCCCAGAACACGAAGTCGTCGACGCCCAGGTGCGCCATCCCGGCGCGGGACTCGCCGCGCCGCCGCTCGGCGTAGGTGGCGCGCTCGTAGCGGCCGTCGGGGTCGCCCGCCACGCCGTCGGTGGCCAGCACCACGCGCACCGGGTCGCCCTGCGCACGGTGCATCCCGAGCGCGCCGCCCGGCCCCGCGGCCTCGTCGTCGGGGTGGGGCGCGAAGCAGAGCACGCGCCCGCGCGGCACCGAGCGCCAGATCTCCGGCGCGGGCGGCAGGGTCATGCGGTCGTCCGTGGGCAGGTCCATGCCGGGCTCAGATCAGGTCCGAGTCGCCCATCGTGTAGTACCACTGCTCGCGGTAGTAGAGCGTGTCGTACTTGAAGCTGGCGAGCACGACGAAGTACGGCGTGCCCTGCACCAGGAAGCCCAGGCGCTGGAACGCGAGGAAGCGCGGGTCCACCTGGTTGAAGATCGCGGCCAGGGCGTTGGCGCGGTCGGCCACGGCCTGGTGCTCCAGCGCGCCGACCATGGCGGCCGCGGCGTCGTGGTCGTGGGCCGGTGCGAGCCAGTCCACCAGGAAGGCGGTGTGCGGATGCAGGAAGTCGCTGAGCGTGTACACGCACACGCCGCGCAGCGCGCCGGATGCGTCGCGGCACTCGTAGAGGCGGTACGAGTGGTCGGGCCGTTCGGCGTAGCGCCAGTTGAGGTAGCGGGCATCGCGGATGAGGGCGAGCCCCATCCCCGGCCGCAGCGCGGCGAAGAGCGCGTCCACGTCCGCGCCGTAGCGCTGGACCTGCCGGACCTCGAGCCCGACCGGTACGGAGCGGGGCGTGAAGCCGGGCACGGCGGTCTCGCGGAACAGGAAGTCCCAGTCGCGGATGTTCAGGTACCCGAGGTAGCGCTGGCCCATGCGCCAGGCCGGGATCGGCCAGCCGTAGGTGAAGAGCACCTTGCCCTCGCCCGCGCCGCAGAAGAGCTCGTGGTACTTCCAGCCCAGGTACACGAAGAGCCCCGGCCGCGGGCCATGGCGGCGCCAGCGCGGCAGCACCATGAGGTCCACGCCCTGCGCCGCCAGCTGCTCGCGCTGTTCCGCCCACACGCGCACCGGGATCCCGGCGTAGCCGCCGATGATCCCTTCGGCCGCGTGCTCGGCCACCACGTGCTGCACTCGTCCCGTGGGATTGCGCCGGAACTTCCAATCGAAGTGCGCGCGGGTGCGGGGCGGGATCCTCCCGTCGGGGGTGGGGAAGATCCGGTTGTAGCAGTCCAGGATCCCCTCCTCGTCGCCGGGGCGGTACTCGCGGATCCGCACCGTCTCGTCGCCAGCCGGCCGGGCCCCGCCCGTCGCAACCCCGCTCACGGCACGATCTCGATCGGCTCCTGGTGCGCGGCCCGGTGCACCAGGCGGCGCAGGACCAGATACCCTGGAAGATGCGAGTCGCAGGGCGCGAACCCGGCCCCCTCGAAGAAGTGGCGCGCCGGTTCGTTGTGGACCTGGATCACGGCCACCAGATAGCGCAGGCCACGCCGCCTGGCATCTTCGAGGGCGTGGTCCAAGAGGCCCTGGCCCACGCCCTTGCGACGCCGGCTGGGGGCGACGATCAGGGTGATCTCGGCGCTGCGGTCCGGGGCGAGATCGAGCCGGTAGAACCCCGCGATCTGCCCGGTCGAGGTCACGGCGGTGCGGCAGAGGATATGCGGGTCGGAGAAGAGGCGCCGGCTCCAGTCCGAGCGGCCCTTGACCGCTTCGGGCACCCCGAGACCGGCGCCAGCAAGCCACGTGCCCAGGGCGGTGAGGTCGCCGGGCTCGGTCGAGCGGTAGCGGAGGCCAGGAGGACGGAACGGCATGCGGCGCAGGATGGTAGCCCGCGACCCTGGCCGAATCGGCACCGTTCTTGACGGGGCGGGGGGCTGGGCTAGCATCCCTGGCCGTTTTCCCACGAGACCCGACCGGAACGCGGTTCCCCCGCGTGCCGGAGGGGTCGCGTCTTGAGCCAACTCCGGGATCCTTGCTTGCGGTGTTCCAAAAGCGGGGTGTCGGGGAGGGCTGACTCCTTCTCATCGCCGCCCGCCAATGTCCTCCACCGACATCCTCCGCTACATCGACTCGATCGCCCGAGACAAGGAGATCGACAAGGAGGAGCTCTTTGCCGCGGTGGAGACCGCCGTCGCCCAGGCGCTGGCACGCAAGTACGGCATCGACGACCTGGAGCTGAAGCTGAACCGGGACTCCGGGCAGTGGGTGTGCAACTACGAGGTCGCCCTGCAGGACCAGGGCCGGATCCTGGCCCAGGCCGTCAAGCAGGCCATCATCACCAAGGTCCGGGAGGCCGAGCGCGACGTCCTCTACGGGGAGTTCGAGCAGAAGATCGGCGAGATCGTGAGCGGGACCGTCCAGCGCTTCGAGGGCAACACGGTGATCGTGAACCTCGGGCGCAACATGGAGGGGATCCTGCCCGCCGCCGAGAAGGTGCGCAGCGAGAACTACAACATCGGCGACCGGATCCGCGCCATGGTGCTGGAGGTCAAGAAGACCGGGCCACGGGTGAAGGTGATCCTGAGCCGGGCGCACCGCGACCTGGTGCGGGCGCTCTTCGAGCTGGAAGTGCCGGAGATCGCCGACGGCACGATCATGATCCGCAGGATCGAGCGTGAGCCTGGCTATCGCACCAAGCTGGCCGTGCACAGCGCGGACAGCAAGGTGGACTGCGTGGGCGCGTGCGTCGGCGTGCGCGGCGCACGGATCAAGTCGATCATCGACGAGTTGAACGGCGAGCGGATCGACATCATCCGCTGGAACGACGACTCGGTGCAGCTCATCACCAACGCCCTGAAGCCGGCCGAGATCTCCCACATCGAGCTCGACGCGCAGAACAAGAAGGCCCTGGTGCTCGTCAACGAGGACCAGCTCTCCCTGGCCATCGGGCGCAAGGGCCAGAACGTGCGCCTTGCCTCGAAGCTGACGGGCTGGGACATCGACATCATGACCCGCGCCGAGCTGGAGAAGTCCCTGGCCGAGGAGGAGGGCGGCGGCACCCCGGCCCAGGCCGGGGGCGGCGAAGCCGCATCTGCTCCGGAGCCGGCTCCCGATGCCAGCCAGACCGAAACCTGGTCCGCCGGCAGCGACGCACCCGAACCCCCGCCTGTCGCCGACCCGAAGACCAGCACCGCCGAAGCCAGCGGGACTCCGGAGTCCTGACCTGCGACCCTGTCCGTTCCCCGTACCCTGATCCCTGCGCCAACCACGCTCCCCTAGCCAGAACCGACCGCCAACGCCGTCACGAAGAGGAATCCGCTTGTCGAAGAAACGCGTCTACGACCTCGCCAAGGACTACGGGATGAAGGGTCCCGAGCTGGCCGAGCTCTTGAAGAAGCTCGGGTTCGAGAAGGTCAAGACCCACATGACCCAGCTCGACGACGCCGACCTCATCCAGGTCGAGGCGATGCTGGAGGCAAGCGGCCGCACTCGCGCGGGCGTGGCGATGGCGGCCGAGTCTGCCGCCGTGGTCGAGGAGGCGGTGCCCGGCCTGCCACGCAAGAAGAGCCTGCCTCCACCGGTGGCCAAGGAGACCGGAGCGGCTCCAGTGCGCAAGAAGCTGCCCGCAAAGGAGGAGCCGCCCGCGGAGGCCCCGGCTCCCTCCAGGGTCGAACACGCCGTACCCAAGAAGAAGGTGCTCGGCGCTCCCCCTGAGACGGCGGCCGAGGCCCCCGTTGCGCCTGCCCCGCCCGCCCAGGCCGCCGAGCCCAAGGTGGAGGCCCCCGCCCGCAAGCCGATCCCCGCGGCCCGCGCCGCCGAGGCGCCGGCCAGACCCGCGCCCAAGGAGCCCAAGGTCGAGCCGGCGGCAGCGCGTCCGGTCGAGCCTCCCCGGGTCGAGGCGCCGGCTCCGCTCCCGCCGCTCGCTCCGCTCGAGGTCGAACCGGCCCCGGCGCCGGCGGCCACCCCCGAGCCCGCGCCGGCCGCGGCCGAGGCGCCTGCTCCCGCTGCGGCTGCCCCAGAGCCCACTCCGGTACCCGAGGCCGTGCCCGCCGAGGAAGGCGGACCGGTGAAGCGGCTGCTGGTGCCCCAGGCCAGGGCCAAGGTCGTAGGCCGGATCGAGCTGCCCCAGGAGACGATCCGCGACGCCACGCGCCGTTCGGCGCCGGCCACCCGCGACCCGGGCGGCGTCGATCGCCGCCTGCGCCAGATCGCGCTGCAGAACACCCAGTCGCGCACGGCAACCCGCCTGCCCGGCACCACGCAGCGGCGCGGACCCTCGACCTCCTCGGGCGCGGGCCGGCGCGACGGCGGCTCGCGCGGCGGCGGGCGCCGCGGCGGCAGATCCCTCACCTCCACGATCGACCCGAACAAGATCATCGAGGTCGAGCCGCCGCTGACCATGAAGCGCCTCTCCGAGGCCATGGGCGTGAAGGTGAACGAGCTGATCGCGACGCTCACCTTCAAGCTGGGCGTGAAGGGCAAGTCCATCAACTCGATCCTCACCCAGGAGGAGGTCGAGCTGGTGGCCATGGAGCTGGGCCGCAACATCCAGCTCGTCGAGCACAAGGAGGCCGAGGAGGAGCTGTTCGCCGAGCTGGGCGAGGCCGCCGAGGCCGAGGAGCAGTTCCTGCGTCCGCCCGTGGTCACCTTCATGGGCCACGTCGACCACGGCAAGACCTCGCTGCTCGACGCCCTGCGGCGCAGCGACGTCGCCGCGCACGAGGCGGGCGGCATCACCCAGCACATTGGCGCGTACCGCGTGACCACGCAGAAGGGCCAGACCATCGTGGTGCTGGACACCCCCGGTCACGCCGCGTTCACGGCGATGCGCGCCCGCGGCGCGAGCCTCACCGACATCGTGGTGCTGGTGGTCGCCGCCGACGACGGCGTCAAGCCGCAGACCATCGAGGCGATCGACCACGCCCGCGCGGCGGAGGTGCCGATCGTGGTCGCCATCAACAAGTGCGACAAGCCGCAGGCCAACCCGATGCAGGTGCGCCAGCAGCTGGCCGTGAAGGGCCTGCAGCCCGAGGAGTGGGGCGGCGACACGCAGATGATCGAGGTGTCGGCTCTCACCGGGCAGGGCCTCGACGACCTGGTCGAGCGCATCATGCTGGTGGCCGAGGCCGCCCTCGAGCTCAAGAGCCGTCCCTCGGCGGCCGGCAAGGGCACGGTGGTCGAGGTCAAGCAGACGCCCGAGCAGGGCGTGGTCGTGAACGTCCTGGTCACCGACGGCACGCTGCGGGTGAAGGACCGCGTGATCTGTGGCAACAGCTACGCGCGCGTCCGCACGATGATCGACGACCACGGCCGCCAGATCGCCGAGGCGGGTCCCGCCACGCCGGTGCAGATCCTCGGCCTCGACACGCCGCCGCAGCCCGGCGACCACCTCTACGTGGTCACCGAGGAGAACGAGAAGAAGGCCCGCGAGGTCATCGAGGACCGCGAGCGGCGCACCCGCGAGGCGCAGCTGGCCGAGCGCACCTCGCAGACCCTCACCCTCGAGACCCTGAGCGCCGCGCTCGCCGCCAAGAACATCAAGGAGATCAAGCTGATCGTGAAGGCGGACGTGATGGGCTCGCTGGAGCCGCTGCGCAAGGTGCTGGGCGAGCTGAGCACACCCGAGGTGAAGCTCAACATCATCCACGCCGGCCTGGGCGGCATCACCGAGACCGACGTGGCCCTGGGCGAGGCGAGCAAGGCGATCCTCGTGGGCTTCAACTCGGTGCCCGACGCCGCCGCGCGCCAGGCGGCCGAGCGCGGCGGCGTGGACATCCGCTTCTACGACATCATCTACAACGTCGTGGACGACATGCGCCTGGCCATGGAGGGCCTGCTGGCGCCCGAGAAGGTCGAGAAGATCCTCGGCCACGCCGAGATCCGCGCGGTGTTCAAGTCGAGCAAGGCCGGCAACATCGCCGGCTGCTACGTCAACGACGGCCTCATCAACCGCAACGCCAAGGTGCGGGTGATCCGCGACGGCAAGCTGCTCTACACCGGCGGGGTGGCGAGCCTGAAGCGCCTCAAGGACGACGTGCGCGAGGTGAAGGCCGGGTTCGAGTGCGGCTTGGTGATCGACGGGTTCTCCGACGTGCGCGAAGGCGACAAGCTGGAGTTCTACGAGGTCGAGCTGGTGAAGCGCACCCTGGGCAGCGCATGAGCCGGGGCGACGTGGACCGTCATGATGCACATCGGCGTCCTGCAGTTCACCATGGATATCCATGGCGCGTTGTCGCTGAAGGACAAGCGCCGCGTGGTCCAGGGCATCAAGGAGAAGCTGCGCCGCGGCTTCAACGTCTCGGTCGCTGAGGTGGAAGACCTCGACTCCTGGACCACCGCGACCATGGGCCTCGTCATGGCCGGCAACGACGTACCGTACATCAACGGCGCGATGGACAAGATCCTGGACTCGCTGCGCAACTGGCGTGACGCCGAGCTGGCCGACTCCCAGCTCGAGATCCTGACCGGCGTGGATCAGTGAACGAGCGACGCATCGCACGGCTGGAAGAGCAGATCAAGGAGCGCCTCGCCGAGGTCTTGCTGCGCGAGATCGCAGACCCGCGCCTGGGGATGGTCACGATCACGCGCGTGAAGCTGGACCGGGAGATGGTGACCGCCACCGTCTCGTGGAGCTGCCTGGCCACGAGCACGGGCGAGCGGAGCAAGCAGGAACACCTCCTGGAACACGCGCGCGGCTTCCTGCAGCGCGAGGTGGCCAAGGCACTCACCACCCACAAGGTGCCCCAGCTGCGCTTCCGCTACGACGAGAGCATCGAGGGGTCGATCCGCGTGCAGGGGATCCTCGAGCGCCTGCGCAAGGAGCGCGAGGCCCGCGGGGAATCGCCCGACCCGTCCCGCGACCCGGATGACGGGCCGCCAGGCGAAGCGCCGCCCCGGCCCCGGCCGGACCCGGCCTGAGCGCCGCGGCCCCGCGGGGGCAGGAGCTTCGCAGGTGTCTGCGCGTCGTGGGCGCTTCGCGCACGACCATGATCCACCTTCCCCTCCTGCCCGCGTTCCTCCTCCTCGCCTGCCCCCAGGACCCCGCGCCGGCCGCGGCCGCGCCTGCGCCCGCACCCGCGCTCGAAGCGGTCCTGGCTGCCAACGCAGGGCTCGCCAGCCACAGGTTCACGGCCCGCGTCGAGGAAGTCGCCGCCCTCACCCGGGCGATGCGCCGGCGCATGGCGGCCCAGATGGGCGAGCCGGGTGCGACGGAGATCGAGGGCTCGGTGTGCGGCGATCTGCGCCGCTTCCTCCTGCACGATGGCGATGTCGAGCTGGTCACCCACCAGGGACGTTCGGTGACGCGTGCGGGCGGCGACGCCTGGATCCGCACCCGGGACACCCTGGCCAACGGGGACCGCGCCCCCTGGCTCTTCGACCTCGCCACCCTCTGCGAGGCGCTCCAGGAGATCCCGGCCGAGGCGCGCCGGGTGACCCGCAGCGAGACGGTGCAGGACGGCGGTCGCGAGCTGGTGCGGCTCTGCCTGACGCTGGAGGGGGCGCACGCCCGGGCGCTGGGCAACGGCGGCATCCTGCCGCGCATCGCGCAGCCGCGCTTCATGGTCATGGGTGGTTCGCGACAGGCGCCGGCCGAGGAGCTGAAGCTGGTCTACGACCTCGCGCTCACGATCGATCCCAAGACCCTGCTGCTCCACCGCCTGCGGGTACAGGCGCACCAGGAGAGCCACACCCCGGGCATGATGGTCCGCTTCGGCGGGCCGGGCGGCGAGGAGGAGGACGAGCCCGAGGCCGAGGAGGCGAAGAAGGACGCCGGCGGCGACCCCGTCTACACGGACGGCCTGCCCTCGCGCGCCAAGGACAAGGACGTCTCGGTGGTGCGCCTGGACGTGAGGGTGCGGGAGCACGGCGCCGTCAAGCCGCCGGCCCTCGACGACCGGGCGCGCGCGATCCTGCGCCTGCCCGCGGTGAAGTGAACCGATCCGTTCCTCGCGCGGAACCGCGCTACCATCCCGGAGTGCAGGAGGTCATGACATGTCGATCCGTCCGTCCGCGTTCCTCGCCCTGATCCTCTGGCCCGCGCTGGCCGCGCAGGAGCGCCTGCCCGAAGCCGAGGCGCTGCTGCGCGAGGCGATCGCCGCCAACGCGAACCTGCCCAGTGTCGCCTTCCAGGCGAAGCACAGGCCGGACACCACCATGCTGCGCCAGATGGCGGCGCAGCGGGCCGGCGGCGCCGCTCCCGAGACGGAACTTCGGGGAGTGGCCAGCGGCGACCTGCTCCAGGTGAGCAACACGACGCAAGGCGAGGAGCTGATCACCCACGGCCGCCGCACGATCGCCCGGGAGGGCGCGGGCGAGTGGTGCCTGCGCCGCGGGCGGACGGCCGGTGGCGCCCCGCAGCTCTGGTATCCCGACCCTGCCCTGCTCTTCTCCGCGCTGGCGCAGGTCAAGGCGCTGCCGGTCGTGCAGCGCGCCGGCGGCTCGCTCGACGATCGCCCGGTCGAGATCCTCACCGTCACCCTGGAGGGGGACGCCGCGCGGGAACTGATCTTCGCGGGGGCGCTTCCCGACCCGCGCGAGGGGTTCTCGTTCAGCAGCGTGGTCCTGCGGGCGGCCGGCGGCGTGCGCGTGCAGATGCCCAAGGAGGACCGGGTCGTGGACCTGGCCTTCTTCGTCGATCCGGTCACGCGGAACCTGATGCGGGTGCGGGCCCGAGTGGCTGCGCGCAGCCAGGGGTTCGCGCTGGCTGGCGGCGGCGCGGCGGTGGTGCAGGTCGGCGGCGGCGGACAGGTGCTCCAGTTCGGCGGACGCCCACAGCCCGAAGCCGAGGAGGACGAGGAGGCGGCCGCCACCCAGCCCTCGCCCGCGTTCGAAGACGGCCTGCCGGTACGCAAAGTGGATCCCGCCGCGACCGACTACGCCCACGTCGACGTGCGCCTCGCGGAGCACGGCACCGCCAAGGCGCCCGAGCTGGACGCGAAGGCACGCGCGCTCCTCGGTCTGCCGGCGGCCCGGTGACCGCGCCGCGTCGCTGCGGCGGCGCGATCGTCAGTCCAGGAGCCGCCAGCGGATCGTGACCGAGCGCCCGGGCACGTGGTCCACCACGCGCAGGAGGGCGTAGGTGATCTGCTCCCCACGAGCGGTCTTCTCGACCACCTTCGCGGCGTAGATCGACCCCACGCGCACCGGCTGGGAGTGCCCGCTCTGCACGGGGAGGAGCGGAAACACGCCCGACCCCCCGAGGCTCGGGACCACGACACTGTCTCCGTTGCGAGACACCTCGAAGAAGAGCGTGTGCCTGGTGCCCTGGTGGCGAAGGTCGCCCAGCTCGGTGAGCGAACCCGTGGCGCCACCCTCGATCCCCACGGTCAGGCCGTCGCGGGAGTAGGCGTCGAAGGCGATCTGGCTGTGGCGGTTGCGGATCCCCCCGCCCTGCACGATCAGGCCGTACTCGCCGCGCGCGAACGAGAAGTGGCGGGTCAGCTCGTCGACGCTGGAGAGCACGGTGAGGCGGCCCGGATCGTCGCTGCGCCGCAAGGGCACGTCGGCATCCTGGAACGCCGGTGCGGCACCGAGCAGGGGGAGGAGGACGAGAAGCGACCAGACGCGGTTCGACACGGGATCTCCTTGGTGGAAGGTGCGCGGCGCGGGTGGGCGGACGCGTTCCGCGGGGGTGTGAAGGCGCAGGGCGCAGCAACCCGCATGCCGCGGAGCCACTCGTGACCGAACGGCCCGAGGCGCCGCGGGCGTCCGAGCCTGGCGTCCACGGGCGAACCCCGGACGGAGTTGCTGCGAGAGGAACGGTCGCACGACGGCAACCGGGCCGTCCGTCCGCGGCTCACTGGTCCCGAGCTCGGCATGCCACGCTGCGCTCGCACGCTTGCACGCGCAGGCACCGGAGAGGTCTGCAGGTGCCGGGTCGCCAGCGCCACTTGCTCTCCACGCCGGTGGGGTCCTACCGTTGCTGCGACGCATGGAGCAGGGCGCCCTCTTCCAGTTCCCGCGGCCCGAGCGAAGGCAGCCACAGACCGCGGGCATTCCGGATGCCTTGCCCGCCCAGTTCCGCGAAGCGGCCCGCCTGCTGCAGCGCGGGCGCCCCGAGGCGGCGTGGCCGTACGTGCGGCGCGCGATGGAACTCGATCCACGCAGTCCGGACGCGACCTTGCTGGCGGCACAGATCGCCCTCGAGAACGGGGATCTCGAGCTCGCGCAGGAACTGAGCGACCAGGCACAGGCCCTCGCCCGAGTACGCGTCCCCGCATCGTCTCCCGAAGCGTACCGCGAGATCCCACAGGCGATCTGGCGCGCGCGCGCGGCGCAGCGCCGCGCTCGCCAGCGCCCCCACCCCAAGACCAGGATGCAGGGTCCGGCCGCCACGGTGGTCCCGCAGAGGTCTCGGGAGGCTGCCGCCGCCGCCGCGATCGAGGTGCGCCCACCCTCGGCCGCGCTCACGTTGGCACCATGCCTCGCGGACGCCCTCGCCCCCGCGGAACCGGCGGTCGCGCTCACCGATATCCTGCTACGCCTCGACGCCGGCCGCATCGCCCAGCTATCGAGCTTCGACCACCTGCTTTCGCTCGGCGCGGTGCGCAACGTCGACCACTACGAGTACCAGCTCCGCACCGTGCGGCGGGCGCTCCGCGACTTCCGCGGGCGCGTGCTGCTGGCCGACGAGGTCGGCCTCGGCAAGACGATCGAGGCGGGGCTCTGCCTGAAGGAGTACCTGCTGCGCGGCCTGGTGCGCCGCGCACTGGTCCTGGCGCCGGCGTCGCTGTGCGCGCAGTGGCGCGACGAGCTGGGCGACAAGTTCCTGATCGACGCGTGGATCGCCGACGGCGAGGCGCTGCGGCGCGACCCTGAAGCGCTCGCGCGCGAGGGCGTGACCATCCTCTCGCTCGGGCTCGCGCGGATGCCGGCCGGCGCGGACGCGCTCGCCCGCGCCCGCTTCGATCTGGCGATCGTCGACGAGGCGCACCGGCTGAAGAACCGCCGCACACGCTCGTGGCAGGTCGTCGACGCATTGAAATCGCGCTTCCTGCTCCTGCTTTCGGCCACCCCGATCGAGAACGACCTGATCGAGATCTACAACGTGCTCACGCTGCTGAAGCCGGGGCTGTTCTCGACCGAGGCGGAGTTCAAGCGCACGTTCGTGGCCCGCAGCGGTCGCGGACCGAGGGACCCCGAGCGGTTACGCGGACTCCTGCGCGAAGTGATGATCCGCAACACCCGCGCGCTCGCCGACGTGAAGCTGCCGCCGCGCTTCGCGACCACGCTGCGCGCGACCCCCGCCGCACGCGAGCGGGAGCTCTACCAGCGGGTCGAGCGCGCGCTCCGCGCCGGCATGGCCGAAGGCCGGATCGCCAAGGCCGCGGCCGGCGAGCTGCTGCACGCGCTCGGCTCCACGCCGCACGCTGCCACCGGCCTCCTGGCGCGCCTGCTTGGCCCGGAGCTGGCGGCCGAGGCGGAGGCCCTGGCGGCAGGCGCCGCGCCGCTCGCCAAGGACGAGACGCTCCTGGAGCTGCTCGGCAGGCAGAAGGACGACAAGGTGCTGCTCTTCGCCGGGCACCGCCGCTCGCTCGACCACGCATTCGCGCTGGCGCGCCAGGCGGGGCGCCGTCCGGTGCTGTTCCACGGCTCGCTGGGCTTCGCCGACAAGCAGGCGGCGATCGGAGCCTTCGCGGGCGACGCCGACGTCCTGGTCACCTCCGAATCGGGCGGCGAAGGCTTCAACCTGCATTTCGCCCGCACGGTCGTGAACTACGACCTGCCCTGGAACCCGATGCGGATCGAGCAGCGCATCGGCCGCGTGCACCGGATCGGGCAGACGCGCGAGGTGTTCGTGTTCAACCTCGCCACTGTGGGCACGATCGAGGACGAGGTGCTGCGCGTGCTCGACGAGAAGATCAACCTGTTCGAGCTGGTGGTCGGCGAGGTGGAGATGATCCTGGGCCGGCTCGGCGACGGAGAGCAGGAGTTCCAGGACCTGGTGCTGGAGATCTATGCGCGGGCCGGCGACGCCGCGGCCCTGCGCGCGGGGTTCGACGAGCTGGCGGAGCGGCTGCTCGCGGCGCGCGACGAGCACGCGCGCGCCAAGCGGCTGCAGGACGCGGTGCTCGGGACGGAGCTGGGCGCGTGACCGCGGCAGCCTCGGTCGACGCCGGGTTCGTCGGCGGGTGGCTGCTGCGGCTGCTCGCGCGCGAGGGAGCCATCCTCGAGCCTGCGGAGGGCGGCGCGTGGTTTGCAGTGTTGCCGCCGGGGCTGCAAGACGAGCTGCGCCTGCCCGAGGCTCCGACCCTGCGCGTCCTGGAGCCGCCGCGTCCCGGCGAGACGGGGCTCGCCCTGGAGGGCGACGTGCTGCGCGCCTGTCTGGCCCGCGCCGAGGCGCGCGGCGCCCTGGCCGCAGCCCGGCTGGGCGTCCCGGTCCGCAAGCAATCCGGCCTGCACGGGATCGCCCGGAGGTGTTTCGATGTCGACAACGCGGCGGTGCGCGAGGCCGACGCGCGGGCCATCGAGCTGCGCGCGCTCCTGCTCGAAGTCGGCTTCGCGGCCGGCGCCGACGAGCGGACCACGGGCAGCCTGCTGGCCGCGTGCGCGCCCGCCTTCGGCGTCGCATCCATCGACTGG
>JADLFX010000006.1 GCA_020849665.1 Planctomycetota bacterium | reverse complement strand
CGCAGATCACCGCCACGAGGCCGGAGGTCCGGTAGTACCAGATCATGAACGCGAGCACGGCGAGGCCGCCGAAGAGCATCGACTGCATGCCCAGCTCGATCGAGCGCTCGCCCAGGCCGGGGCCGATTGTGTTCTTCGCCATCAGGTCCGGGCGCACCTGCAGGGAGCCGGTCTTGAGCACCTTCACCAGCTCGTCGGCCTCGGCTGTCGTGAAGCCGCCCGAGATCTGGCCGCGGCCCGGGATGCGGCTCCTGTAGACCGGCGCCGACTTCACGATCCCGTTCAGGATGATCGCGCTCTGCTTGCCGATGTACTCCTCGGAGAGATCGGCGTAGGCGTCCATGACCTCGCCCTTGATGACGTAGTCGACCGAGGGCTGGCCGACCTCGTTGAACCCGCGCTTCACGCCCGCCGGGTCGAGGTCTTCGCCCGTGAATTTCCGCTCGTGGATGTTGATCGGCACGAGTTCGACCAGGAACGGGTTCTCGCCCTGCGGCGGCCTGGCGCGCTGGTCCGGCGCGAAGACGGCGACGACGTGCCCCGTGGGGTCCTCGCTCATCGCGTAGTCCCAGGCGTCCGGGTTCTTCTGCGACCGTTCGATGAGCCGCGGATACCAGCGCAGATGCTCGCTGAGCCGGCCGCCCTCGTCGCGGTTGAGCTGGTTGAAGGTGCGGACCTTCCCGGGGTCCTTGGCGATCAGCTCGCGGTAGGTGGCCTTGTCGTCGGGGGTCTTCTTGTCCAACCACGCGCGCAGGCGTTCCTTCTCCTGGTTCAGCTCGAACTTCACCCCGGACTTGTTGTAGTCGTCCCGCGCGACCACCCGCATCTCCAGGCTCCCGAGGGTCTCGATCCTGCGGATCGTGGCCTCGGCATCCACCTTGGTCATCTTCGGGATCTCGATCAGGATCCCGGTCTCGCCGCGCTGCGTGACCGAGGCCTCGATCGTCCCGGTCGGATCGATGCGGTCCTGGATGATCGAGATGGTCTGGCGGATCAGTTCCGGCGTGGGGGTGTCGGCAGACACCAGGCCCTCGCGCCGCGCCGCATCGACGTCGATCTCGTAGATGAGCTCCGTGCCGCCGCTCAGATCCGGACCGAGATTGAACTCCTGCCGGAAGATGAGGTAGAGCGAGACAAGAGTGAGCAGCAGGACCAGGGAGACCTGGCGACGGGGATTCTCGAGCAGCATGCAGTCCTCGCTTCGGGCGGGCGGCCCGCGAGAGACCGTGCCGCCGGGGATCGACGAGAGCGGACGAAGGTCAGCGTGCGGGGTTCGACTTGCCGCCGCTGGTCGCGGGGCGTGTGCCGCGGGCCGAGCGCGGGCCCTTCTGCTTGCCGAAGTTGCCGCGCAGACGCACGGCCTTGCCGACCCTCTCGCGCAGGTAGTAGAGCTTGGCGCGGCGCACGCGGCCCCGGGCCTTCACCACGACGTCCTGGACGCGGGGCGAGTGCAGCGGAAACACGCGCTCGACGCCTTCCCCGGCCACCAGGCGGCGCACCACGGCGGAGCGGCGGATGCCCGAGCCGCGCACGGCGATGACCGTTCCGCTGAAGAGCTGCACGCGTTCCTTGTCGCCTTCCTTGATCAGGTAGTGCACGTCCACGGTGTCGCCGACGCAGAAGTCGGGGAGCTTGGGCTTCATCTGCTCGATCTCGAGCTGGCGCATCAGGTCCATGGTCGTGTCCTCGGTCTTGAGAATGGGGTTGGGGTACTCGTGGGAGCCGCCGGGACATCCGGCCCGGTCTGGCTCGCTCTTCATGCAGAATCGGATCGCTGCCGTGTGAGCCGCAGGGCCTCGTTCCGTCGCCACTCCTCGACTGCCTTGTGGTCGCCCGAGAGCAGGACTTCTGGCACCTCGACACCCCGGTACTCGCGCGGGCGCGTGTACTGCGGGTAGTCCAGGAGTCCATTCTCGAACGACTCGAGCTCCGGCGACTGGGCGCAGCCGAGCACGCCAGGGAGCAGGCGGGCCGCTGCCTCCAGGACCACCAGCGCGGGCAGTTCGCCTCCGGCGAGCACGTACTCGCCGATGGCGATCTCATCCCAGGCGAAGCCGGCGCGGATGCGCTCGTCGAAGCCTTCGTAGCGGCCGCAGAGCAGGAGCAGGCGCTCCTGCCGGGCGAGCTCTCTGGCCTTCTTCTGGGTGAAGGTCCGCCCGCGAGGGCAGAGGAGGATCTTGTGGCACGGTCCGAACTTGCGTTCCGTGGCCTCGACAGCGTCAAAGATCGGTTCGGGCTTGAGCACCATCCCCGGTCCACCCCCGAAGGGGCGGTCGTCCACCTTCCGATGGGGGTCGGTGGAGAAGTCCCGGAAGTTGACCAGCTCGACCTGCAACGTCCCCTGCTCCTGGGCGATGCCCAGGATGCTCTTCTCCAGATAGGGCTTGATGGCCTCCGGGAAGAGCGTGAGGATCACGCAGATCATGGTGCTGCGCCGCGGAGAAAGGCGAGCAGACTAGGGAGTGCTTTCCCGAGCGTCAAGGTTGATGGAGGAACGGAAGAGCCGTGTTCACGGGACTTGTGGAGGGGATCGGCAGGGTGGTCCGGGTGGCCCCGGCCTCCGGCGGGGTCACGGTGGACCTCGACCTGGGTTCCCTCGCGCAGGGCCTGCGGATCGGCGATTCGGTCGCGGTCTCCGGCTGCTGCCTGACCGTGGTAGGCCTGGATGGCAGCGTCGGCCGCTTCGACCTGTCGGAGGAGAGCTTGCAGCGAACCTGGTTCCGGGACCTGACCCCTGGGGTCCGCCTGAACCTGGAACGATCCCTGCGGGCCGGCCAGCCCATGGGCGGGCACCTCGTCCAAGGGCACGTGGACGGGGTGGGCCGGGTGCTGGATCCAGTGGATCCCGCCCAGGGGGGGGACTGGTGGGTGCGCATCCCCAGGGACCTGCTCGCCTACTGCGTGGTGAAGGGGTCCATCGCCCTGGATGGGGTGTCCCTCACCATCGCCGAAGTGCGCGACGACCGCCTGCGCATCGCGATCATCCCGCACACGGCCTCCGCCACGACCATCGGGGCGATGCCGGCCGGCCACCCGCTCAACGTCGAGGTGGACGTACTGGCCAAGTACGTGGAGCGGATCCTGGCCGCCCGCCTGGAAGGCCTGCAGGTCCGCGCCTGATCCCTGCCGCGCGCGCGTCCTCGCCATGGCCCCACCAGGACACCCGATCGACCCCGGCGCCCCTGGACTCGTGGTCCGCGACGAGCGAAGCGAGGACAAACCCGCGATCCACCGCGTCACCCTCGCCGCATTCGGTACGGCCGAAGAGGCCGATCTGATCGAGCGCCTGCGCAGGGACGCGCACCCACTGCTCTCCCTGGTCGGGGAGTCGGCCGGAGCGGTGGTGGGCCACATCCTCTTCTCGCCGGTCACGATCCTGGGGCACCCGGGAATCCAGGCCATGGGCCTGGCGCCGATGTCGGTCCTGCCCGGACGGCAGCGGCAGGGCATCGGCTCGGCCCTCGTGCGGGCCGGGCTGGAACGCTGTCGCGCGATCGGTGCGGAGGTGGTCGTGGTCCTCGGCCACCCCGCCTACTACCCCCGCTTCGGCTTCGTGCCTGCGTCCAGGTTCGGCCTGCGCAGCGAGTACGACGTACCCGACGACGTGTTCCTGGCGCTGCGCTGGTGCGCAGGCGAGGCCGCGCCGCTCGCGGGGACGGTGCGCTACCACGCGGCGTTCGCCGGACCCTGACGGCCCGGCACACCCGGCTCAGAACACTCCGCCGAACACCGTGAAGAACGTTCCGATCGGCGCAGCCTCGCGCGCGTCCTCCACTGCGCGCGCCACGATGTTGATCACCCGTGAGAAGCGCTCGCCGAGATCCCGGTCGTAGATGATCCGCCCGAGCAGGCCGTTGCCGCGCCGGATCTCCTCCGTGGACTCGGCGACGTTGTCGAGCAACCTCTGGACCGACCGGCGCAGGTCCCCGTCGCCGAGCAGCGCGCCGAGCGGACCCGCGCCGGGATCGTTGGCCTTCCGCGCCACCGAGGCGAGGTCGGCCACCAGCGTGCGGGTGTTGGCGGCCGTGTCTGCGTCGCGCGCCAGGACTCCCAGAGTGCCCTCGCCCTCGCGTACGCCCCGGGTGACCTCCTGGACGTTGTCGAGCGTGCTCGCGAGGTCCTCGGCCATCGCCTCGTCGTTGACCAGCCGTCCGGCGACGCCGCGGCCCTCGTCGATCTTGGCCACGATCGAGCGGATTCCTTCGACCGCGTTCGCCAGGCCGTCCGCGAGGCCCCGGTCGTTCACCAGCCGGCCGATCGGTCCCTCGCCGGTGTCGACCTTCTGGGCGATGGAGCGGATCAGGCGCACGGCCGCCACGACCTCGTCGTGCAGCTCCCGCTCGCGCGCGAGGGCGCCGATGGTGCCCTTCTCGCTGTTGATCTTGTCGACGAACTCGCGGAGCCCGCGCAGGATGCCGGAGAAGTTGTCCTTGTTGTCCTGGCCGCCCACCATGTCGCCGAGGGCGTCGATGGCGCTGACCTGGACCTGCCCCACGAACACGCGGTCGCCAGGGAAGGGCTCGGCGCTGGTCCCGGGATCGATCTCGATCATCTTGCCGCCGAGCAGGCTGGAGTCCTTGATCTGGATGCGCGCGTTGCTGCGCAGTCCGAGAGGCCTGTCCAGACGCAGCCGCACGCGGATCGGGTTGTCGCTGACTCCGCCGTCGTTGGGCCGTGGTGCGACCGGGTCGTACGCCACCTCCACGACCTGGCCGAAGCGGTTGCCGAGCACCAGCACGGGATCGCCGTCGCGCAGGCCGCTCGCCTGCGGGAAGCGCAGCGTGAGCTCTCCCTTGCGCTCGAACGAGATGTTGCTCAGGGTGAAGGTCGCCCAGAGCAGCAGCGCGAGGCCGGAGAAGAACACCAGCCCGAGCAGGAGGTCACGGCGCGATCGTTCCATCTTGCTTCCGTCCTATCGTCAATCCGAACCACCACCCAGGAATGCGCGAACCAGGGGCGAGGTCGAAGCCCGCATCTCGGGCACGGTTCCCTCCTCGGCGATGCGGCCCTCGTCGATCACCCCGATGCGGTTGGCCACCGTGAAGGCACACGCCCGGCTGTGGGTCACCACCAGCCCCGTGACGCCCAACCGGTCCCGGACCTCGACGATCAGGCGGTGGATCTGGTCGGCGATGATCGGGTCCAGGCCGGCGTTGGGCTCGTCGTAGAGGACGTAGCGCGGCTCGGTCACGATGGCGCGGGCCAGCCCGGCGCGCAGGCGCATGCCGCCGGAGATCTTGCTCGGGAACAGGTCGGCGGCGTGGTCCATCCCGACGAGGTGGAGGGTCCGCATGACCCGCTCGCGGATCTCGGCACGTGGCAGGCGCGAGTGCTCCTCCAGCGGCAGGGATACGTTCTGGGCGACGGTCAGCCAGTTGATCAGCGCGCCGTTCTGGAACAGGTAGCCCATCTTGCGGCGCAGGTCCTTGAGTCCCTCGCTGTCGAGCGAGGGCACGTTCACGCCGTCCACGAGCACCTCGCCCCGGTCGGGCTTCAGGATCCCGACGAGGTGCTTGAGCGTGACGCTCTTGCCGATGCCCGAGCGGCCCATCAGCACGTAGGTCGTGCCGGTGGGTACCTGGAAGCTCATCCCCTTGAGGATCGGCCGTCCGCCCAGGGTCTTGTGGACGTCGCGCAGCTCGATCACGTGATCTGCAGGTAGTAGAAGAACCAGGTCGTGATCAGACCCAGGACGATGATCAGGATCACCGAGTTCTTGACCGCGGTCTGCACGGCGAGTCCCACGCCGAGCGCGCCGCCCTCGGCCCGCAGCCCCGCGGAGCAGCTCACCACGGACACCGCCAGGCCGAAGATCACGGCCTTGACGATGCCCGTGTAGACGTCCTTGGGCAGCAGGTGCTCGGGAGTCATCAACGACTCCTGGACGCTGCGCCAGTAGAACTGGGTGGACACGCCCAGGTTGGAGGCGCCGATCAGGCTGCCGCCGAAGATCCCCACCATGTTGGAGAAGATCGTGAGCAGGGGGCACATGACGGTCAGCCCCACGACCCTGGGCAGGACCAGGTAGTCGACCGGGTCCACCGACATCACCTCGATCGCGGTGACCTCGTCGGAGACGTTCATCGTCCCGAGTTCGGCGGCCATGGCCGAGCCGACGGTGGCCGCCAGGATCACCGAGGTGATGAACGGACCCATCTCGCGGCACATCGATAGCGCCGTGACGCTGCCGATGATCGACTGCTGGCCGAAGCGCCGCAGCTCGATGCCGGTCTGCAGGGCCAGGATCATCCCGGCCACGGTGGCCACGCACAGCGTGACCGGCAGCGCCCGAACGCCGGCGGCGAAGCACTGGTCGAGGGTGAAGCGCATCCTGCGCGGCAGGTAGTGGACGCGGCCGAGGGTGCGCAGGAGCAGGCGCACGGTGAAGCCGGCGCCGAGCAGGTTGCGGTGCGTGAACTCGGCAGCGGCGTGGATCGGCGTCATCGCGCGGCTTCCTTCGGGCCGGCACCCACGGGGATGGGCAGGAGGTTCAGGAGGCGCAGGGTGCCCCCCGCGTCGTCGCCTTCGTACCCGAACAGGAACGGGACGCTGCTCCAGGTGCGCTTGCCGCGCTGGCGGGACGACCAGAGGTGGGCGAAGGCGTCCACGGCGTGGTCATCCGGACCCCGGCTGCGGCCGCGCAGCAGCGACCAGAGCCAGCCATAGGCTTCGTCCACGCCGTAGGCGTTGCTCTCGCGGTAGGGCCACGGCGAGATCAGGCCCCAGTCACCGCTGCCGTCGAACGCATCGAACCGATGGTAGAACGGCCACCAGCGCACGAAGTCCTCGCGGCGCAGATCCTTGCCCTCCCGGTGCACGCGCCAGTAGAAGGGCACGACCCAGGTCTCCTCGACATAGTCGTCGGGATTGTCGTACTCGCGGAACCACACGAACGGCCACAGGTAGCTCGTGGTGCGCTGCTGCAGGGTCTCCGTGCGCGCCACGAACGGCCACACCCAGTACTGGTCGATCGGCGTGAACTCGGCCGTGTCGCGGTTGATCCGCACCAGCGGCCACGGCGCGTCGAGCTTGTGGGTGCGACCCTCGACGTAGATCTCCTGGAAGAGCGGCCAGAGCACCGTCCACGAGTCGACCTTGGCGCTGCGTTCGTAGCCGTAGAGCGGCCAGAGGTGGAAGACCTCGGTCGGATCATCGAACTCGATCCGCTCGGTGCCCCAGTTCAGGAACGGCCACAGGACCGAGTAGCGGTGGTACCGGCCCTCGGCGACGCTCACGCCGTAGAACGGCAGGACGCGGTGCCAGTACGGGTCGTCGGGGCGGGGTCCGCTGCCCCACCCGATCAGCGGCCACAGGAACAGGTCGCTGGTGAGGCTGTCCTTCTCCAGGTGCACGTGCAGCGGGAAGAGGACCGTGCGGAAGCGGTCGTAGGTGAGGAACTCGGGGATGTCGGCGTAGAAGGGCAGGAACGCGAAGTAGTCCTCCTTGCCGTCCTCGCGCGCGCCGCCCCAGAAGAACGGGAAGAGGAAGTACCAGTCGCGGTCGCGCATCCCCAGCTCGTTCCACGACTCCTGGTAGGACCAGAGCGGGAAGAGGCGTGCGAGGCGGCCCGACTCGTCGTCGCGGACGCGGCCGAGCGGCCAGA
This sequence comes from Planctomycetota bacterium, assembly GCA_020849665.1. GTDB lineage: Bacteria > Planctomycetota > UBA1135 > UBA1135 > UBA2386 > JADLFX01. The sequence goes on along the minus strand of JADLFX010000006.1, from coordinate 88,478 downwards.
GGAACTGGTCCTCCGATCCCGTGGCCTCCGACACGTGCCGGTAGAGCGGGCGGATGCGGAAGTCGGTCCCTCCTGCGGGGGTCCGCTCGAAGTGGAACACCGGCCAGAGCACGTCCATCTCCAGGACCGAACCGTCCTCGGCGAGCCGATGGCGGTAGAGGGGCGAGAGATTCAACTCGGCGGGCAGCGCGCAGGCGCCGAAGAGCGGTCCGAGCAGCGCGAGTCCGAAGGCGGTCCGCAGCCGGCGCGAGGGGGCGGGCGACGGAGGTCCGCCCATGGCCAGTCGCCACCCGTCACCGCCCGCCCGCCGACGCATGGGCCGGAACCATACCCGGCAGCGGGCGGTGGGGGGAACGCAGGCGCGCGCGGATCCCAGCGGCTCGACCGCGCGCGGCGCTCGCTCGAGGTTCCGGTCGGGTAGGGCTGCGGGTAGCCTCTGGGGATGGTCCGCGTGATGTCCGGCATCCAGCCCACCGGCGCGTTGCACATCGGCAACTACCTGGGCGCGCTGCAGAACTGGGTGCGGCTGCAGGGCGAGTACGAGGCGTTCTTCGCCGTGGTGGACCTGCACGCACTCACCATCCGCCCGGAGCCGGAGACGCTGCGGCGCGCGATCCGGGAGATCGCGATCGGCATCCTGGCCGCGGGCGTGGATCCCGACCGGGCCACGCTCTTCGTCCAGTCGCAGGTCCCCGGCCATGCGGAGCTGATGTGGATCCTGAGCTGCTTCACGCCGCTGGGCGACCTCAACCGGATGACCCAGTTCAAGGACAAGTCGACGCAGCTGCCGGAGCTGGTGAACGCCGGCCTCTTCACCTATCCGATCCTGCAGGCCGCCGACATCCTGGTCTACCGGGCGGAGCGCGTCCCGGTGGGGGAGGATCAGGAGCAGCACCTGGAGCTGGCGCGGGAGATCGTGCGCCGGTTCAACGGGCTCTACGGCGCGACCTTCCCCGAGCCGATGCCGGTGCGCTCCACCGCGCCGCGAGTGCTCGGGATCGACGGCGAGGCCAAGATGTCCAAGTCGAAGGGCAACGAGATCGGCCTCTTCGAAACGGAGCAGGAGACCTGGGAGAAGCTGCGAGTCGCGAAGACCGATCCCCAGCGGCTTCGCCGGCAGGATCCGGGGCGGCCCGAGGTCTGCAACATCTTCAGCTACCACGGCTACTTCAGCGATGCGGCGACCTGTGCGCAGGTGGACCGCGAGTGCCGTACCGCGGCCATCGGCTGCGTCGACTGCAAGAAGCTGCTGGCGCGCAACCTGGAGGCGGTGAAAGGGCCGATCCGCGAGCGTGCGCTGGCGCTGCGGGCGGATCCGGGGCGGCTCGACCAGATCCTGGGGGACGGGGCGGCACGCGCTTCGCGGGTCGCCGAGGAGACGATGGCGATGGTGCGAGAGCGGATCGGATTGCCGAAGGCGGGTGCCGGCCATGGGTGAGCGTCACCGGAACCCGGCTCTGTGGGCCGCGCTGCCGCTCCTGGCGGCCTGCGGGGGGAGCCCTGCCACGGCCACACTCGAGCAGAAGGCCGAGCTGCGCGCGCTGAGCGAGCGGCAGATGGAACCCTTCCTGGTGTCCCGCGAGGTGCGCGCGGACCGGGTCGAGTTGGAGATCTCCGCGAACTTCTACAGCGAGCTGGCACTGCCCGGGGTTTCGCGCGGACTCCACGAGGTGCGCGCCACCAAACAGGAGGATCGCGACGTGTACGAGTACGTGAACCGGGCCGGCGGCGATCAGGTGCCGTTGCGCCTGGCGCTGGGCGGCACCCGGTTCGTCGTCCGCCAAGGGGCTCGCGTGACCGTCCTCGGCACCGGGGCCAAGGTCGCGATCTCGGCTCGCGCCGAGGGCAAGGTCGAGATCCGCGAGGCGGGGCGCACGGAGACCCGGGACGCCTGGCAGGTCGTCGAGGGCGTCCACACGCGGCGCTGAGGAGGGCGGGTGAGACGTCGTCCTGCGTGGTGGGTAGGCGTGCTCCTGGCTCTCGCCGCGTGCGGGGTCGCGAGCCCGGAGCTGCCGCCGCGCACCGAAGCCCGCTACGACCAGTGCCAGGATCCGGGCGGGCAGCAGGCCCTGGCGACCGCGAAGGCCCTCCTGGGAAGGCGCGAACCGAGGCAGGCGCTGCCGTACCTGCGTGCGGTGACCGGGCTCTGCCCGGACTTCGTCCCGGGCCACATGCTGCTCCAGGACACGGCCCTCGAGTTGCGCGGCCAGGAGGAGCGTGAGATCCGGGACCTCTACCGGGGCTGGCCGGAGGACAACGCCCTGCGCTGCTTCCTCAAGGCACGGGTCGCGGACGACGACCTGGAGCGGCGGGAGCTGCTGGAGCGGGCGATCGCGTTCGACCGCAGCTTCGGCTACGCCCACCTGAGCTACGCGCGGGGTCTCTGCGCGGTGCGCAAGTACGACCTCGCGATCCGCTCCTACGAGGCGGCGCTGGCCGCCCAGCCCGAATTGCACGAAGCGCGCTTCGAACTCGCCGCGGTCCTCGCGGAGCAGGGACGGGAGCGGGACGCCGAGAAGGCGCTGCAGGTCTACGTCACGGCGCGCCCCGACGACCTGGACGCGAAGCGCAGGCTGGCGCGCCTGCGGACGTACGAGCTGGAGCGGCCGGCGGATGCCAGGCCGCTCCTGATCGAACTGGTGCGAGCCGATCCGGACGATCAGGGTGCGCGCATGGACCTGGCCGCAGCCCACTGGCAGATGGGCGAGCACACCGCAGCCCTGGCCGAGTACCGCGAGGTGTTGCGGCGGGACCCGAACCAGGCCCGCGCCGTCCTCAACATCGCGAACCTGCACTATGAGGCGCTGGCCCAGGGCGGCGAGACCGAGCGCAAGGCCTCCCTGGCCAAGGCACGCGCCGCATACCGGTACTTCCTGAAGATCGAACGGCCCGAGGGCATGTTCGACATGCTGGACTTCTACCTGTCGGTGCCCGCGCGGCTGAAGTACATCGACGGAGTCCTCGGCCCCTACCTGGGGCGCGACCCGGATCCATCGGACTTCTGAGCGGCTCGCTCCGCCGGCGGTGCAGGCGGCAACCTCGCCAGGTCGGCTGCGAGACTGGCTCGTGTGCGCAGCGCCGCCCGATCCGTGGCGGGGCCGCTCCTGCGCGCGACGAACCGTGGCGCGTCGACCTTCGCGAACTCCCAGCATCCGCGCGCATCCCGCCGCGCCAGGATGTTCCGCAGGACGAAGTTGGGATCGCGGTAGCCGGAGGCGAGCAGGCGCTCGAGGTGGGCCTGCACCTCTGCGATGCACGCGCTGCGCTCCGGCTCGGGCAGGGCGGGCAGCAGGCTGCCAAGGTCGGTTCCCGGCCAAGCTTCGGTCACGAGCAGTGCTCGGGCCAGGAACCCGGCGCGGCGCCACTCGACCACCAGGAGCGGGCGCGGTGCGGGGAATCCATGGCCCAGGAGCCAGGCGAGGGCACTGGCTTCCCGTTCGGCCCGTGAGGGGGCGCAGAAGGTGTTCCGAAACGCCCCACGAAGGCGGTCTCGCCACGTGGGGTAGTCGTAAGTCTTGCAGAAACAGTCGATAACGCCGAAGTTCCGGAGGCGCACCCACGAGGACCGATGGTCGGTTACCACCACCCCGGCGTCGGGGTTGGACAGGCGCCAGAGGTCTCCGGCCTCGAGCGACCCGAGGACACCATGGACCTCCTCCGCCGCCAGGAGCACGCGGAGAGAGCGTCCCCCCCTTTGGTCGGGCCTCATCACAAAGGTATGCTCCACAACCGCTTACTAACCCCACCCCAGGAGGGTGGCTTCCGGCCGTGCGACGCAGCCACTCTCGCGACGCACGCCGGGTGCACTGGACAGGTCCGGAGGACAGGGATGCAGACGATCACCAAGAAGGAACTGGTCAACAGGATCGCCGACCAGACAGGCCTCACCAAGGTGGTGGCCAAGGAGATCATCCAGGCGTTCCTCGATGCGATCATCGAAGAGTTGGCTGCTGGCAACCGCCTGGAGTTCCGCGAGTTCGGCGTCTTCGAGACCAAGGAACGAGCCGCGCGCCGGGCCCAGAATCCCCGCACGCTGCAGAAGGTCGACGTCCCTGCCAAGAGGATCGTCAAGTTCAAGGTGGGCCGCCTGATGCGCGCGAAGGTGTCCGGAGAAGACATCGGCGAGATCCCGCACGAGGACGACGAGGACGAGACACCGACTCCGCGTCCGCAGGCTCGCCCCGGCGAGCGATCCGCCGGAGCGATGAGCGGGGAGCAGGGCTAGCTGGCCGACCGCAAGACCGCGAGTGCACGGTCGAGATCGCGGATCAGATCGGCTGCGTCTTCGATGCCCACCGAGAGGCGCAGCAACCCGTCGCCCAGACCAGCCTTGAGGCGTTCCTCGCGCGGGATCGACGCATGCGTCATCGACGCCGGATGGTCGATGAGGCTCTCGACGCCCCCCAGGCTCTCGGCCAGGGCGAACACCTGGAACGAGGACGCCACCCGCTTGGCCTCCTCCACCGTGGCCTTGAGCTCCACGGACACCATCCCCCCGTAGCCGCGCATCTGCTTGCGGGCGAGTCCGTGCTGCGGGTGTGAGGGAAGGCCCGGGTAGATCACGCGGGCCACGCGCGGGTCGGCCTCGAGGTGGTGCGCGATCTGCATCCCGTTGAGGCAGTGCCGCTCCATCCGCACGTGCAGGGTCTTGATGCCGCGCAGGACCAGGAAGCAGTCCATCGGCCCCGGGGTGGCGCCGACGCTGTTCTGGAAGTGCCTGAGCTGCTGGTGCAGCTTCTCGTCGTTCAGCACCAGGGCGCCACCGACCACGTCCGAGTGGCCGGCGATGTACTTGGTGGTGGAGTGCATGACGATGTCGACGCCCAGCGCCAGCGGCGTCTGCAGGAACGGGCTGGCGAACGTGTTGTCGGCCATGGTCAGGATCCCGCGCTTGCGGCACATCGCGGCGATCGCCGCGATGTCGCAGATCTTCATCAGCGGGTTCGATGGCGTCTCCAGCATCAAGAGCCGCGTGTTGGGGCGCAGCGCGGACTCGACCGCCGCCAGATCGGTGAGCTCCACGAAGGTGAACGCCACGCCCAGCTTCTCGTAGAGCGTGCGGCAGATCCGGTAGGTGCCGCCGTAGAGGTCGTTGCCGGCCACCACGTGGTCGCCCTGCCGGAGCAGGTTGAGCACGGTGTTGATGGCGCCCATCCCGCTGCTGAAGCAGAGGCCGAACCGGGCCCCCTCCAGCGCGGCGAGGTTCCGTTCCAGGGCGGTCCGCGTGGGGTTGCAGGTCCGCGAGTAGTCGTAGCCCTTGAGCTTGGCCGGCTCCTCCTGCACGTAGGTGCTCGTGAGGTAGACCGGCGTCATGATGGCGCCGGTGGAGGGATCTGGCTCCTGCCCGGCATGGATGGCACGGGTTCCGAAGCCTGCGTGTGGGTCGATGCGCATGACCTGCGGAGTCTAGTCGGAGGGCGAGCGGGGCGCGGAGCCACTTTGCCGTGGTCCGGGTTTTCGCTAAGCCTTGCGGCGCATGACCGAGTCCGACTCCCGCTTCGACCTCGAGACCCTCGAGTTCCGGGTCGTGCGGGAGCTGCTCTTCGAGCGGCTCAGCACCCCGCTGGGCCGTACCGCGGTCGAGGCCGTCGCGCCGCTGGCGAGCGTCGAGGAGGCCAACCAGCGGCTGCAAGAGGCGGCCGAGCTCGCGCAGCGCCTGGCGGCCGGAGACGTGCCGCCGTTCGCGGGCGTGCCGGAGGTGCGGACGTGGCTGACGCCGTTCTTCCTGGACGAACGGATCCCCGAGGCCAGGGAGATCGCCGACCTCAAGCGGCTGCTGCGAGCCTCGCTGCGCTGCAAGGCGTGGTTGCAGGGAGCAGGTGGCCTCGGCCGGGTCGTGGCGATGGCGGAGCACCATCCCCAGGCGTCGGACCTGGCCGACGAGCTGGATCTGGTGCTCGACGACCGCGGCGAGGTGTTGAGCTCTGCTTCGGTGAAGCTGGCCGAGACCCGGATCGAGATCGAACAGGCCGAGGCCGGCCTGCGCGGTGCCGTGCAGCGCTTCGTGTCCGACGACGGCGTGCGGCGCTACCTCCAGTCCACCGAACCCGCCTGGCGCCACGGCAGGCCCGTGTTCCAGGTGAAGCAGGAGCACCGCAACCGGGTGCCCGGCGTCCTCCACGATCGCAGCCAGTCCGGCGCCACGCTCTTCGTCGAGCCCTCGGCCATCGTCGAGGTGGCCAATCGCCTCGCCGACGCCAAGGCCGCCGAGCAACGGGAGGTCCAGGTGATCCTGGCGCACGTGTGTCGGGGCCTGCGCCGCTGCCGCCCGGAGATCGACGGTTCGATCGCGGCGCTGGTGGCCCTGGACCTGGCCTGGGCCAAGGCGCGCCTGGTGCACGAGGCGGGCTACCTGCCCGTGCCCGTCCATGCGGACGGACCCCTCGTGCTGCGCTCCGCGCGCCACCCGCTCCTCCTGCGCCGGGCCGGTGGACCGGTCGTTCCCCTCGACCTCGTACTCGGCGACCCCTACCGCATGCTGGTGGTCACGGGTCCCAACACCGGGGGCAAGACCGTGGTGCTGAAGGCCATCGGGCTCCTGTCCCTCATGGCCGTGAGCGGTGTGCCGATCCCGGCCGGAACCGGCTCGCGGGTCCCATGGCTCGACGGCGTGTTCGCGGACATCGGCGACGAGCAGGGGATCGCGCAGAACCTGTCCACGTTCTCGGGCCACGTCCGGCGCATCGTGCGCTGCCTCGGCGGAGCCACCTCGCGTTCGCTGGTGCTCCTGGACGAACTGGGCGCCGGCACGGACCCGGAGGAGGGCAGCGCGCTCGGCTACGCAGTGCTGGAGGACCTGGTCGCCCGCGGCGTGCTCTGCGCGGTCACCACGCACCTGGGCCGCCTGAAGGACTTCGCGCACCACCACTCCCGCGCCCAGAACGGGGCGATGGCCTTCGATGGCGCGACCCTGGCCCCGCTCTACCGGTTGGAGGTGGGGCTGCCGGGAGCCAGTCATGCCCTCGACATCGCCAGCCGTGTGGGCATGCCCGCCAACCTCGTGGCGCGCGCCCGTGCCTTGATGGGGAAGCGCGATCGGCGGGTCGAAGAGGTCATCGAGAGCGTGACCGAGATCCGGCGCAAGGCGGAGGCGGATCGGCAGCGCACGGCCGCCCTGGCACACAGCGCGAGCCAGCGCGAGGAGGAGGTGAGCCAGCGGTTGCAGGAGGTGGAGCGCAAGTCGGCGTGGTTGCAGGAGGAGGCGGCACTCCTGGTGGACGAGGAGATGCGCGCCGCACGTTCGCTGCTGGAGGCGCCGTTGCGCGAACTGGCCAACGCGCCCCGACCCTTCGGCGAGAAGGCCAAGGCGCTCCTCGGGGCACTCGAGGGACTCATGAAGGGCGCCTCCGTGCACCGGCGCCGGATGCGCTTCCTCGGCACGCTCGACAAGGACAGCGTGGTCTACGTGCCGCGCTTGCGGCGCCGGTGCGTCGTGAAGAAGATCGACCGCGTGCGCGAGCTCCTCACCCTGGAAGTCGGCCGGTTGCGGCTCGAGGTGCCCTTCGACGACGTCTCCTGGCTCCAGCCCCTGGATGAAGCCTGACCCGGGGCCTGGACTCGCCCCGGGGTCGGCCGTGGTCCTGATCGCCGACAACGACCCGGGAGTGAACGCGCTGCTGGGGGAGGTCCTGGCGATGCGGGGGGTCGCCAGCGAATCGGTGCTGGACGGCGAGGCGGCGCTGCAGCGCCTGCATCGCGGTGGCGTTCGCCTCCTGATCTGCGACCTGGACATGCCCAGGCTCGACGGCCTGGGGTTGCTGGAGCAGCTGGCGCTCCTGCCCGATCCTCCGGCGGTCGTGGTGGTGTCGGGCTACGTCCATCCGCGGGTGGAGGGGGGGCTGCGTGCCAACCCGGTCGTGCGAGGCATCTACGCGAAGCCCTTCGACGTGGTGCGGTTCGGGGACGACGTGGTCGAGATCCTCCGCGGAGCCGCCGGCTGAGCCGCTGGCCGGGGTCGCGGGCCCCCGCGCGGTCCGGGAGATCGAGGTCCGCCGGGGGCGCCCGGCGCGACGCGGATTCCAAGCCGGCGCGACGCGCCCGGGCGGCCGGGTCCGGACGCTGTCCGTCGGCGGCCCGAGCCGTGGGCCTGGCTGCTCGCGCATCCGGCGTCGGCACGGAGAGTTGGGCACGCCGAAGAAATGTCCACCCCATCCTTGACGGACCCCACCCCCTCGCTATCTTCCCGCGTCCCTTTCGTCGAGGGAGTGCCCTGCTAGCGTAGCTCAACGGCAGAGCACCTGATTTGTAATCTGGAGGTTGTGGGTTCGAGTCCCACCGCTAGCTCCGTTGTTTCCAGACCTTGTGGCTGGAGCAGGGCGCTGGCGCGGCGAGCGACCTTGCAGGCACTTCGCGACGATGGGCCAGGACGACTCGGTCGCTCCCGGGATCCCGGACAGGTCAGGGCAGATACCCAAGTGGCCAACGGGGCCAGACTGTAAATCTGGTGGCTCAGCCTTCGCAGGTTCGAATCCTGCTCTGCCCACCACGATCTGGTCCGCGTCCGGGACCGGAAGCAGCGGGTGCCCTGGCGCGACCCGGGTCTCCGATCCTCCAGCCTGCGCGGGTGTAGCTCAGTGGTAGAGCTCCAGCCTTCCAAGCTGGCTATGTGGGTTCGATTCCCATCACCCGCTCCACACCGCTCTTTCCATCTTCGTCCGCTGCCATAGCTCAGTGGTAGAGCACCTCCTTGGTAAGGAGGAGGTCATGGGTTCAAGTCCCATTGGCAGCTCCATCTTCGCGTTCCACCCCGCGATCGGCCGGAGCCCAGGGCTCCGGGAATCCCCGGGTGGGTCCGGGATCCGGTGCCGGTAGGCCCCGGAACCCGCCTGTCCGCTGTCGTTGGGCCCCCCAGCATCACGGGTCTCGCCCACGGAGTCCTTCACCCATGGCCAAGGAAGTCTTCTCTCGCACCAAGCCCCACGTGAACGTGGGCACGATCGGTCACGTCGCTCACGGCAAGACGACGACGACAGCGGCGATCACCCGCACGCTCGAGTCGGTCGGTCTCGCCAAGTACAAGGCCTACGCCGATGTCGCCAAGGGCGGCACCGTGCGCGACGAGACGCGCGTCGTCACGATCTCGGCTGCGCACGTCGAGTACGAGACCAAGAACCGGCACTACGCGCACGTCGACTGCCCGGGTCACGCCGACTACATCAAGAACATGATCACCGGCGCCGCCCAGATGGACGGCGCGATCCTGGTCGTGGCGGCGGACGACGGGCCGATGCCCCAGACCAAGGAGCACATCCTGCTCGCCCGCCAGGTGGGCGTGCCGGCGATCGTGTGCTTCCTCAACAAGGTGGACATCGTCGACGATCCCGAGCTGCTCGAGCTGGTCGAGGTGGAGATCCGCGATCTGCTGAACAAGTACGAGTTCCCCGGCGACAAGACGCCGATCGTGCGCGGCTCCGCCTACAAGGCCCTGCAGACCGCCAACCCCGGCCCCAACAACCCGGACAGCAAGCCGATCTTCGAGTTGATGGACGCCATCGACTCGTTCATCCCGCTTCCGGTGCGTGACGTGGACAAGCCGTTCCTGATGCCGGTCGAGGACGTGTTCTCGATCGAGGGTCGTGGCACGGTCGGCACCGGCCGTGTCGAGCGCGGCATGGTCAAGGTCGGCGACACCATCGAGATCGTCGGCATCCGCGACACCAAGTCGACCACGGTCACCGGCGTCGAGATGTTCCAGAAGACCCTCAACGAGGGCCAGGCTGGCGACAACGTGGGCGTGCTCCTGCGCGGCATCAAGAAGGAAGACCTGCAGCGCGGCATGGTGCTGGCGAAGCCCAAGAGCATCACCCCGCACACCAAGTTCAAGGCCCAGGTGTACGCGCTCACCAAGGAGGAGGGCGGACGCCACACGCCGTTCTTCAACGGCTACCGCCCGCAGTTCTACTTCCGCACCACCGACGTCACCGGCACGGCCACGCTGCTGGGGGCGGAGATGTGCATGCCCGGCGACAACGTGGAGATCGAGGTGGAGTTGATCACCCCGATCGCCATGGACGAGAAGCAGCGGTTCGCCATCCGTGAGGGTGGCAAGACCGTGGGCGCCGGCCGCGTGACGACGATCCTGCAGTGACCAGAGCCACCCCCTCCGCGATCCCGGGTCGGTCTGCGACCGGCCCGAGCCGCGGTCCGGGGTGCGCACCCGTAGGGCAGTAGCTCAACTGGTAGAGCATCTGATTCCAAATCAGAGGGTTGCGGGTTCAAGTCCTGCCTGCCCTGCCATCTCCCGTTCCTGACCCATCCCCGTTCCAGTACCCAGAGGTCGAGCGATCGCCGTGGCATACAAGAAGGATCAAGGCCGCTACGTCCGCATGGCAGCGTTCTGGTCGCTCCTGCTGCTGCTGGCCTACGGCTGCCTGGGCGGCTTCGTCATCCTGATGGACGGACTGCTGGTGCGGATGCTCGGGAAGGAGGCGGCCAGGGCCTGGATCGATCCGTTCCCGCTGATCCAGAGGTTCGGTCCGGCCCAACTCGTGGCCCTCACGGTGCTGGCGGCCGGCGGGTGGGCGATCCACAGGGCCCTCAACCGGCCGAGGGTCGCCGACCTCCTGATCGAGACCGAGGGAGAGCTGCGGAAGGTCACCTGGCCGAGCTCGCACGAGACGATCAGCGGCACGGTCGCCGTGGCGGTGACCGTGGTGGTGATGTTCGTGTTCCTGATCGTCGCCGACCTGCTGCTCACCTACGTCCTGCACAAGGCGATGGGGGTGGTGTGATGGCTCTCAACTGGTACTTCCTCCGCGTGCAGGTGGGCCGCGAGGACCGGATCCGGGAGAGCATGGCCCGCAGGGTGAAGCAGGCCGGGCTCGAGGAGCGCGTCCCGCAGATCCTCGTGCCCACCGAGACGGTGGCAGAGCACCGCGGCGGCAAGCGCAAGATCCAGAAGAAGAAGCTCTACCCGGGCTACCTGATGGTCCAGATGGACATGGACGAGCACGTCTGGTTCGCCCTGCGCGAGACCCCGGGATTCGGGGACTTCGTCGGGGCCCGCCAGCAGCCCAGCCCGATGAGCCCCGAGGAGGTCGAGAACGTCCTCGGGCGGATGGACACGAGTCGCCAGCAGCCCAAGATGGCGGTGACCTTCAACAAGGGCGACCGCGTCAAGATCAAGCAGGGCGCCTTCGAGAACATGGATGGGGTCGTCGAGGGCGTGAACCCAGAGAAGGGCACCTTGGAGGTGTCCGTGACCTTCTTCGGAAGGTCGACCCCGGTTTCCCTTGGCTATTGGGAAGTGGAGCCGATCTAGCTACACTCCTCGCCCCTTCTTCAGCCGCCCCAGGTGGGCGGTGCCACTCTGATCCGTGGGAGGCAGGCCTCGTGCCTGCCGCTTGCACCACGGGGAGTCGATTCGATGGCGAAAGAGATCACCGCGATCGTCAAGCTGCAGTGCCCGGGTGGCCAAGCCACTCCTGCGCCGCCAGTGGGACCCGCCCTGGGTCAGCACGGCGTGAACATCGGGCAGTTCGTCAAGGACTTCAACGACAAGACCCGCGACCGGCAGGGTCTGGTGATCCCGGTGGTGATCACGGTCTACAAGGACCGTTCGTTCACCTACGTGATGAAGTCGCCGCCCGCAGGCGTGCTGCTCAAGCGAGCCGCCAAGATCGCGACCGCAGCCGGGACGCCCGGTACCCAGGTGGCCGGCCAGGTCACCAAGGCACAGGTCGAGGAGATCGCCAAGTTGAAGATGGCGGACCTCAACGCGGCGTCGCTGGCAGCGGCGATGCGGATGATCGAGGGAACGGCCCGTTCGGCGGGCATCAAGGTGGTCTGAGCAGTCCAACGCCGTCACGCGGCAGCCACGTACGACGGGCTCCACGCGCCGCAGCAGCGGCGGCCGGGGCTCGCGATGGAGCGAGGAGCCGCCGACCAAGGCACGAGCGAGAGAGTTCATCCATGACCAAGAGTCACAGCCGTCGCTACACGAAGGCGTTGGGGTTGGTGGATCGCGCCAGGCGCTACACCCTGAAGGACGCCGTGTCGTTGCTGAAGCAGCTGCCTCCGGCCAAGTTCGAGGAGTCGGTGGAAGTCGCGGTCCGCATCGGCATCGATCCCAAGAAGACCGATCAGCTGGTGCGCGGCTCGGTGAGCCTGCCCCGAGGCAGTGGCAAGACGATCCGGATCGCGGTGTTCGCCGAGGGCGAGAAGGCCAAGGAGGCAGAGGCCGCGGGCGCGGATCTGGTGGGTGGGAAGGACCTCGCCGAGCGCATCGAGAAGGGCTTCACCGACTTCGACATGACCATCGCCTCGCCGGACATGATGAAGTACGTCGGCAAGCTGGGTAAGGTCCTCGGCCCGCAGGGCAAGATGCCGTCGCCCAAGGCCGGGACCGTCACCCCCGACGTGGGCGCCGCGGTGCGCGAGTTCAAGGCCGGCAAGATCGAGTTCCGCACCGATGCCGGCGCCAACGTCCACGTGAGCGTGGGCAAGCGCTCCTTCAGTGCGGACGACCTGGTCGCCAACATCGGCGCGTTCGTCGATCACCTCCGCGCGATGAAGCCGCCGCAGGCCAAGGGCAATTTCATCCGCAAGGTGTGCATCTCGACCACCATGAGCCCGGGCATCCTGGTGGACCTCACGTGACGCCCCGCAACCCGCATCCCCAGCCGAACCCACGACACCGGATTCTCCATCGCCGCGATCCGGCGGCCGACCAGGAACGAAACCTATCGACCCGCGCCGCCGCGACGGCGGACTGAGAGCCAGCCATGCCGAACCTAGTGAACAAGGCCCTCATGGCCGAGATCCAGCGGGAGTTCCAGAAGATGGGCTCCTGCCTCGTGGTCTCCTTCGACAAGCTGAACGTCTCGGATGCGGAGGCTCTGCGGAAGAAGTTCCGCGAACAGGGCTTCCGCTACCGCGTGGTCAAGAATCGCCTGGCGATCAAGGCGTTCCAGGAGCTGCGGATCGACATGTCCGCGGCGTTCACGGGCAAGTGCGGCGTGGTCCTCGCACCCGAAGAGCGGGCGATCGAGGCTGCCAAGCTGGTCCGTGAGGCGATGGCCAAGGTCAAGCAGCCTCCGGTGGTGGTGACCGGAGGCGTGATCGAGGGTCAGCCGATCCTCGGTCCGGCCGCGGCGACCATCCACAGCATGCCCGACCGCAACACCGTGCGTGCGCAGCTGGTGGGCGCGATCGTCGCGCCGATGCGCTCGCTGGCCAGCTGCGTGAACAACCTGGGTGGTGGCGTGGCTCGCGCGCTCCAGGCGCACGTCGACAAGCAGCCCGCAACCTGACCGCCCGCTCCCGGCGTACCCCATTCCGATCCCTCCAGTTTCCGACTCCCCCTGAGGTTTTCCTGCAATGAGTGAGACCGTCACGCTCGAGCCCGAACTCGAAACCCTGTTCCAGAAGTTGAACGAACTGCCCCTCGGCAAGGCTGCCCAGCTGGTGAAGGCCATGGAGCAGCGCTGGGGCGTCTCCGCTGCTGCCCCGGTCGCCGTGGCTGCCGCCGGTGCCGCCGCCGGTGCTGCCGCCGCAGCACCCGCCGAGGAGAAGACCAGCTTCGACGTCGTCCTCAAGTCCGCAGCCGCGGACAAGAAGATCGGCGTGATCAAGGTGGTCCGCGAGATCACCGGGCTGGGCCTCAAGGAGGCCAAGGCCCTGGTGGACGAGGCCCCCAAGCCGGTCAAGGAAGGTGCGGCCAAGGAGGAGGCCGAGGCCATCAAGAAGAAGCTGGTCGACGCCGGCGGCGAGGTGGACGTCAAGTAGCCAGCAGTTGCTTCGCCTCTTCTCCCAGGGGTTTCCGGGTGCCGACGACCCGCCCCGTCCCGGTCCGCTGCCCATCGTTCGGGGGCGGATCGTGGCCGGGAGCTGGTTTTCTCGGGTGTTCCTGGGGTGACTTGGGGTAGCTTCTCGCCCGTGGTTCGGTTTTTGCTGCGTGCAGTGGTCCGCGGTGGTCACGCAGCGAGCCTCCTCTTCCAGGATCTCCCAGCCAGGATCCTTTTGACCAAGCAAGCGGTCGTGGTTCGGACCAGCCCAGTGACGGTTCCGCCGCCGTCGGGTTCGCAGTCCGTACCCGCCCGATGACCGGCCGTACGCAGGCCGGGTAGGTGCAGCGCATGGAGACCGTCGTCTACGGCCGTTACAAGACCGTCGCCGAGATCCCCAATCTCGTGGAGATGCAGACCAGGTCCTACGAGGACTTCCTGCAGCCGACCATCACGCCCTCGAAGCGCAAGAACCAGGGTCTGGAGGCCCTGCTGCGCGAGGTCTTCCCGATCTACTCGTACGACAAGTCGCTCTGCCTCGAGTACTTGGGCTACGAGCTGGGTCGTCCGCGCTACTCGCCCGAGGAGTGCCGCAAGCTGCGGATGACCTACGGCTACCCGTTCAAGATCCGGGTCCGCCTGGTCAAGCCGGAGCCGGTCGAGGAGGAGATCTACCTCGGCGAGATCCCGATCATGATCGGCGGCGGCGAGTTCATCATCAACGGCTCGGAGCGCGTCACGGTCAGCCAGCTGCACCGCTCCCCCGGCGTGGACTTCTCGGTCGAGCTGCACACCGGCGAGAAGCGGCTGCACTCGTGCTGGGTGATTCCCGAGCGCGGCAGCTGGATCGAGATCAACGTCACCAAGAAGGACGCCGTGGCGGTCCGCATCGACCAGTCCGGCAAGTTCTCGGCGACCACGCTGCTTCGGGCGATGGACCCGAAGTACTCGACCGACGCCGCGATCCTGCGCGAGTTCTACGAGGTCGAGAAGATCGCCCGCAAGAAGAGCGATCCCGAGGCCAAGTTCGTGAAGGCCCTGGTCGGCACCTACGCCGCGGGCGACATCGTCGTCGGCGAGGGCGCCGAGCCGATCGTGAAGAGCTGCGAGGAGATCACCGAGGAGGCGGCCCGGGCGATCGCCGAGAGCGAGATCCGCGAGGTCGAAGTCCTGCGCAATCCGGACGACCTGCTGATCCTGAACACGCTCAACGAGGACACGACGGCCAGCCACGAGGAGGCGCTGCTCAAGATCTACAACCGCCTACGACCGGGCAACCCGCCGCAGATCGAGAAGGCCAAGGAGCTCTTCCACGAGAAGTTCTTCGACGCCACGCGCTACCGCCTCGGGCGGGTCGGTCGCTTCCGCCTGAACCGCAAGTTCAACCAGAACGTCGCCGAGACGGAGCAGACGCTGCTGCCCACCGACCTGGTGCACGCGATCAAGTACATGCTCGGCCTGCGCGCCGGACAGGGCGAGGTCGACGACATCGACCATCTGGGCAACCGTCGCGTCCGCACGATCCAGGAGCTGGCGGGGGACGAGTTCCGCAAGGGCTTCCTGAAGCTCCGGCGTACCGCGCAGGAGCGGATGAACCTGGAGAACCTCGAGACGGTCACGCCGCGCAACCTGATCAACTCCAAGACGTTCTCCTCGGCGATCGAATACTTCTTCGGCCGCGGTGAGCTGTCCCAGGTCGTCGATCAGACCAACCCGCTCTCCCAGATCACCCACGAGCGGCGCCTGTCGGCCCTGGGCCCGGGCGGCCTGAACCGCAAGCGCGCGGGGTTCGAGGTGCGCGACGTGCACATCTCGCACTACGGCCGCCTCTGCCCGATCGAGACCCCCGAAGGCACCAACATCGGCCTGATCTCGAGCCTGGCGATCTACGCCGCCCTGGACGAGTACGGCTTCCTCACCACGCCCTACATCGTGGTGAAGAACGGCAAGATCGTCGAGGACAAGGACGGCAAGGCGCTGGTCAAGCGCCTGCGCGCCGACGAGGAGTACGGCGCGATCCTCGCCCCGGCCGACACCGAGCTGGACAAGTCCGGCCGGCTGGTCAGCGACGAGCACGGTCGGATCATCGCCCGCGTCAAGGGCGACCCGATGCTCGTCGACGCGAAGGAAGTCGAGTACATGGACGTGTCGGCGAAGCAGATCGTCGGCGTGTCCGCGTCGCTGATCCCGTTCCTGGAGCACGACGACGCCAACCGTGCGCTCATGGGCTCGAACATGCAGCGCCAGGCCGTACCCCTGCTGACCAGCGAGGTGCCGCTGGTCTCCACCGGCATGGAAGAGGTGGTCGCCCAGCACTCCAGCATGACCGTGAAGGCCCGCAAGGGCGGAACGGTCAACCACGTGGACTCGACCCGGATCGTCGTGGGCGACGAGGTCTACCGGCTGCGCAAGTTCGAGGGTCTGAACGAACGCACCTGCCTGAACCAGGTGCCGCTCGTGCGCCTCGGCCAGAAGGTGAAGGCCGGGCAGATCATCGCCGACGGAGCCGGTACCAAGGATGGCATCCTCGCGCTCGGCAAGAACCTCGTCGTCGCGTTCATGCCTTGGGACGGCTACAACTACGAAGACGCGATCCTGCTCTCCGAACGGTTGGCCAAGGACGACGTGTACACGTCGATCCACATCGACGAGTTCGAGATCGAGATCCGCGAGACCAAGCTGGGCCGTGAGGAGTTCACGCGCGACATCCCCAACGTGTCGGAGCGGGCCCTGCGCCACCTCGACGAGACCGGGATCGTCCGCGTCGGCACGCGGGTGAAGCCGGGCGACATCCTGGTCGGCAAGGTCGCGCCCAAGAGCAAGAGCGAGCTCACCCCCGAAGAGAAGCTGCTGCACGCGATCTTCGGCCGGGCGGGCGAGGACGTGAAGAACGCCTCCCTGGAGGTGCCGACCGGCGTCGAGGGCATCGTCATCGCCGCCGAGAAGTTCTCGCGCAAGGTGAACCTCACCGAGAACGAGCGCACGCGCAACCTGCAGGAGATCAAGAACGCGGAGATCGACTTCCTCAAGCAGTACCGTGAGTCGACGCGCGCCCTGCTGGAGTCGGTCAACGAGAAGCTCGGCAAGCCGCTGGGCGATCCGGAGACCAAGAAGGCGTTGCAGGTCACGGAGGAGATGCTCGTCCTCGACCTGCGGCGGATCCGCGATGCGGTGCGCGCCGCCGCCGACATGGAGCAGTTCAAGGCCCATCGCGCGGAGGTCCTGGACCTGGTCCAGCAGTACAGCGAGCGCATCGAGGAGGCCGAGACCGAGAAGAACAAGCTGGTCAACCGGCTCTCGCGCGGCGACGAGCTGCCCACCGGCGTGCTCGAGATGGTCAAGGTCTACGTGTCCACCAAGCGGCGCATCTCGGTGGGCGACAAGATGGCCGGCCGGCACGGCAACAAGGGCGTGATCTCGAAGATCCTCCCGGTCGAGGACATGCCGTTCCTCGCGGACGGCACGCCCGTCGACATCGTCCTGAACCCGCTCGGCGTGCCGAGCCGCATGAACGTGGGCCAGATCCTGGAGACCCACCTGGGCTGGGCCGCCTACAAGCTCGGCTTCCGCGCGATCACGCCGGTGTTCGACGGCGCCTCGGAAGGCGACATCGAGGAGGCCCTCAAGAAGGCCGGCTTCGACTCCGACGGCAAGACGACGCTCTACGACGGGCGCACGGGCGACCCGTTCACGCAGCGCGTGACGGTGGGCTGCCTCTACATGATGAAGCTGCACCACCTGGTCGACGACAAGGTGCACGCGCGCGCCACCGGACCGTACTCGCTGATCACGCAGCAGCCCCTGGGCGGCAAGGCCCGGTTCGGCGGGCAGCGGTTCGGCGAGATGGAGGTGTGGGCGCTGGAAGCCTACGGCGCCGCCAACATCCTGCAGGAACTGCTGACGGTGAAGTCCGACGACGTCGACGGACGCACGAAGATCTACGAGGCCATGGTCAAGAACGAGAACATCCTGGAGCCCGGCACGCCGGTCTCCTTCGGGGTGCTCTGCAACGAGATCAAGGGTCTGGGGCTCAACATCGAGCTCCACAAGCGCGGGTCCGCAGAGGCGGTTCTCGGCTGAGGGATCCCGCGGTCCCGCCGGGACCGGGGATCAGTTCGCAACGCACGGCTCTAGACTGGAACTGGATCGATGGTCGAGACCATCTACGACAAGATCAACGATTACGCGTCCGTGACCATCCGGCTGGCCTCTCCGGAGGACATCCGTTCGTGGTCCTTCGGCGAGGTCAAGAAGCCGGAGACGATCAACTACCGCACCTACCGCTCGGAGCGCGACGGTCTGTTCTGCGAGCGGATCTTCGGCCCGGAGAAGGACTGGGAGTGCGCCTGCGGCAAGTACAAAGGCATCAAGCACAAGGGCATCATCTGCGACAAGTGCGGCGTGATGATCACGCACAGTCGCGTGCGCCGTAAGCGCATGGGCCACATCAACCTGGCCGCCCCCGTCGCGCACATCTGGTTCTTCAAGGCGATGCCGTCGCGGATGGGCACGCTCCTGGGCATGAAGACCTCGAGCCTGGAGCGGGTGATCTACTTCCAGGACTACGTCGTCGTCGAGCCCGGCGACACGCCGCTCAAGCCCCAGCAGCTCCTGAGCGAGGACGAGTACCGCCAGAACCGGCAGAAGTACGGCAACAGCTTCGTCGCCGGCATGGGCGCAGAATCGGTCCGCGAGCTGCTGCGCAAGCTGAACCTCGACGAGCTCAACGACGAGCTGCGCGAGGAACTCAAGCGCACCGAGTCCAAGCAGAAGATCAAGGACATCATCAAGCGGCTGAAGACCGTCGAGATGCTGCGCGACTCGGGCAACCGGCCGGAGTGGATGATCCTCGACGTGGTCCCGGTCATCCCGCCGGACCTGCGCCCGCTGGTGCTGCTCGACTCGGGCAACTTCGCGACCTCGGACCTCAACGACCTCTATCGCCGGCTCATCAACCGCAACAACCGCCTCAAGAAGCTGCTCGACCTGAACGCGCCCGAAGTGATCATCCGCAACGAGAAGCGGATGCTGCAGCAGTCGGTCGACGCGCTGTTCGACAACGGGCGATGCCGCCGGCCGGTGCTGGGCAGCAGCAACCGCCCCCTCAAGTCGCTCACCGACATGATCAAGGGCAAGCAGGGCCGCTTCCGCGAGAACCTGCTGGGCAAGCGCGTCGACTACAGCGCGCGCTCCGTGATCGTGGTCGGACCGGACCTGAAGCTGCACCAGTGTGGTCTGCCCAAGGTGATCGCGCTGGAGCTGTTCCAGCCGTTCATCATCCGGCGCCTCAAGGAGCTCGGGCACGCCGACACCATCAAGTCGGCGAAGAAGATGCTGGAGCGCAAGGACGAGGAGGTCTGGGACATCCTGGAAGAAGTGATCCAGAACCACCCGGTCCTGCTCAACCGCGCGCCGACCCTGCACCGCGTGGGCATCCAGGCCTTCGAGCCGGTCCTGGTCGAGGGCAACGCGATCCGCATCCACCCCCTGGTGTGTGCCGGGTTCAACGCCGACTTCGACGGGGATCAGATGGCGGTGCACCTGCCGCTGTCGTTCGAGGCCCAGATCGAGGCGAGCACGCTGATGTTGTCCATCAACAACATCTTCTCGCCGGCCCACGGCGGCCCGATCATCGCGCCGAACCAGGACATCGTGCTGGGCTGCTACTTCCTGACCCTGATGCGGCCCGGCGAGCGCGGCGAGGGCAAGGTCTTCGCCTCGCGCGAGGAAGTGTTCATGGCCTACGCCACGGACCGCGTCCACGTGCACGCCAAGCTCAAGGTCCTGTTCCCGGCGGGGATCTCGGTCAAGACCAGGGACTCGCGGACGATCACCGACGGCAAGGTCCTGGTCGAGACCACCGCCGGGCGCATCGTGTTCAACGACATCCTTCCCAAGGGGATGCACTACTACAACTACGAGCTCGACAAGAAGGCGCTCGCCGACATCATCGCCGACTGCAACGTCCTGCTCGATCGCGAGGCCACGCTCCGCCTGCTCGACGACCTGAAGGCGATCGGCTTCCAGTCTGCCACCCGCGCCGGACTCTCGTTCGGCAAGGACGACATGCTGGTGCCGCCGACCAAGACGAGGATCATCGCGGAGACCCAGAAGGAGGTTGAGAAGATCCTCTCGGCCAACCAGCGCGGCCTGATCACGGAGGGCGAGCGCTACCTGAAGGTGGTCGATGCCTGGACCCACGCCCGCGAGCGGATCGGCGAAGACATGCTGCGCGAATTGCGCGACGACACGCGCAACGGCAAGCACTACGTCAACCCGATCTTCTGCATGGTGATGAGCAAGGCGCGCGGCTCGGTGGAGCAGATCCGCCAGCTCGCCGGCATGCGCGGACTGATGGCCAAGCCGTCGGGCAAGATCATCGAGGTGCCGATCCGCGCCAACTTCCGCGAGGGGTTGCGCGTGCTCGAGTACTTCTCGTCCACGCACGGCGCGCGCAAGGGTCTCGCCGACACCGCCCTCAAGACCGCGGACTCGGGCTACCTGACGCGCAAGCTGGCCGACGTCGCGCAGAACGTGGTGATCACCGTCCACGACTGCGGCTCGCCGGAGGGCATCCAGAAGGGCACCGTCTACCAGGGCGACAAGGTGGCGGTCTCGTTCGTGGATGCGGTGCGCGGCCGCGTGGCCCGGCAGACGATCCGGGACCACATCACCGACGAGGTCATCGTCAACGAGGGCGAGGTCATCACCGTCGACGTCGCGCGCAAGCTGGAGTCGCTCGACTACGAGTCGATCATGGTGCGCTCGCCGTTGACCTGCGAGGCTGCGCTGGGGATCTGCTCACTCTGCTACGGCATGGACCTGTCGCGCGGCCGCCTGGCCGAGCCCGGACTCGCCGTGGGGATCATCGCTGCGCAGTCGATCGGCGAGCCGGGCACGCAGCTCACGATGCGCACGTTCCACATCGGTGGCACCGCATCGAAGAAGGTCGAGGAGTCCGAGATCAAGAGCAAGCGCGCCGGCCATGTGCGCTTCTCCAACCTGCAGATCGTCAAGCGCAAGGACGGCGAGCGCGTCGTGCTGAAGCGCAGGGGCGAGGTCGTGATCCTGGACGCCAAGGAGCGCGAGTTGGAGCGCTACCAGATCCCGCTGGGTGCGATCCTGCGCGTGAACGAGGAGCAGGAGATCGGTGAGCGCACGGTCCTGTGTTCCTGGGATCCGCACCACAACCCGATCCTCGCCGAGGTGGGTGGCCGGGTGCGATTCGAGGACATGATCGAGGGCAAGACCTACAAGGTCGAGCGGGACTCGGACAGCAAGGTCGCCCGCAAGGTCGTCATCGAACACAAGGGCGAGCTGCACCCGCAGGTGATCATCGAGGACAAGAGCGGCGAGCGCGCTGCGATCCACCCGCTGCCGGAGAAGGCGTACATCGAGGTCGAGAACGGGCAGGAGATCGAGGCCGGCACGCTCCTGGCGAAGACGCCGCGTGAGATCGTCGGCACGCAGGACATCACCGGTGGTCTGCCGCGCGTCACCGAACTCTTCGAGGCGCGCCGTCCCAAGGACCCCGCCGTGCTGTCGGAGATCGCCGGCATCGTCGAGATCGGCGACAAGCGGCGTGGCAAGCGCACGATCATCGTGCGTGGCGAGGGCGGCATGGAGCGCGAGCACCTGGTGCCGCAGGGCAAGAACCTGCGCGTGCATCGCGGCGATCACGTGCGCGAGGGCGAGCCTCTGGTCGACGGCCCGCTGGTTCCGCAGGACATCCTGCAGATCAACGGCGAGCAGTCCGTGCAGGGCTACCTGCTGCGCGAGATCCAGTCGGTCTACCGTGCGCAGGGCGTCAGCATCGACGACAAGCACATCGAGATCATCATCTCCCAGATGATGCGCAAGAAGCAGGTCATGGATCCCGGCGACGCCGAGTTCCTGCCGGGCGCGGTGGTGGACAAGTTCCGCTTCAAGCGCACCAACGAACTCCTGGTCAAGGAGCGCAAGAAGCCGTCCACGAGCTCGCCGCTCCTGCTCGGGGTGACCAAGGCCTCGCTGCAGTCCGACTCGTTCATCTCGGCGGCCTCGTTCCAGGAGACCACCAAGGTGCTGACCGAAGCCGCGCTGGCTGGCAAGCGCGACAACCTCGTGGGCCTCAAGGAGAACGTCATCCTCGGCCACCTGGTGCCCACCGGAACCGGCTTCCGCGACTACCTCAAGACCCGCGTCCAGAAGAACGTGGATCTGCAGGCGGCTGCGGAGGAACTGGACCGCGCCAGCAAGCAGCGGTTCGTGGACGAAGGCGGCCCGATCCTGCGCCTCGAAGGCATCGAGGAGGAACCCGCTGCCAAGCCGGCGCCTGCGGCCAGCCAGGAGGACGTCGGGTCCTGACCTCGGACCGCACGGCGTCTGCGACGCCGTGCGGCTCCCACGACCCGAGACGTCCGAGGTGGGGTTGGCGTGGCGCACGCTGGCCCCGGTCCGGACCTCCGGATGGCCGGGATGGGAGCTTGACTGCTCCGAACCTCTCCCTATTCTCCGACCCTCTTTTGCCGAGGGGAGGCCAGCGCGACTGGCCTGTTCTCCCTCCCCAACACCGTATGCCCACGATCAACCAGCTCATTCGCAAGGGTCGCAACAGGATCCGCACGAAGAGCAAGTCTCCCGTGCTCGATGCCTGTCCGCAGAAGCGCGGCGTCTGCCTGCAGGTGAAGACCATGACGCCGAAGAAGCCGAACTCCGCGCTGCGCAAGATCGCACGCGTGCGGCTCTCGAACGGCAAGGAAGTGACGGTCTACATCCCCGGCGAGGGACACAACCTGCAGGAGCACTCCATCGTGTTGATCCGCGGTGGCCGCGTGCGCGACCTTCCTGGCGTGCGCTACCACATCCTGCGCGGCTGCCTCGACGCCTCCGGCGTGGATGGCCGGCAGCGCAGCCGCTCGAAGTACGGCACCAAGCGGCCGAAGAAGTGACCCGGAGTACCACGCAAGGACGCACTGCCGACCCGAGACATGCCACGCTCCTACAAGTCGACCGACGTGTTCGTGAAGCCGGACCCGCGCTACGGGTCCAAGCTCGCCTCCAAGATCATCAACAAGATCATGTGGGGCGGTAAGAAGTCGACCGCGCAGAACATCTTCTACGACGCCATGGATCTCGTGGCGCAGAAGGTGCAAGGCGAACCGACCGAGATCTTCACCAAGGCCATCGACAACGTCCGCCCGCATCTCGAGGTCCGCTCGCGGCGCGTGGGCGGCGCCACCTACCAGGTGCCGATGGAGGTGAACAAGCGCAGGCAGCAGAGCCTGGCGATCCGCTGGCTCATCGATGCGGCCCGAGCCAAGCGTGGCAAGCCGATGGCCAAGCGCCTCGCCGAGGAGATCTTCGACGCCTACAACAACCAGGGCGCCGCGGTCACCAAGCGCGAGAACGTGCACAAGATGGCCGAAGCCAACAGCGCCTACAGCCACTTCGCCTGGTGATCCGGCGTGCCGGCCGCGACCGTCGCGGCCAGCCCGGCGGGTCGTAGCTTCGCTCCCCGCCTTCCCTGGCCTTGCCGTGGGATCGCCGATGACGTCTTCCCCCGAATCCGGCCGTGACGTCGCACGGGTGCGCAACCTGGGCCTCGTCGCCCACATCAACGCGGGCAAGACCACGCTCTCCGAGGCGATCCTGCACGTTTCCGGCCGCCAACCCTGGCTGGGTGCCGTGGAGGCCGGGACCGCGACCATGGACTGGATGCCGGAGGAGCAGGAGCGCGGCATCTCGATCGCAGCGGCGGTGACCACCGTGCCCTGGCGCGGACACGTGATCGACCTGGTCGACACACCCGGCCACGTGGACTTCACCGCCGAGGTGCAGCGCTCGCTCCGGGTGCTGGACGGCGTCGTGGTCATCCTCGACGGTGTGCGCGGCGTCGAGTCCCAGACCGTGCTCGTGTGGCGCCAGGCCGACCAGCGCCGGCTGCCTCGCCTCGTGTTCGTCAACAAGATGGACCGGGCCACCGCAGACTTCCGCGCGGCGGTCGCGGCGGTCGAGGCCAAGCTGCACGTGAAGGCGGTGCCGCTGGTCCTGCCGGTGCGCCGCGAGGGCGCGCTGATCGGACTCCACGAGGTGATCCGCGGCCACACCGAGTGGTTCGATCGCCCGGATCCCGAGGCGCTGGCCCAGCTGCACCCCGAGGCCGCAAGGCTGCGCGTGGTCGAGCTCTGCGCGGATCACGACGAGGAAGTGCTCGCGGCCTTCGTGCAGGGATCCCCCGTGTCGTCCCAGTCCCTGCTCGCGTCGCTCCGGCGCACCTGCCTCGCCGGCGGCCTCGTGCCGGTGCTCGCAGGAGCAGCCCTGCACGAGCGCGGGGTCGCGCAGGTGCTGGATGCGGTGTGCACGTTGCTGCCCTCGCCAGCCGACCTGGGCCCACTGAGCTCCCTGGATCCGGCTCCGGGCGGAGGTGAGGAGCGACGTCTGGGCCGGTCCCACGAACCCTTCGTGGGACTCGCCTTCAAGGTCCAGGCGGCAGGGGCGGGAACGGCCGTGCTCCTGCGTGTGTACGCGGGCAAGCTGGGCGAAGGGTCCGCGGTCCGCTCGTCGCGCGGCGCGCAGGTGCCCGTGCGCCGGCTCTTCCGCCCGCATGGTGGAGATCGGGAACCGGTGCGCGAGCTGACGGCCGGCGACATCGGTGGCTTCGAGACCGAAGCCGAGGTCGTGACCGGTGACACGCTGCATGCCCCGGAGCACCCGTTCCGCCTGGAGCCCACGGGGTTCCCGGACCCCGTGCTCACCCGGCGCCTGGAACCGATGGCCAGCGATCGAGCCGGGATCCTCGCCGCCTGCGTCCATGAACTCGTACGGGAGGATCCGACCCTGCGGGTCGGACGCGACCCGGAGAGCGGGGCTCTCCTGGTTTCCGGGATGGGGGAGCTCCACCTGGAGGTGATCGCGGACCGGATCGAGCGGCGCCTGGGGGAGCGCGTACGCTGGGGCACCCCACGCGTGCACTCGTCCCTCACGGTGCGGGAGGCGGCCGAAGTCCGACTCGAGCACCGTGCCTCGGTGTCGGGAGAGTCCATCGTGGCCACCGTGGCGGTGCGGGTCGCACCGGATCCGGCGGAGGACCACGGCCCGGCAACGGTGGGGGAGGTGCGGTCGGACGATGCCGGCCTCGTGCTCGCGGCGCGGCACGAGCTGGAAGCTCTGTTGGCGCAAGGGGTTCGCGATCCATCGCCGCTTCGGGGGGCGAGGGTCGACGTCCCTGTCCTCGAGACCACGCGAGGTTCCGCGGGCGCAGCGCTGGCACTCGAGGCCCTGCGCGATGCCCTCGCCCGGGCCATCGACCTGGCCGGGCGGGTGGTCCTCGAACCCAGGATGGGTCTGGTGGTCTCGTGCCCCGCGGATTCCGTCTCTGCAGTGCTCGCCGACCTCGGCGGGCGGGAGGCGGAGATCCGCGGCGTCGAGGTGCGGGGAGAGGATGCCGAGATCGAGGCGCGGGCCCGGCTGGCGCGGCTCCTCGGCTATGCGATCCGGCTGCGTTCGATCACTCGGGGTCTCGGCAGCGTGGTGCTCACCCCCCTGGATCTCGTGTCCGTGGATCCGTCGGAAACGCCTGCTGCGAGCCAAGAAAATGCCGGTCCTGGTCTTGACCCTGGCCAGAGGGATCGCTAATGTCCTCCTTCCTCTTGCCTGAAGGTAGTCTCGAATTGACGTAACCTTCTTGAAGGCATGGGGTTCCGGCGAAGATCGGACCAGGAGCCGCGCGCGCTCCCCGGCCCGATCGCCGCTGGCAGCGAAGACACGGATACCGCCACGATGCAGGAGAAGATCCAGATCCGGATGGAGGCCTACGACCACGAGGCCTTGGACCAAGCGGCGATGGACATCGTCGAGACGTCCAAGCGCACCGGGGCTCGGGTTTCCGGACCAGTGCCGCTCCCGACCCGCATCGAGCGCTACACCGTCCTTCGTTCCCCCCACGTCGACAAGAAGAGTCGCGAGCAGTTCGAGATCCGCACGCACAAGAGGTTGATCTACATCTCGGAGCCAACCTCCAAGACTGTGGACGCGCTGAGCAAGCTCAACATGCCTGCCGGCGTGGACATCCGAATCAAGGCGTGAGGGTGCGCGTGGGGCCTTCCCCGCGCGGCCGCCGCCTTGCCTTCCCGCCGCAGAAGGGCTGATTGCGGTTGGTGATGAACCCGCCGAGAGCGCGGCTGCCCGTGCGTCTCGGCGTCGTCGTCTCCACTGTTCTCTTCCGGTTCCGTCAAGCTGGTCCAGGAGCCACGCGGGAGCGAGGGTCGGCACGGCCGACCAACTCCCACGATGCTCCCGGGGCCGGTGCAGGGTTCGCGCGCGGCAGGTTCCTGCTGGATCCCTTCGGCGTCGCAGCGCCGAGTCCACGATTCCCCGAGTCCGACACATGGCGCAGGTCAAAGTTCTGAAAGATGGTGCGGTGCAGTCCACGGAGGTCGACACCTCCGCGTTCGGGCCCCGGGTCCTGGGTCGCACCCTGAAGGACGCCGTCGTGATGTACGAAGCCAACCTCCGCCAGGGCACCGCCAAGGCCAAGGGTCGGAGCGAGGTGAACGGCCCCAACAAGAAGCTCTGGCCGCAGAAGCACACCGGGCGCGCGCGCATGGGCACCCCCAAGTCGCCGCTCTGGCGCGGCGGCGGCGTGATCTTCGGCCCGGTCCCGCGCGACTACTCGTTCCACATGCCGGTGCGGGCCCGCAGAGTCGCCCTCCGCACGGCCCTGCTCAGCAAGTTCACCGACGGCGAGGTGGCGATTGCCGAGGGGTTCCCGTCCGACAAGCCGAGCACCAAGGCTCTGGTGGCGCTCCTCGGGAAGCTGGGCATGGAGCGCAGCGTGCTGATCGTCACCGATGGCGTGGATCGGAACCTCGGCCTCTCGGCACGCAACCTGCCCGGCGTCGACGTGCGCCGTGCCTGCGACGTGAACGCGCGGGACGTGCTCGTCCGGCGCCACCTGGTGGTCACCCCCCAGGCGATGGAGAGCCTGAAGCAGCGTGTCGAGCTGGCGCCTCCGCGCCTCGAGACCAAGGAGGGCTGAGCCATGGCCAATCCCGCCCAGCACTACGCCGTGATCCGCAAGCCCCTGCTGACCGAGAAGTCGACGGTCCTGCAGGACATCCGCAACCAGTACGCCTTCAAGGTGCACCCGAAGGCCAACAAGACCGAGATCGCCAAGGCGGTCGAGGCCCTGTTCCAGGTGCACGTGGAGAAGGTCAACATCATCAAGGTCCCGGGCAAGGTCCGGCGCATCCTCGGCCGTCCCGGACGTACTGCGCCGTGGAAGAAGGCCCTCGTCAAGCTGCGCAAGGGCGAGACGATCGCTCTGGCATGACCGGAACCGTCGAGCGATAGGACCCACCCGCAGAGGAATCCAATGCCCATCAAGGTCTACAACCCGACGTCGCCCGGACGCCGCAACTCGTCGGTGCTCGACTACTCCCACATCAGCCGCAAGGCGCCGGAGAAGTCGCTGACCCGGAGGATCAAGAGCAGCTCGGGGCGGAACTCGTTCGGCCATGTGACCAGCCGCTTCCGTGGCGAGTGGCACCGGCGGCTCTATCGGACCATCGACTTCCGGCGCACCAAGGATGGCGTGCCGGCGAAGGTCGTGGCGATCGAGTACGACCCCAACCGCACCTGCGACATCGCGCTGCTCCACTACGCGGACGGCGAGAAGAGCTACATCCTCGCGCCACGCGGCCTGGAAATCGGCATGACGGTCGTCTCGGGTGCGCGCGTCGATCCGAACGTCGGCAACGCGATGCCCCTGGGCAGCATTCCGCTCGGTCTCCAGGTGCACAACGTCGAGTTGCAGCCGGGGCGAGGCGGGCAGATCGTCCGGTCCGCGGGCATGACGGCGCAGCTCATGGCGCGCGACGGCGAGTACGCGATCCTGGTCCTGCCCTCCGGCGAGCAACGGCGGGTGAACGTGCACTGTCGCGCCACGATCGGCCAGCTCGGCAACATCGACTGGCAGAACGTCCGCTGGGGCAAGGCCGGGCGCACGCGCTTCCTGGGTCGCCGGCCGCACAATCGCGGCACCGCGCAGAATCCCGTCGCCCACCCGATGGGTGGCGGTGAAGGTCGCACGGGTGGTGGTCGCCACCCCTGCTCGCCGACCGGCCTTCTGGCCAAGGGCGGCAAGACCCGCAAGCGCAAGGCCCGTTCCAACCAGTTCATCCTGCGCCGGCGCAAGCCGGGCAAGCACGTCCAGCAGGCCACGGTCTGAGGTCCTGACGTCCACCACACGCGCCCAGAGAGGAATCGACGATGAGCAGGAGCATCAAGAAGGGTCCGTGGGTCGAGCCGAAGCTCGTCGCCAAGGTCGAGAAGCAGAGCAAGGCCGGCACACGCAACCCGATCCAGACCTGGTATCGGCGGTGCACGATCATCCCCGAGTTCGTCGGCCACACCTTCATGGTCCACAACGGCAAGACCTTCGTGAAGGTCTACGTGACCGAGGACATGGTGGGGCACAAGCTGGGTGAGTTCTCGCCGACCCGGACGTTCCGCGGCCACAGCAAGAAGGAGGCGGCACCCCCGGCGACCTGATCGCCGCCGCGCGCCCGATCGCGGGTGCGCGGGTCCGAACCCGACCATGACTCGTGAATTCAAAGCCTGTCATCGCTACGCGCGCATGGGCCCGCGCAAGGCCCGCAAGCTGGTCGACCTGATTCGCGGGCGCACCGCCAACCAGGCGCTGGACGACCTCCGCCACGACAAGCACCGCGCGGCCGGCTGGGTGCGGAAGGTGCTGGAGTCCGCGATCGCCAACGCCCTGCAGGATCCCGGGGTCCGCGCCAACCGACTGGTCGTCAGCGCCTGCTACGTCCACAACGGCCCGCTGCTGCTCGGGCGCCTGCGCTGGCGGCCGGGGCCGCGCGGCCGGGCCATGCCGATCCGCAAGCGGACCTGCCACATCCACGTTCATGTCGCCGACCAGGGCGCGGGCAGCGCCAGCGCGGCGAAGGAGTGACCATGGGCCAGAAGACCCACCCGGTAGGTTTCCGCATCGCGATCACCGAGCCCTGGCGCTCCCGTTGGTACGCGACCAAGAAGGACTTCCGCCACCTCCTCGCCGAGGATCAGAAGATCCGCAAGTTCATCCGCGACAACTGGGCGTACGCCGCGATTCCCAAGGTCGAGATCGAACGCGCCGGCGACGTGATCACGGTCTACCTGCACACCGCCCGCCCCGGCATCCTGATCGGCAAGAAGGGGGCCAAGGTCGACAAGTTCCGCGAGGACATCGAGAAGCTGACCGGCAAGGCCGTGCGGATGAAGATCATCGAGATCCACCGCCCCGAGCTGGAGGCCACCCTGGTCGCCGAGTCGGTGGCCGAGCAGCTGCTCAAGCGCGTGAACTTCCGCCGTGCGCTCAAGAAGGCGGTCGACACCTCTGTCGCCGCCGGCGCCAAGGGCATCAAGGTGGTGGTGGCCGGCCGACTGGGCGGCGCCGAGATGTCGCGCGTCGGCGAGGTGCAGCGCGGCCGCGTGCCCACCACGACGCTGCGGGCCCAGGTCGACTACGGCACCGCCCTGGCCAAGACCAACTACGGCGTGATCGGGGTCAAGGTGTGGATCTTCAAGGGCGAGCTGGGTCCGGACGAGACCACGTGCGGCCTGCTGCCCGTCCGTACCGCTCCCGAGAAGGCCTTCTGAACCACGGGAACCCGAATCGCAGGATCTACCGCTAGAACGAGCCTTCCCAGCCGCGCAGGCGGTGCCATGAGAAGGGAAGCCGCCGAGGAACGATCGCCATGATGATGCCCAAGAGGACCAAGTTCAGGAAGCAGCAGCGCGGGATGATCCGCGGCGTGGCGACCAGCTGCAATCAGGTGGAGTTCGGCGATTTCGGCCTGCAGTCCCTGGAGCCGGGTTGGATCGCTGCCAAGACCATCGAGGCCGGCCGCGTGGCGTGCTCGCGTGCGGCGCCGGAGGCGAAGCTGTGGATCCGCGTGTTCCCTCACAAGCCGGTGAGCAAGAAGCCGGCCGAGACCCGAATGGGCGTGGGCAAGGGTGACGTGGACCACTGGACCGTGGTGGTGAAGCCCGGGACGGTGCTCTTCGAGATGGGCGGCGTACCCGAACACGTGGCGAAGAAGGCGTTCGCCCGCATCGCGCACAAGATGCCGGTCAAGGTCCGCATGATCAGCAAGAGGAGCGTGTGATGAAGATCGAGGAGATCCGCGGCAAGGACTCGCGCGAGTTGAGCCTCGACCTGGTCAACCTGCGGAAGGAGTTCTTCGGCCTGCGCTTCAAGGGGGCGTCCGAGCAGATCGCCAAGACGTCCCGGTTCCGCGAGATCCGCCGCACCATCGCCCGGATCCACACGGTCCTGACCGAGCGCGAGCGCGCTGCGGCAGCCGGTGCGAAGCAGGCATGAGCAACGGCAAGCAGGAGTCACCGGCCATGGTTGAGACAAAGAACGATCCGACCGCCCAGAGCCAGGCGAAGCGCGGCCAGCGCAGGACCCTGGTGGGGCTCGTCACGTCCGACAAGATGAACAAGACGCGGACCGTCGAGGTGGAACGCCTCGTGCGGCACCCGCGGTACGAGAAGTTCGTGCGGCGGCGCACCCGCCTGCACGTGCACGACGAGAACAACGAAGCCAAGGTGGGGGACCTCGTCGAGGTGATGTCCACCCGCCCACTGTCCAAGCTGAAGCGCTGGCGACTCCTGCGGGTCGTCACGAAGGCGCTGGATTGATCGGCCTCCCGCACCAGCCCCACGCAGCACCCATTCTCCCGAGGACCCACGACCATGATTCAGGAACTGACCATGCTGGACGTCGCCGACAACACCGGCGCCAAGCAGGCCATGTGCATCAAGGTGCTCGGTGGCAGCGGCCGGCGCTACGCCTCGCTCGGTGACGTGATCGTCGCAGTCGTCAAGAAGGCCCTGCCCACCGGCGAAGTCAAGGACGCCCAGATCGTCAAGGGCGTGGTGGTCCGCACCGCCGCCAGCGTGCGGCGCGACGACGGCTCGTACGTCCGCTTCGACCGCAATGCCATGGTGGTCATCGACAACGATGGCAATCCGCGGGGCACCCGCATCTTCGGCGCCGTGGCCCGTGAGCTGCGCGATCGCAATTTCATGAAGATCGTCTCGCTGGCGGAGGAGGTGGTCTGATGGCACGCGGTCGGCAGAAGAAGTCCGAGCCCGGAGTGCGCGTGCGCATGCACGTGAAGAAGGGCGACAAGGTCGTGGTGCGCACGGGTTCCGATCGATCCAAGGAGCCTCGCGAGGTCCTGGAAGTGAACGCCGAGACCGGACGCATCGTGGTCAAGGACGTGAACATGCGTTGGAAGCACGAGCGCCGCACCAAGGAGAACCCCCAGGGCGGCCGCGTGCGCAAGGAGTTTCCGATCCACCACAGCAGGGTGCTGCTCTGGAGCGAGAAGGCCGGCAAGGGCGTCCGCACCAAGACCGAATGGATCGACGGCAAGCGGGTGCGTGTCGGCATCCCCTGCGGAACCAGGTTCGATTGACCGGAGCGCGAGCAAGCGCACAGGAACGAGTCATGGCTGAGAAGAAGAGCAAGGACAAGGCGAAGGCGCCGGCCGTGCAGGCCGGACCGAAGGTCCCGCCACGCCTGCAGGTGCGCTACCGCGACGAGGTCGTGCCGGCGCTGCAGCAGGAGTTCAGCTACCCGAACCCCATGATGATCCCGCGCCTGGGCAAGATCGTGGTGAACATGGGCATCGGCAAGGCGGTCGAGAACAAGGCCCGCATCGAGGCAGCCACGAAGGAACTGGGGATGATCACCGGCCAGCGGCCGGTGGTGACGAAGGCGCGCAAGTCGATCGCCACCTTCAAGCTCCGCGAGGGCTACCCGATCGGCGCGGCGGTGACGCTGCGCGGCGCGAAGATGTGGGAGTTCCTGGACCGCCTGGTCAGCCTGGCCATCCCACGCTTCCGCGACTTCCGCGGGCTCCCCGCCAAGTTCGACGGCCGCGGCAACTTCACCCTCGGCCTCTCCGAGCAGAGCGTGTTCCCCGAGATCCAGCTCGACAAGGTGGAGTTCGTGCAGGGCATGAACATCACCTTCGTGACCACCGCCAAGACCGACCAGGAGGGCATCGCACTGCTGCGCCGCCTGGGCATGCCGTTCCAGCGGTGATTCGTCCCACCCCTCCCGCAACGAGATCGCCAACCACCTGCCACACGAGAACACGGACCGGAACGCACCGCGGTGACGGTGACCGAGGATCCAGGAACGAACCATGGCCAAGAAGTGTTTGCGAGTGAAGGCGGCGCTGCCCGCCAAGTTCCCGACCCGCGCCTACACGCGGTGCTCCCTCTGTGGTCGGGTCCGTGCCGTCTATCGCAAGTTCGGAATCTGCCGGTGCTGCTTCCGGGACCTGGCCCTCAAGGGCGAGATCCCTGGTGTGCGCAAGGCTTCGTGGTGAGAGGAACGATCGATGCTCACTGATCCCATTGCCGACATGCTGACCCGGATGCGCAACGCGCTCCGCAACCAGGACACCGACGTGGTGTTCCCCGGCAGCAAGTTGAAGGTCCTCGTCCTCGATGTCCTCAAGCGCGAGGGCTACATCGAAGGCTACGAAGTGCACAGCGACGGCCCGAAGAGCCGCATCAAGGTCACGTTCCGTTACGGTCCGGAGGGCGAGCAGGTGATCACCGGCCTGCGTCGCATCAGCATGCCCGGCTGCCGCCGCTACCGGTCGCTCGGCAAGCTGCCGCGCCCGCGTGGCGGCCTGGGAATCGCGATCGTCTCCACCAGCCAGGGCGTGCTCTCGGACCGGGAGTGCCGCGCCCGCAAGGTCAGCGGCGAGGTCATCTGCACCGTCGAGTGAGGCAGGTCCTCACGAGGTCTCTCCAATGTCACGTATCGGCCGACTTCCCATCCAGATCCCCAAGGGCGTCACGGTGACGCTCGCGGGCGGCAAGGTCACGATCAAGGGCCCGAAGGGCCAGCTCGAGCTGGTCAACCGCCCTGAGGTCGCGATCGAGTCGAGGGACAACGTGATCACGGTTTCCAGCCGTGCCGACGGACTCGATCGGCAGGCCGGCGCGTACCACGGCATGACCCGAGCCCTGCTGCAGAACATGATCACGGGGGTCACCCAGGGCTACGAGAAGAAGCTCGAGATCAACGGCGTCGGCTACAACGCCAAGATCCAGGGCAAGGAGGTGATCCTGGCCATGGGCTTCTCGCACCCGGTCAAGGTGGCGATCCCGACCGGCATCCAGGTCGAGTGTCCCCAGCCGACCCAGATCCTGATCCGTGGGTGCGATCGCCAGGCGGTGGGCGAACTCGCCGCGAGGATCCGCAAGATCCGCAAGCCCGAGCCCTACAAGGGCAAGGGAATCAAGTACGACACCGAGACCATCCGCCGGAAGGCCGGCAAGGCGTTTGGCTCGGCGTGAGCCGCCGGCCCTCCACGTTCACGCGAACCCGTCATGGTCAATAGCAAGTCCAGGAAGGCCAGGCAGCACGTGCGCAAGGCGCTCAGCGTGCGCAGCCGCATCCGTAGGGAGGCCGGTCGTCCGCGCCTCTCGGTGTTCCGGAGCCTCAAGCACATCGGTGCCCAGGTGATCGACGATCAGGCGGGTCGCACCCTTGCGGCTGCCTCCTCGCTCGACAAGGTCCTGCGGGATTCCCTGAAGGGCCTGAAGAAGTCCGAGGTCGCGGCCCGGATCGGCGCGGCCGTCGCCGAGCGCGCCCTGCAGGCCGGTGTGAAGCAGGTTGCCTTCGACCGTGGCTCGTTCCGCTACCACGGCCGTGTGAAGGCCCTGGCCGAGGCAGCTCGCCAGGGTGGATTGCAGTTCTGACGAGGACCCATGGCGAAGCCCAAGTATCCGACCGTTCCGATCGACGAGTCCCTGGCGTCCGACGTCGAGGACGACGTCGTCGCCATCAATCGCTCTGCCGCCGTGGTGAAGGGCGGTCGCCGGTTCTCGTTCAGCGCGCTGACCGTGGTCGGCAACCGCAACGGCCTCGTGGGGCTCGGCTACGCCAAGGGCCGCGAAGTCCCTGCCGCCGTGGAGAAGTCCGTCAAGGATGGGCGCAAGAAGCTCATGCGCGTGGTGCGCACGGGAACGACCATCCCGCACGTCGTGGAAGGCAACTTCTGCGCCACCAAGGTGCGCCTGGTACCGGCCGCGCCGGGCACCGGCATCATCGCGGGCAAGGCAGTGCGCAAGGTGCTCGCCCTGGCCGGGATCACCGACATCCTGACCAAGAACTACGGTTCGACCAATCCGTTGAACGTCGTCAAGGCGACGATGGCCGCGCTCGCGGTCCTGCGCGACAAGGACAGGGTCCAGAACCTGCGTGGAGTGGGGATCGATGAATCTCGCTGAAGCCAAGTCCCTCGGGATCTCGTTCAAGCAGCGCAAGCGGGTCGGGCGCGGCGTCGGCAGCGGCCACGGCAAGACCTCCGGTCGCGGCCACAAGGGCGCCAAGGCGCGCTCCGGCTGGCACCAGCGCATCGGACAGGAAGGCGGGCAGATGCCGCTCTTCCGCCGCATGCCCAAGCGCGGCTTCAACAACAAGAACTTCAAGGCCTTCTACACGATCGTGAACGTCGGAGACCTGAACGGCTTCGCCGACGGGGCCACGATCGACCTCGCAGCGATCCTGTCCGCGGGGGTGGTCTCGAAGGAGAAGCACACGGACCTGCTGAAGGTCCTGGGAGAAGGCAAGTTGCAGCGCCGGCTGGTGGTGAAGGCCGACGCCGTTTCGGCCTCCGCCAGGACCAAGATCGAGCAGGCCGGCGGCACGGTCGAGTTGCAGCCCAAGGTGCAATACCGGCCGAAGTTCGCGCGCATGGCTCGCAACGAAAAGCGTCGCCCACCCAAGACCGACAAGGTCACCAAGGCCTGAGCCGTCGCTGACCCAAAGGCTCGTCCGGCGCATCCATGAGCGTTTCGATCGCGAACCTGTTCAAGGTGAAGGAGATCAGGACCCGGCTCCTGATCACCCTCAGCCTCCTGCTCTGCTACCGGATCGGCTTCTACGTCCCGCTGCCCGGCGTCGACTTCCAGAAGATGGTGGCGCAGGCCGGGACCAGCGGGGAGGGCTGGGGGAAGCTGATCGGCATCATGAACGTGCTCACCGGGGCACGCCTGCAACAGGCGACGATCTTCTCGCTCGGGGTGATGCCGTACATCTCGGCGAGCATCATCTTCTCGCTGCTCGCCAAGGTCGTTCCGGCCCTGGAGCGGATCGCGAAGGAGGGGCCCTCCGGCCAGCGCAAGATCAACCAGTACACGCGCCTGGCCACGGTGCCGATCTGCTTCCTGCAGTCGTTCTTCGTGATCTTCGGCGTGCTCGCCCCGGGCGGCACCGATTCCATGCTCCACGCAGGGGTCGAGAGCTACTACCTGCTCTACGTGATCCTGGTGATGGTCGCCCTCACCGCGGGCACCATGTTCGTGATGTGGCTCGGTGAGCAGATCACCGAGCACGGCGTCGGCAACGGGATCTCGCTGATCATCATGGCGGGGATCATCGCCCAGCTGTGGACGGCGTTCTCCCCCTTCGTGACGCCGGGCAGCAAGTCGGCGCTGGACACCGCCTCCTACCAGAACCTCCTGCTCTTCCTCTTCGCGTGGGTGGTCGCGGTGGTGGGTGTGGTCTACATGACCAAGGCCCAGCGGCGCATCCCGATCCAGCAGGCCAAGCAGACACGCGGCCGCCGGGTGTATGGCGGGCAGCGGCACTTCCTGCCGCTGAAGGTCAATCACGCGGGCGTGATGCCGATCATCTTCGCCTCGGCACTGCTGGTGATCCCGTCGATCTTCGGCACTGCCGTCGGCTGGAACTGGCTGCAGGATGCCTTCACGCGCGGCACGGGCTTCGTCTACGTGCTCACCTTCTCGGCGCTGATCTTCTTCTTCCAGTTCTTCTGGACCTCGTTGATGTTCCAGCCCAACGAGATGGCCGAGCAGCTCAAGGAATACGGGTCCTTCATCCCTGGCATCCGACCCGGCAAGAAGACCGCCGAGTTCCTCGAGCAGACCATGATCCGGATCAGCCTCGCAGGAGCCGCGTTCCTGTCCCTGGTCGCGATCTTCCCCTCGCTGGTCAGCGGCCAGTTCCAGGGCCTCGACCAGACCCTGATCTACTTCATGAGCGGCACCTCGATCCTGATCGTGGTGGGCGTGGCCCTCGACCTGGTCGAGAAGCTGAACGGCATGCTGATCATGCGGAACTACGAGGGCTTCATGAAGGACTCCGGAGCGGCAGGTGGTGCCGGGTGGGGGAGGCAGGGCAGGTGACGCCCGCGGCAGGGTCGAGACCGACAGGCTTCCGGGCCGTGTTCTTGGGTGCGCCGGGGGCGGGCAAGGGCACGCAAGCCCAGACCCTGGCCAAGGTCAGGCAGATCCTGCACTTGTCCACCGGGGACATGCTCCGGGCCGAGGTCGCCGGCGGGACCGAACTCGGCCTCAGGGCCAAGTCGTTCATGGACGCGGGCAAGCTGGTCCCCGATGACCTGATCATCGCCATGGTGGAAGGCCGGATCGGCCTGGCCAGCGCGGGCAAGGGCCCGATCACCCGGGACTGGATCCTCGACGGTTTCCCTCGTACTGTTCCGCAGGCTGAGGCACTGGACCGCGCCCTCGCGCGGGCCGGGATGGCCCTCAGCCACGTGGTGTTCTTCGACGTTCCCTCGCCGGTCCTGGTCCGACGCCTGTCCGCGCGTTGGACCTGCGCCAGGTGCGGAGCGATCTGGAACACGGAATCCAAACCCCCGAAGCAGCAAGGTGTCTGCGACCACTGCGGCGGGAGCCTGAAGCAGCGCACTGACGATCGTCCCGAGGCCGTCGGCCAGCGGCTCGAGGTGTACGAGCGGGAAACCGCTCCGTTGCTGGACTTCTACCAGTCCCGCAACCTCCTCCGCCGACTCGATGCCAACCGGTCGCCGGACGTGGTGCAGCATGCGCTGATCCAACTGATCCAGAACGGAGCGATCTGAGGACGGTCCTCGGGTCGGCTCCTCGACTTCGTTTTCCCATCCCAGAGCCAGCAAGAACACAGCCATCCCCATGCCCAAGGAAGAACCGATCACCGTAGAGGCCACCGTGAGGGAGTCCCTCCCCAACGCGACCTTCCGGGTCGAACTCGAGAGCGGACACCAGATCGTGGCTCACGTGAGCGGCAAGATGCGCATGCACTACATCCGCATCCTTCCTGGGGACCGGGTCACGGTGGAGATGTCGCCCTACGACCTTACCAAGGGGCGGATCACCTACCGCGAGTGATTGGCGTGCACGGCTCGACGCCGTGCCCGCCGAACCGATGAGCACAGTGCCCGATCCTGGAGAGAGTCTCATGAAGGTCCGCGCCAGTGTCCGAGTGATCTGCGAGAACTGCCGCATCGTGCGGCGGCGGGGCGTGCTCCGCGTCATCTGTTCCGACCCCAGGCACAAGCAGCGCCAGGGGCGCTGAACCGTCCGATCGACCTCGGACCCACCGACCGGAGTACCCGAACCCATGCCACGAATCCTCGGAGTCGACCTCCCGAACGAGAAGCGCGCGCACGTCGCCCTGACCTACCTCTATGGGGTCGGTCCGGCGCTCGCGAAGCGCATCCTGGGCGAGCTCGGCATCAGGCACGACGTTCGTGCCAAGGACCTCTCCGATGACGAGATCGCCAAGCTGGCCTCGCACATCGAGAAGAACTACGCGGTCGAGGGAGCCCTGCGCCGCCAGCTGATGCAGAACATCAGCCGGCTGAAGGACATCGGCTGCTACCGAGGGTTGCGCCACCGCCGTGGCCTGCCGGTGCGCGGGCAGCGCACGCGCAGCAACGCACGCACGCGCAAGGGCCCGCGCAAGACCGTGGCCGGCAAGAAGCAGGCGCCGAAGAAGTGAAGCACGCGGCGGCGGCCTGATCCCGAGGCCCCGCTGCCATCCCGAACGCATCCCGCAACGCAGCGAAGCGAACATGACCGAGACCACCCAGACCCCCGCAGCGCCCCAGGCACCGGCCGCGGCCAAGGCGGCGAAGAAGAAGACCCGCCGCAACGTCGGCAAGGCCGTGGCCCACATCAAGGCCTCGTTCAACAACACCATCATCACCGTCACCGACGCTGCCGGTCAGGTCATCGCCTGGGATTCGGCCGGGACGATCGGCTACAGCGGCAGCCGCAAGAGCACGCCGTATGCCGCCCAGCGCGCCGCCGAGAAGGTGGCCGACAAGGTCCGCAAGATGGGGGTGAGCGAGATCGAGGTCCGGGTCCGGGGACCGGGATCGGGGCGCGAGTCGGCGATCCGGGCGCTGGCCAACTCGGGCATCGAAGTCAAGACGATCGAGGACATCACCCCGCTGCCGCACAACGGCTGCCGTCCGCGCAAGCGCCGGCGCGTCTGATCCAGAACACCGCTACGGAATCACCACAAGACGATGGCCAGGATCCACGGAAGTGTCTGCAAGCTCTGCCGCCGCGAGGGCATGAAGCTGTTCCTCAAGGGGCAGCGCTGCTTCTCCGAGAAGTGCGGTGTCAACCGGCGCGACTACCCGCCCGGCATGCACAACCGCCCGCGCAAGACCACGGAGTACGCGGCCCAGCTGCGCGAGAAGCAGAAGGCCAAGCGCATCTACGGCCTCCTGGAGCGTCAGTTCCAGAGCTTCTTCGCGCGCGCGCAGCGCCAGAAGGGCAACACCGGCGAGAACCTCCTGGTGATGCTGGAGCGCCGCCTCGACAACGTGGTGCTGAGCCTCGGACTGGCCCTGTCACGCTTCGATGCGCGGCAGATGGTCAGCCACGGCCACGTGAGGGTGAACGGCAAGCGCGTGAGCATCCCCAGCTACCTGGTCCGCTCGGGCGACGAGATCTCCGTGCACGGCCGGGATTCGATCAAGAAGAAGGCCGCGGCAGCGATCGAGGTCAACAAGGGCCAGGGCATCCCGGGCTGGCTCGAGGCCATGCCGGCCGAACTCAAGGGCAAGGTGGTCCAGCTGCCGCGCCGCGAGGACGTCCCGCACCCCATCAACGAGCAGCTCATCATCGAGCTCTGCTCCAAGTGAGC
Organism: Planctomycetota bacterium; assembly: GCA_020849665.1. Taxonomy (GTDB): domain Bacteria; phylum Planctomycetota; class UBA1135; order UBA1135; family UBA2386; genus JADLFX01. The sequence continues at coordinate 49,769 of JADLFX010000006.1, read as the reverse complement.
GCCGGAAACCCCATCACCGCCTCATGGCGGCCGACGACCAACGACACCCATTCCTCCGCGCCGCTGCGGCGATGACCGTAACGGCGTCCGGCCCCGTCCAGGGGCCGTCCGCCGCACCGCTTCGAGGCCGACACGGGCCGCGAGGCGGCAAACGCAAACCGTTCTCACCAGTCTTCACCTGAACCAGGCAAGTCATGCGGATCCGCTGGCGTAACTTCGAACTCCCGTCCCAGGTCGTGCTGGATCGCGCGACGGCCACCGACTCGTACGGCAAGTTCATGGTCGAGCCGTTCGAACGCGGCTTCGGCACCACGATCGGCAATGGCCTGCGTCGCGTGCTGCTCTCCTCGATCGAGGGAACGGCCGTGACCCATGTCCGCATCGACGGCGTGGTGCACGAGTTCTCGTCGATCCCGGGTGTGTACGAGGACGTCACCCACATCATCCTGAACATCAAGAAGCTCCGGGTGCGGATGCACTCCGATGCGCCCGCCACGCTGCGCATCGACGTGTCCAGCAAGGGTGAGGTCACCGCGGGCCAGATCGAGACCGACCACAACGTCGAGATCGTGAACCGCGACCTGAAGATCTGCACGCTGACCGAGGACGTGCGCTTCTACTGCGAGATCATGGTCAAGAAGGGCCGTGGCTACGTGACCGCCGAGGAGAACGTGACCGAGGAGATGGAGGTCGGCACGATCCCGGTCGACTCGATCTTCAGCCCGGTCTACCGCGTGAAGTACGGCATCGAGAACACGCGGGTGGGCAAGTTCACCAACTACGACCGCCTGGTGCTCGAGATCTGGACCGACGGGACCGTGTCCCCGGAGATGGCCCTGGTCGAGGCCAGCAAGATCTATCGCAAGCACCTCAACCCCTTCGTCCAGTACTTCGAGATGAAGGAGGACCTGGCGATCGAGGGCGGCGCCCTGGCCCCCGAGGGCGACGAGAGCGCCAAGCGCAAGGAGCTCGACGAGCTGCTCAACAAGTCCGTGGACATGCTGGACCTCTCGGTGCGCGCCAAGAACTGCCTCGACTCCGAGAACATCACGTCCATCCGCGAGCTGGTCTCGATGTCCGAGGCCGACCTGCTCAAGGTGCGCAACTTCGGCAAGACCTCCTTGAAGGAGGTCAAGACCAAGCTCCAGGCTCTGGGGCTCGCGCTCGGCATCGTGCAGAAGCCCGAGCAGGTCTGAGCCGCACCAGGGTCCTCCGCTCCAGCACCGTACCGATTCCGAGAACGTACCATGAGACATCGCAACGCAGGCAAGAAGCTGGGCCGCAACCCGAGCCATCGGCGTGCCACGACCCGCAACTTCGTGCGTGCCGTGATCCGCGAGGAGCGCATCATCACCACGCTGGAGAAGGCCAAGGGTCTGCGCCGCGCGGTCGAGAAGCTGATCACCCTGGGCAAGTCCAAGACCCTGGCACGGATCCGCCGGGCCTACGCACAGCTCCAGGATCGGGACCTGGTGCGCAAGCTCTTCGCCGAGCTCGGACCTCGCTACGCCAGCCGTCCGGGTGGCTACACCCGGATCCTCCGCCTGCATGGCTACCGGATCGGCGACGGCGGCAGCCGGGCCATCCTTGAACTCGTCGACAACGGTGTGCTGGCCAAGAAGCTGGCCCAGGCCGCCGAGAGCAGCGCAGCGGCCGAGACCAAGGGCTGAGGCGAGGAACTCCCTGCCGCCGGCCTGAACGATGGTTGCTCCGGGCGCGCCGCGCGCGCCCAGGCGGAGCGGGTCCGGCCACTGCGATCCACGGCGACCCGGGCGCGGGCGGAGCGAGTCCGATACGGGTGCACCCGTCGGTGGCCTGCAACCGCCGGCAGGTCAGCGCCGCGTGAACGAGAGGTTGGCCGGACCGACGAGGTCGGCCATCCGGTCGAGGACCTCGTCGCCGATGCGCACGGAGTAGCGCCGGTCGGCCCGGATGCGGTACGTGCCGTCGCCGTCGTCCACCTCGAAGAGCAGTCGCTGGTCGCCGCGGCAGGACTCCGCCGCCTCGCGAATGCGCTCCAGCCCCTCCTCGGAGACCTGGGCCGCGGTCATGCGCACGACCAGAGCGTCCACTTCCCGGTCGACGACCTCCTGGGCCGGCAGGATCTCGTCGAGGAGCAGCGCGCAATCCTCGCCCTGGGCATCGACGCGACCACGTACGAACACGATGGCGTCCTCCAGGATGCGTGCCTTCACCTGCTCATAGACGCGCGCGAAGCAGGTGACCGCCACGGTGCCGTGCAGGTCCTGGAGCTGGAAGCGGGCCATCTTCTGGCCGGCGCTGCGGCCCGACTTCACCTGGAGGATCCGTACGCCGGTGACCATCCCGGCAAGGCGGACGTTGGTCCCCGGTGGCACGGCAGGCAGACCCGCGGAGGTCTGTCCGGCCAGACGCTGCAGGAAGCGGCCGCGCCGTTCGAAGGGGTGACCGGAGAGGTAGAACCCCAGGGCCTCCTTCTCATGGGCGAGCCGGGTCTTCTCGTCCCACTCCCCGGGGTCCACCGGAGGAGGCGCGGGGGGCCGCGTCGCGTCCTCATCGGCGCCGCCGGTGCCCGCGCCGAAGAGCAGCTTCTGCCCCTTCCTGCGGTCGGCCCGGGCCGACGCCGAGTGGCGCATGGCCAGATCGATGGCCTCGAATGCCGCCCGCCGCGTGCTGCCCAGCCCATCGAAGGCCCCCGCCTTGGCCAGCGCCTCCAGCGCGGTCTTGTTGAGGCTGTGCGAGTCGAGGCGCTCGCACAGGTCTTCCTGCGAGCGGTAGGGGCCGCCGCGCTCCCGCTCGCTGGCGATGCTCTCCGCGGCCTTCGTGCCGATGCCCTTGACCGCGCCGAGGCCGAAGCGCACCCCGCCGTCTTCGACCTGGAAGAACGCGTAGGAGTGGTTCACGTCGGGTGGCAGCACCATCACCTGCATGCGCCGCGCCTCGTCGACGAACTCGCGTGCCTTGTCGGAGTTGCCGCTTTCCACGGTGAGGTTGGCGGCCAGGAACTCCACGGGATGGTGCGCCTTGAGCCAGGCCGTCTGGTAGGTGAGCAGCGCGTACGCGGTCGAGTGCGACTTGTTGAAGCCGTACCCGGCGAAGTACTCCATGGTCTCGAAGAGTTCGCGGGCGAAGGTCCGGTCGTGTCCCTTGCGCGCGGCGCCCTCCACGAACTTGTCCTTGAACTTGGCCATCACCTCGGGCTTCTTCTTGCCCATCGCCTTGCGCAGCGCGTCGGCCTCGCTCAACGCGAAGCCGGCGAGCTCGTTGGCGATCAGCATGACCTGCTCCTGGTAGACGATGACGCCGTAGGTCTCCTCGAGCAGCCCGCGCAGGCTCTCGTGCGGATAGACGACGGGCTCCTCGCCGTGCTTGCGGCGCACGAACATGTCGACCATGCCCGAGCCCAGCGGACCCGGCCGGTACAGGGCCAGCACCGCGATCACGTCCTCGAACTTGTCGGGCTTGAGCCGTCCCAGCAGCTCGCGCATGCCCGTGGATTCCAGCTGGAACACACCGAGCGTCTCGCCCCGCGTCATCAGGCGGTAGGTCTCGGCGTCGTCGAGCGGCAGCTGGCCCAGGTCCAGGCGTACGCCCTGGGTACGTTCGATCAGGCGGCAGGCCTCGGCGAGGATGGTGAGGGTCTTCAGACCCAGGAAGTCCATCTTGAGGAGCCCGACCTCCTCCAACTCGGTCATCTGCCACTGCGTCACGACATCGTCGCCGTTCTTGCACAGCGGCACGTACTCGACGAGCGGCCGGTCGGCGATCACCACCCCCGCGGCATGGATCGAGGAGTGGCGCACGAGCCCCTCGAGCTTCAGGCCGATCTGGAAGAGCCGCTGGTTCTCGGGGCTGGCGTCACGGATCGCCACCAGTTCCTTGTCGGTCTCCACGGCCTTGGCCAGCGATGCGCCCGGACCCTGCGGCACCTTCTTGGCGATCTTGTCCACCTCCGCCAGTGGGATCTCCAGCACGCGGCCGACGTCGCGCAGCACCCCGCGGCTCGCCATGGTGCCGAAGGTGATGATCTGGCACACGCTCTCGGCGCCGTATTTGGCGCGCACGTACTGGATGATCTCGTCGCGCCGGTTGCCGCAGAAGTCCACGTCGATGTCCGGCATGCTCACGCGCTCCGGATTCAGGAAGCGCTCGAAGAGCAGCCGGTAGCGCATGGGGTCGACATCGGTGATCCCCAGGCAGTAGGCGACCACCGATCCCGCGGCCGAGCCGCGGCCGGGACCGACCGGGATGCCCATGTCCTTGGCCTGCCGGATGAAGTCCCACACGATCAGGAAGTACGAGACGAAGCCGAGCTTCTGGACGACGCCGATCTCGTACTCGAGACGGTCGGCGATGTCCTTGCCGTACTCGCCGTAGCGGTGCTTCGCGCCCTCGCGGCACAGGCGCTGGAACATGCGCTCCGGCGGTTCCCCGGTGCCGGTCTGGAAGACCGGCACGTGGTACACGTGGAAGTCCATCGGCACCGTGCAGCGCTCCGCGATGGCCACGGAGTTGGCGAGTGCGTTCGGGAGGTGCGCGAAGGCCGAGTGCATCTCGGCGCGCGACTTCAGGTAGAACTCGCGCGAGGGCATGCGGAAACGGTTGGGATCCGAGATCACGCTGCCGTTGCCGATGCACATGAGGATGTCCAGCGCGATCGCGTCCTGCGGCTCGAGGTAGCGGACCTCGTGCGTCGCGACCACGGGCAGGCCGGTGCGTTGGGCGATGCGCAGCACGCCCTCGCCGCAGCGGCGCTGCACGTCCGAGCCGGTGTCCATCACCTGCAGGTGGAAGCGGTCGCCGGCGAAGAGCTCCGCGTACTCCCCGGCGACGCGCATGGCGCCGTCCTCGTCGCCGGCCAGCAGGCGCTGGTGGATCGGACTCTGCAACGGCCCGGAGAGCGCGATCAGCCCCTCGGCATGGCGGGCCAGCGCCTCACGGTCGATGCGCGGCCGGTAGTAGAACCCCTCCAGGTAGCCGAGCGTGGCGAGGCGTCTGAGGTTGTGCCAGCCCGTGGTGTCGGCGGCCAGGAGCGTGATCTGGTGGGTGGGGTTCTCGCTGCCGGTCGAGCGCTCGAGGCGGCTCTTGCCGGCCACGTAGGCGGTCATGCCGAGGATCGGCTTGATGCCCGCCGCGGTGCAGGCCTTGTAGAACTCGATCGCGCCGAACAGGTTGCCGCTGTCGGTCAGCGCCAGCGCGCTCTGTTCGTCGGCCTTGGCGGCACTGACCAGATCCTCGACCGGGATGGTCGACGCCAGCAGGCTGTAGTGGGAATGGGTCTGGAGATGGACGAAGTCGGCCGGCATCGCGCCCTCCCGCCGGGAAGTCGTCCGGACCCCCGACCGCAGGCGGCTTCAGTTCGCGTCCGCGCCGACGGAGAGGTCCGACCCTGCTACCTTGCTCGACGGAGCATCGGAGAGCAAGCCCAGTTCCCGGCCCACCCTTCCGAAGACTTCCAGCACCCGGTCGATCTGCTCGTCGCTGTGGGTGGCCATGTAGCTGGTCCGGATCAGGTCCATGCCTGGCGGCACCGCCGGCACGGTGACCGGGTTGATGAAGAGCCCGCCGTCGAAGAGCGCCTTCCAGACCCGGAACATGCGGGTCTGCTCGCCGACGATGACGGGGATGATCGCGGTCTCGGTCGGCCCGACCCGGAAGCCCATCTCGGCGAGGCCCCTGCGCACACGGTTGGCGTTGGCGATCACGCGGTGGCGCAGTTCCGGCTCCGCCTCCATGACGTCGAGCGCCGCCAGGGCCGCGGCGGCCGCGCTGGCCGGGATCGAAGCCGAGAAGATCAGCGAGCGGGCATGGTGCTTGATGTAGTGGATCACCGGCTCGGGCCCGGCCACGAACCCGCCGAGGCTGGCGAACGACTTGCTGAAGGTGCCGCCGATGAGGTCGACGTCGCCTTCCACCCCCAGGTGCTCGGCGGCGCCGCGTCCGTGCGCGCCGATCACACCGACCGAGTGGGCCTCGTCCACCATCACCCTGGCGTCATAGGCCTTGGCCAGCCGGACGATCTCCTTCAGGCTGGCCAGGTCACCCAGCATCGAGAACGCACCGTCGACGACGATGAGCTTGCCCTTGGAGCGGTCTGCGGAGGCGCGCTGGAGCTGGTACTCCAGGTCCTGCATGTCGTTGTGCTTGAACTTGCGCACCTCGGCAAAGCTGAGCCGGCAGCCATCCACGATCGAGGCGTGGTCGTCCCGGTCGCACAGGATCACGTCGCCCTTGCCGCACAGTGCCGAGATCACCCCGAGGTTCGTCTGGAAGCCGGTCGAGAACACCAGTGCGGATTCCCGGTTCAGGAAGCGCGCCAGGCGCCGCTCGAGCTCCTCATGGAGCTCCAGCGTGCCGTTCAGGAACCGCGAGCCGGTGGGGGAGGAGCCGTACTTCTCGAGGGCCCGCACCGCGCTCTCGACGACGTGCGGATGGTGGGTGAGGCCCAGGTAGTTGTTGCTGCCGATCATCACCAGCCGGCGGCCCTGGATCTCCACCTCGGTGCCGCGGCTTCTGGCGATCGGTATGAAGTAGGGATAGAACCCCGCCGCCTGGACCTCCTTGGCCCGGGTGAAGTTGAAACACTTCTGGAACAGATCCACGAGTCGCTGGCTCTGAGTTGTCGATCCGCCGCTACGGCGTAGGCAAGAGGACGTAACCTGCCTCCCTGACAGCGCGCAGACGGTGCCCGGAAGGGTGAACCCCGTGTGAAGGTGCGCGCGGATGGTAGGTGACCTCCTGGCGAGGCACAAACTCTTTCTCCCCCCTCCACCCGCCCATGCGGCAAGAACGCCTGCCCCTCCTGGTGACCGGTGCCACCGGCTTCATCGGGGCACACCTGGTGCGCAGCCTCCTCGCCGCAGGCGTCGGACCGGATCGGCTGCGCCTGCTGGTCCGGGATCCGGCGCGGGCGGTGCGGCTCGGCCTCCCCGAGGGTGCGCTGTGCCCCGGCAGCCTCGAGGATCCGGCCTCCCTCCGCGCCGCGGCGCAGGGGGTCGGCGCCGTGATCCACCTCGCGGGCGCGCTGGCCGTCCTGCACCGGGAGGAGTTCGCCCGGACCAACGTGCAGGGCACCGAGAACCTGGTCCGCGCGGTTGCCGGTGCATCCCCGGGAGCCCGTTTCGTCCATGTCTCGAGCCTTGCCGCGGCCGGACCCAGCAAGGACGGCACGGGAACGACGTCTCCGCCGGACGCGTGCCGGCCCTGTTCGGAGTACGGCCGCAGCAAGCTCGCGGCCGAGGCGGCGCTGCTGCGCGCGGCCGGCGGCCTTTCGTGGATCGTGTTCCGGCCGCCCCTCGTCTACGGACCAGGGGACGCGGCGACGCGGCTGCTCTTCCGCCAGGCGCTGGGCCCGGTCGCCCTCGTTCCGCCCACGCCGCGACCCCTCTCCCTGATCCACGTGCGCGACCTCGTGCACGCGCTCCGGTTGGGCCTCGACAGCGACGTGCACGGCGTGTTCGTGCCCGTCGAAGGGCGCGACCGCATGGACACGCACGCCATCGTCCTGGCGATCGCCGCCGCCTGTGCACGCCGGGCCCGGGTGCTGCGAGTGCCGCTGGTGCTGGCGCGCGGGGCCGCCGCCCTGTGGCAACAGGTCGCGCGCTGGCGCGGGCGCGCCTCGTTCTTCAACCTCGACAAGATGCGCGAGGTGTCCGCCGAGGGTTGGGTGGCGGATGCTTGCGCGGCCAGGCGCCTGCTTGGCTTCGAGCCGCAGGTGGCCTGCGCGGAAGGGTTCCGCGAAGTTGCCGTGGCCGAGGGCTGGCGGGCACCCGCATGAGCCCGGCACGATCACGATGCTCAGGAAGCGGATCTTGACCTGGATCGCAGCGCTCACCGCCGGCTACCTGCTGCTGGTGCTGACCCTGTACCTCATGCAGGACGCGATGGTGTTCCCGGGCGCGGGCCGGGGCCGGGGCATCGCCCTGCGCGTTCCGCCGGCGGTCCGGATCGAGGTGCTCGAGGTCACGGGGGTGGGCCGGGTGCGGCTGGCCGTGGGCGAGCCGCGTCACGCGCCGCGCGGCTTGATGCTGTTCTTCGTCGGCAATGGCGAGGACTTGCGCAGCGGCGTCGAGTGGGCGCGCATGTGGACCGAGTACGGCCTCGCGTCCATCGTCGTGGAGTACCCCGGCTACGGCGAGAGCGAGGGGCGGACCTCGGTGGCCAGCGTCCTGGCCACGGCGGAGGCAGCGATGCGGTTCACGATGCAGCGTGCCAAGGAGCGCGCGATCGACTGGTTCGTGGGCGGATCCTCGCTCGGGGGCGCGTCCGCCACCCGTGTCGCGGCGCTGGGGGAGCCTGCCGGCCTCTTGCTCCGGGCACCCTTCGACTCGCTGGAGTCCGTGTCGCGCCGCCACTATCCGTACCTGCCGGTGGGCCTGCTGCTGCGCCATCGCTTCGACTGCAAGGCCGACGCCGGCGGGGTGCGGTGCCGGACCTTGATTGTGCATGGCGACCGCGACCGCACGATCCCGCTCGCCCACGGCCGCGCACTGGCGGACGCCTTCGGCCCGCGCGCGGAGCTCCTGGTGGCGGAGGGCCACGGTCACGACGATCTGCCCCTCGACCTGCAGGGTCCGTACGGTGAGCGCATCCGTGCCTTCCTCTTCGGCGCCTGATCTGCCGGCGCCCGAGCGCGGCCTGCGCCTGGCCACTGCGCTGTGTGGCGTCCTGGCAGCGATCGTCGTGGCGCGAGGCCTGGACTTCGGCGAGCTGCCAGCGGTCACCCGCTGGCGCGACGACGCGTACTACTACTTCGCGTTCGCCCGCAACCTCGCCGAGCGCGGCGTGCCGGAGGTCAGCGCGGGTGCGACCACGAGCGGCGTGCATCCGCTCTGGGCGTTGGTGCTCGCCGGCGCCGCAGCACTCGGCGCGGGCGCGCACCTGCCGTGGATCGCGCAGGGCCTCGGCCTCGTACTGCATGTCGGCACCGCGCTCGGGCTCGGGCTGCTCCTCGGCAGGAACCGGCTTGGCGTCTGTGGGGGGCTGCTCTACCTCGCCACGCCAGCGGCCCTCGCCGAGGCCCAGAACGGCCAGGAGACCGCCCTCGCCTGCGCCGCCCTGCTCGGGCTCGTGGCCGCGGCCTGGCACGGGCGCTGGGTGCTGCTCGCGGCGCTCGTGGCGGCGCTGGCGCGCAGCGACCTGGTGCCGATCGCCGCGGGCGTGCTGGTCATGGCGATCCGCCCCTGGTGGCGCGGTGCATGCCTGGCCCTCGTCCCGCCCCTGGCCGTTGCGGCCTTCGGCATGCTCACCACCGGGCGGCCGCTGCAGGATTCCGCCGCGCCGCTCCCGTGGCTCTTCTGGCAGCACTTCGAGGCGGGCCAGCCCGGCGCCGCCGAACGGCTGCACCATCTCTGGTGGTGGCTGCGGCCCGTGCTGCTCGGCACGCCCTACGAGCACGGTGGCGTGTTGCCGATGGCGGGCTGGGTCGCGGCCGCCGTGGCACCCTGGGTCGGGGCGCGCTGGCGGCTCTGGCCCCTGGTGATCGTGGGCGCGGCGGGCATCGCGGGGGCGCACGACCTGCTGGTGCCGGTGAGTGCGGCATTCGCCCTGCGGGCACTGCCGCGCTGGGACGCCGCCGGGCCCCGCTTCCGGGTCCTGCGCGGTGCGTTGGTCGGTGCCGTGGTCCTGGTGTTCGTGCACCACGTCGTGCGCCTCTACCCGCGGCACTACTACTTCGTGACCCTCGCCGTGCCGGCGGTCCTGGCGTTTGGCCTCATGCTCGCGACGCGGCCGCGCGCCGCACCCCTCCTCGTGCTCGCGATCCTGGCCGCGCGTGCCGTCGATCCGCGCGCGGCGCGTCCTGCGGAACCCTGGCAGGAGGAGATGATGATGGCGGGACGCTTCCTGGCGCGCGTCCTGCCGGCGGGCGAGAAGGTCGGCGCGTTCAACTCGGGAATCGTGAGCTGGCACCACCCGGGTCCGGTGCTGAACCTGGACGGCAAGGTGGATGCGCGCGCGTTCGCGGCGCTGCGCGCCGGCGACCTCTCCGGGTGGCTGGATCGCGAGGGCGTCCGCTTCGTCCTGGACTTCCCCGTGCAGTTCACCGTGCCGGAGCCCTGGCCCCGCGGCTGGCCGCACGCCAGCGGCGGCCACTTCGGCCAGGACTTCGCGCCGACCCGCGACCTGCGCGAAGTGGCACGATTCGACGTGCCCCTGGCGCACGCCGGCGTACCCGGCACGGAGGCGTTCGTGCTGTACTGGCGCGTGGGTCGCGGTACGCCCCCGCAGGACGGTCCCGCCTTGGAGGACCTTGGACCTGCGGGGGGAGGCGACCGTTACGTCCTCTGGAGGGGCGCGGCCGGTCAGAGGCTCCAGGCGCGGTCGGCGAGCGGCGCGGAGCCAGCCGTCACGCTCGCGGATGGCAGGGACGGCACGGCGCTGATCCTGCGCGTCGCGGCGTGCGGGCCGGAGACCGTCGTCGCGGCGACCGGCGGCGGGCTGGCGCCAGTGCGGTGGCATCGGTGATCCGCAGGCGCGCAGACCGCCCTCGGCCCCGGCCGCGATCCCCCCCAGGCCCGGGTTAGACTTCGGCGAGGATCGTCCTCGCCCACCATGCAGCGCCACACTCTCGTCGAGCAGTTCGTCCACGATCAGGCAAAGGTGCCGGGAGCCACCGGCGAGCTGTCCCGGCTCCTCTCCCGACTCAGCCTCGCGGGGCGCATGATCGCCATGGAGATCATGCGGGCCGGGTTCGTCGGCCGCCTCGGACTCACGGGGGACAAGAACGTGCAGGACGAGGAAGTGCGCGCCCTGGACGTCCTGAGCAACGACATCTTCATCCGCGTGTTCGAGACCGTCGACACGGTCTCGTCGATCGCCTCCGAGGAGATGAGCGACGTCTACTACTACTCCGGAGAGCGGACCGGGAAGTACGTGCTCGTGTTCGACCCACTCGATGGCTCGAGCAACGTGGATGCCAACGGCGCCATGGGCAGCATCTTCAGCATCCACCGGCGCTGCACCGACGGCCCGCGCGCCACGCTCGCGGACTTCCTGCAGCCGGGGAGCGAGCAGGTGGCCGCCGGCTACATCCTCTACGGGCCGGCCACGATGTTCGTCTACACCTCGGGGGGTCCGGTGAACGGCTTCACGCTCGACCGCGCGATCGGCGAGTTCTTCCTGACCCACCCCGGGATGCGCATCCCCGAGGGCACGGGATCGTATGCCGTGAACGAGGCCAACGAGGCCAAGTGGGACGAACGGACCCGCGCCATGGTGCAACGCTTCCGGCTGGGCCAGACCGCGTGCGGCAAGCGCTCGGCGCGCTACGTGGGAGCGCTGGTCGCCGACTTCCACCGGACCCTGGTCCAGGGCGGGATCTACATGTACCCAGGCGAGGCCAAGCGCAAGAACGGCAAGCTGCGTCTGCTCTACGAGGGAGCGCCGCTGGCCATGGTGGCGCGGCAGGCCGGCGGGCACGCCACCGACGGCGAACGCCCGATCCTCGAGGTCGAGCCGGCCGAACTGCACCAGCGCACGCCCCTCTACATCGGCTCCCGTGCCGACGTCGAGGAGGCCACGCGCCTGCTGCGCGGCTGAGCACCCTCCGGCGGCGCCTGGCGGCGCGACCTCTCCCGACTCTCCCGTTGCCGGCATGCCGGCTGGCGCGAGCCTCGCGACGCTCGCCGGAAGGCGGGACTCGGGCCGCGGTAGAATGGCCCGGATGATCCCGGTCGCAGCGTGCGCCGTGCTCCTGCTCTGCCTCCCACAGGCCCAGGACGAGGCCAAGGCCCTGGCTGCGTTCCGCCGCGCGTTCGCACCGCCCGCCAAGGGCACCCTCTCCGATCCGGATGCGCGCACCAGGGCCCTCGCCGCCTTGGAGGGCCTCGAGTCCCTCAGCGTGGCGAAGGCCTACGTCGACGCCCACCTGCAGCTGGAGGCCGAGATCGCGTCGGTGGAGCAGGACCGCGCGCGGATCAGCGAGCAGATCGCGAAGGTCCTCGAGGGGCAGGAGCGCAGCGAACGCCGCGACCTTCCCAACCAGAAGAACCTCCTCTACCACGACCTGAAGCTGCAGGCGGATCGCCTGCGCAAGGCGCTCGACGACCAGCAGGCGCTGGGCGAGGCCCTTCGCGCGCGCGTGGATCGCCTGCAGAGCCGGGACACGGTCGCGTGGCTGCTCGCGAACGTGCAGCGTGACCGCCGGCAGGCCCTGTCCCTCAAGGTCGCGATCGCCCGGCGTGCGGCGTCCCTCGTGCCGCCGATGGCGGTCGAGCTCGGGAAGGCACTCGAGGTGGCGCGCGCCAACGACGAGTTGATCCCGGCGCTGATCGGCATCGGAGCCCTGGGCAAGCAGGGAGCGCAGATGCTGGACCCGGTGCTCCACCTGCTCGGGCACAAGGAGGAGGCGGTCCGGGTCGAGGCCGCGAGTGCGCTGGCGCGGATGGCACAGGGACGGGCGATCCTGCCGCTGATCGACCTGCTGGAGGTGGAGCGGGGCCAGGCGGCGGTGGCGGTGTCCCGTGCGCTGGAGACGATCACCAGTCAGAGACACGGCACGTCCGTGTCCACCTGGCGGGCCTGGTTCAAGGCCGAAGGCGCGCGCTTCGTCTCGGGGGCCGAGCCTCTGGGCCGGGGCCGGCCCGGCGAGCGTAGGTCCGCCTCGGGCGGCACGTCGTCGTACTTCGACATCCCTCAGGACGGCAAGGGCATCGTCTACGTGATCGATTGCTCGGGCTCGATGCAGCGGGAGATCCAGCTGCGCACCGGCCAGACCACGGCCGGAGGGGAGGTGCCGACCACCACCCGCATGGAGGCCTGCAAGGCCGAACTGATCCGCGCGCTCGGTTCGCTCGAGACCGGCAAGGCGTTCAACATCGTCTGGTTCAACGACATGGTCCACGCCTGGCAGCCGCGCATGGTGAAGTCCGACACGGCGACGGTGGCGGCGGCCCAGGCCTGGGTGCGCGAACTCGGCCCCTCCTCCAGCACCAACATCCACGACGCCGTGCAGCGTGCGTTCGCGTTCGTGGGGCGCGGTGCCAGCGACCGCTACTACGGCACGGAGGTGGACACGATCTTCCTGCTGACCGATGGGTCGCCGACGCGTCCGGACAACTCACCCGACAGCACCGACGCCATCCTGGTCTCGGTGCGCCAGTGGAACGCCCTGAAGCGGGTGGTCATCCATTGCATCGCGATCGGCAAGGAGCTGAACGCCGGCTTCCTGCGTCAGCTCGCGGACGAGAACGGCGGCGAGTACCGCGCCTACTGAGGGCCGGCCGGCATCCGGGGTCCGATGCTCCGCGCCGGGGTCACGGCGCGCGCAGGCCGTAGAAGTCCTGATTCCGCACCGGCGGAGCCAGCTCGGGGCGCAGCAGGAGCGTGCGTGCCGCCCAGATCTCCTGGAACACGCGGTAGCGCAGTGCCGTCTGGTCGAGGTAGTCCACGCCGTCGGAGCCACCCGTGCCGATCCGGCGGCCGATCACGCGCTCCACCATCCGGGCGTGGCGCTGGCGGAAGATCAGCATGGCCTGCTCCGCCTCCACGATCGTGTCCAGGATCTCGCAGGGCCAGGACAGGAGCGGCAGTTCGCGGTGACTGTCGATGAAGAGCAGCGCGGCCCGCAGGCGCTGGCGCCGCGGCCGTTCCGCGGCGTCGCGTACGTCCTCGGCTGCCAGCCACGCCCGCGCCTTGTCCAGCTGCTCCCCGTAGCGCCGCCGGAGCCGGTCCCCGTCGCCGGGTGTGAGTGCCTGGCTGCGCACGGTGTGCTCGACACTGTCCCTGCTGCTCTGCTCGTGACCCTGCAGGAACTCGCGCAGGAACGACGCGACGGCTTCGGCGTCACCGGCGCTGCCGGGCTTCGAGCCGTGGATCGGGGTGCGCTGCAGCCAGGCGTAGATCGCCTCCTTGAGCGATGGACGGTCGGCGCTCCGCCGGGCGACTCGTTCCGAGGCCGGCGTCGCCTCGCCGTTCGGGCCGCGCAGCGCATCCCGGTAGCTGGCCTCGTTGCCGAATGCGATCCGGTCGCCATCGTCGAGACCCATCAGGACCTCGATCTCGCGCATCTGCGCCGACTGGAAGCCGCTCGCCGGCGAGAGCTTGTCACGGAAGCGCAGGTAGTCCCGCGAGCGCATCGACTCCATCAGCCGGAAGTGGTCGCTGGCGAGCTGGAAGATCAGCGCGACGCGACGCAGCGCCAGGTTGGCCGCGGCGAGCGCGGTCTCCGGCACGTAGTCGCGCCGGAACAGGTCGCGCGCGGTGCGCAGTTCGCGCAGGACCAGCTTGAACCAGAGTTCGTCGACCTGATGGATGACGATGAAGCGCACCTCGTCGTCGGCGAGCTGCTCTTCGTCCCCTTCGATCCCGCCCTGCAGGGTCAGCAGATCCTCGACGCGGATGTACTCCCAGTAGGTGGGGCGGCGCGGCAGCGGGGTCATGCGCGCATCTTCCTCCCCTGCCGGCGGGGGCACCAGCCAGGGCCCGCCACGCGCCAGCCGCCGCGAACCTCGTTCCACGGGGCTCCGCAGCGCGTCGCGCGGGCCGGTCGTCGCAGGCGCCGGTGTCGTCGGGAGCCGCGGCGACGCCAGGGAGTTTGCTGCCGCGGCCCGCCGCTGGCGCCAGGCCGACTCAGTTCGACGTGATCTGGATCTGCAGCGTGTGGGTCGCCTGGCCGCGTCCCAGCTCGAATTCCTGCTTGGTCTTGGCGAAGTCGGCGATCTGCATCAGGGGGTTGGGCAGGGTCTGGCGCGACGCCATCACCTGGTAGCGACCGGGCGGCACGCGCTTGGCGAACACGAACCGGCCCTCGTTGTCCGACACCACGGTGTCGCTGAAGGCGCCTCCCGTACTCGCCGGGTTGGCCGGGTCGGTGACCGTGGAGATCGTGACCTTGACCTGCCCGGCGGCCGCTCCGTCGACGCGCACGGTGCCGCTGACCACGGTCCCCTGGTCCATGCGGATGGTGGGGACCTGCGTGACCTCGCCGGTGCGCACCTCGTTGCCCTTGAGGAACACGGTGAACGCCCCGGGGTGCGAGAGCTTGAGCTGGTAGGTGCCGGCGTTCAGGAGCGTGAAGCGGAACTTGCCGTCCTCACCGGTCACCAGCGAGGTGCGGGTGATCATGTACGGGATCAACCCCGCGAACATGCTGGTGAACGGGTTCTCGTCCAGGTGGTTGGGCAGCGTCTCGACGGTGACGCCCGACAGGCCCTGGCCGTCCGGGCCCACGGCCCGGCCCTCGAGGATCCCGCCCTCGTTGAGGTAGACCTGCACGAGCGGAGGCTCGACGCCGATGGCCACCTGGAACGGGTCCGAGAACGCCTTGGCGTAGCCGCGCGAGACCACCTCGAACACATACGCGCCGGGGTCGATGCCCTCGACGAACCCGATCCCGTCCTTGGGATTCTGGACGGTCTTCGGCGGGATCTCGGTGTTGCCGAAGTACTCCTGGCCGGCGTGGTGGCTCTTCACGACCAACGTGTAGTTGGTCACCAGGCGGTTGTTCTTGCCGAACACCTGGATGCGCGCCATGCCCTGCTTCTCGAGCACGATCATCGCGTCGCGCTTGCCCGGTTCTGCGACCAGCTCGCCACGCACGTAGCCGGTGGCCATGGCCTCCAGCTTGTAGGGAGCCTCGACCAGCCCGATCAGCTCGAACGTCCCGTCGTTGGCGCTGCGCGTCTCTTCGTTGCTCGGCGTCTTGGACGAGATCGCGGAGGCGCGCACGCGGGCACTCGAGATCGGCTTGCCGGCGGCATCCACCACCGTGCCGGCGATGGTCACGCCCTGGGGCAGTTCGAAGTCGAACCGGTTTTCACCCGACGGATCGAGAGTGAGATTCTGCCGTTCTGCGCGGGCGTATCCGGCCGCGACCGCGGAGACGCTGACGAGGCCAGGGGGCACGTTGTCCATCCGGTAGTTGCCCGACGCATCGGTGCGCACGGTGACGCCGCGCTCGCGGCCCGGGGTGGGCGAGAGGTCGGGGAACGCCGAGTTCACCTTCACGGCGACCTCGGCATTGGCCACCGGCACGCCGTTGCTGCCCGCCACCGTGACCACGCCCCGCACCGAGATGCCGGCCTTGAGCTGGATCTGCGGAACGTCGTACCAGACCTCCTCCTTGAGGCTGAGGCCGGGGACCTTCTCGTCGCAGTAGCGGTCGCTGAGCACGCGGATCTCGAAGGTCTTGTCCGGCACGACCTGTTCGACCCCGAGCACGTACTGGCCCTGCTCGTTGGTCTCGGTGCGCGCGATCGGGGGGAACACGGCCCCCTTCTGGATCGCCGTGAGGGTCGCGAAGATGTTGGCTCCGGGGCCTTCCATCAGGAACACCTTCGCATTCACGACGGGTGCACCGGAGGGATCCACCACGCGGCCGCGGAATCCCTGCTTGTAGCTGGCGGCCTGCTTCTGGTCGTCCACGAGCTCGCGCCGGCCCGAAGGCGTCGTGGCGGGCTTGGGCTCCTGGCGCGTCACGGTCTGGGCAGGCGGGCGGTTCGGCTCCTTCGGCTCCTCCGACGGCCGGCTCTGGTGCGGGACGCCTGAGGGTGCTTCGGGCTCGCCGCCGGTCGAGAGCAGATACACGCCCACCGCCGCGGCGAGCAGCGCCACGAGGACGAGGAGGGTCTTGCCGGCCTGATTCATCGCTTCCTACGCCTGAGGTCGAGGGTCCGTTCCATGCCGTCGAGCAAGTGGAGCTCGGACCTGGTCTCGGAGCGGCAGGCGCCCGCCTCGGCGGCGGAGCCCAGCTCCGGGGAATAGTAGAACACTTCATAGCGACCGGCCGGGACCGGGCCGAGACGGAACGCGCCGCTGGCATCGCTGCGTCCGGTCGAAGGGGTGCGAAGATCCTCGCCCGCGGGACCACCCGGGTCAGGGAGCGGGTCGAGGCACACGGTCACGCCGGCGAGCGGACGTCCCTCGGCGTCGAGCGCGGTGCCCTGCACGGTGGCCCCGGTCGTGAGGCGTACAGCGCCGAGATCCAGGGGCGCCTCCGCCAGGGTGATCCTCCGGACTCCGGGTGCGAAGCCGGAGGCGCGCACGGCGAGCCGCCACGCGCCGCGGGGGGCCGCGGTCAGGATGAACGTGCCATCCTCCCGGGTCGCCGTTCGCGGCAGGGCAGGTCCGGGTCCGGTGGCGGACAGGAGCAGGGCGGCGAGGCCGCTGCCGTCGTCGTTGTGGTCGAGGAGGAGCACGGTGGCGTTGCGGATGGGCCGCCCGTCCGGCCCCAGCACCAGGCCACGCACCTCCGAGGGAGGCACCATCTCGATCCGGATGTCCGGACCGTCGGGTTCGTGGGGCCCGCTGCTGGTGGGCGACCAGCCTTCAGACTCGGCGCGCACGCGGAATCTTCCCGGGGGGAGGCCGCGGAGCCGGAACCGGCCCTTGGCGTCGCTGCGTGCACGAGGAGTGATCTGGCGACCGGCACGAATCAGCGGCCAGCCGTCCTCCCGTTCCACGTGCACATGGGCACCCGCGATGGGCTGCCCGCTGCCCACGAGGACGCCCTGCACGATGCCCGTGGACGGGAACCGGAGCTCCACCTCGGTCGTGCCGGCACCGGCGGGGACCGGACCGTACGAGAGGGTGCCGTATTCGACGTGGTCCGCGCTCAGTTCGTGGTAGCCGCCGGCGAGTCCGCCCAGGCGGAATGCGCCATCGCTGCCCGAGCGGGTCTGGACCACGGGGCCGCCCTGTCCCACCGGGCAGGCCGTGATCCGGACGTTGCCGAGGGGCGCGCCCTCCGGGTCGTACGTGCGCCCGCGCACCATGAGCCCCCGGACGAGCTGGACCGCGTGGCGCGGGATGGAGCTCGGTGCCGGAGGCTGGTCCACCGTGCCCACCCAGGTGGCATGCAGAGGCGAATCGACGCGCAGCGTGTAGGAGCCGGCGTCGACGGCATGCAGGAGGGCGGAGCCGTCCGGGCCGCTCACCGCGTAGCGCCGCGCCGCGAGCGTGGCATGTCCGGGCAGGAACGCGTCGTCGATCGCGGGAGCCAGCTCGAGTCGTGCCCCCTCCACGGGCCCAGCGGCGTCGCGCACCTCCACCAGGATCCCCGGGCGCGAGTACAGCACGAGGTCGCCGAGCTCCGCGGACTCCCCTGCCCGGGCCGTCCAGCGCGTCGCGACCACGGTCCTGGGGAACTCGCGGTGCGTGACATGCAGGACCAGGATCTCGTCGGCCGGCACCGCGATGGCCACCCGGCCGTCTGCATCCGAGCGGCCGCGGGCGGCGGGTTCCCGCACCGCCGTTGTCTGGCCGTCACCCAGGGTCTCCGCGGATTCAGCCACGAGTTCCGCGCCGGACACGGGGTGGCCCGCACCGTCCACGACGCGCGCCCGGATGGTGGCGGCGGGCCTGGGTGCCAGTGCGCGTGTGGTCGCCCGGGCAGGATGGTCGGCGGGGGCGGTCTTCGTCTGCGGCTCCGGGTCGCTGGTGACCTCGCCCGGACCGCGCGCCTGGGGCGGCGCCTCGGGGGGGATGTCGATCAGGCGCAGCGCCACCCAGAGGGCCAACGCAGCCGCGGCGATCGCCAACAACGGGTGGGGCCGCATGCGCACGGGATCAACGGTCCAAGCGCGGGCAGCCTGCGCGGGTGAGCAGGGTTTCGAGATCGACCCGGCATGTTCCGCAACCGGCAGAGGCTCCCGTGACCTCACGCAGTCGATCCACGGAACACACGCCGCCACGGATCGCCGCCAGGAGCTCCGAGCGGCGTACCTTCATGCAGTAGCAGACCAAGGGATCCTCGCCATGGTCCTCCGAAGGATCGTCGCGAGGATCCGGCCGGCTCACAAGAGGGCGCGGATGACGGGATGCAGAGGCTTGTGATCCTGCCGGCAGGACGCGCAGTTGTCCGGCGTCAGGGTCACATCACACGCTTTGCAGTGGGCGATCTTCTCCTTGGCGACGCGCAGTTCCGCGAGGTCGTGCTGCATCGCCTTGATGCGATCCTCGATGAGGGCGATCTGCCGGTTCAGGGCACCATCGACGCGCTCGGCGACGTGGTTCGAGCTGGTCCGGTCGATGCTCATGAAGGTCTGGATCTCCTTCAGCGAAAGTCCGAGCTGCTGAAGGCGCTTGATGGCGGCGATGCGCTCGAGCTGGTGGCGGTCGTAGTGCCTGAATCCACCAGGGCTTCTGCCCGCTGGCTCGATGAGTCCCAGCTCCTCGTAGTACCGCAGGGTCCGCAGATTGGTGCCGGCGGCCTTGGCGAAAGCGCCAATCTGCAGAAGTTCCGCCTGGTCCTGCTTGGTTGCTTCGATCATGGCTACCTCGGCCAGTCTAACGGAAGCGTTTGGGGAGTGTTTCGCCCGCATGGTGAGCACTTCTGGCCCTGGCTATCCTCCCCCTCTCCTCTGACCCCCCCCTCCCCGTGAACGACCTCGAGATCGCCCGTTCGACCCCCCTCCGTCCGCTGGATGACGTCGCCCGGATCCTGGGCCTGACCGCGGACGACCTGGAGCCCTACGGCCGTACCAAGGCCAAGGTCCGCCTGGAAGTCCTGGACCGCATGGCGCACCGTCCGCGGGCCAAGTACGTCGTGGTCAGCGCCGTCACGCCCACGCCTCTGGGGGAAGGCAAGACGGTCCACACCGTGGGCATGTCCCTGGCCCTCAACCGGATCGGCAAGCGGGCCGTGTGCGTGATCCGGCAGCCGTCGATGGGGCCGGTGTTCGGCATCAAGGGCGGGGCGGCGGGCGGCGGCCGCTCGCAAGTGGTTCCGCCGGAGGAGTTCAACCTCCACCTCACGGGGGACTTCCATGCCGTGAGCGCGGCCAACAACCTCCTGGCCGCGTTCCTGGACACCTCGATCCTGCTCGACAACCCGCTGCGCATCGATGCCGACACGGTCACCTGGCGCCGCGTCGTGGACATGAACGATCGCGCGCTGCGCGAGATCGAGGTCGGACTCGGCGGCAAGCAGAATGGCGTGCCGCGCAAGACCGGCTTCGACATCACGTCGGCCAGCGAGGTCATGGCGATCCTCGGCCTGAGCCTGGACCTGAAGGACCTGCGCCAGCGCCTGGGACGCATCGTGGTCGCCGACACCCAGGACGGCGGCCCGGTGACCGCCGAGGATCTCAAGGCCGCAGGGGCGATGGCCGCGATCCTCAGGGACGCGATCAAGCCGACGCTGATGCAGACCCTCGAGGGCACGCCGGCCCTGGTGCATACCGGGCCGTTCGCCAACATCGCACACGGCAACTCCTCGATCATCGCCGACCGGATCGCGCTGCAGTGCGCGGACTTCGTGGTGACCGAGGGCGGCTTCGGCGCCGACATGGGCGCGGAGAAGTTCTTCAACATCAAGTGCCGGGTCTCCGGCCTGCGTCCCGACGCCGCGGTCCTGGTCGCGACGGTCCGCGCGCTGAAGACGCACTCGGGACGATTCAAGATCGTGCCTGGGAAGCCCCTGCCCGAGGGGCTGGTGCGCGAGGACCTGGATGCCTTGGCCGCGGGGATGGGCAACCTGGAGAAGCAGATCGAGAACCTGCGCCTGCACGGCGTGCCGGTGGTGGTGGCGATCAACGTGTTCCCCACCGACACTCCAGCGGAGATCCGTCTCGTCCAGGAGAGCGCGATGAAGGCGGGCGCATTCGCCGCGCACGTGAGCCGCGTGTACGCCGAGGGTGGCAAGGGCGGCGAGGAACTCGCGCACGCGCTGGTGAAGGCGTGCGACGAGCCGTCCACGTTCCGCTTCCTCTACCCCGAGGAGGCGACGCTGCGCGAGAAGATCGAGACCCTCGCGACCAGGATCTACGGCGCGGCGGGCGTGGACTACTCCCCCGAGGCGGCGCGCAAGCTCGACCTCTACCAGGAGCGCGGCTACGGGCGCTTCCCGATCTGCATGGCCAAGACGCAGTACTCGCTCAGCCACGATCCGGAGCGCAAGGGACGTCCGAGCGGCTACCGCTTCCAGATCCAGGACGCGCGCGTGGCGGTGGGGGCCGGGTTCGTCTATCCGCTCGCGGGCTCGATCATGACCATGCCCGGACTCGGCAGGAATCCTGGCGGCCAGCGCATCGATCTGGACGAGCAGGGCAACATCGTCGGCATGTTCTAGATCGCGGAACCGCTGCCGGCCCGGACGCCAGACGCAGGCGGCGACCCCCCTGCGGGGAGCGCGCGGGCGCGGCGACGCCGCGCTCCCGCGCCGGCGGGGGGGAATCAGCCGGCGGTGAGCGCGCGCTCCAGGCGCTCCGCGACCTTGGCCGGGGTGAAGCCGAAGTGTTCGGCCAACGCCTTCATCGGCGCGCTCGCACCGAAGGTGGTCTGTCCGACGACGCGTGCAAGACTGCCGGTGAAGGCGCACCAGATCTCCGGGCGGCCCATCTCGACGGCGAGCACGGGGACACCCGGCGGCAGGATCCTCTGGCGGTAGGCGGCGTCCTGCTGCACGAAGACCTCGACGCACGGCATGCTGACGACGCGCAGGGCGTGCCCTCGCGCCGCCAGGAGCCTGGCCGCCTCCACCGCGGTGCCCACCTCGGCACCGGTCGCGATCACGACGGCCTGCGGCGGTCCGGCGGGGTCGTGGACGACGTGCCCGCCGCGCAGCAGGTCCGCGGGGGTGGATCCGGCCGGGCGATCGAGAGCCGGCAGGTTCTGCCGTGTGAGGATCAGCGCGCACGGACCGTCGCGACGCGTGAGCGCGTGGGTCCACGCGGCCGCCACCTCGGGGCCGTCGGCGGGCCGCACGACGTGCAGGTTGGGGATCAGGCGCAGCGCCGCCACATGTTCCACCGGCTGATGGGTGGGTCCGTCCTCGCCGACCATCAGGCTGTCGTGCGTGAACACGAAGGTGACCGGCAGGCGCATGAGGGCGGCGAGGCGGATGGCGGGCCGGGCGTAGTCGGCGAACACCAGGAAGGTGCTGCCCATCGGCAGGCACGCGCCATGCAGCGCCATGCCGTTCAGGATCGCGGCCATGGCGTGTTCCCGGATGCCGAAGTGCAGGACGCGCCCGCTCAGGTCGGCGGCCGTCACCGACGTGGACGCCTTGATCCGGGTCTTGGTGGACGGGTCGAGGTCGGCCGACCCGCCGACCAGCGCTGGCACCAGCTCGGCCGCCCGCTGGATCGCCTTGCCGGACAGGTTGCGCGTGGCGTCGGCCTGGCTGCCCACCGCGCCCAGCAGCTGGTCCAGGAGGTCGGTGGGCACCCGGCGCTCCTCGCAGGCCGCGTAGAGCGCGGCGCGCTCCGCGTCCTGCCTGGCCCACCGCTTGCGCGCCCGGAGCCACCTGGCGCGCAGGGTCTCGTTGGTCTCGGCGCGGGCGCGGAAGAGTGCGCGGACGGCGTCCGGGACGTGGAAGGCCTCCGGAGGCAGGCCCAACGCCTGCTTGGTGAGCGCCACTTCCTCGGGCCCGAGCGGGGCGCCGTGCGCCTCGTGGCTGTCGACCTTGTTGGGGCTGCCGTAGGCGATGTGCGTACGGCAGATCACCAGCGAGGGGCGCTTCTTCTCGCGCGTGGCGGCGCGCAGCGCGCCGCGGATCTGGTCCGGTTCGTGGCCGTCGATCTGCCACACGCGCCAGCCCATCGCCTGGAAGCGCTTGGCGACGTCCTCGGAGAACGCCAGGTCGGTGTGCCCCTCGATCGTGATCCGGTTGTCATCGTAGAGGTAGACCAGGTTGCTCAGGCCGAGGTGTCCGGCCAGCGATGCGGCCTCGCTGCTGATGCCCTCCATCAGGTCGCCGTCGGAGACGATGCCGAACACGCGGCTCTCGAGGTTCGGGTCGGCGAAGCGCTGCGCGGTCATGCGTGCCGCGAGCGCCATGCCCACGCCGGTGGCGAAGCCCTGCCCCAGGGGTCCGGTGGTGGTCTCGACACCTTCGGTCTCGCCGTACTCGGGATGGCCGGGGGTCTTGCTGTGCAGCTGGCGGAAGTTGCGCAGGTCGTCGAGTGCGAGCGGGTAGCCGGCCAGATGCAGCAGCGCATAGAGGAGCATCGAGCCGTGGCCCGCCGAGAGCACGAAGCGATCGCGACCCGCCCAGTGGGGATCGGCGGGGCTGTAGCGCAGATGCTCCAGCCACAGGCATGCCGCCACGTCGGCCATGCCCATGGGCATGCCCGGATGGCCGGAATTGGCCTTCTGCACCGCGTCCATGGCGAGCCCGCGGATGGTGTTGGCGACGAGACGGAGCTGGTTCGGTTCGAGGTCCATCGCGGGCGGAGATTACTCGCCGCCGCGCCCATGCCATCGGGTCTCCTGCCGCCCGGCAACCGGCGGCTCCGAGCGCCCTAGTCGTGCGCCTCGCGCACCAGGTTCACGTTCCAGCGCGGGATCGCCACTTCGACGCGGCCGCCCTGCGGGACACGGAGGATGCGCGCCTGGCAGCCCAGCCGGCTGTCGAGGCCGACGTCCCGTGCCTCGTCCAACTGGTCCGCCTCGTCGTCGCTCATCTCGCTCAGCACTTCGGCGCCGGCCAGCACCTTCACGTGGCAGGTGGAACACGCGCACACCCCGCCGCAGGCGTGGTCGAGTTCGACGCCGTTGGCCAGGGCGGCCTCGAGGATCGACGTGCCCACCTTCGCCTCCACGTCCCGGATCCCGGCGAAGCGCACGACGACCGGGGCCGCGTCCGGGGACGGCTGGCGCGCCTGGCTCACGGCGCCTCCAGCAGGGCGCGCTTCACGGCGGCGCCGATCACGTCGTCCGCGACCTGGGCCGTGCGGCGGGACAGCTCCTCGACCTTCTCCCGCAACCCAGGCACGGCGTCGAGCGGCAGCGCGGGGCCGGGATGGGCGTCCAGCTCCTGCTCCACCTGCCGCAGGGCCTTCTTGATCGAGTAGACCTGATCCGGAGGCAACGAACCCGCCAGTTCCAGGGCCCGCCGCGTACCGCGCACCATGGCGGCGGCCTTGTTGCGCAGCTCCACCGACTCGCGCGCTGCCATGTCCGACTCGGCCATGGCGATCGATTCCGCCATCATGAGGCGGACCTCCTCCCGCGTGAGGCCGTGCGACGGCACGACCTGGATCGAGGCCTCCACGCCCGTGCGCTGTTCCTTGGCGATCACCTTGAGCACGCCGTCGGCGTCCACGAGGAAGGTCACGGCCACGCGTGGCAGCCCAGCCGGCATCGGCGGGATGCCGCGCAGGGTGAAGGAGCCGAGCTTGCGGCAGTCCTTGGTGAGCTCGCGTTCGCCCTGGTAGACGTGGATGGCCACCGCGGTCTGGTTGTCGACCTGGGTCGAGAACTCCTCCGTGTGGCTGGCGGGGATGGTGGCATTGCGCAGGATCAGCTTGCTGACCACGCCGCCCATGGTCTCGATGCCCAGCGACAGCGGGATCACGTCGAGGAGCAGCAGCGAGCGCGTCCCGCCGGCGAGGATGTCGGCCTGGATCGCCGCGCCCAACGCCACCGACAGGTCGGGATCCACCTCGGTGTTGGGAGTCTTGCCGGTGAGTTCTGCGATCCGCCTCCGCACCAGGGGGATGCGTGTCGAGCCGCCCACCAGCACGACGTGGTCGAGATCGGCGAACGCCAGTCCGGAGTCCCGCACCGCGCGCTGCACGCAGGCCATCGTCTCGTCGATCCAGGGAGCGATCATCGCCTCGAACTCGGCGCGCGTGATGGTGAACTCGGTGGCCTCGCCGTTGCCCAGGTCGAGGTGCAGGGTCGCCGAGTCCTGGCTGGACAGGGCGATCTTCAAGCCCTCCGCGGAGCGACGCACCGCCTGCATCGCGTAGGCGTTGGCCACGCGCAGGGGCCCCTGACGCGCGGCCAGCGCCGCGAGGATGCGTTCGGCCAGCGCGTGGTCGAAATCGTCGCCGCCCAGGTGGGTGTTGCCCGCGGTGGCGAGGACCCGGAACACGCCCGACTGGATGCGCAGCACGGACACGTCGAAGGTGCCGCCGCCCAGGTCGTAGACCAGGACGTTGCCATCCTTGCTCCCGTCGATGCCTGCCGCCAGCGATGCGGCCGTGGGCTCGTTCACGATGCGCAGGCACTCCAGGCCGGCGAGTGCCGCGGCATCCTTGGTGGCCTGACGCTGGGCATCGTCGAAGTATGCCGGCACGGTGATCACCGCCCGGCGCACCGGCATGCCCAGCGCCGCGGCAGCCTGGTCGCGCACCCGCTCCAGGATCCGCGCCGAGATCTCCTCTGGCGACCAGAGCCGGCCGTCGATCCGCACCCGGGCGAGCCCGCGTTCGTCCACCACCACCGGGTAGGGGAGCCGCCGCGCCTCGTCGAGCACCTCCTGCCCGGACCTGCCGATCAGCCGCTTGATCGAGTGGATCGTGCGGTCCGGAAGGTCGAGCGAGAGGGCCTTCGCCTCACGGCCCACCAGCAGCCCGCCGCCGGCCAGCGGGGTGACCACCGAGGGGATCAGGCCGTTGCCGTCCGGGTCGCGCAGCACCTTGGGACCATGGCCGGTCTGCACCGCCGCGGCGCTGTAGGTGGTACCGAGATCGATGCCGATCACGACGCGGGCATCGGCTGCGCCTGCGGAGTGCTGGGTCTGGAGGGTCATGCCGAGGCTGCATCCAGATCGTGGAGTGCCTTGCGATGGTAGTTCGACTCGTGGAGGGAAACCGCAGCCGCGTGGTACTCGCCGCGCGCGAGCTGCTCGCAGATCCGCTGCAGGTAGCCATCGATCGTCCGGCGCAGCCGCGCGCGCAAGGGTGCGACCGCGTCCCCACGGGCCGTGGCGATCTCTTCGGCCAGATCCATCATCCCGGCCAGGAACTCGCCGCTCAGGCGCTTGGCTCCGGCGAACGCGCCCGGCGCGCGCAGGTCCAGGATCGCGCGCGCGCGATGCCAGGGATCGCGCAGCACGCGGTATGCATCGTTGAGGCGCGCGGAGCGGGCCATGGCCTCGATCTGCGCCTCTGCGGGCAGCGAGCCCAGCAGGTCGGGATGGCTGAGCCGGGACAGCCGCAGGTAGTTGCCCTCGAGGGTCGCAGGGTCGAGGTCCATCCGCACCTCGAGTTCCAGGGTCGCGAACGGGTCCACGGACGCGGCGGAGGCGTCGCGCCGCTCAGGCTGAGAACGAGGTCCCGCAGCCACACGAACCCTTGGCGGTCGGATTCTGGAACACGAACCCGCGGTTGAGCAGCCCGTCGTTGAAGTCCAGGGTCGTGCCGCCCATGAAGAACTCGCTCTTCTTGTCGATCACGATCTGGACCCCGTTCTCCTCGAACGTGAGGTCGAACTCGGTCGGACCGTTGGTGTCGAAATCGAGCACGTAGGAGAAGCCGGAGCAGCCCCCGCCCTTGGCTCCCACGCGCACCCAGGTGTTCGCCGGCATGCCGTGCTCCTGGATCACCCGCTGGATCTCGCGCGCCGCGCGCTCGGTGACGTGGATGCCACGGTTCTTCTTCGCCGTGGCCGGCTTCGCGGCTGCCGCCGCACCGGGGGTCGGGTTCTGGGTCTCGCTCATGACTGGTTCCGGGTCGGGGCCAGGGGCTCGATCAGGATGCTCCCTGGGCCTGGGTCGAGGACTCGGCCGGTTCGTGCTTGCGCTTGTAGTCGGCGATCGCGGCCTTGATCGCGTCCTCGGCCAGCACCGAGCAGTGGATCTTGACCGGCGGCAGGGCCAGCTCCTCGACGATCTGCGTGTTCCGGATCTGCATCGCGTCGTCGATCTTGCTGCCCTTGAGCCACTCCGTGGCCAGGGAGGACGAGGCGATCGCCGAGCCGCAGCCGTAGGTCTTGAACTTGGCGTCGACGATCCGCCCCTGATCGTCGACGCGGATCTGCAGCTTCATGACATCGCCGCACTCGGGTGCACCGACGATGCCGGTGCCCACGTTCGGGTCGTCCTTGTCGAGCGATCCCACGTTGCGCGGGTTGTTGTAGTGGTCGAGGACCTTGTCGCTGTAGGTCATGGCGGTCGGAGTCGTGTCGGTTCGGATTCGTGTGGGGTGGTGGGGTGCGGCTCAGTGGACGGTCCACTTGACCTTGGAGAGGTCGATCCCCTCCTGGACCATCTCGTAGAGCGGGGACATCGCGCGCAGGCGTTCGACCTCGCGGCAGACCCGGTCGACGGCGTAGTCGACCTCGGCCTCGCTGGTGAAGCGCCCGAGCGAGAAGCGGATCGAGCTGTGGGCGAGCTCGTCGCCCACGCCCAGGGACTTGAGCACGTAGCTGGGCTCCAGACTGGCCGAAGTGCAGGCCGACCCCGAGGACACGGCGATCTCCTTGATCCCCATGATCAGGGACTCGCCCTCGACGTAGGGGAAGGAGACGTTGCAGAGGTGGGGGAGGCGCCGCTGCGGATCGCCGTTCACGTGCACGTCCTTGAGCCGCGCCTTCAGGCCGTTCTCGAGGCGGTCGCGCAGGGCCGCCAGGCGCTGCACCTCGGTCGCGAACGACTCCCGCGCCAGCCGTGCCGCCTCGCCCATCCCGACGATGCCGGGCACGTTGAGCGTCCCCGAGCGCATGCCGCGCTCGTGCCCGCCGCCGTCCATCTGTGCGGTGAGGCGCACGCGGGGGTTCTTGCGGCGCACGTAGAGGCAGCCCACGCCCTTCGGCCCGTACATCTTGTGGGCGCTGAGCGACATCAGGTCGACGCCCATCGTCTCGACGTCGAGGGCGATCCGCCCCGGGGCCTGCGTGGCGTCGGTGTGGAAGAGCACGCCCCGTTCCTTGGCGATCCGGCCGATCTCGGCGATCGGGTGCAGCGTGCCGATCTCGTTGTTGGCGGCCATCAGCGAGATCAGGATGGTGTCCTCGCGGATCGCGGCACGCAGCTGGTCCAGCTGGACGTGTCCCAGCGGATCGACGGGCAGGTAGCTGACGCTGAAGCCCTGCTGCTCGAGGTGCTTCATCGTGTCGAGCACGGCCTTGTGCTCGGTCACGCAGGTGATCAGGTGCGTACCCTTGGCGCGGTACATCTCGGCCACGCCCTTGATCGCGAGGTTGTTCGACTCGGTCGAACCGCTGGTCCAGAGGATCTCCTTGGCCGTGGCGCCGATGAGCCGCGCCACCTCCTCGCGCGCCGCCTCGACCGCGGCTTCGGCGTGCCAGCCGAAGGCGTGGTTGCGGCTCGCGGCGTTGCCGTACTCCGTGGTGAAGAACGGCAGCATCCGGTCCACCACGCGGGGGTCGCAGCGGGTGGTGGCGCTGTTGTCCATGTAGATGGGGAAAGGGATCGGGTCGTCCGCGTGCGCGGTCATGGCAGGGTCCCCGGGGTCTGGGGATTCGGAAGGTGGCTCCCGCCGCCGGCCGATGGGGCGGGTGCGAAGGAGGCGAACACCGGGTGGACGCGTTCGAGCGTGCCCGCGCTCAGCAGCTCCGGCAGCTTCATCTCGTGCATCAGGCGCGCGATGCGCTCGTGCAGGATGCGCATGTAGCTGCGCGACGGGCAGAACGAGCTGAGCCGGCAGAGGTGGTCCGGCTCCGTGGCCTCGATCGGGGCGCTGCCCAGGTCCTGGGCGCAGTCGACGAGGAGGAGGGGTCCCTCCACGACCTCGAGGATGGCGCCCACGCTGATCCGCTCGGGGGGCAGGGCGAGCCGGTAGCCCCCGTGGATGCCGCGGACCGAGGCCAGGAGGCCGGCGCGGGTCAGTTCCTTGAGCAGGTTCGCCGCGATCGACTTCGGCATGCCGGTCTGCTCGGCGATCTCCTGGGCACTGACCACCGGCACATCCTCGGCTGCGGGGCCGTCGGAGGAGGGGCAGGCGCCCCGCTGGACCAGATGGCCCATGAGGAACACCGCGTAGTCACCCTTCTTGGAGAGGCGGATCATGGATTCGGCAGGCCCGTCCCGCGCCACCGTGTCGGGCGCTGGAGCGGAAACCGTGTGGGAAAATAGATCTGGCTGAGTACTCTTTCAATCCGATCGGCAAGAATAAAGCCTGGATTCAGTGCGGTTTTCGACGCAGGTTCTGGTCTGCAACTGAACAGCTTATGCCATGAGGAGTTACGAAGAGATCCTGAATGACCTCGGATTGCAGGTCCGGGTGCGTCGCGCGGCACCCTTCATCCTCCATCCGGTCACGGGGCCGGACGCCAGGGAGTTCCTCCACAGGCTCTGTTCGCAGGACCTGCTCGGCATGGCCGAGGGCGAGTGCCGGCCGGCGGCCTTCCTGACCCCCAAGGGGAAGCTCCTCTGTACGACCCGCATGGCCCGTGCCGGCGACACGGTCTGGATCGAGACCCATGGCGCCGAGGACACGCTGCTGGGAGAGACCCTCGAGCGCTACCACTTCACCGAGAACCTCTCGTTCCGGTCCGCCGCGGGGCTCCGCTGCGCCGAAGCGATCGGCACGCCCGAGGGGACCCTGCCGCCACCTGGGCTGCATGCACTCGGTTCGGTCGTGATCCTGGCGAGCGACCGGCAGGGTCAGCGGATCGTGCGGGCCTTCGGGCCGGAAGCGGAGATCGCCGCGTGGAGCGCGGCGATCCCGGGCGAGGAACTGTCCGAGCCGATCGCGGAGTGCCTGCGGATCCTGCGCGGCGAGGTCCGGATCGGTCTCGACACCGATCCCGGCACGCTCGCCATGGAGGCGGGGCTGGCCGACCACATCTCGTTCACCAAGGGTTGCTACGTGGGCCAGGAGATCGTGGCGCGCATCCAGACCTACGGGCACGTGAACCGGCGCCTGGTGCTCCTGGGAATCGAGGGGGCAGACGCGGTCGCGCCGGGGGCCGAACTCCTGGAGCCCGAGGAACGGGAACCGGTGGGCCGCGTGCAGACCAGTGCCGTGCTCCCCGACGGCACCCTGCGAGTGGCCCTGGGCTACCTGCCCAAGGAGTTCTGGACCGAGGGCACGCGGCTCCTCCTGGCCGCACCGGAGCCCACCGCGGTTCAGGTGCTCGGCTTCTCTCCGGCGTAGACCAGCGCCAGGTAGGACCGGCCGCCGCTGGCCGCGAAGGAGGCCGCCGCAGGCTGGGCGAGGTACAGCGCGCCCTCGCCCTGCACGGTCGCCGTGCCGCCCGCACCACGCACGACGAGTTCGCCCTCGCTGCGGTAGTACACCACCGCCTCGCCCGCGTGCGCGGGCGGGGCGGTGCGCAGTTCCCCGCCGGAGTGGAGCACCGCTTCGTCCATCGCCAGGACCGCGGACTTGTACCCGCCGCCCATGAGGCGCTCGACCGCCACGCCACCCACGTCCACGCGTTCGATGTGGCGTGGCAGCAGGAACTCCGCAGCCAGGGCGAAGTGCTCCTCCGGGCGCCAGGTTCCGGTCGCAGGGTCGAAGGCCTTGCCGCTGCCGGCCAGGGTGAGGACCGGGCGCCGCGAGAGTTCGGTCTTCCCAGGGGCGTCGGGCTTCGCTCGCGGCCGGCGCGCGCAGACCAGCAGCGCCTCGCCGGCGCCGCCTGCGACCGAGATCGGCGTCTGGGGCGGCACGAAGAGCAGCACCGGGCGGCCCGCGAAGGGGCTCGCACGCACGCCGCGCTGCGGCCAGGCCTTGCCGCCGGCCTGGAAATCGTGGGTTCCGCTCAGCACCAGCAGGGCGCATTCGTGATCGCCGGTGTGGTCGGTGAGCGGCGCGGCGCCCAGGTCGAGGAGATAGAGCCCGGAGAGCCATCGGGCCTGGAGCGGGTCGGCGGACCGCCGGCCGTTCCCTGCCGGGACGAACGCAAGGACCTGGATCGATGCACTCATGAGCCCACGAATTCGATCTGTGCGGCGGCCAGCAGCTTGTCCCGCGCGCGCTCGGCCAGTTCGCGGCGCAGGCGTTCCTCGAGGACTGTGTCGCTGGGCGGCTCTTCCACGCCCGCGAGGCGGACCAGCCAGTAGCCATCCGCAGAGCGGATCGGCTCGCTGACCTGGTTCAGGTCCAGCCCGAACCCGGCATCCCGTACCTCGCGGGGCAGGGTCGTGGGCCCGGTGCGCCCATGCCAGCCGGCATCGCCGGCCTGCGCCTTGGTGTACGGGTCTTCGCTCTGGGCCCGGGCCACGAGGTCGAAGGGGCGGTCCTTCGCGATGGTCTCGCGGAGGTGGAGGGCATGCTCGCGGGCCGCCGCGAAGTCGCGCCTGACGATCGCGTTGGGGGTCTCGAGCGCGCGCACGAGGATCACCTGCAGGTGCCGGCGCGGCCCGTGACGCTCCAGGAGCGCGGCACGCTCCTCGCGCAGCATCCGCTGCACCTCGGCATCCGGGTAGAGGCGGGCGGCGAGGCGCGCCTCCTGGACCTGCGCCTTGAACACCGGCGAGCGGAGCAGACCGGCCACGCTGGTGCCCTGCGCGGCGAGCAGCTGCTCGAACGGGACGCCTGCCATGCGGGGATTGCGCTGGCTGTCCTTGCGGCGCACCTCGATCTCGGCCTGCAGGTCCGCCTCGCTCACCTCGATGCCCTGGGCCTTGGCCTCGGCGGCGATGCAGCGGCGCAGCGCGACCTGGCGGATGAAGCGCTCGCGGTCGTCCTTGGCGAGGGTCCGGAGCAGGACGCGGCCGAGGTCCAGCATCGTGAACGAGCGGGTGCCGAGCAGCGCCACCACGCCTTCGGGCAGCGTGGCCTCGTCCTCGACCACCTTGCGCCGTTCCGCCTCCTCCTTGGTCCAGAGTTGCAGGACCTCGCGCTGGACCGGATCGGCCGGGCCCAGCCCCAACGCCTTCCGGGCCAGGGCCTCGTGGGCGAGGCTGAGCGCGAGGTACTCGTCGAACTCGGCCGGCTTCATGCCGCGCCGCGCCAGGAACTCGGGGAGCGCGATCCCCTGGGTCCGGAGCTCGCGTTCCAGGTCGGTGCGCCTGGCTGCGACCGCCTCGCGCGTGGGCCACAGTCCCGCCGCCCTGGCCGCGTCGCGGACCAGCTCCACCTCCAGCAGGTGCCGGCGCGCCTCACGGCCGCGCTCGGTGCGCGCGTAGCGTTCTGCGAGTTCCAGTGCGAGGTCGTCGCGCGTCACCACCGCCTCCTTGCCGGCGAGGCGATAGCGTGCGACCGCCTCGTCCGCTGGCTCCTGGCAGGGGACGCCGGGGACGGCGAGGAGGAGCAGAAGGAACCGCAGCCGGACCATTCCGGCGAGCATAGCGCGCCACCCCTGCGGCCGGCTCAGCGTGCGGGAGCGAGCGGGCGCTCCGCCCCGGCGCCGCGCTGCGCGGGGAGGCGCAGGGTGAATCCGCAGCTGCCGTCCGGCTGCACGCCGTGCAGCAGGCAGCCGCCGTGCGTGTCGGCGATCCGCGCGGCCAGGGCCAGGCGGAGGGTCTCGCCGCGTGAGGTGCCGGTCCGTGCGGCATGCACCTTGCCTGGGCCCGCGAGGGCGCAGCTGCCGTCGCGGACATGCACCTCGTACCCGCCGTCGCGCGGCTCGATCCACACCCGGACCGTGGCGCCGCCGGGCGTGTCGAAGATGGCGCTCTCGATCGCCGTGGCGAGGCAGAGGCGGACGCGCGCGCGGTCGCATTCGCAGGGGTGGCGGGCCGCACCGCCCTCGAGGCGGAGATGGATGCCCTGCTCGCGGGCCCGCGGCTCCAGGTCGGCCTGCACCTCCGCCACGATCTCGGCGAGGTCGTGCGTGGCGAGGTCGAGCTGCAGCGTGCCGGCCTCCATCTTGGCGAGGTCCAGGATGCCGTCGATCACCTGGAGCAGGCGGCGCGCCTCCTTGTCGATGATGCGCAGGAACTCGGCCCGCTCGATCGGATCCTCCCCCGCGTAGTTCTGCAGGATCTCGACCGCCGCCAGGACCGAGGTGAGCGGCGTGCGCAGTTCGTGCGAGACCCCCGAGAGCAGGATGTCGCGTGCCCGGTCGAGGGTGCGCAGCCGGTCGTGCGACTCGACCGCTTCGCTCGCGCGGGCGGCGAGTTCGCGCTCGAGTTCGGTGCGCCGTGCCTCGAGCCGCGCGCGCTCGTCCTGAGCGCGATCGAGGAGCAGGGCCACCGCGTGCGCGAGTGGATCCTCGAGCGGCAGCAGCGCGCGCGCCACCGCCGGCTCGCCGCGGGCCGCGGCCCCCAGCGCCTCCTGCATCGCGGCCAGCGTCGCCTCACGGCCGCCATGCCCTCGCAGGGCCAGGAGTCCGAGTCCGGAGGCGAGCGCGGCGCAGAGCAGGGCGCGCCCGAGGTCCGGGAGGTCCCCCGTGCCGGAGGCCCAGGCCGTCAGGGCCGCGAGGAGCCCGACGGCGACCACCACGCTGCGGGCCGGACCCGGCGCGCGGACCGACTGGCCTGCCGCGTCACGCACCCGATCCGCCATGGTCCCTGCGCCTCCTCCTCATCCATCGCCGCTGGGCGCCGGGGTGTGGGGGGCACGCATGGCATGGCTCGATGGCACGTGGACTCCGGGATCAGTACGCGACCGGCTCGAGCGCACCGCGGTTGGCGCGCAGCACCTCGATCTCCGGCTCGCCGTTGCGCACGCGCACCTGCAGGCGCGAGCCGGAGCCGAGCGAGTCGGTGAGGATGCGCTCGCTCAGCGGGTCCTCGATCTTGCGCTTCACCAGGCGGCGCAGCTCGCGCGCTCCGTACTCCTCGGAGAACCCTTCCTTGGCCAGCACGCCCTTGACGCTGGGCGAGAAGTCGACCCGGATGCCGGTGCGGCCGAGCAGGTCGGTGGTCTCCTTGAGCATCTTGGCGGCGATGCGCGTGCACACCTTCACGTCGAGGGGGTTGAACACGATCACCTCCTCGATGCGGTTCACGAACTCCGGCCGGAAGTGGTCCTTCATCGCGTCGATGGTCACTTCCTTGTGGTCCATGCTGGCCAGCGAGCGCTGGCGGTCCTTCAGGAAGCCGACGCGCGAGCGGATCGAGTCGATCTTCTCGATGCCCAGGTTGCTGGTGAGCACCACCAGCGTCTTGGCGAACGAGATCACCTGCCCCTTGCTGTCGGTGAGGATCCCCTCGTCGAGGAGCTGGAGCAGCAGGTTGTGCACCTTGCTGTGTGCCTTCTCGATCTCGTCGAAGAGCACCACGCAGGCCTTCTTCTTCTTCACCGCCTCGGTGAGGTAGCCGCCGTCGCTGTGGCCGATGTAGCCCGGCGGCGAGCCGATCAGCTTGGCGTACTCGTGCGGCAGCGCGTACTCGGAGCAGTCCACGCGCACCAGGCGTCCGGAGTCGTCGAAGAGCGAGCGCGCCAGCGCCTTGGCCAGCTCGGTCTTGCCCGTGCCCGTGCGGCCGACCAGCAGGAAGGTGCCGATCGGCTGGCCCGGACGCTTGAGGCCCACGGCCGCCTTCTTCACCGCCTTGACCAGCGATTCGATCGCCTCGTCCTGGCCGACCACCTGTCCCTTGAGGGCGCGCTCCAGACCCATCACCCGGCGGTGGAATGCGATCCGCTCGGCGCTCGGCATCGCGCGTGGGCCGGCCTCGGTGCCGTCCTGCGCCTGCTGGGCACCCGGCAGGCTCACCTGGTGGATCTCCAGCGAAGGATTGACGTCGATGCAGATCTGGTAGAGCAGCTCTTCGACGATGTCGGGCTCGTACTCCTCCTCCAGCTTGGCCACCGCGGGCAGGATCTCGCCCTGGAAGCCGGGGATGCAGATCTCGACGATGCGCCGGCGGTAGGATGCCTTGTTGGTGAGCGGTGCCTTGAGCAGTTCCTGCAGCACGTCCTCCGGACAGGATCGGACCTTGATGAACTCGTCGATCAGGTCGAAGTACTTGATCAACACGTTGCTCTCGGCCTGTTTCACGTCGTCACTCCCGTTTCCGGTCGGTGCTCGAACCCGCTCGCGCACCGCTCTGATCGGCGCGCACGCACACGCGACTTGTGCCCCTGTCGCAAGGTCTTGAACGCGCACGAGGATGCCGTCCGCCTGCTCGCGATCCTGGTGCACCACCGTCGGATCGCCGCGGACCTCGCCCGGCAGGCCCTGGCCTCCGGTATCGATCCGGGCACGTGGCTGGTCACCCACGGGCACGTTGGCGCCGAGCAATGGCGTGAGTGGAGCGAGACCGGGGGCGTCGACCGGCCGAGGCTGGCGCGCTACGAGATCCATGAGCTCCTCGGCGAGGGAGGAACCGCGCACGTGTGGCGGGCCCGCGACCGCAGCACCGGAGAGTGGGTGGCGCTCAAGGTCCTGCGGCCGGAGCTGTGCAGGGAATCGACAGCCATGGAGCGTTTCGTGCACGAGTCCCGCCTCCTGGTCGAGCTCCGCGCCGCCAACCTGGTCAAGGGCCACCGCGTCGCCAGGGACGGCGAGACCGTCTACTGCGCCATGGAGTTGCTGCGCGGCACGTCGCTACAGGCCCGCCTCTCCGCGAGCGGCCGCCTGGGGGAGGTCGAGGCGCTGCGCATCGTGGCCCAGGTGGCGCGCGCGCTCGCGGCGTTGCATGCGCGCGGACTGGTGCACCGTGACGTGAAGCCGGGGAACATCGTCCTCGAGCCCGATGGACGCGCCGTGCTCATCGACCTCGGCTTCGCCCTGGAGGGGCAGGGCGGCGGCAGCGCCACCACGGTGGGCACGGTGCACTACATCGCGCCGGAACAGGCGCGCGGCCAGGCGGGCATCGACGTGCGCGCCGACATCTACGCGCTGGGTGCCACCCTCTACCACCTGGTGACCGGCTCGCTGCCGTTCACCGGCCGGACGAGCGAGGAGGTCCTGGCGGCCCAGGTGCTCGAGTCGCTCTCGGGCGCGCGCATCAAGAGCCTGGGCCTCTCGCCCCAGGTCCACTGGCTGATCGAGAAGATGATGGCGAAGGACAAGTCGATCCGCTTCCAGGACCCCCTGGAGCTGGCCGACGAGATCGACCGGCAGGTCCGCCTCCTCGAAGGCGCCAAGGTGGTGCCGGCGGCCGAGCCGGCGCGGCGCCGGCGCCGGCCTCTGCTCTAGCCGCGGCCATGCAGACCGAGCCGGGCTACCCGTTCCGCTTCGCGTGCCGGCGCTCGGGCAATTGCTGCGCGCGGCCCGACGGCGAGGTGCGGCCGACGTCCGCGGAGGTGCGCGCGATCGCCGCGCACCTCGGGCTCGCGGAGGAGGCGTTCGCGCGCCGCTACCTCACGCCCGGCCGGGAGCGACTCAAGGACGGCCTCGGCGGCAGGTGCGTGTTCCTGATCGAGGGGCGGGAGACGTCCTGCTCGATCCACCCCGTGCGTCCGGCCCGCTGCCGCTCCTGGCCGTTCTGGCCGGAGCTTCGCGACGATCCGGAGGCCCTCCGCGCGGCGCTGCGCCTCTGTCCGGGGATCCAGCCGCTCCGGTCCGGCTCCCGGGACGAAGGGTGAGCCCGGCTCAGCCCCGCGCATCGATCCTGCGCCATGGGGTGCGCCGGAGGTCCACCGACCTGCGCTCCAGCGATTCCGCCACCTCGACGTCCACCCTCGGGGTGGCGCCGCCGTCCAGCACGCGCAGCACCTCGCAGAGGCCGAGCCCCTGGATCTCCAGCCAGTCGCCGCGCCGCACCCCGGAGCTGGCGAGCACGAGGACCGGATGCCTGCGCTGGGCCGGCAGTTCGCGGTCGATCCACTCCGCGAATCCCACGCAGTGGTCGCACGACCCGCAACCGGACTCGGGCCCGGCGAAGCCGAAGTACTCGTGCACGATCCGCTTGCGGCACGACGTGGCGCGCGCGTAGCGGACCATCGCCAGCAGCGCCCGCAGGTCGTTCTCGCGCTTGTCCTCCGGCAGCCAGGCCGAGATCTCGTCCGGGGTGGGCGTGCGCACCCAGGCGAGGTCGCGCTCGAATTCGCCCTCCAGGCATCCGGCGGTGCGCAGCAGCCGGAGGCAGGTCTCGACCCGGCCGTCGTGGCGGTTCCTGCCCAGGAACACGGCGCGGAGATCGTCCGCGGCCAGGGCGCGCAGGCGCTCCGGTTCGAGGTGGGCGAGGTGCGCGCTCACGCGGCCCAGGAACTCCCGGTCGGGGTTGGCCCACTCGGTGAACTCGCGTTGGATCGCGAGGTCCTGCTCCAGGTAGAGCAGTTCGCACACGCTGCCCAGGCGGTCGCGTCCGGCTCGGCCCACCTCCTGGTAGTAGGCCTCCAGCGTGCGCGGCACCTGCCAGTGCAGGATGAGACGGATGTCGGGCTTGTCGATGCCCAGGCCGAACGCGTTGGTGGCCAGGATCAGGGGCGCGGGCTCGGCCTGGAACCGTGCCTGCTGGTCCTTGCGCTCCCCGGGGCCGAGGTCGCCGTGGTACACGAGGGGTCGCAACCCCCTGCGGCGGAAGGAGCCCTCCACGCGCAGGAGGTCGCGGATCAGGGCGAAGTAGACGATGGCCGGGCCGCCGACCTCGCCCAGACGCCGCGCGGCGATGGCCTCCTTGTCGTCCTCGGCCGCGACCTCGTGCACCCCGAGGTAGAGGTTGGTCCGCTCCACGCCGGTGTGGAAGCACACCGGATCGCGCAGCCGCAGCTGCGCGGCGATGTCGGCCTGGACCCTGGGCGTCGCCGTGGCGGTGAGCGCGATGCAGGGCGGGTTGCCCAGGGCCTCGCGCATCGCGCCGAGCCGGGTGTAGTCGGGGCGGAAGTCGTGGCCCCACTGGCTCACGCAGTGCGCCTCGTCGACGGCGAGGTGCGCGATCCGGACCGGGCGGAGCGACTCCAGGAAGCCGGCGACCCGGAACCGC
Organism: Planctomycetota bacterium; assembly: GCA_020849665.1. GTDB lineage: Bacteria > Planctomycetota > UBA1135 > UBA1135 > UBA2386 > JADLFX01. Next base: position 12,457 of record JADLFX010000006.1, on the reverse strand, counting down.
TCGGGTGTGACGTAGAGCAGGCGCACGGTCCCGCCCTGCACCGCGGCCATCCGTGCCTCGCGCTCGCCCCGTTCGATCTGGCTGTGGATGCAGGTGGCCGGCAGGCGGCGGGCTCGCAGCCCCGCCACCTGGTCTTCCATCAGCGCGATCAGCGGACTCACGACCAGGGTCACGCCGTCGCGCAGCAGGGCGGGGAGCTGGAAGCAGAGCGACTTCCCCTCGCCCGTGGCCATCAGCACGAGGACATCCCGGCCGGCCAGCACCGTGCGCACGACCTCCTCCTGGGGAGGGCGGAACTCCGCATGGCCGAAGTGCGCGTGGAGGGCGGTGTGCAGGTCCATGGTGGTCCGGGCGCGGGCATCGTCGCGTGGCGCGAGCCTGCTGTGGAGCGTCGTGTCCGTTCCCCGCGAGCCGTGCCGGGTACCCGGTAGCGGCACGGGGGGCGGGCCCGCCCCGGTGCGCGGGCCCCGGCGGTGGCCACGTCCGGGTCGCGACGGCGCAACGGCACTCGGAACGTGCGGCTGCCACGTCACCGCGCGCCGTCCGCGCGGCACTGGAGGGGGCATGCACGCGAACGACGCACACGCGGCCGCACCGGGGCGCTACGGACCCCGCGAGCGGATCTACCACGTCGGCGAGGCACGTCTCTCCGACAGCGAGTGCCTGGCCCTCCTGCTGCGCACCGGGGGGCGGGGCGAGAGCGCAGAGCAGCTCGCGCAGCGGCTGCTGGCCCATTTCGGCTCGCTGCGCAAGCTGGCCGAGGCGGAGGTGCGGGAGGTGTCGGAGGTGCGCGGCGTGGGGCTGGTGCGTGCCGCGGCGTTGCGGGCGGCGTTCGGGCTGGCACGGCGCCTCGCCGAGAGCCGCGCCGCCCCCGGCACGCCGGTGCAGCACGGCGGCGACGTGGCGCGCGTGGTCCTCGAGGCTGCCCGCGGGACCCGGCGCGAGAGCTTCTTCGTGCTCCTCCTCGACGGCCGGCACCGGATCCAGGGCCTGCGCGTGGTCAGCACCGGCAGCCTGCAACAGGCACCCGTGCACCCGCGCGAGGTGTTCGGGCCGGCGATCCGGGAGGGCGCCGCGGCGGTGGTCGTGGCCCACAACCATCCCAGCGGCGACCCGGAGCCCAGCCCCGAGGACCGCAGCGTGACCGAGCGCTTGCGCATGGTGGGCGAGCTGGTCGGCATCGAGGTGCTCGACCACGTGGTGGTCGGGGAAGACCGCTACTTCTCGTTCGCCGACGAGTCGCTGCACGCCATCCCGTGAGCCGGTTCCTGCAGGAGCAGGGCGGCGCCCACCAGGACGGCGGTCTCGGTGCGCAGCACGAGCCGCCCCAGGCCCCGCGGTACGAAGCCGTGCGCCCGTGCCTCCGCCTGCTCCGACGGAGTGAAGCCGCCCTCCGGCCCGACCAGGAGGAGCGCGTGCGCGCTCTGCGCGGGTCCGAGGGGCGGCCCGGAGGGGTCGGCCAGGATGCGTTCCCCGGGCAGGCCAGGGTCCCGCAGGAGTGCTGCCAGGTCCACGGCCGGGTGCACGGTGGGCAGGCGCGCGCGCCCGCATTGCCCGAGGGCTGCGGCCACGATCCGTTGCCAGCGTTCCCCTCGGCCGGCGCCCGCCTCCCCGGAGCGCGCGCTGCGCACGGGCCGGAACGCCGCGATGCCCACCTCCGTGCCGTGTTCGAAGAGCCACTCCGCCCGAGCCCCCTTGGGCAGGGCGAAGGCGACCTCCACCCTCCGGCTGGGCTCGCGCGGGTTGGTCCGGCCGGGACCGGCCTCGACCAGGACGGCCCGCCCCTGCACCGCCACGACCAGGGCTTCGCACTCCAGGCCCCGGCCATCACTGAGGATCAGCCGGTCTCCCGCCCGCGCGCGCAGCACGGTCCCCACGTGGTGCGCCACGTCGCCTGGCAGCGCGAAGGGGCCTGGCGGGGGGAGGGACTCGACCAGGTAGCGGTTGGCCACGCCGGGCTTTTGCCCGGTGCGTGCGCGATTGACAAGGTGCGGCGCGAGCGTAGGTTGGGGCCAGCGTCCTCGGCCCTGCGGGAGACCACGCATGCCCCTCCGCGCGTTCTCCCGGCGCCGCCGTTCCCAGACCCCGGGAGCGCCGGCACGCGCCGGGTCCACGACGTTTCCAGGACCAGGTTTCCTTGATCGCAATCGCATGGACGCGGCCTTCGTGCTCGGGCGAGGGAGATCCGCCACTCGCCACCCGAGGCCCGTACCCCTGTGTGCCCAGGAGGACCGAGGCCCGCATTGCCGCGCACGCCGGCCCTGAGGCGGGGAGCATCGCCCGCCGCCTCGCCAGGAGACCCAGATGAGCGAATTCCAGCTGCAGATCGTCGAGGGTGCCCGCGCGGGCGAGAGCGTCGCCCTGGGAACCGAGCGCATCACCATCGGACGCAAGCCCGACAACACGCTGGTGTTCGCCGACGAGAAGGTCTCGAGCCACCACGCCGAGGTCGTGCTGGAGGAGGGCAGCTACGTCCTGCGGGACCTGGCGTCGCGCAACGGCACCTGGATGGAGGGGCGCAAGATCACCGAGGTCGTGCTCTCGCCCGGCGACGCGTTCACGGTGGGGCGCGAGCGGATCGTGTTCCAGCGGGTGGGTGTGCCCGCGCCGGGCATGGCGGCGGGTGGCGACGCCGGCGGCGACTTCGCGCTCCACACCGTGGACAGCGGACGCCTGCGCGGACGCGGTCCGCGTTCCACGGTGGGACTGCTCGCCCTCCTCGTGGTGCTCGCCGGCGGAGCCGGCGCGCTCTACTGGCAGCTCAACCTCTCCCCGCAGTCGCCGCGCCGCGGGCCGGCGCAGCCGGTGGCCGTGGTGGACAACCTCCTGCCGCTCGGGGTCGACGGATTCGAGAGCGGAGAGGGCTGGACCCTGAAGGCGGCGGGGGCCGGTTTCCAGCCGGCGGCCACGGCGCACAGCGGCGGTGCCGCGATCGAGGCGGTGGCCACCAAGGCCGGGGACGGCACCCTGCTCGACCACGCCCTGGCGCGCGTCAGCGAGCCGATCCGCGTGGTCTCCGGCGAGAGCCTGGAGGCCAGCGCCCGGATCCGCACCGAGCGGGGCGGTGCCGGCGCCGTGCGCCTGCGCTTCAGCAGCGCCGATCCCGAGGCGGGCGGGGACTTCGTCACCGGCGCCGTCCCGCGCTCCTCGGAGGCATGGGCCGAGAGCCTGGTCCGCGCCGCGGTGCCGCGGGGGATGGACCGCGTGCAGGTGGAGATCCTGGCCCTGCTGCCCGCCGAGGGCGCGGTGGTCGGATGCGACGACGTGGTGCTGCGCAAGGGCGGCGGCGAGAAGCCGATCGAGGGGGCGACGCCTGGTGGCCTGCTGATCAACGGCACGGGCGTGGCGGTGCAGGTGCGCGCAGGCCCGACGCTGGCGGTGAGCGGCGTGCGCGCCGTGCCCGACGCCCGCCTGCAGGGTCTGAGCCGCAGCGGACTGGCGGTCCTCAGCGACGCCGGACTCGCACTCGCCGCGACGGCCGGTGAGGAAGGGATCCGACTCGCCGCGCAGGGCGAGGGCAGCGGGCGCGGGCTCGAGCTCCTCCTCCCCGCAGGCGCCGCGGGTTCCGGAGTATTCGCCCGCAGCGGCGACGGTGCCTTCCGGCAGCTCCCCGCGGCGTTCCCGGCCGAGACCCTGCAGGAACTCCTGGTCGGCGGCGGTCCCTCGCGCCTCCTCGTGCGCACCGCCGCGCCGGTGTCCATGGCCGGCGCGACGCAGGGCGGCGCCTACGTGCTGCGCGTGGAGAGCGATGCGGTCACGCTCGCGACCGGCTTCGAGGTGCCGCGCCAGAAGGCGCGCGAGGCCCGGGCCGCCGCCCAGCAGGCCCTGGCGGCCGGGAAGCCCGGCGAGGCGCTCGCGGTGCTGCGCGCGGCGCTGGCCCAGTACCCGCACGACGAGGCCATGCTGCGCGACATCCTGCAGCTGCGCCAGGAGATCGTCACGCGCCTCAGCACGCGCATCGAGGAGCTGCAGGGGGCGCTGGCCTCGGCGCTCTTCTTCGGCCTGCGCGGCGAGCTCGTGCGCGTCCGGGGCGAGCTCGACGAACTCGAACGAGGCTATGGCGCGGATGCCCTTCCCGATCCCAAGGTGCTGGAGACGATGCGCGGCACGATCGACAAGCGGGTCGCGGAGCTGACCCTGCGGGACTGGGCCGAGGAGGCGCAGCGCCTCCAGGCCCTGGCCCGGGGTTTCGAGGCCGCGGGCGAGGCCGAGCTGGTGGCGCTGGTCCGCGCCTACCTGGACAAGCACGCGCCCGAAGGCGCTCGGGAAGGAGGCCGGTGATGGCTGGTCGCGCGGTTGGTTTCGATCCCGGTTCGCACACGCTGAAGGTGCTGCAGATCCAGGACGGCAAGCAGGGCGTGGCCGTCCTGCGCTTCGCGGCCGTGCCTGCGGAAGAGCCCGACGGCCTGGGTGGCACCGGCGTGCCGCTCAAGGACGCGGTGGCCGGGCTCGCGGGCCGCGACATGATCCTGCGCTACAACCAGGTGCCGCCGTCCACCGACTGGCAGCTCCGCAACCTCATGGAGCTGGAGATCCAGGATCTGGCCCAGCAGTCCGGCGGCGACCTGTCCGCGGACTTCAACGTCCTGCCGACGCAGGATCCCGAGGCCGGGATGGACACGGTGCTCATGGCGCTGGCGCGCAACGACGCGCTGCAGAAGGTGAGCGAGGCCGTGGCGGGCGCGGGGGGCAGCGTCGGCGCGCACGTGCCGAACTGCGTCGCCCTGTACAACGCATGGCTGCGCCTGGGACAGGTCGAGCCCGATGCGGTGGTCTGCCTCGTCAACCTGGGGCACACGACCATCGACATCGCGCTGGCCAAGGGCGCCGACCTGCTCTTCGCACGCAACCTCAGCAACGGCGGCAAGGTCCTCGACGACGCGATCTCGAGCGCCTTCAACGTCTCGGAGCGCAAGGCGGAGCAGCTCAAGAAGGACCTGCTCGACCTCGATCCCGAGAGCCGGGGCCGCTTCGCCTCGGGTCAGGCCGAGAAGGTCACCATGGCCGCGGGCGGCGCGGCCAGCGTGTTCGTGTCCGCGATCCAGAGCTCGCTCGCCTTCTGCCAGGCCCAGACCAAGATCGGCAACCTGCGCCTCGACAAGGTCCTGCTCTGCGGTGGCAGCGCGCGGATCCGCGGCGTGACCGGGCTGCTGCGTGAGGCCCTGCGCTGTCCGGTCGAGGTGTTCGATCCGTTCCAGGCCACCGACCTGAGCCAGCTGCCGCCGGCCGAGGCCCAGCAGCTGGACGCCATGCGCAGCGAGGCGGTGGTCGCGCTCGGCCTCGCCCTCACGCGCACCGACGACAACCTCTATTCGCTGGAGATCCTGCCCGAGCGCGTGAAGCGCCAGAAGCGCTTCCGCGAGCGCACCGTGTTCGAGATCCTCGCCGGGGCGGTGGCGGCCGGCGTGCTCGCGTTCGTGGCGATGGACCGCAAGGCCGAATACGAGTCGCTCACGTTGGCAGCCAATCGCATGCGCATCCAGCGCAACCAGGCGCAGAGCACGCACGACGCCGCCACCGGGCTGGCGAACGAGAACCAGGCACGCCGCGCCCTGGTCGAGGCCCTGGCCGAGAAGGCGGCGCCCATGGACGGCACGCTGCGTGCCCTGGAGGCCCTGGCCGAGACCCTGCCGCCGGAGTTGTGGTTGACCAGCCTGGAGCTCAAGCGCATCCAGGCCGCGGGCGGCCCGCGCGGCGCCGGTCCGGGACTGCAACTGGAGTTCGCCGGGTTCGGCAAGGAACTGGGCGGCAAGGAGGTCGGCGGCGTGTATCGCGAGTTCAGCCGCCGCTTCAAGGAACGCCTGCCCAACGCGGAGGCGAAGTCCGACACGGTCATGGGCATGGCCGACCGGACCTCGTTCCGCGTGCAGGTGGACCTGCGCGCCACCAGACCCAAGGACCAGGACGCCCCTCAGGGCAAGGGTGAGTGACATGGATCCAGGCGAACTGTGGCAGCAGAACAAGCGCTGGGCCCTCGGCGTGGTCGTGGGGGTGGTGGTGTTCGCGATCGGCTGGATGCTGATCGGCTCGCTCTACGACCGCAACGCCAAGGTGCGCGAGATGATGGGCTATCGCAGCTCGGTGAGTGGCGAGCGGTACGGCAGCACCGCCCTGCAGGCGCTCGAGAAGGAGGCCCGCGAGCTCAAGGATGCGGAGGGCCGGCTGCGCGAGGCGCTGGAGTTCGTGCTCCCTGCGGCGTTCTCGCTGGAAGGCAAGGGCGACCCCGGCCTGCACTTCGACCTCGTGAATCGCCAGGTGCGCCAGCGCCTCATGCAGCTGGCGCAGTCCGAGAACGTGGAGCTCATGGATCGGGCGCTGGACTGGTCGATGCCGGTGAACCGCGACGAGATCCAGTCCACGCTGGTGGCACTGGCCGCCGTCGATCAGGCGGCGCAGCGGCTGATCCAGGCGGGCAAGCGCGTGCGCGACCGGGACCGTGACGCGCTCGGCCTCGTCGCGATCGAGCTCTTCAAGATCGAGGCCAGGCGTGCCGCCGCGGCGCGCGCGCGCCCGGGCCGGGACCAGGGGCCGCGCCCCGAGGACTCGTTCAGCGAGGAGCGCGTCGCGTTCCGCTTCCGCAGCGACGCCGAGACCGCGCGCCGCTTCCTGCAGGCCTGTCGCGTGGAGCAGCCGCGGCTCGCCCTGGCGGACCTCAAGATCACTCCCGGGCCACGGCCCGGCGAACCCCTCAACGTGCAGGGCGTGCTGCTGGCCCTCAGCTTCAAGGCCCCGTGATGCGGATCCGCAGGGAACAGGCTCTTCTCCTGGCCGTGGTGGTGGTGGGCGTCTGGCTGGCTCTGCCGGACGCCGACCGCAGCCGGCCGGTCCCGCCCCTCTCGGTCACCCAGAAGGCCTACGAGGCGGCGCCGGTGCCCGGGGTGGAACTCTTCGAGGGCAAGGGGGCCGGCGCACGTCCCGCCGACCTCTTCCTCGAGCCCTCGGAGTCCCAGCCGCTCCCGCCGGCGATCCTGCCCTTCCCACCGCTGGGCGCGTTGCCCGTGGTGGCGCTGCCCATGGCGCCGGGCCAGCACGGCGACGCCTACTGGCAGCTGCGCGTGCCCGGCGACATCCCGGCCGAGCCCATCCCGCTCACGCCCGCTGGCCCGGGCGCCGAGACGCGGCCGGCCTCAGGGGCCGCTGGATCGGCGGCCGGGGCGGGCGCACCGGCAGCCGCGAACGCGGCGGCCCTGGGCGGCGACTCGGGCGCATCGGCCCAGGACGCGGCGCGGGCCCGCTACGAGCGCCTCTACGACCGGCTCACGCTCAACGACGGACTCGCCTACTGGGGCGAGGTCCTGAACAAGAACAAGCACCGGCTCGCGCTGCAGCGCACGTTCCAGGAGCCGATCGAGTTCCGCTGGATCAGCGAGGAGACGGGCGCACAGATCGGCAAGGTGCAGAGCTTCGCGCCCGACAAGGTGGCGCGCGTCGAGCTGGCCAAGACCCTGCGCAACCAGATCGAGCGCACCAAGCTGGAACTGAAGGAGGACGTTGCCTCGCTGCCGCAGCGCGCCGAGTTCCTGGAGCAACTGCTGCGCGAGGCCCGCACCGAGACCTGGGTGTACGCCGAGGCGCTGGCCCAGGCCCAGCTCTACGCGCGCCTGCGCGGCGACTCCGAGGACGGACTGCGCTGGGTGGCCCGGGTCCTGCGTGAGCAGGGCGACATCGCGAAGGAGCTGGCGCTCTACCAGGGGTTGAGCGGCGCCTCGGCCGAGTCCGGGTTCCGCCACGCGGGCCTGGGGAGCGTCAAGGCGCGCCTCGGGCTGGTGCGCGACGCCGAGGCGGATCTGCGCAAGGCGGTCGCGCTGGAGCCGGCCAACCCGCGCGTGGCGATGGCCCTCGTGGCGTTCCTGCTCGAGCAGGAGCGCGCCGGGGAGGCGATCGAGCCGCTGGACGCGGCGGTGCGCAACCGCGGCATGCTCGCAGGCCCCGCCGAGCAGTACGAGCTGGGCACGCTCGCGGTGTCGGTGCACCTCGCCCTCGGCCGGGTCGACGCGGCGCGCCAGGCGCTCTCCCGCCTCGAGACCGATGCCGACTTCCAGGGCCAGCGCGACCTGCTCCGTGCCTGCATCGCGTATGCCGAGCGCAAGGTCGACGATGCGGCCGCGGCCTACCGCGACGCCGCCGGTACGACGGCGCTCGGCGGAGCCCTGGGGGTCGGCGCCTGCCAGATCCTGAAGGGTCAATGGAGCGAGGCCAGGTCGATGTTCGAGACCGTCCGCGACCTCGTGCCCGCGCTGCGGCACCGGGCGCACGCCGGCCTCGCGCTCCTCTACGAACGGACCGGCCACATCGCCGAGGCGATCACGGAGGCCGAGGCCGCGGTGGCCTGCAACCCGCGCGACGCGTACGCGCTCTACCTGCTCGGCCGGCTGCGCCGCCTCTCCGGCCAGTTCGACAGCGCCGTGGAAGCCCTGGGGCGTGCGCTCCAGGTGCGCGATCGCATGCTCGACGCCTACGCCGAGATGGCCATGGCGGAGCTGCAGCTCGCCACCCAGCAGCCGGACACGGCCGCGGACCATCTGGTGCGCGCGACGCGCTACGTCGACCGCCTGGTGGAGCTCCAGGAGCCGCACGGCCAGGTGCCGCTCTTCCTGGATCTGCAGGGCCGGATCCGCTTCGCCGCCGGCGACCTGCGCGGCGCCCGCCAGGCCTTCGCGCGCGCAGGAGACAAGAGCACCTTCGCCCAGGTCGGCATCGCGCTGGTCGACTACGCCCAGGACCGCCAGCAGGAGGCGCGCGGCCAACTCGAAGCCATCGCGCGGCGCCTCAAGCGCGGCGAGGCGATGCGCGAGTTCTGCGAGGAGATCGTGCGCCGCATCGACGACCACGCCGACCAGGAGCAGATCCGCGATCCGTTCGAGCGCGACGCCCTGGGCAACGTGTGGCAGCGCGAATCGACCAACGGCCCGCTCTGGGCGGAGCTGGTGCGCGGTGCCGCGTCCGTACGGGGCACCTTCACCCAGGCCAACAAGCCGGTGGTCCTGCGCCGCTCGCCCTCGCCCCAGGGGCGCAACTTCGTCAGCGCGGAGGTCATGGTGCGCGTCGAGGGCGAGACCCAGGAACGCTTCTTCGGCCTGCGGCTGCAGGAGGCCAGCGCGCGCGCCGGGCGCGGCGGCTCGGACTTCGACGCCCGGCTGGGCTGGAGGGAGGGCAAGCCCTATCTCCTGATCCAGGACGGGGATCCCACGCTGGCCCAGACCGAGGAGGACAAGAAGCGCTTCGATCCGGTGGAGCTGGCCCTGGAGGGCGTGGATCCCAAGAAGCCGCAGATCCTGGCCTTCGAGGTCCTGCCGCGCGAACAGGGCGGGGGAAACCTCCTGGCCCTGCGCGCCTACTGGAATGGCAAGCTGGTGCACGAACGTCCGGTGCAGCGCATCACGCGCAACAGCCGCACGATCCTGCACATCGACCTGATGGTGGAGGCGCCGGCTCAGGGCGCCGTGGACGCGAGCTTCGACGACTACCGCCTGGTGCGACGCAAGGAGAAATCGTGACGACCAAGGTGCTTCCCGCGACCTCCGGCGCCGCGGACACGCCGGGCCGCGGCCGTACCGCAGGCGCCGCCGGCGAACCCGGCAGGACAGCGGCGGGCGTACGCGGGTTCACCCTCATGGAGCTGCTGATCGTGATCGCGATCCTCGGCGTCCTCGCCGTGGCGTTCCTGCCGCGGATCATCGGCGGGCAGGAGGCGGCCAAGATCAGCGAGACCAAGGCGCGGATGGTGACCGTGCAGAGCATTGCCGAGGCCTATGCCCGCAAGGCCAGCCGCGGCTACTACCCGCCGGCCGACTTCACCGACCCCGAGGGCAAGGCCAAGCCGCGTGCGGATGCCAACAACGCGGGCATCGAGTCGTTCGTCTACTTCACCCATCAGAAGTCCGAGGGCTACGAGACCCTCGAGGGACGCCTCGACTGGCTGGTGAACACCGACGGCGACGACAACGGTGCCCCGATCCCGCTCCTGCAGACCTCGAAGAAGATGGAGGTCGCCGACGGCTGGGGCAACCCGATCGCCTACTTCAACAGCGAGAGCGGCTACGACAAGCCGCAGACCTACGTGGACGTCACGGGCGGGACCCAGACCGTGCGTGCGGCCCGTCTGCCGGGTGGTGGCCATCTCGCGCCGCGCAAGTTCCAGCTCCTGTCCGCCGGCCCGGACGGCAAGTTCGGCACCGAGGACGACATCACGGTCCCCGAGCTGCCCCGCTGATGCGACACCCACGCGACCAGGACACGGCGCGCCGCGCGCGCGGCTTCACCCTGCTGGAGATGCTGGCCGTGCTCTCGATCCTGGGCGTGCTGATGGGTCTCGGTGCGGGATTCCTGCAGCGCGGCGCGAACGAGTTCGAGCTGGCGCGGTCGATCCTGCGTGACCAGGTCCGGCTGGCCACCACGACCGCCCGGACGCGCGGCCTGCCCACCGCGCTGCGCATCACGCCTGCGACCGGCGAGACGCCGGCCTCGGTCCAGGCCCGCGTGCTGGTGCCGGTGGGCCACTGGCACTGCGAGGCGGACGAGAGCTGGCTGAACGAGGGCCTGCGCCCCGACCTGAACGCCACCTACGAGCCCGGACGTTTCGGTCAGGCCTTGCGCCACGACGGCAAGAGCCGGGGCGCCGCGCTCTCGCTCGCCACCGCCGGCAAGGACCGCTTCCGTCTGGACCTGGGCTTCGCGCTGCGCGCCGACGTCCGGCCGGAAGGCCGCGGCGCGATGACGCTGGCGCGGATGGGCCGCTCGTTCCGCCTCGGCCTCGCCGCCGACCTCGTTCCCGAGGCATCGGTCACCCTGGCCGAGCCCGGCAATCGGCCGGGCAGCGTCGTGCAGGCCACCGCGCGCCGGTCGCTGGCCGCCGGGGCGTGGGCCGCGCTGGAAGTGGTCCACGACGGCGAGGCGCTGCTGCTGCTGGTGGACGGCGCGGTGGCGGCCCGGGCGGACGCGCGCGGGGCGGTGTACCAGTCCGCGGAGCGCCTGGAGGTCTCGCCCGGAGATGCGCCGGTGGTCGGACTCGTCGACGAGGTGCGCCTGCTGGCGTACGAGGCGGCGGAGGCCCAGAACCTGCCGATGGGCGCGACGGTGCGCGGCGTGGCGGGGCCGATCCGATTCGATGCGCTCGGCGAACCCGAGACCGCCGTGGTCTTCGACCTGATCCTCGGCGAGGAACGCCAGCGCCTGACCCTGGGCCCGGGGGGGATCCTGCAGTGAACCGGACGCGTGAGCGCGGCTTCGCCCTGATCGCGGTGCTCGTGGCGCTGGCGATCCTGCTCACGCTCGCCGTGCCCTTCCTGCTCGGTTCGACGCTGGCCGAGACCTCGTCCCAGGAGCGCGTCGACCGCCTGCAGACGGAGTGGGCCGCGGCGAGCGTGCGGGATCTGCTGCTGGCGCGCGCGGCGCGCGGCGCCCCGGGCGTCGACCTCACGCCCCTGGCCGACGCGGTGGACGAGTTCCCCGGACAGGTCGACCTGCAGAAGCCCTTCGACGCACTGCGCGCCGAGGGCCGCCATCTGCTTGGCGGCGAGGTCTACGACCTCGAGCGCCGGCTGGACCTGAACACGGTGGGGCCCCTGGCCCTGGCCAACCTGCTGGGCACCACGACCCGCGTGAGTGGCCTGCACGCCGCGGACGCCGACCGGCTCACCGTGGAGCGTGCGGACCGACTCCCGCCGCAGGGGTTCGTGCTGGTGGACCGCGAGTTGATCGGCTACGGGCGGATCGAGGGCAACGTGCTCCGCGACCTGCGGCGCGGGCTCCTCGCCGAGGCCGGGCTCGAGGTCGCGCACGAAGTGCACGACGGCTCGCTGGTGCTCGACTACCGCGTCCTGCTGGCGGTGCAGTGGCCCTTCGATCGCCCCGGGCTGGAGCGCCGCAAGCGGCTGCCGTACTCGTCGGTGCGCGAGCTGGCGCGCCTCGCCGAACTGGGGTTCGGCGCGTTCACGGCGGAGGAACTCGACCGCCTGGAGCTGCACTGCGCGACCGGCGCCATCCCCGAGCACGGCACGCTCTTCGGCAAGCCCGAACGCGTGTTCAACGCCGAGATCCCGGCCGGCTCGCGCGTGCTCCAGGTGCGCTCGGCCAAGTTCCTGGGCGGCGGCAGCGTGGTGCGGGTGCGCAGCCTCGACGGACGCAGCCAGGAGTACGCGCTGGTCTGGTCGACCGAGCAGCCCGACGCGCCGTTGGGGGACGTGGCCCTGCCCAACCGCTGGCACGTGAACCTGCTCTTCCCCCTGGCCCAGGAGTTCCCGGCCGACGAGACGGTGGTGGAGCCGCTGGTGCCCGTGCCGGTGAACGCCAACACCGCGTTGCCCGAAGTCCTGACCGCGCTCGTGGCCAATCTGCGGCCGGCGCGGCAGGTGCGCTTCCAGCGCGACGGCGACACCGTGAAGCCGACCGCATTCCAGCCGCCGCTGAGCGACGCGGAGGCGCGCACGTTCGTCGACCAGATCGTGGCCCTGCGCGG
>JADLFX010000005.1 GCA_020849665.1 Planctomycetota bacterium | reverse complement strand
GGCGCCGGCTGCGGGCCGATCTGGGCGGGGTCCATGGCCTCGGCGGATGCCGGCTGCACGGCCACGGGCGCCTGCAGCACGAAGTCCATCTTCTCCTTCTCCAGCCACTCGTAGATCGAGTGGATCGGCGTGCACAGGCCCATGTGCGGGATCACCACGGGAGTGCCCTTGCCGTGGGTGTAGATCTTCGAGAACACGCCGATCAGCTCGCGGGTCTCGCCCAGGTAGATGCCGCCGCCCGAGTTCCCGAAGTACGTCGGCGCGTTGATCATCCAGTAGTTCGTGCCGTTGAGCTCATTGCGCACGCTGCTGATCTCGCCGTTGGTCGGGATCGGGTCGTTGCCGAGCGGGCAGCCGACCGCGTAGATCGCGTCCCACACGCGCACGAGCCGGGCGCGGTCCTTGGCCAGCACGCGCGCCACGCGGGGAAACGCGGTCTTGGTGCGCAGCTTGAGCAGGGCCGAGTCGATCTTCTCCTCGTGGGCCACGAGGTCGGCCATGACCTCCTGCTTGCCTTCCCCGAGGTAGATCGTGGTGGCGATGCCCTCGCGGCGCGCGCGGGGCGTGTCGGCCAGGATGTTGCGCACCACGTGGTACGCGGTGAGCACGTAGGTCTCGTTCTCCTTGGTGCGCGTGCTGTACCCCGACCACACCAGCGTGCCAGACCCCACGGTGCCGTCACCGTTCAGCTGCACGGTCGGCGCGAGCATCTGCTCGGTGAGCAGGCGATGGTCCGGGCGCACGCGATCGGCGAGCACCTGCAGTTCCGACTGGGTCTCGACCAGGCTGGCCTCGGCGCGCTTCTCGCGGGCGCGCATCTCGTTGTGGTAGGCGTCGACCAGCTCCTGGGTGCGGCTCAGGTCGCGGGCGATCTCGGCCTTCAGGCGGTCGGCCTCGCGGCGCGTGGACTCCAGCTCGGTCTTGACCGTGCGGGCCACTTCGCTGCCCTCCTGGGCGGAGGCCAGCTTGTTCTCGAGCGCAGCGAGCTTGGTCTCGAAGTGCTCGGCGATGCGCCGCTGCAGGCTGCCGAGGTCTTCGCGGCCGTTCACCTTGGCCATCGCCCCGGTCACCATCTCGCGCAGCTCGGCGACCTCCTGGGTCTGCACCTTGAGGCGGGAGATCTGATGATGGAACGAGGCGAGGAGGACCAGTACCGCAAGTCCGCTCAGGATCTCCAGCAGCGTACGTTTCATCGCTTCTGCTTCGCTCGCGTCTCCGCTCCGGTCCTTCCCGCTGTGGCATGGATCGACGTTCCCTGCCGCCGGGGTTGAACCGCGTGCGGTCGCGAGCGGGGTCCGCGGGCCGGGCAAGGCGGCGATGGCGCCTTGCCAGCGGATTCAGCGCACGCGCGTCACCGAGAGGATGCGATCGCCGATTTCGCTGCGTTCCGCGACAGCGATGCCGCTGACGACCCGGCCGAAGGCCGTGTAGCGGCCGTCGAGGTGCGGCGCGGGCACGAGGGTGATGAAGAACTGGTCACCGCCGGTGTCGGGATCGGCCGTCTTGGGCATGCTGAGGGTCCCGGCGACGAACGGCGCGAGCGACAACTCGTCGCGCAGCAGCCCGCCCCAGGCGGACTCGGCGCCCGAGCCGTCGCCGCGCCGGTCGCCGCCCTGGATCACGAAGTTGGGCACCACGCGGTGCAGGATGCGCCCGCGGTACGCGCCGCGCTCGGCGAGACGCAGCAGGTTGGCGCAGTGGATCGGCGCGCGTTCGGGGTCGAGCTCGACCTCGATCGTGCCGCGCTCGGTCACGATCCGCACGCGCGGCCGCTCGGTGAGGAGCGCCAACGGGATCTCGGTCCGGATGCGCGGCGTGACCAGCCCGTCCTGGTGTCCGGGCTGGCCGCGCGGCACGGCCTCGCCCCTCGCGCTCAGCTCCGCGCAGGCCAGGCGGCGCACCACCAGGGCCGGGTCGCGCAGTGCCTCCCGCAGGAGCACGAGGCGCTCCGCATCGTCGCGTGCCATGCGCAGCGCGGCCTGGAGCAGGAGCCTGCGTGCCTCGGCGTACTCGTAGCCGCTGCTGTCGGCCATGGCGGAGCGCACGCTGTTCAAGAGGCTCGCGCCGCGGAACGCGAGCGCGGCCTCGGCCGCGGCCTCGCGGATTCCCAGGTCGCGCCGCCGCAGCGCATCGACCAGGATCGCCTCGGCCCAGGGCGCGCCGGCATGCCGGGCCACGGCGGTGAGCGCCGCCATGACCACGCGGCTCTCGGCGTCCCTGGCCAGTCCGGCCAGGAGCGCCTGCGCGGGTTCCGCACCGGCGAACCCGCAGCCGAGGGCGGCGCCGGCGCGGGCGCGCGGGTCTTGGTCGCGGGCGGCCTCGCGCAGGTAGGGGAGCGCCGCGTCCCCCTGCAGGCGGGCGAGGCCCTGCACGGCCGCCGAGCGCACGTTGGCGTCGGCATGGCGTGCGCCCGCCACCAGCGCGGGGGTCACGATGCCGGCGTGCGCCGCGTAGCGGCCCAGCAGGACCAGGCAGGCGGTGCGCACGTGCACGGACTCGTGCTGCACGGCCAGGGCCGCGAGCCGCCGCGCCACCTCGGCATCGTCGTGATTGGCGCCGCTGGCGCCGCGGCGCTCCGGGTCGAGCTGGCGGGCGGGCGAGCCAAGGGACTGGACGGCTTCGAGCACGATCGCGGGATCGGGATCGGCCAGACCCGCGAGCAGCGCGTCGCGCACCGCCGGGCTCGGGGCGAGCCCGCCGAGCCCGCGCAGGGCGAAGAGGCGGGACAGCCGCTGCGGCGCGCGCGCCAGCGTGCAGAGCACGCCCTCGGCCTGCGGCGGCACGAGATGGGCGAGCGCATAGGTCAGGCGCCAGTGCGCCTCGTCGTCCTTCTCCCTGCCCAGGGCGCCCAGGACCAGCAACACGCACTCGATCCGCTGCGCCTCCGGCACCAGGTGCGAGGCCGGGTCGCGCAGGCGGTCGCCCGCGAGGCGCACGGCCGCGAGCGCCGCGTCGCCGCGCACCGCGGGATGGTCGTCGCGCAGGCGGGGCAGCACCACGCGCAGCGCGTCCTGGTCGGCGCTGTGGCCGAGCGCCTGCACGGCGAGTTCGCGGATGCGCGGCACCGGCGATCCGGCCTGGAACCCCAGGACCTCGATGGCCTTCGGCCCGCCGCAGCGACCGATCGCGAAGAATGCGGCCTCGCGCACGCGCGCGTCCGCGTCCAGGAGCAGGGGCGCCAGCAGCTCGACGTAGCTCGGGTGCGGCAGGGCCACGAAGGCGCGCGCCACCAGCCAGCGCACCACCGGGTCGACGTCGCCGACCGAACGGCGCAGCAGGTCGAGGTCGGGCCGGCGCTGGTCCAGGCCCACCCAGAGCCGCTCCAGGGTGTCGCCGGGGTCGGGAGCGGTGGCGGGAGTCCCGCCGCAGCCGCCCACCAGGAGACCGACCAGGATCGCGGCCATGGCACCGCCGCTGCCAAGCCCGGTGCGGGCCGCTACCATGGGCTGTCCCCTGAACACGTCGAACCGCATGAGCTTTGCCTCCATTCCGGAAGTTCTCGCCGAGCTGCAGACCGGGCGGCCGATCATCCTGGTCGACGATCCCAACCGCGAGAACGAAGGCGACCTCTGCTTCGCCGGGGAGTTCGCGACCCCCGAACTGGTCAACCTCCTGTGCAAGGAGGCGCGCGGCCTGATCTGCCTGGCACTGGACGGGCGGATCTGCGACCAGCTCAACCTCACCCCGCAGACCGGCAACAACGAGACCCTGCACGGCACGGCGTTCACCGTGAGCATCGAGGCCCGCCACGGGGTGACCACGGGCATCTCCGCCAAGGACCGCACCACCACCATCCTCGCCGCCGTCAAGCCGGACGCGAAGCCCGCGGACCTGGTCCGTCCCGGCCACGTGTTCCCGCTGCGCGCCCGCGAGGGCGGCGTGCTGGTGCGCAACGGTCACACCGAGGCCATCGTCGATCTGTGCCGGCTCGCCAACCTGCGCCCGGCCGGCGTGATCTGCGAGATCATGAAGGACGACGGCACGATGGCGCGGGTGCCCGACCTGCTCGAGTTCGCCGAGCGCCACAAGATCAAGATCGCCACGATCGCCGACCTGGTGGAGTACCGCCGGCGCCGCGAGCGCCTGATCGAGCGCGTGGCGACCGCCCGGATGCCGACCAAGTACGGGTTCTTCGACTCGTACACCTACGTGTCCAAGGTCGACGGACGCACGCACGTCGCGCTCTGCGTCGGGATCGAGCGGCCTCCGGAAGGCGGGCGCTTCCCGCCGGTGGAGGAGCCGTTGCTGGTGCGCGTGCACTCGCAGTGCCTCACCGGCGACAGCTTCGGCTCCCTGCGCTGCGACTGCGGCGAGCAGCTGGCCCGCGCGCTCACGGCCATCCAGGCGGCGGGCAAGGGGATCCTGCTCTACATCTCGCAGGAGGGCCGCGGCATCGGCCTGGCGCACAAGATGCGGGCCTACGCGCTGCAGGATCAGGGCCTGGACACCGTCGAGGCCAACCAGCAGCTCGGCTTCAAGCCGGACGAACGGGAGTACGGGACCGGCGCCCAGATCCTGCACGACCTGGGGGCCCGGCGCCTGCGGGTGCTGACCAACAACCCCCGCAAGCTGGCCGGTCTGGCCGGTTACGGGCTGGAGGTGGTGGAGCAGGTCCCCCTGGCGGTCGCCCCCAACCCCCACAACGAGCGCTACCTCCAGACCAAGCGCGAGAAGCTCGGGCACCTGCTCTCCCGGCCCGTCCCCCAGCCGGAGCGGTGAGCCGCCGGCTCTGGATCACGGGGGGAGCCCCGCGCCCGGGTCCCGCGGTGCGGCCGGCCCCGTGCCACGGTCCGGGGAGCGTTGCGGCGGCGGCCCGGGCCGGGGCGCAGGCCGCGCCGCCCGGCCGGCCCCCGCGACGGACGGAGTCCCTTCCCCACGGAAGAAAGCCAACGGGCCGCCGTCCCAGACGGCCGTGCTCGCCCTCCGGAAGGTCTTGAACCCGAGCGATCGCGCCGACGAAGCCGACTGGATCGCCCGCTCCCTGGCGGGTGACCATGGGGCGTTCGCGGAGCTGGTGCGCCGCCATCAGGACCGCCTGCTGCGCCTGCTCGGGCGCTTCACCCGCGACCGTGGCGAGGTGGAGGATCTGGCCCAGGAGGTGTTCGTCAAGGCGTATCGCAAGCTGCACACCTTCCAGCAGGACTCCAGCTTCTACACCTGGCTCTACCGCATCGCGGTGAACGCCGCCTCCGACCTGCTCTCGCGCCGCTCGATGCGCCGCCTGCATCTGGTCGAGGACCAGACCCACCTGGACCCCGAGCGGATCGAGCCCGGCCACCAGGGCGCGCTCGGCCCGCTCCTCGACGAGGAGCAACGCCGCGTGGTCCGCGAGGTCCTGGCCACCCTGCCGGACAAGTACCGCAGCATCCTGCTGCTGCGCGAATTCGAGGACCTCTCCTACACCGAGATCGCGTCGGTCCTGGGCATCCAGCTCGGCACCGTGGAGTCGCGGCTCTTCCGCGCCCGCCAGCGCTTCAAGGACGCGCTGGAGCGCCTGCATCCCGACCTCGTGCCCACCATGCGCGGAGGCCACCGATGACCCTCTCCCCCCAAGACCGTCTCCTGGTCCAGCGCTTCGTCGACGGCGAGCTGCCGGAATCCCAGCGCGCTGCCGTCCGGGCCCGCCTCGACGCCGAACCGGCGCTCGCGGCCCTGGCCGACGAAGTGCGCGACCTGCGCGAGGTGTTCGCGGCCGAGCGCCGCGCGCCCGCGCCGCTCGCCTCGCCGGGCCTGGCCACGCGCGTCCTCGCGGCCATCGCCCAGGAACCAGCGCCCCAGGTGGTCGCCGCCCTGGAGGGGCGCGTGGTGGCGTTCGCACGCGCGGCCATCCTGGCCGCGGCCTTGATCCTGGGGGTGGCGACCCTGATCTTCACCGGCCTCCTTCCGGGACCCGATGTGGGTCGTCTGGAGGCCTCCCCCGACACCATCCAGCGCACCATCGAGGAACTCGATGCCCGCATCAAGGCCGACGCCGCCCGCCGCACAGGCGATGCCGAACCCCGCGTCGTGCCGCGCTGAGATCCGCCGGGGGGTGTCCGCCCCCGGGGGCAGGCCATGAGGCGCGTCGCCATCTGGCTGAGCGCGATGGCCGCGGCGTGCTTCGCCGCCGGGGTGGGCGCCGGGCTGGTCCTGCCCCGGGTGCTGGCCGCCGGCGCGCGCGAGTCGGCGCTGGACAGCGACGAGGAATACGTGCGACGCTTCACCGGGGAGTACGGCCTGAGCCAGGCGCAGGCCCAGCTCCTGCGCACGATCCTGGCCGCGCGCCGGCTGGAGGAGGACCGGGTGCTGCGCTCCAACCTGGAGAGCTACCCGCCCGAGGTGCAGGCACGCTACCGCGACGCGGGGCGACGCGTGGACCAGCGCATCGAAGGGATCCTGGACGAGAACCAGCGGCGGCGCTTCCTGGCCGACCGCAACCGCTAGAGGCAGCCCCATGGTCAGAGCCGTAGGAATCGACGCAGGCGAGTTCGAGGTGAAGGTGGTCGAGCTGGACGGCTCGTACCGCCGCCCGCGCCTCGTCAAGGTGAGCTTCGAAGTCGTGGCGCAGCACCGCGCCCCCGACGCGAAGGGCGGCCCCACGGGCGCTCCCGACGCCGTGACCATGGCCACCGCGGTGCGCGCCGCGCTCGATCAGGCCAAGGCCGCGCGCGAGAACCTGAACCTCGGCTTCCAGGCTCGCGAGGCCGTGCTGCGCACGCTGCCGATCCCGTTCGCCACGCCCGACCAGATCCGCAAGGTCGTGAAGTTCGAGGCCGAGGGCGCGATCCACAGCCACCAGGTCGACGACATGGTGGTCGACTTCTACGTGCAGGAGACGCGCGACAACCAGAGCCGGGTGCTGGTCGCCGCCGTCCCCAAGCCGCCGCTCCGGGCGCTGCTCGGCGCCCTGGAAACGCGTGGCCTCGAGCCGGAGAGCGTCGGCCTGGATCTCATGGCGCTGTTCCGGCTGAGCGAGTGGCTGGGCCTCTGTGCCCCGCCCGCCAAGCCCAAGGGGGAGGAGCTGCCGGTTGCCGCCGCGACCCGCGAGCCGGCCCGCGTGATCCTCGACCTCGGGGCGCGGACGATCCGCGCCCTCGTGGTGGCCGGCGGAAGGATCCTGGACCTGCGCGCCCTGCGCACCGGGGCCGACGCGATCCTCGAGGAGGTGGCGGCCGGCGCGGGCGTGGAGGTGGCGAAGGTGCGGGACGCGGTGCAGGCGGCGCTGCGTACCGGCGAGGACTTCGTGGTCGACCTCGACGCGCCGCCCAAGCCGGAGGCCGAGGCGGAGGGCGGCGCGGTGCCGGCACCCGTGCAGACCGTGGTGGGGCACCAGCTCGTGGAGCAGGCCACGCAGCACTTCCTGGAGCGCGTGCGCCGTGAACTCACCCGCTTCCTGACGGCGATCCCGAACCTCGGCCCGATCGAGGGGGTCTGGGTGACCGGGGGCGGCACCCAGGTGCCCGGGATGGACGCGGCGCTGCAGGAGGTCTTCGACGTGGCGCCGCAGCCCCTCGACGTGCTCGGCAGCCTGAGCCACGGCCTGACCAAGGAGGACGCGCGACGGGTCGGTCCGCGCATCGCCGTGGCCGTGGGCCTGGCCCTGGCCATGTTGGGCGGGGAGAGCGCGTTCAACTTCCGCCAGGAGGACCTCGCGTTCCGGCGCCGCTTCGACCGCATCAAGTTCCCGCTGGCGATCACGTGCATGTTCGCGCTCTTCCTGGTGGTCGTGTACGCGATGAAGCTGAATCGCGAGCTCGACGTGCTGCGCCGCGACTACGGCGAGACCGCGCCGGTGACCGCGGCCAGCGGGCCGCGCGGCACCCAGACCGGCCCGCAGTTCTACGGGCTGGTCGGCTACCTGCTGAACAGCGGCGGCTGGTTCTCGACGCCCAGCCGCTTCGATCCCAAGGAGTACAAGGAACTCCTGAACACCGTGGCCGCCAGGCCGGTGTTCGAGCGGCTCGCCGTGATCCGCGGCGCACTGCAGAACTTCCTCACTAAGCGGCGCGAGCAGATGGGCGACTACAAGGAGCTGCGCCTGGAGTCGGGCTACGCGGTCGTGGTGCGGGCCACCGAGATCCTGGACCGCATGCGCGCCGAGCTGGGCCGCTTCCTGGTCGCGGAGGCCGAGTTGAAGGTGCCGGCCGGCGACCGCGGCCGCTACCTGCGCCTGGTCCTGGCCCTGCGCGGCGACGACTTCCGCGACAAGTACCAGCGGATCGAGCGGGCGTTCCGCGCCGACGCCGCATTGCCCGACAGCCCGTTCGCCGAGCTGGGCAAGGCCACCGACGAGAAGATCTTCAAGAACACCGACGAGCCGGGGGCCTACATGGAGATCCGGGTCGAGCTGAAGAAGGAGATCCCCGTGTTCAAGAACACCGTGCCGCAGCGCTGAGGAACCCGACCATGTTCAAGAAGCTCGTTTCCGGCGCCGACCTCTACGTGGTGATCATCCTGGTCTCGGTGCTGCTGCTGCCCGCGGCCGGCATCTGGGCGGTGTGGCTGCGCGGCCAGATCGACACCGGACGCGAGGCCCTGCGGCGCGCGCGCGACAAGAGCGACCGCGGCGAGATGGTGGTGATCGGCTCGCTCATGAAGCAGCGCGAGAACATGAAGGACGACACCAGCGCCGCCGCGCGCGCGCGCGACTACCAGACCTTCATGCAGAACCAGATCCTCGCGATCCGCGAGGGCACCAAGGTGAGCGACTTCAAGATCACCCAGCCGCGCGTCAACAAGGTGGCGGCGAAGAAGGCGGTCGACACCGAGGTGGACATCCGCTGGGAGCGGGACGGCAAGGACTACTCCGTCGACCGGCCGTTCCTGAACGCGGTGCTCTACAACATCGAGTCGCAGTCGCCGCAGTGGAAGCTGCGCTCGCTGCACCTCAAGAACGAGACGCTCAAGGACCTGGTCTCGGCGCAGAAGCCGCCGCCGCCGGAGTCCGCCGACGAGTGGCGGGTCATGGCGATGACCTTCGCCAGTCGCGAGCCGGACACCGAGGTCAAGCGGCCCGGAGGCCGCTGAGGGTGGGGCGATGCGTGGCCGCGTTGGGGCTGGCGCTCCTCTCCGGCTGCGCGGACTTCGTGCGCTACACCGATGAACTGGTCGAGCCGCGCACCGGCCGCTCCTTCGTGGTGACCGGTCCGGCGTCGCTCGGCGGGCTGGTGGGGTTCGTGGCCGGCCTGCCGGTGGACGTCGTGGCGCTGCCGGTCACCTACCCGATCTACCGCTCGCAGGCCGCCGAGGATCCGGTGGGAGCCGACCCGACGTCGACGATGCTCTTCCCGAGCTTCGCCCTGAGCCGGGTGGGGCGCCTGGTGCTCGGCGCGCCCTTCGACGTGCTGGAGTACGGCGTGTATCGCGCCTGGCGCTCGCCCCAGGGGCCCGGGCGCGAGGATCAGGAGGCGTTCGAGATCCTGCGCGACCAGGAGACCCTGCAGATCTACTCGGTCGAGCCGGTCCTGCCGCGCGGCGCGGCGACCCGGCCCGCGGGCGGCTGAGCGCGGGCGCCGTTCGCGCCGGGTGGCAGGTCCGCCCGGCGCAGCGGCGCGGCGGGTGTTCCTGGTCGGGAGACTCCCGCCGCGTGGCGCCGGGCGAGCGATTCAGTACTCGAAGATCTGGACCAGGCCGTAGTTGTTCTGCACGTAGCCGGTGGTCGCGGCGACGTTGTTCTGGGCGATCACGAGATGGCTGCGCGCGGGGAACCCGAAGGTGCCCTCCAGCGCGGCGCTGGTCACGATCCCGAAGTTGTTCGCGAAGGGGTCGTAGATCGCGCTCTGCACGAAGAGTGAGACGTTGTTGTAGGCGAGGCTGCCGGGCGTGGGGATGCTGTAGCTCGCGGCGCCCGTGCCGCCGGTGATCTTGGGCAGCGTGATCACGATGTCGGTGTGGAGCTTGCATCCCGTGGCGCCGAAGACACCGAGGTCGAAGGGCAGGGGCTGGCCGTTCCAGGATGTCTTGCTCAGGCCCACCAGCAGCGCGCTCGGGGCGGTGGGCGTGCCGTCGGTGAGGTTCACGGTCCAGTACTGGCCGAGCGGCACGTCGGTGCCCGCCAGCTTGGGCGTCTTGTTGGTCGAGGTCGTGCACCCGGCGCCGTACGGCGTGTTGGTCGTGTGGTGCGTCTTGACGTCGAGGTAGTAGGCGAACTGCTGGTTCGCGTTGTTGTTGGCGTAGATCTTGTACTCGACCAGGAAGTTGTCGTTGGTGCTGAGCGTGTAGGGGGCGTCCAGCGGGATGAACACGGTGTTGGCCGAGGGAGCCGGCAGGGTGTTGGTCGGGATCGCGAGATTGGGGAGCGCGAAGATCTTCTTGCTGAACACGGTCGTGGGCGTCCCGCCGGTCGGGTAGTTGCTCGCGAAGGTGGCGCTCAGCGTGCTCGCGGTCCTGGGTGTCGAGGTCATGAACAACTCGAGCTGCAGGCTGTAGCCGGGAGAGGCGACGCGGTATTGCCCGTCCTGCCGGAAGCCCAGCTTCTTGAGCGCCGAGTTGTTGGGGATGTGCGCGAGTTCCTCCTTCTCGAACATCCGCTGCACGCGGCAGACACCCAGGCTGAGGGCGCTGTAGCCGTCGCTGGTCTGGCCCTCCAGGTTGTTGGCGGCGGCGGGGAAGTAGGCGGTGGACTGGGCCGAGGCGATCGCGGTCAGGGCGATCCCGGCCACGCTGGCGAGAGCGAGGCGCATCACAGGACTCCGTGCAGGTTGGGTGTGGGAACCCGGAGCCGCACGCGCGGC
>JADLFX010000004.1 GCA_020849665.1 Planctomycetota bacterium | reverse complement strand
GCCGCCTATCTGGGGGTCGAGCTCTACTTCGAGTACGTGGTGGTCGATCCCGCGGGCGCGTTCCAGGGCCTCGCCGCGCTGAGCAACGCGCTGCACGTGCTCCTCGGCCGGAGCTGAAGCGCCGCCGCCGGATCGAACACGAAGGGCCCGGCCACCGAGGGGTGGCCGGGCCCTTCACAGGTTCGAGGGACGCTCCGGCGTCAGCTCTTGACCGTGACCTTCTCGCCGGCCTTGGCCAGGGCCTCGGTGATGGCGTCGACCTTCACCTTGGCGGGGTCGTAGGAGACCGTGAAGAGGCGCTCACCCTTGGTGATGTTCACGCCGTTCACGCCGGGCATCTTCTCGAGGGCGCCACGCACGGTGGCGACACAGCCGTTTCAAGCTTCCTTGCCCAGATCGAACTTGACCACGGTGCCCGCGGCAGCGGGGGCGCCGGCGGCGGGCGTGCCGCCCTCTGACTTCGGCGCGCCCTGCTCGGCCTTGCACGCGGCAAGGGCGGCGGCGAGCGCGACGCACAGGATGAATGGATTGCGCATAGGTTGTTGGGAGTCTCCGGCTCCGGGGCCCATCCCCGGAGACCGGACTTGTAGGTCCCGGGCGCGGGGTCAGCCAAGCCCCGAACCCACGAATCCGGCCCGCCTGCGGTCCCGGGGCGGGCTCAGGCCACGCGCACCCGCAGCGCCGCGGCCAGCTCGCGGAAGAGCTCGCGCCAGTCGCGCGCCACCTTGCTGCCCTGCTCGGCGCGACGCGCGAACTCCGGATAGCTGGACAGGGAGAGCTCGTAGCACACGTTCTGTACGTGCCAGAGATCCACGGGGAACGGCAGCGCAGGCACCAGCCGCACGGCGTGGTGCAGGCGGCGCAGGAGGTGCAGGTCGCTGGGCGCGAGCTGGAGCTGGCTGGCCATCCGGTCCAGGGCACGTGCGAAGGCCAGCCCCAGTTCCGGGTCGTCCAGGGCCACGCTCTCGCCGCGCGCCTCGTCCAGCAGGGACTGGACCCGATCCAGGTCGACCTCCGGCTCGGCGAGGGCGCGCCGCAGGCCGGTCTGCAGGACGAACTCGGCCACCATCCGCAGGGGCCGTGGCGCGCCGATGCGCAGTCCGGCCAGGAAGCGGATCAGCGGCGCGTGGTTCTGGTGGAGATGGCGATACTGGTCCTCGATCTCGCGCAGCGAGCCGGCCAGGACCCGGTCGAGGATGCGGCGCTGCTCGTCGTGGAAGAGCGAGGCGAGCGACCAGGTGCGTGCGGCGAAGTGACCGTCCAGGAGCCGCACCAGCGCGGGGAAGTCGGCACGCAGGAAGGCGTCGTGCCCCTGCCGGTTCATCGCCGCCCACTGGTCCTCGGGCAGGCGCTCGCGCACGCCGGCCTGCAGGTGATGGTCGCCGAAGTGCAGCGCCCAGTAGCACACCTGCGCCGACTCGCGCGTGATCCGCGAGATCACCTCGGCCTGGCCCAACGCCAGCTTGGCGCGGCCCGCCTCCAGGACCTTGTGGTCGCCCAGCGCCACCTCGTAGCAGTAGGTGCGGTTCCAGCGAGCGGGTGGATCGAAGAGCGAGCTGAGCACGAACGAGGCGACCACGCGGTCCAGGTCCACGACGGCCGGCCGCACCTCCTCCTCGTAGACGCGCCGGGCGTTGCCGCGCTCCGGCAGGTTGCTCTCGGCGGCCTCGAGCAGCTCCAGGAAGCGCGCCTCCAGGCGGACGCCGAGCCGGCGTTCCGCGAGCTGCAGCACGCGACCCGCGTACTCCAGCACCTGCACGGTCTCCAGCCCGGAGACCTCGTCGAAGAACCAGCCGCAGCTCGTGTACATGAGCATGGCGTGGCGCTGGAGCTCGAGCAGCTCCAGCACCGCCGTGCGCTCCTCGGCACCCAGCTCCCGGCGGGCGTGGTGCTTCAGGAAGCGCTGCACGCACTCGGGCGAGCGGTCGAGCACCACGTCGACGTAGGCGTCGCGGGCCGCCCAGGCATCGGTGAGGAAGCGCTCCGCCTCGTCCTGATAGGGCGCCGCCACGGCATCGCGCAGCCAGTCGAGCGCCGTCCGCAGCGGCCCGCGCCAGCGTTGGTGCCAGCCCGGCCGCTGGCCTGACGAGCAGCCGCAGTCGGCGCGCCAGCGTTCCAGGCCGTGCACGCAACTCCAGCTCGTGTTCTCGACGATCCGGACCTCGTGCTCCGGCGGGTGCAGCTCCAGGAACTCGCCGTAGTTGGTGAGCCGTGCGAGCTGGTGCTGCTCGACGTAGTGCAGGCAGTAGGCCAGGGCCATCTCGCCGTGGCGGTGGTGGTGGCCGTAGGTCTCCCCGTCCGTGGCGATGTGCACCAACTGCGGGTGGGCGCGCAGGTCGGAGAACGCGCCGAGCAGCCGGTGGGCGAAGCGCTCGCCCTGCTCGAGGATCCGCTCGAACGCGACGCCGCGCGAGATCGGACCGTCGTAGAAGAACACGTCCAGGTGGCGCCCGCTCGGCAGGACCACGCGGTAGGCCATGGTGGGGTCGATGGCGCCGTTCCACACGGGGGTCCAGTCGCCGCCGTCGATCCGGCGCACGGCGGCGGCCTGGTGCGGCTCCAGCACGGTGAAGCGGATGCCCTGCTCGGCCAGCGCCTCCAGCGACGCGACGTCGGCGGCGCATTCCGGCAGCCACATGCCCTCGGGGGCGCGGCCGAAGCGATGCTCGAAGTCGCGGATCGCCCAGCGCACCTGCGTGCGCCGATCCCGCTCGTTGGCGAGCGGCAGGATCATGTGGTTGTAGCACTGGGCCATCGCCGAGCCGTGGCCAGAGAACGCGGAGCGGCTCTCGTGGTCGGCGCGCAGGATCGACTGGTAGGTGCCCGGGGCCTTCACCTGCAGCCAGCTCAGCAGGGTGGGTCCGAAGTCGAAGCTGATGCGGCTGTAGTTGTTGACGATCTGCTCGATCCGGCCCTCGCCGTCGAGGATGCGCGAGCTGGCGTTGGCGGCGTAGCACTCGGCGTGGATGCGCTCGTTCCAATCGTGCCAGGGATGCGCCGACTCCTGGAGCTCGATCTCCTCCAGCCACGCGTTCTCGCGCGGCGGCTGGTAGAAGTGCCCGTGGATGCAGAGGAAGCGCGTTCCCATCGCCCTAGAGATCGGACCGAGGGGCGGGGCGGACCAAGCGTGCCGGGCTCGCTTCGTTCACCGCAGGGACACCGTGCGGCCGGTGCGGACGCTGCGCGCCTCGGCCTCGACGAGTTCGATCGCCGCGGCGCCGTCCTCCAGCGTGACCAGCCAGGGTGCCACGCCGCGCCGCACGCAGTCCAGGAAGTGGGCGATCTCGCCGGCGTAGCCCATGCCGGCCGGGACGCGCAGCGGCTGCTCCTTGCCACCCCGGATCAGCGTGAGCGGACGGCGGCGGGACAGGTCGTAGACGGCCGTCGCGGACTCGAAATTGACCAGGTACTGCATGGTGAACGGGAAGCCGGCCTGGAACGCCCAGCCGCCTTCGGCGGTCACCAGCTCGGGGGCATCCCGGCCGGTGAAGTGGTAGCGCGTCACGACGTGGTCGATGGCGCCGGTGACCTTGGCGTAGCCATGGCTGGTCACGGCGGCGGGATCGCCGAAGCACCAGCGCACGAAGTCGGCGTCGTGCAGGTGCAGGTCGAGGATCGCGCCACCGGACAGCTTCCCGCTGGAGTAGAAGCGCCCGCCGGGATGGCTGGCGAGGCGCCGGAACGAGGCGGAACGCACCCGGCCGTAGCGCCCGGAACGGATCGCCTCGGCCAGCCAGGTCCAGCCCGGCCAGAAGCGCATGCACATCGCCACGGTGGCGAACGCCTTGGCCGTGCGGGCGAAGTCCACGAGCTTCCAGGCCTCGCGCGCGGTGCGGCAGAGCGGCTTCTCCACCAGCACGTGCTTGCCGAGCGCCAGCGCGGCGGTGGCCAGGTCGTAGTGGCCGGGCGTCGCCACACAGATGTCCACGACCTCGACCGCGTCGTCCGACAGCAGGTCGAGGCCGTCGGAGTAGCGCCGCGCGCGCGACGGGTCGAAGGCTCCGCGGGCCGCGCCGCGAATGTTGCCGCGCGCCCGCCGGCGGCCGCGCAGGCGGGCGGGGTCCTGGTCGGCGACCGCGACCACCTCGACGTCCCTGCGCCGGGCGTAGACGTCCAGGTGGGTCGTGCCCATGAAGCCGAGGCCGATCACTCCGACGCGGATCCGGTCCATCACGAGGCCCCGGTGGAAACGAGGTAGATCACGCCAAGCGGGGGCAGGGTGAGCGGCAGGCTGTGCGAGCGGCCATGCCACGCCACCGGTTCGGCGCGCACCGCCCCCAGGTTGCCCACGCCGCTGCCGCCGTAGTCGCGCGCGTCGCTGTTGAGCACCTCGCGCCACAGGCCATCGCGCGCCACGCCGACGCGGTAGCCGGAGCGGGGCATGGGGGTGAAGTTGCACACCACGAGCACCTCGGGGGCGGCGCCGCGCCCGCGGCGCAGGAACCCCAGCACGGTGTTGTCGTGGTCCTCCGCGGCCACCCACTCGAAACCCTCGGGCTCGCAGTCGAGCTGGTGCAGGGCAGCCAGCTCGCGGTGCGCACGGTTGAGGTCGTGCACGAGCCGCTGCACGCCCCGGTGGCTCTCGCTCTGGAGCAGGTGCCAGTCGAGGCTCTCCTCGTGCTGCCACTCGCGCCACTGGGCCAGCTCGCCGCCCATGAAGAGCAGCTTCTTGCCGGGCATGGCCCACATGTAGCCGTAGAGCAGGCGCAGGTTGGCGAACTTCTGCCACGGGTCGCCGGGCATCTTGCCGAGCAGCGAGCCCTTGCCGTGCACGACCTCGTCGTGGCTGAGCGGCAGGACGAAGTTCTCGGTGAAGCCGTAGAGCGAGCGGAAGGTCAGGTCGTTGAGGTGCCAGCGGCGGTGCACGGACTCGCGCTGGAAGAAGCGCAGCGTGTCGTGCATCCAGCCCATGTCCCACTTCAGGCCGAAGCCGAGCCCGCCGATGGACGTGGGCCGGGTGACCATCGCCCACGCGGTGGACTCCTCGGCGAACACCTGCACGTCGGGGTGGGCGCCGTACACCACTTCGTTCATGCGGCGCAGGAAGTGGATCGCCTCCACGTTGTCGCGTCCGCCGTGCGGGTTGGGCAGCCACTCGCCCTCGCGCCGCGAGTAGTCCAGGTAGAGCATCGACGCGACCGCGTCGACCCGCAGGCCGTCGACGTGGTACTTCTCCACCCAGTGCAGCGCGCTGCTGATCAGGAACGCGCGCACCTCGTGGCGGCCGTAGTTGAAGATCGCGCTGGTCCAGTCGGGGTGGAAGCCCTTGCGCGGGTCCGCGTGCTCGTACAGGTGCGTGCCGTCGAACACCGCGAGGCCGTGGCCATCGGTCGGGAAGTGCGAGGGCACCCAGTCGAGGATCACGCCGATGCCCTCGCGGTGCAGGTGGTCGACCAGGAACGCGAAGTCGGCGGGCGTGCCGTAGCGCGCGGTGGGGGCGAAGTACCCGGTGAGCTGGTAGCCCCACGAGCCGCTGAACGGATGCTCCATCACCGGCATCAGCTCGACGTGCGTGAACCCGTGCTCACGCGCGTAGCCGGCCAGGCGCGGCGCGATCTCGCGGTAGCCCATCGGGCGGTGACCCTCCTCGGGCACGCGCATCCACGAGCCGAGGTGCACCTCGTAGATCGACATGGGCGAGCCGAGGGCGTTGCGCTCGCGGCGCGCCGCCAGCCACGCGTGGTCGTGCCACTCGAAGTCGAGCCGCTCCACCACCGACGCCGTGTGCGGCGGCGGCTCGCTGCGCAGGGCCAGCGGATCGGCCTTCGCGAACCCCGGGCCGCCGCCGTGCGGGACCAGGTGGTACTTGTAGAGCGCCCCGCGCCCCACCGTGGGCACGAAGCCCGACCAGATCCCCGAGCTGCCCGTCGGGTGCAGGGGATCGCGGCCCGGACTCCAGCCGTTGAAGTCGCCCAGCACCGACACCGCCTCGGCGTTGGGTGCCCACACGGCGAAGAAGGTGCCCGCCACGCCGTCGCGCACCCCCGGGTGCGCGCCCAACCGGTCGGCGAGATGGAAGTGCGAGCCCTCGTTGAAGAGGTGCAGGTCCATGTCCCCGAGCCGCATCGGATGGTGCTGGTCGGCGTGGGTGCTGGGATGGGCGGGCATCGGGGGCGGGACGGCGCGGCGCTGGAACGCGGCAGCGTAGGCGAGTCCGGCTGGCCAGGGAACGGTGCGCAGGGCCGTGCCGGTCCGGGAACGCGGGGCGCGGCGCCGTCAGCGCAGCACGCCGAACCCCAGGCGCCTGGCCTCGCGGGCCGCGAGCTCGGCGATCGCTGCCGTGAACTGCTTGGTGTCGTCGGGGTTGACCGACTCGGTGATCGCCGCGAAGAGCAGCTTGTCTTCGCGCACGGAATAGACGTGCACCGCGCAGCGCAGGGTGCGCACCGTGCGGTAGTAGCCGGGGTCCGCGTAGCCGGTGTAGTACCAGCTGTGATAGGTGCCGTAGCTGAAGTGGCTGGCGGGATAGGTCGTGCCCGGGACGTAGTCGAGCTCCTTCTCGTCGCTCAGGACACGCAGGACCACGACTCCGTCGAAGCCCAACTCGCGGATCCGGGCCTTGGCCGCCTCGCGATCCTTGCGCTGCTCGGGGCTCAGCACCCGGTAGGCCGGCACCACCTCCGGTGCGCCGACGCGCCTGCCGAGCTCGTCCTCGGCGATCTGGATGGAGAACGACTCCGGCATCACCGCGCCGACGATGACCTTCTGCGGGCGGGCGTCCCGGGCCGCGGGATCGGCCCACACGTCCCTGAGCGTGACCGAGGCGCAGCCGGACAGCAGCGAGAGGAGAACGAGCAGGAGAGGGACTCCGCGGGAGGACATGGGTCGCAGCGTAGCGGCTGGTCGAAACGCACCGGGCACGTTTCTCCCGGCCCCGGCGCGGAACCCGCCCCGCCGGGACCTCCCCTGGAACAGCCTAGTAGAGCAGCTCCACCCAGCGCCCACCGGCGACGAGCTCGGATTTGCGCCGCGCCCAGCGCGCCGGGCCTCCCGCCAGCTCCGCGAACACGCGGTCGAGCTGGTCGCGGATCTTCTCCAGCCCGGCCACGTACACATGGGTGCGTGCGTCATCGAGGAGGCGAGCCAGCTCCCGGCCGTGCGAGCGCAACGCCGAGCCCCAGTCGATCTCGTCGGTCCAGTGCGGGCGGCTGGACAGGACCTGGATCGCCTCGAAGGTGCCGCGGTCGTAGTACTGGGTGAGGTCGCCGCGCGGGTCGTTGTGGTAGAGCAGGTCGAGGCCGGTGCGCGCGCCGTGGAAGAGCCACACCTTGCCGCGGAACTCCGGGGCGTTCTGGGCGAGGTGGCGCACGAACGCGCGGAACGGGGCGATCCCGGTGCCCATGCCGATCAGGATCAGCGTGGCATCGGGGTCCGCCGGCACGGCGAAGGCGAGCCCGTACGGCCCGGTGAGCGTCACGGTGTCCCCCGGGCGCAGGTCGCAGAGGTAGTTGGACGCCCTGCCCAGGTACTCCTCGCCGCTGTACTCGTCCACGTACGAGCAGCGCCGCACGCAGAGCTTGATCCGCACGTGGCCGTCGCGCGGCTCCGGGAGGTCGGCCACGGTGTAGAGGCGGAAATGGTGCTGCTGGCCGAACTCCTTCTGGCCCGGAGCGAGCACGCCCACGCTCTGCCCCGCGGCGGCCGTGAAGCCGGGCTGGGGGATGTCGAGCTGGATCTCGCGCACCTCGTAGGTGGATTCCGGGGTGATGCGCTCGCTGGCGACCACCCTGGCGGCGAAGCGCACCGACGTGTCGTACTCCTGCAGACGCATGTGGGTCGTCCCTCGGGGGAATGCGGAGGGTGCCGAGAGTCCGGCGCCCGAACGCTGGTTTGCCATCGTCATGCTCCCAGTCCTGCGAAACCCATGAATGCCACCGACAGCAGCCCCGCCACCGCCAGGGTCAGCGCGGTGCCGCGCACCACGTCGGGGACCTTGGCGAAGTCGAGGCGCTCGCGCACGCCGGCCATCAGCACCAGGGCCAGGGTGAAGCCGGCGCCGGCGCCGAGCGCGAACACGAGGCCCTGGACCAGGCCGTAGCCCTTGTTGGTCTGGATGAGCGCCAGCCCGAGGATCGCGCAGTTGGTGCTGATCAGCGGCAGGAAGATGCCCAGCGCGCGGAACAGCGCCGGGCTGAACTTCTTGATGAACATCTCGACGAGCTGCACCGTCGCCGCGATCACCGCGATGAACGAGATCAGGCTCAGGTACGGCGCGCCGATCGCCGTCAGCAGCGCCTGGATGCCGAACGCGGACAGCGAGGTGACCACCAGGACGAAGGTGACCGCCGCGCCCATGCGGACCGCGGTGTCGAGCTTGCCGGACACGCCCAGGAACGGGCAGATGCCCAGGAACCACGCCAGCACGAAGTTGTTGATCAGGCAGGCGTTCACGAAGATCGTCGAGAGGGACTCGTTCACGGCGTCACCTCCTTGGCCGCGCGCTTGCGCC
Source organism: Planctomycetota bacterium (assembly GCA_020849665.1). Lineage (GTDB taxonomy): Bacteria > Planctomycetota > UBA1135 > UBA1135 > UBA2386 > JADLFX01. The sequence goes on along the minus strand of JADLFX010000004.1, from coordinate 130,236 downwards.
ACTGCACGAACAGCAGCAGCGCCGCCAGCGTGAAGAACCCGCCCGCGGGCAGGATCATCACGACCCAGCCCTGGTAGCCGTCCCACAGCAGCGGCACGCCGAAGAGCGAACCGCGGCCGACCAGCTCGCGCACGCCACCCAGGGCCAGGAGCGCGAGCGTGAAGCCGACGCCCATGCCCAGGCCGTCGAGGGCGGAGCGCAGCAGGCCGTTCTTCGACGCGAACGCCTCGGCCCGACCCAGGATGATGCAGTTCACCACGATCAGCGCGATGAACGCGCCGAGCGCCTTGTGCAGGCCCAGACTGATCGCCTGGATCGCGTAGTCGACCACCGTCACGAAGGTGGCGATCAGCAGGATGAAGGTCACGATCCGTACCTGCTTCGGCACGAAGCGGCGGATGGAGCTGACCGCCAGGTTCGACGCCACCAGAACGAAGGTCGTGGCGAGACCCATCGCGATGGCGTTGGTCGCGCTGTTGGTGACCGCCAGCGTCGGGCACATGCCCAGGACCTGCACGAAGGTCGGATTCTCGCGCCAGAGGCCCTTCAGGAACTCGTCGGTCGGGCTGGTCGTCGCGAGGCTCTCGTCGTTGGCCATGGCTCACTCCTCGGGGCGGAACTCGGCGCGCCGGGCGGCGACGCGCGGGATCCAGGTCGCGGCGCTGCGGGCGATCATCAGCGCCACGGCCCGCGACGTGATCGTGGCGCCGGTGATGCCGTCCACCTGCCAGGGCGAGACCTTCTGGCCCTGCTTCACGAACTCCACCGGGTGGGCGAGCGCCTTGCCGTCCGCACCCAGGCTCACGTCGAGACACTCGAAGTTGCGCAGGAACGCCGGGTCGGTCTCGACGCGGTCGCCGAGCCCCGGCGTGTCGCGGCTCTCCAGCACGCGGAAGCCGATCACCGCCTGCTGCTCGAACGAGTAGCCGTAGAGGACCCGCACGACGTCCTGGTAGCCCATGCCCTGGGCCTCGATGGCGAGGCCCACGAGCCGGCGCTGGGCGTCGAAACCGGCGAACACCAGGCCCTCGCCCTCGCTCTCCGGCGGCACGGGCGTGACCGCGCCCGCCTCGTCCACCCGGAACGTGCGGCTCGCGTGCGCGCCGGGCAGCACCTGGAGCACCGCCGCCTGGCGCGCGGCGATCTTGTTGCGCTGGATGATCGGCCGGGTGAGTTCGTACGCCGAGACGATCAGGAGCCCGCACACCAGCCCCACGCTCACCAGCGTGCGGTACATCGGCCACACCGGGGTGGTGGGGGCCTCGAGGTGCGGCGTGCCGCTCACGGCTTCCTCCCCCGGCCCTTGGTCCCGTACACGCGCGGCTGGATCAGGCGATCCAGGTGCGGCACCAGCGCGTTGGCCAGGAGGATCGCGTACATCACGCCTTCCGGCATGCCGCCGTAGACGCGGATCACCACGACCAGGACCCCGATCACCACGCCGTGGATCACGCAGCCGAGATGGGTCATCGGCGATCCGACCATGTCCGTGGCCATGAACACCGCGCCCAGCATCAGGCCACCCGAGAGCAGCATGAACTCCGGGCCGGCGCAGCGCGCCGGGTCGAAGGCGTGCAGGACCGCGCTCAGCGCCGCGACCGTGGCGAAGATCGCCGCCGGGATGCGCCAGTTCATCATCCTGCGCGCGATCAGCCAGGCGCCGCCGAGGAGGATCAGCACGGCGCAGGTCTCGCCCACGGATCCGGCGGTGGTGCCGAGCAGGAGGTCGGGCGTCTCGGTGAGCCGATGGTCGAACTTCCACGCCGAGAGCGGCGTGGCCGTGCTGGTGGCGTCGGGCGCCGGCGCCGAGAAGGGCCAGGCCAGGAGCGAGGCGGGCACCGAGGTGAAGCGGCCGGCGGCGAGGATCGGCGCCCAGGTGGTCATGGCCACCGGGAACGCCGCCTGCAGGATCGCGCGCGCCACCAATGCGGGGTTGAAGGGGTTCTGGCCCAGGCCGCCGAACAGCGCCTTGCCGACCGCGATCGCAACCACGCCGCCCACGGCCACCATCCACAGGGCGAGGCCCGGGGGCAGGGTGAGCCCGTAGAGCAGCCCGGTGATCACCGCCGAGCCGTCCGCCACCGTCGTGGGCTTCCCGGCCACGCGGCAGAGCAGATGCTCGGTCAGCACGCACGAGCCGACCGCCACCGCCAGCACGAGGACCGCGGCGATGCCGAACGCGTACACGGCGAAGCCGCTCACTGGCAGCAGCGCCAGCACGACGTTCCACATGATCGTGTCGACCCGGTTGCCGCTGAGGATGTGCGGCGAGCTGCGGATCTCGAGCGTCTTGCCGAGCGCGGTCATGGCGTCTTCGCCTTCGCCTTGCGCACCGCGCGCTTGGCGATGCGGAAGTGCTGCACCAGGGGGATGTGCGAGGGGCACACGAAGGTGCAGCACCCGCACTCGAAGCAGTCCATCAGGTGATGGCGGTCGGCCATGCGCTCGTACTGCTGGTTGCGCGCGAGGAGGCCGAGCTCCGCGGGGTTGAGGAAGATCGGGCAGGCGTCCAGGCAGTAGCCGCAGCGGATGCAGGGATGCTCCCGCTGTCCGCCCACGAATCCGGTCTCGCGCGCGGTGAACGCGATCACCCCCGTGGTGCCCTTGGTGACCGGGATGTCGAGGCTCGACACGGCCTGGCCCATCATCGGCCCGCCCAGGAACACGCGGGTCAGGTCGTCGGCCGTGCCCACGGTCTCGAGCACGAAGCGCAGGGGCGTGCCGATCGTGACCCGGTAGTTGCCCTTGCGCACCACGCCCGGGCCGCCCACGGTGAGCACGCGCTCCTGGATGCCCGCGCCCTGCGGCAGCAGGTGGCCGATCTCTGCGGTCGTGGCCACGTTCACGCACAGGACGCGGGCGTCGAGCGGCAGGCCGCCCGAAGGCACCTCGCGCCCGGTGAGCGCGGTGATCAGCATCTTCTCGGCGCCCTGCGGATACTTGACCGGCAGGACCGCGACCTCGATCGGCGCGCCGGGGGGGATCGCCGCGCGGATGGTCTCGGCCGCGTCGGGCTTGTTGGCCTCGATCGCCACGATCGCGCGCCCCGCGCCGGTGGCCTTCAGCAGATACGGGATCCCGGCCATGACGTCGGCGGCGTGCTCGAGCATCACCCGGTGGTCGGTGGTGAGATACGGCTCGCACTCGGCGCCGTTCACCAGCACGGTCTCGACCTGCTTGCCGGCGGGCACCTTGAGCTTGGCGTGCGTGGGGAACGCCGCGCCGCCCAGGCCCACGACGCCGGCCTCCTGGATGGCCGCGAGGATCTCGTCGGGTGTCGCGCTCGCGGCGAGGCAGGGCCTGCCCTGCAGCACCTCCTGGGTCGAGCCGGGGAACGGCTCGAGGAAGATCGCGGGCTCCATCTTGCCGGAGATCGCGGGCGCGAGGCCGATGCGGCGCACCACGCCGGAAGCCGGCGCGTGCATCGCCACCGAGAAGAATCCGTCCGGGCGGGCGATGCGCTGGCCGCGCGCCACCTCCTGGCCCTCCGCCACCTCGGCGATCGCCGGCTTGCCCAGGTGCTGCAGGAGCGGCACCACGAGCACGGGGGCGAAGGGGAACTGGCGGATCGCCAGCCCCTTGGTGTCGTCCTTGGCCTCCGGCGGATGGACGCCGTGTGCGAAGGTCCTGGATGCGAAGAGAGGCATGTGCGCCGCGTCTCAGTTGTACTTGCGGGCCCGCTGGATCAGCTTGTCGACGTCCTTCTCGCTGCGGTCGCGCGGCAGGCCGGGGTGGATCACGCGGGCGGTGCAGCGCTCCGCGGCCTTCACCAGGTCGCGGTACGGTCCGCCCTGCGGGTTCTGGATGACCGCCTTCTTCTGTGCGTTGTAGACGAAGATCTTCGGGTTGATCTTCATGCACTCGTCGCAGGCGGTGCACTGCTCGCTGTCGATCCACGGCGCCATGTACTCGCCGTTGCCCGCCGCGGCCGGGGCCGGGGCCGCGGGCGCGGCGGCCGGCGCGGGCGCGGGGACCGCGCCGCCCGGGGCCGCCAGGCTGGCGAGCATCGCCGCACCGCCGCCGCCGGTGAGCTGCAGCAGTCCGTTGGCCAGCCGCGCCACCATCTCGTTGCGCACCGCGTTCTCGATGTCGCCGCGCGTGGGCTCGGCGACCCGGCAGAGCGAGCGGAGCAGGAGCCAGAAGTCGCGCCGGTCCTCGCACGAGCGCACGATCGGCTCGGCGACCAGCAGCCGCGTGAGGTGCTGCTTGCGGTCGACGCTCCACAGGTACGGGAAGCGTCCCTCGCGCTCGGCCGGTCCCAGGGCCAGGAACTCGGCCAGGGGCACCATGTTCTCGTTCCAGGTGTCCTGCGGCGCGACCCGGAAGTGCTTGCGGAACCGCGCCTCGGTCACGGCGAAGTCCGCGAAGGTGAGCGGCAGCTCCATGGTCTTCTCGACCTCGCCGTCGCGGTACTTCAGCGTGTAGGTCGGCCACTCCTGCTCGATCGCCGGATTGCCCTCGAGATCCAGGCACTCGACCGGGGTCTTGCCGGCGTCGGGGTCGTAGCGGAAGAGCGGGTAGGCGCGCGACTCCACCGCCAGCTTCGCCTGCCGGTTGCTCATGTCGTCGCCGATGCCGTGTTCGGGCTGGCACGACGAGTAGAGGTTGAAGAGCGCGGGACGGCGGGCCTTCAACCCGCGGATGAACCCCTCGATCATGTGGCTGGGGTGCGCGATCGTGCTCTGCAGCACGTACGTGGTGCGGTGCGCGAGGCCGATCAGGCCCATCTCCTTGCGCACCTCCTCCTTGCCGCGGATCGCCCTGCCGTGCTGGGCCATGTCGGAGATCTGGCCGAAGAAGCCCGATGTGCAGGCCTGGCCGCCGGTGTTGGAGTAGACCTGCGTGTCGACGACCAGCACCTTGATCGGCTTGCCCGACATCAGCGCGCGCGACAGGTTCTGGAAGCCGATGTCGTACATCGCGCCGTCGCCGCCGACCGCCACGACCGGCGGACACAGCTCCCACTCCTGGTCGGTGAACTGCTCCCAGTCGAAGTAGGTGAGCGACTCGTCGTGCTGGGCCGGGTCGTACCTGCCGGCGAGCTCCAGCTCGGCGCGGCGGATGTCGGCGAACCCGCGCGCCATCTTGGCCATGTGGCCCTCGAACACGCCCAACGCCATCGAGGCCGCGTCCTGGAACAGGTGGTTGGCCCAGGGGAAGGGATAGGGATTGAACGGCCAGGTGCTGCCCCACACCGACGTGCAGCCGGTGGCGTTCACCATGCCCATGCGCGAGCGACCGCGGCCCGAGCTGCCCTCGGTGTAGCGCCAGCGCAGGTCCTTGAGCCGGGAGAGGAGCGTGGTGGTGCGCCGCAGCCACTCCTGGTCGATCGGCTCGCCGCCGTGCTTCTGTTCCAGCCGCCCCACGAGCGTCGCCAGGGTGACGTCGGCGTCGCCCAGCTCGCCCACGATCCTGCCGATCGCGGCGGCATCGCCGACGTCGAGATCACGCACCAGGCGCATGCGGACGTGTTGCTCCAGGCGCTGGATGAGGTCCGTCAGGTACGCGACGTGACGCTCGACCCGCGGTCGCATCAGTGCCTCGACGGTGGCCACGAAGAGGTGCACGGCGGTCTTCTCGCTGCAGCCCAGGCATGCGCCGTCGCCGCTGGTGAACGACAGGTAGTTGCGCTTGTCGAGCAGCAGGGTCTCCAGGGCGCCCACGCCCGCCTCCAGGTCGTCGATGCGCACGTACTTCTGCGGCGTGGTGGGGAGGTCGAGCCAGAATTCCCACTCGCGGCGCATCCGGTGCACGGTCTCCTCGGTCTGGGTGGCCGGCCGCAAGGCGTCGTCCTCGCACACCTGCACGCACTCCATGCAGCCTTTGCAGGTGTAGGGATCGACCGTGATGCTGAGCAGCCCGCCGCCGCCGGCGCCCTTCTGCTCGGGCACGCGGTAGTACGGACGGGTGATCGCGAAGCGGAACCCGCCCAGCTCGGCGGTGAAGCGCGCGAACTCCTCCTGCAGCGCGGGACGCACCGCCGCATCGCTCTGCTCGATGGTCCGCGCGATCGCGGCCTGCAGGGCCGCGGCCATGTCCACCTTGTCCCCGGCCGCGGCGATCGCGGCGCGCAGGTGGCGCTCGGTCTGGCGCACGGCGCGCGGCAGGTGCTCGACCTTGCCGCCCGACTTGCGCACGCGCTGGATCACGGTGTCGAACACCGCGTTCACCTCGCTCACCAGGCCCGGGATCGCGGTGTCGGGGCACACGGTGTAGCACTTGCCGCATGCGGTGCAGTTCTCGGGCACCCACTCCGGGTGCTGGAAGCGGATGCCGGTCATGTCGCGGAACAGCGCGGTGACCGCCGGCATCACGCCGAGGCCGATGAACGGGTCGGTGAGGTTGTCGTTGCCCATGCCGCGGGCGTAGAACGACCCGGTCTGCTCCCAGAAGCGATGGATGTCGCTCATCGGCATCGCGTTCCTGGGTTCGCGCTTCACCATCACCGGCAGCGGCGGTTCCTTGCTGACCGCCTTGCCCTCGGCGCGTGCGTCGGTAAGCGGTCCGTACGGGATGCGGCGCACCTCGTCGAAGCCGCGCTTGACCACGCGCATGTTGTCCTGCACCACGCGCGCGCCCTTGGCGCCGAACTTGTGCTGCAGCTGGCTCTCGATCGCCTGCAGCAGCCGGGCCTCGTCCAGGCCGGCCTGCTGCATCACCGGGGCAGTGGCGAAGAACGCGCCCTGGAAGGCGATGCCCTGCATGCGCAGCTGCAGCTCGGGGTCGGTGGCCTCGGCACGGGCGATCGCGAACGCGTCGAGCGCGTAGAGCTGGATCTTGTGGTCCACGATCATCCGCCGGTACTGCGGCGGGATCGCCGCCCACGTCTCCTCCGGCGTGGGCTTGTCGGTCTGGATGACGAACACGCCGCCTTCCTTCAGGCCGGCCAGCGCGTTGGTGTGGTTCAGGACGTTGGGGTCGGGCGAGAGCACCACGTCGACGTAGTAGTACTCGCAGTTGACCTTGATCGGCTCCGGCGCGGCCGAGAGGTAGTAGGTGGTCGGCTGACCCTTCTTCTCCGACCCGTACTTGGGGTTGGCCTTGATGTGGTAGCCGAGCAGGTCGAAGAGCGTGGTCGCGAGGTTCTTGCCCGTCGTGATCGCGCCCCACCCGCCCACGGAGTGGAAGCGCACCGTGATGCTGTTCTTGGGCATCAGGTTCGGGTTCTCCGAACCGCGCAGCGCCAGCTCCTTGATCCTGGGATACGCGGCGGCGATCTCCTCCTGGTGCAGCTGCTGCTTGGGCGTGACCGGGCGGTCGCGCAGGAAGTCGATCGAGAGGTAGAAGAAGCGCCGCTGCGCCCCGTCCGGCAGCATGTTCTCGACCGCGGCGATGATGCCCTCGGGCTGCAGGTCGCGGCTGCCCATCCCGAACGAACCGGAGTAGAGCGCGGGCAGGTCGGCGGCGTCCTTGTAGGCCTCCAGGCCGGGGAACGCCGGCGTCCTGGCGCGGCCGTTCTCGAGGCACTTGGTCAGGGTCGCGCGCACCTCGCGCATGATCGGCAGGTCGACCGCCAGCGGCTGGTCGAGACGCTCCAGGATCGCGACGCCCTTGCGGCGCTTCAGGAGCCTGCCGATCAGGTCGGACGGGAACGGGCGGAACATCAGGAGGTCGACCACGCCGACCTTGAGGCCGCGGGTGGCGCGCAGGTGGTCGGCCACCGCCTCGGCGCTGGGCACCACGCTGCCCTGGCCGAGGATCAGGTACTCGGCGTCCTCGGTGCGGTAGCCCATCACGCGGTCGTAGCGCCGGCCGGTGAGCCGGTGGAACTCCTCGAATGCCTGCGTGGCGAGCTCGGGGATGTGCGCGAAGAAGTACGGCCGCTGCGCGGCCACGCTCTGCATGTAGGAGTCCTGGTTCTGCACCAGCCCCGCCATCACCGGGTTGTCCACGTCCCACAGCTCCGGGATGCGGCGGCGCTTGTCGCCGTACAGGATCCGCTGCGCCGGCGTCGGCGTGTCGATCAGGTCGTCGGGGCGGCCGAGGTAGACCTCGATCAGTTCGCGCTCGGGCACCAGGATCGACTCGATCAGGTGCGTGGTGAGGAACCCGTCCTGCGCGACGGCGCCGGGAGTGAGCGCGAGCTCCGCGATCCGGTGCGCGATGATGTTCAGGTCGGCGACCGACTGGGCGTTCTTGGCGAACACCTGGAAGAAGCCGGTGTCGTCGATGCAGTGGTAGTCGTCGTGCCCCGCGTGCACGTTCAGCGTCGACTTGGTCATCGCCCGCGCGCCGATGTTCAGCACGTAGGTGAGTCGCTTGCCCACCGCCGCGTACAGCGACTCGTGCATGTAGGCGATGCCCTGGCCGGACGAGAAGTTGGCCGCGCGCAGGCCGGTCATCGAGAGGCCCGCGGTCACCGCCGCGGCGGCGTGCTCGCCCTCCGGTTCGATGAAGATCAGCGGGCGCCCGGAGATGTTCAGGTGGCCGGCGGCCGCGGCCTCGGCCCAGTACTCGCCCATCTGGGTCGATGGCGTGATCGGGTAGGCACCGGCGGCGTCGCTGGACTCGCGCTCGCACAGGATGACGGCGGTGTTGCCGTCCACCGCGCTGCGCACGCCCGGGAAGCGGAACGTGCCCTGCTTGCCGGGCGGCTGTGGCTGCGGCTCGCGAGCATCGGCCTTCTTGGCACGGAGGAGGAACGACATCCCGGTCTCCCTTCGGTTAGGTGGGTGCGTCCTGGCGGGCGCCCTTGCGGAGGATCTTGGGTGCGGCCGGCCCCTTCACGGGTCCGGCCTTCGCGTCGAGCCAGACGATCGCCCCGGTGGGGCAACGCTGGATCGGGGTCTTGGTGGCGTGTTCGCGCGTGTAGTCGATCACCGGCAGGTTGTTGCGCATGGTGATCAGCCCCGGCGCGTCCGCGGCGCAACGGCCGCAGGCCGTGCAGGCCACCTGGCAGTCGGCGAGGATCTCGTCGCCCGCGGCCGCGGAGTTGCATGCCACCCAGAGACGGTGGCTGACCGCGTGCAGGGAGAAGAGGTCCTTGGGGCAGGCGACCACGCAGTCGCCGCAGGCCGTGCAGCGATCCTCGTCGACCACCGGCAGGTGGTGCTCGTTCATCCGGATCGCGTCGAAGGTGCAGGCCACCTCGCAGTCGGCGAGCCCCAGGCAGCCGTAGAAGCAGCCCTTGCCGCCGCCGGCCACGAGCGCGGCGGCGGCGCAGGACTCCATGCCCTGGTAGTGCGCGTGGGCCCGGGCCACGTTGGCGCCGCCGGCGCAGGCCAGCCTTGCCACCCGCTTCTCCTCGGCCCCCACGTCCACCCCCAGGTATCCGGCGATCCGCTCGCGGCCGGCGTCGGTGCTCACCGAGCACTTGCCGGGCTTCGCCTTGCCCTCCACCAGCGCCTCGGCGAAGGGCCGGCAGCCCGGGTATCCGCAGGCTCCGCAGTTGGCATGCGGGAGCATCTCCTCCACGGTGTCGATCCGGGGGTCCTCCTGCACCCGCAACCGCCGGTCGGCCATGGCCAGGAGGGTGGCCAGGACCGCCGTCAGTCCGCAGATGGCTGCGACGGCCGTGAAGAAGAGCATGTTGGCGGAAGGTCCGTGGCGGGGGCCGGTTGAGGGACCTTCCGCGAACGCCAACGTACCGCCGGTGTTTCGTACGCCCGACCGGAAATACAGAGCCGACTCTGAGCAATCTCGACGGTCGTGTTACGCCCAGGGAACAGTGCCCCCTGGCCGGTCCCGCGTGGGTCGCCGGGCCTTGCTCGAGCCGCCTCATGGGGTGCGCCCTCGGCCTCGTCGCGGACCGGGGGCGACGACCCGCCGCGGGTGCGTACGCCGCATGCCGGAATCCCGCCCGGCCGCCGCCTCAGGGCTCTGTGTCGAACGGCACCGGATCCGGGATCTCGTCGAGCGCGAAGCGCGCCTTGCGCCGCCAGTTGGGGTTCGAGCTCTCCGTCCCCGGGACGTTCTGCGGCCGCGTCTCGCCCCAGAGGTCCTCCAGGTTGGCGAGCACCATGCGCGCCGGCGAGCGGCCCAGCCAGCGCAGGCTGGCGCGGAAGAAGCCGGCGAGATCGTCGGGGCCCCCCGGCGCGCAGCCCTCGCGGGCCAGGAAGCGGAGCACGAGCTGCGCGCGGTGGTGGCCGGCCAGGTCGCCCCACTCGGCGGCGAAGGTGGGCAGGTCGTGCGTGTTCAGGCTGGCGAGGCATGCGCGCGGCACGGCGGCCAAGGGCCGTGCCGGATCGTCGCCGGTCTCGCACTGCAGCACGTAGAGGCGCTGCAGGCCGTGCCGCGCCATCGCCGGCCGCACGTAGGGCGGCACGATCCCCAGGTCCTCGCCGGCGACCACGCAGCCGTGGCGCAACGACTCCAGGCACACGAGCGCGTAGAGCTCGTGCGCCGGGTAGTGCACGTACACGCCATGGCTCGGGTCCAGGCCCGGCGGGATCCAGAACATCCGGTGCAGTCCCATCACGTGGTCGATGCGCAGCCACGCCGCATGGCGCATCGAGTGGGCCAGGCAGGCCCGCAGGTAGCCGTAGCGCTGCCTGCGCAGCCCCTCGGGATGCGGCGGGGGGAAGCCCCAGTCCTGGCCGGTGGTGAAGAACGGATCCGGCGGTGCGCCCACGCGCGCGCCCGTGACGAACGCCTCGCGATGCCGCCACAGGTCGTAGCTGTCGCCGTGCACGCCGAGCGGCAGGTCCAGGTAGAGGCCCAGCCCGCGCGCGTGCGCGCGCGCGGCCACCTCGTCCACCTGGTGCTCGGCGAGATACTGGGCCACGCGGTGGAAGCGCACCTCCTCGGCGGGCACGTCGGCGGTCGCGATGGCGCCGTCGCGCAGGCGCGACGGCCAGCGGCGGAAGTCGCGGCCGTGGCGTGCCCCCGCGGCACGGAAGCGCGCGTAGTCCTCCACCTCCGGGTGGGCGGCGAGGAAGCGCCAGTACGCGGGGTCGGCCTCGACTCGTGGCGCGAGGGCGAGCAGAGCCTTGCGCTTGAGAGCGTACACCGCGGGGTAGTCCACCAGCTCGGCCGCGCGCAGGCTCGCGATCTGCTCGCGTTCGGCCGCGCTGAACGCGGCCGCGGCCTCGTCGACGGCCACGTAGAACTCGTTCCAGAACAGGCGGCTGGCCGGCGAGTACGGGCTCGGGTCGCAGGGCGCGTCGAAGAAGCCCGCGAGGAACGGCAGCGTGCCCACCAGCCGCCCGGGCCTGCGCTCCAGGCGCCACCCCGCGACCATCCCCAGGAGCGCGGCGAGGTCGAGGAAGTCGCCCGCGCCGAGGTTGCGCTCGGAGCGCGCCGCGTGCAGGGGCAGGAAGATCCCGCACGCATCGGGCGTGCCGGGCGGCGGCAGGAACGCTCGGCGCGGCGCCGCGAGCACGGTGCACGTCTCGATCCGTCCGCGCCGGCGCACGTCCAGGGTGTGCACGCCGAGCGGCAGGGGCCCGAGCGCGCGGCGCAGCCCGGCGGTGGTGGAGCGCAGCGCACGGACGGTGCCGTCCTCCAGCGTCAGGTGCGCCTCGATCGGCTCCTCGCCGCGCGCGCGCCATGGCACCCGCACGCGGCCGTGCCACGCCATCAGGACCTCCGGCAGCAGCCGCGCGGCGCGCCGCTCGCGCAGGGCGGCCAGGGCCCGCGGCGCGTCTTCGGCCCGCTCCAGCTCGGCGCCCAGGGCGCGCGTCACCGCCACCAGTGCCGGCGCGCCCGCATGCACGGTCGCGCCGCGCATGTCGACGTAGCTGGTGGCCACGCCGAGCGCGCGCGCCAGCTCCAGCAGGGCTTCGGAGTCGGACATGGGGAGAAGGATCGGTAGGCGGCGGACCGCGGGTCGGGGCCGCCGTGCCCACACCGCGGCACTCAGGATATCGGCACGGGCAGCCCTTCCAGTTCCGCGAGCGCCGCCAGCGCGGGCAGCGGCGTCCCGGGTCGATGGCCGCCCTCCAGTGCGCCGGCGATCTCCTGGTAGAGGCGCTGATGGAGGAAGGTGCGCAGCAGCAGGTCGGTGTGCGCCGGATCGGCGGGCAGGAACCCGCCGGGTCCGGCGTGGGCGAGCCAGGAGCCGAGCATGGCGGCCGAGCACCAGCGGGCCCAGGCATGCGCCCACGGTGCGAGGAGCGGGATGTCCTCGGCGCGCACCGCCTCGGCGCCGCGGTCGTCGCGCAGCGCGGCCTGGCTGGCGTGTCGCACCGAGCGCAGCAGGCAGGCGACGTCGCGCAGGGGCGAGCGCAGGATGCGCCGCTCCTCCTGCGAGCGGCCCGGTTCGCCGGCGAAGTCGCGGAACACGAAGTCCTTGCCGGTGAAGAGCAGGCGGCCGAGGTGCAGGTCCCCGTGGATCCGGATCCGGCGCGAGGCGATCCGGGTCCGGGTGAGCGCGCGCAGCCCCTCCAGCAGAGTGGATTCGCGCGCCACCACGGCCTCGGCGAGATCGCGCCACGGGCCGGCCATTCCGCCCAGTTCGCGGCGCAGCCGGTCGAGCATCGCGCGCAGCACGTTGCGCACGCTCTGGTAGAGCGAGCGCTGGTAGAAGGGCGTGTACTCCTCCGGCGCGAACGCCGGATCGCCCGCGTCGTTCGCCAGGGCCACGTGCAGCTCCGCGACGCGCTGGCCCAGCAGCGCGTGGAGCGCGAGATGCGGGCCGAGTGCGGCGCGCACGATCTCCGGCACCTGCGCCTCCGCCTGTGCCAGCAGCGAGCCCTCGGGCAGCGGCAGCGTGTGGTCGCGCAGCGTGGACAGGGCGTCGCGGAAGAGGCTGGCCAGCTGGCCGCGCACCAGGGCGACGCCGTCGTCCACGCTCGCGACGTAGCCTTCCACCATCCCCAGGGTGATGGCGCCCGCCTCGCTCTCGTAGCGCACTTCGCCGCCGAACGGGGGCACGTGCGGGAAGCGCACCGCCTCGGCCAGGTGCCGGTGCAGCTCCACGTCCGGATGCACGCCGCGCTCGACCTTGCGGTAGAGCTTGAGGATGCAACTCTGCCCGAACGCGACCGCCGTGTGGGGGCCCGGGATCCGCGACGCCACCGGCTCGAGGCCGTGGGCCGGCGCGGCGAGCACGGCGCGCAGCGTGGCGGCTGGCCGGCCCACGAGCTCGCCCGCCGCGCCCGCCACGCGCCGCTTGCGCGCGACGAACGCCATGAGCAGGCGCGCGGCCTCGCGCTCGAACGCCGCGTCCACCAGATGCCCGTCGCTCCCGTCCAGCCCGGCGCGCAGGTGGACCGCCTCGGGCGGCAGGGACTGCACGGGAGCGCCTTTCGCCGGCGCGGCCAGGAACGTGAACGGGATCTGGTAGAGCCCGGGTTCGCCCTCGCTGAACTCCACCGACGCGAACGCGATCCACACGCTGGCGCGGCGGCTGCGCAGCAGCACACCCTCGCGCAGCCGTACGTCGCGCACCCGCCTGCCCTGCGCCTGGAACCAGGGGCAGCGCGGCAGGTGGTGGACGAGGTGGCGTTCCAGCAGGCCGCGGTTGCGGCCCGCGAAGAGACCCTCCAGGGAGTCCGCGCCGAGACGGGGCGCCGCCTCGAAGGCGGGCGCGGGCGCGCCTGCCGCGCGCGCCTCCAGCACGAACCAGTAGCAGCCGTACGGGGCCAACGTGAACGGGTACGGCTCGGCGCCGACCGTGGGGAAGTGGGTCGCCCCCGACAACTCGATCGGCGTGCGGCCCGCGAGGCCGCGCAGGTCGAGCGTCGCGTGCTGGACCGAGCGGCTCAGGTTGGCGACGACCAGCAGGCACTCGTCGCCGTGCCGGCGCAGGTAGGCGAGGACCTTGCGGTTCTCGGGATGCAGGAAGGTCAGCGAGCCCCGGCCGAAGGCCTTGTGGCGGCGCGCGGTCGCGATCATGCGCTTGGTCCACCACAGCAGCGAGTGCGGGTTGCGCTGCTGGTTCTCGACGTTGACGGTCTCGTAGTGGTACTCGGGATCGGTGACCACCGGCAGGTAGAGGGCCTGCGGGTTGCACGTCGAGAAGCCCGCGTTGCGGTCCGGGCTCCACTGCATCGGCGTGCGCACGCTGTGCCGATCGCCCAGGTGCACGTTGTCGCCCATGCCGATCTCGTCGCCGTAGTAGAGCACCGGCGTGCCGGTGAGCGTGAAGAGCAGCAGGTTCAGGAGCTCGATCTGGCGGCGGTCGTTGCCGACCAGGGGCGCGAGCCGGCGCCGGATGCCGAGGTTCAGCCGCGCCTTGCGCTCCTGCGCGTAGACCCGCCACATCAGGTCGCGCTCCTCCTCCGTGACCATCTCCAGCGTGAGCTCGTCGTGGTTGCGCAGGAACGTCGCCCACTGGCACGTCTCCGGGATCGGCGGCGTCTGCTCCAGGATGTCCACGATCGGGGTGCGGTCCTCCAGGCGCAGCGCGAGGAACATGCGCGGCATCACCGGGAAGTGGAAGTTCATGTGCGCCTCGTCGCCCGCCCCGAAGTAGGCGACCGCGTCTTCCGGCCAGAGGTTGGCCTCGGCCAGGAGCATGCGCCCCGGGTGGTGCGTGTCGAGGTGCCGGCGCAGCCCCTTGAGGAAGGCGTGCACCTCGGGCAGGTTCTCGCAGCTCGTGCCCTCGCGCTCGTACAGGTAGGGGATCGCGTCGAGCCGCATCCCGTCGACGCCCAGGCCCATCCAGAAGTCCAGGACCGAGTGGATGGCCTCGTGCACCGCCGGGTTGTCGAAGTTCAGGTCGGGCTGGTGGTGGAAGAAGCGGTGCCAGTAGTACGCCTTCGCCACCGGGTCCCAGGTCCAGTTCGACGGCTCGTAGTCGGGGAAGATCACGCGCACGCCCTGGTAGCGTTCCGGTGTGTCGCTCCACACGTAGTAGTCGCGGCTCTTCGAGCCCGGCCGCGCGCGGCGGGCGCGCTGGAACCAGGCGTTCTGGTCGGAGGTGTGGTTGATCACCAGCTCGGTGATCACGCGCAGATCGCGGCGATGCGCCTCCGCGAGGAACTCCTTGAAGTCGGCGAGCGTGCCGTACGCCGGGTGCACCGCGAAGTAGTCCGCGATGTCGTAGCCGTCGTCCTTCTGCGGCGAGGGGTAGAAGGGCAGCAGCCAGAGCGCCGTGACGCCCAGATCCTGCAGGTAGTCGAGCCGGCGCAGGAGGCCGCGGAAGTCGCCGATCCCGTCGCCCGTGCTGTCCTGGAACGCCTTGACCGGCAGCTCGTAGAGGACCGCGTCCTTGTACCAGAGCGGGTCCGAGCTGGCGGTGGCGGTGAGCGGGGGAGGAGTCGGCATCGGCACCGGGACGGGGTGCGGCGAGAGTAGGTGGGGGGCCGCCGATCCCGGAGCGGTTTTCTCCCGTGGCACGGAGCGGGCTGGACCCCCAGGGCGCGACCGCCAGGCGCCGCGGATCAGCGCAGGACGACGGCCAGGAACACGGCGAGCACCAGTGCGAAGAGCACGGCGACCCGCCACGCGCGCGACCGGGACCGGGCGGGCCGCGCCTCGCTGGATCCTGCGCCGGCACCGTCCTCGGGCAGGGCCACGGCCTGGTACCCGACCTCCTCGTCGTCCTTCCAGCCGGTGTTCTCGTCGCTGCCGCACTCCGGGCACGCGAGGCGGCCGCGGGCGACCTCGGCGCCGCAGTTGGGGCAGGGGAACGAGGAGTGGCCTTGGGGGCTCATGCCGGGAGTCGTCGGGACGGGCGCGAATGGATCATGTCCGTACGGCGCACGGCAGCAAGTCCTGCCCGCGCACGTGCCAACCGGGGCGCGGCGGCCTCAGTCGAGGACCAGGCGGAGGAATGCGACTCGGAAGGTCTTCGGTGGAGTCGGAGCAATCAGCACGAAGCGGAACGCCTCCGACTGGTCGCCATCGATGCCGGGCTGCCCGAATCCCGAGCCGGCCATGGAACGCCACGGCCCCGTGGGGACCGGCTCGGCGTCCGGGTTGAGGGGATCGATGCGCCCCGCCTGGAACAGGATCCACAAGGGCGCGGTCGAGCCGTAGCTGGCCAGCATTCCGCGCGCAGGGTCGTCGCTCCAGGTGACGTTGTCGACCCGGAGCTCGTAGCGCAGGATCCGCGGTGCAAAGGGGCGGCCGATGGACATCCACCTGCTCTGCAGGCCGGAGTGCTGGCTGGAATCGACGACCGGACCTCGTAGCAGCGTGGCGCTGCTGGGGCGGACCCGCGGCGGATTGCCGAACGAGCCCGATTGCTCGATTCGGACGACTCCCGGTGAACCGCCACCGCCGAACAGCCTGGCGACGTAGGAGAACCCGAGATCCACGCGCCCGCCCAGGCCTCCGCTCACGTCCAGGATGCCTTCGAAGGTGGCGATGTATCCCGTCTGCAGATGGATGGTCCCACCCGAGCCTCCGCCTCCCGGTGCGGCCGGACCGAGCGCCACGGTGTTGGCCAAGGGCCCGTCGCCGCCTCGCACCTGGATCTCACCGTCCGGGCCGAGGAGGAACTCGTTCCCGGTGCGCAGGAGGATCGCTCCGCCGCCGCCGGTGCCGCCGGCACCGCTGCGCCAAGACACGGAGGGGCCACGAATCGAGAAGTAGGGATGGCTTCCACCGCCGCCGCCGCCGGAGCCGCCGATCAGGAAGTGGGTCGAGGTCGGAGGGTTGTACCCACCCGTGCTCCAGTCGAAGCGGAGGCCGCCGGCGGCAGACGGGCCGAGGTCCGAAGGCTTCCCCATCGTGGCGAACGCCACGCCGTCCGCGCCCTTGGCGTCCATGCCGCCGCCACCGCCGCCCGCCGAAAGCTGCCCGCAGAAGGAGCCCGAGAAGCCATTGTAGGTGACGTCGGCATTCAGGCCCGAGGTGGGGAACTGCGAGGAGCCTTGCCCGCCGGTGCCCGGTGTGCGCAGGAAGTACGCGTGGCCGGGGAGCACGCGCACGTCTTCGCCAGGCTGCCCGTGGAATCGCGGCAGCGTGCCCTGTCCGTCTCCCTGATCGGCACCCGTCCCGCCGCGTCCGGCGAAGGCTCCACCCGCGGAGCCTACCTGGCCCGACGTGTTCAGGATGCCGTTGTGCGTGAACAGGGGCGCGCCGTTCGACTCGAGCCTTCCCACGATGCGCGTGTCCCCACGCACCTCGATCCAGGCCGGCTTGGTGCCGAGGAAGCGCACGATCACGCCCTTGGGGAGATCGAACCGGGAGAAGCGGAACACTCCGTTGGTGACGATCTCCTCCCTTCCGCTGAGCGTGGCCGAGGCCGGGATGCGCTGGGAGTCCGTGGACCACTCGTACACCTTCGGCTCCACCTCACGGCCGTGGCTCGGGTCGAAATCGCCGTGCAGCCCGTCGCCGCCGAACTGGCGGAAGTTGAGGGTGCCGCCGCTCCACGAACCGGCGGAGCGGCTCCGGTCGAGGTGCGTCGTGTCGCGGAATGCCTCCTCGTACACGCGCACGCGGGTGGTAGGCGGACCCGCCACCAGGCGCAGCGGCGCGGCATGGGTCGTCGCTGCTGGCGTGCCATTCCGCAAGATCAGCGCGGCGTGGTGCAGATCCAGGCCCAGCAGGCTCTGTGGCAGGCCTGCGGGGATGTCCACGTAGGCAGTTGCGCGCGTCGTGAGACCGAAGCGGCCGACGCCGTTGCGCAGCGGCCGTGCGCCAGGCGCGGCCACCAGGGCGAAGAGGTAGCCGTCGGGATTGAGCGGAAGGACCAGGCCGCCCAGCCCGATCCCGGGCAGGATCCCGCTGGCCGTGCCCAACACCCAGTAGTCGTGCAGTCCGAAGCGCGGGTCGACGGCGATGTCGAGCCGCTGGGAGCCGCCGCTCGCCAGCGGGATCTCGATGCGGTCGGCGGCCATCGTGAGGGGAGCCAGGCTGTGGACCAGGACCGCTCCCGGAGACGAGCCATGGCCCGGTGCCCCGGCCAGGAACTCCCCCACGAGATCGCCATTGCTGTCGCCGAGCGGCGCCACGCTGGTACCCAGCGCGGCGGCGACAGCCCCGGTCCACTCGCGCAGGATCCTGGCGTCACGGCCGGAGTGGATGCGCAGCAGCCCCTCGGGGGCCGGGCCGCCCTGGGCGCGCGGGATGCCGACCAGCAGGTCGGCCCGTCCGTCGCGGTCGACGTCGCCAACCCCGGCCAGCGCCGAGCCGAAGCCGGAGGCGTCCACGGGTCGGGTGAGGAACTGCCGCACGCTGCCGTCGCGTCCCGACAGCAGGAGGATCCGGAGGGCGGTATCCGTGGAACCACCAGCGGCGAGGTCTGCGAGGCCGTCGCCGTCGGTATCGCCCGCGTCCGCCAGTGCCAGGACGGGGTTCGGAGTGGGCGGTACGTCCCGCTCCCAGAGCAGGGCGCCGGTGCGCCCGGAGCGCACCGCGATCCGCGCGTTGGTGCCGGGGAAAGTGCCGCGCCTCGCCACGTACGCGAGTTCGCGCACGCCGTCGCCGTCGAGATCGCTCATGGCCAAGACCGCCGCGCCCTGGCCGTCGCCGGGGGACGAGCCGAGGTACGCGCGCAGCACGAGGCGATCGCGACCGGAGATCACCCACACGGCTCCCGCTCCCGTGCCCGAGTGCGCGTGCCCGGGGGCGCCCAGGGCGAAGTCGGGTGTTCCGTCGCCGTCCACGTCGCGGAGGTTCGCAACCGGGCCCAGTTCCGCGCCCGCGTGATCGCCGCGGAACACCGCGCGGATCGCGTGGCTGCGTCCGGCGATCAGGAACACCGCGCCGGCGCCCTGGCCGCGGGTTGCGTCACCGGGCGCGCTCACGAGGTACTCGCTGCTCCCATCGCCGTCCAGATCGCCCACGCCCGCAGCATGCGTGCCGATGCGCTGGCCGTGGCGGCTGGCGAGCACGTGAACGATCCGGCCTGTGGCGCCCGACACCACGCGCGCGTCGGTGCTGGCGGGATCGGGGCCGCCGGCCATCAGGAAGTCCGGTACGCCGTCGCCGTCCACGTCGCCGAGCGCGTGCACACGTTGCCCGACCGCATCGCCGGGGAGCGGGTCGGCGATCCGGTAGACGAGATCCTGGGCGGGGAGCAATGCCGCCGCCAACAGTCCGACGAGCAAGCCGGGTACGGTCCAACGGGGACGCCGTGGGAAACGCGGGATCGGACGCATCGGTGCCTCCTCGTGCGCAGGGTGCGCGGGTGCGACAGGGGCGTAGCTGGCCCTGTTACCCCCGCGCTGGCGCGCCGGCAACTCCCCCGGCGGCCGCGCCGTGCCGTGCCGCCCGAGCCGGAAGCGGAACCGGTTGCCACGCCCCCGGTGAGAATCTCCCGTATCCTCGCAACGGTTCGTGAGCGTCGGGTGTCTTCCCCTGCGATGGACGTCCCCCTGAGCGAGAGCCTGCTGCGCCAGAGCGCGTTCCTCGACCGGCTGGCCCGCGGGCTGGTCGCGGGCGAGGCCGAGGCCCAGGACCTGGTCCAGGACACCTGGCTGGCGGCCCTGCGGCACGGGATGGCGCGGGTCTCGCCGCGCGGCTTCCTGGCGACGATCGCGCGCAATCGCGCCCGCAACCGCGCGCGCGACGCGGCGCGGCGCCGCAGGCACGAGGCCGCCGCGGCGCGCGCAGAGTGGACGATTCCCACCGACGAGGTCGTGGCGCGCGAGGAGGCGCGCCGGCTGGTGAGCGACGCGCTGGTGCAGCTCGAGGAGCCGTACCGCAGCACGCTGGTCCTGCACTTCCTCGAGGACCTGAGCGCGGCGGAGATCGCACGCCGCGCCGGTGTGCCGGCGGCCACGGTGCGCTCTCGCGTGCACCGCGGCCTCGGCCTGCTGCGCGACCGGCTCGACCAGCGGCACGGCGGCGACCGCCGCCGCTGGCTCCTCGCTCTGGCGCCGCTCCTGCCGCCCGCCGCGGTCGCGGGCGCCCTGCCCCTCGCCCTCCTGCTCACGATGAAGACGAAGCTCCTTCTCGCCGCGGGCGCCGCGGCCGCACTTTTTCTCGCCTGGATGCTGCTCCCCGATGGGCTCGAGGCCTCCCCGTCCGCCGCGCCGAGCGCCTCCGGCGCGCCACCGGTCGGCGCGGTGGAACCGTTGCCACGGGCGGCCGGCGCGGGCTCCGCCGCGGGCGCAGCCACGCGCACGGCGGTGGCGGAACGTCCCGAGCCGGCGCGCTCGCTCGTCGTGCACGCGGTGCGCAAGGACGACGGCACGCCGGTGGCGGGTGCGACCCTGACCTTCGTCGCGTCCGATCCCGCCGGGTGGATCGGCGAGGTGGACATGGCGGAGGCACGCGTGGCGGCGCAGGGCCAGCAGGTCGAATGCGATGCCGAGGGTCGCGCCCTCGTCCCTCGCCCCGGCCGGGAACAGGGCTACTGGGTGTTCGCGCGTTGCGGCGCGCTCTGGGGTGCGGCCGTGGTGCAGGAGTCCGGGGCGCAGCCGGTGCGCGTCGAACTCGAGCCCGACCGCACGGTGACCGTGCGGGTCGTGGACGCGCAGGCGGTGCCGGTGGCCGGGGCACGCGTGGTCCTGGCCCAGCCGGACGCCAAGGGCAACCTGCGCTACTCGGCCCGCACGGGTCGGACGGGAGCCGACGGGATCGCGCGCTTCGCGCACGCGCAGGCGCAGGTGCACGGCGAGTCCGACCGCCGCCGGCTGGCGGTCGGCGTCGACCTGCCCCTGCCGGAGCGCGTGCAGGCGCCGGTCGACCTGGAGCGGCTGCCGGCGGAGCCGATCGAACTGCGCGTGCCGGCGCACGGCGCGCTGGTCCTGCGCTTCGTCGACGAGGGCGGAGCCCCGTTCACGCCCCCCGAGGTCGTGCAGGTGGAGGTGCGGGTCGACGGCGGGACGCAGGCCGCGGATCGCAGCCACACCGTGGTCACGTCCGCGGGCGAGACCGAGCTCTTCCCCTTCGGCGTGGGCCTGCAGTGCAGGGTCGTGGCGGAGAGCGAGTCGTTCACCACCGACGCGGCGGTCGCGGGTCCGACCCGGCCCGGAGAGCGCCGGGTCGCCGATGTCCCGATCCGCCGCCGGCCGGTGCTCACGGGCCGGCTGGTCGACGAACGCCGCGCGCCCCTGCCGCATGCCACGTTCTCGATCACCCACGTCGCGAACCGGCCCGGCAGCTGGGTGCAGCGCGAGCAGACGGACGCCGGCGGCCGCTTCCGCGTGCCCGTGCCGCCGCTCTTCGGCAGTCCCATGGCCGGGCGGGTGGCGGTGTTCGCGCGCGCCGAGGAGAGGGCCGGGGACGAGCGTGCGGTCGTTCCGTTGCGCGGCATCGGCGAGGACCATCGCGTGCACGACCTGGGCGACGTGGTGCTCGCCGCGCCGCCGATCCTGCTGCAGGGCACGGTGGTCGACGCCGCCGGGGCACCCGTGGCGGGCGCGACGCTCCACGTGCAGGACGAGGACGGGGGCACGCGCTGGGAGGCATCCGGCGTGGCCGAGGTCCAGAGCGATGCGGCGGGGTGCTTCACGCTGCGCGGTGCCGTGGGCACGTCCTTCCCGCGCGTGTCGTGCCGCAAGGACCCGCTCCCCGCCTACAGCGCAAACTTCCAGCCGGGCACGGTCGGGCATCGGATCGTGCTGCGCAGCGGCGGCGCCATCCGCCTGCCGGTGCGCCTGCCGGAGGGTGTCGATCCCGCGCTCTTCCACGTCACCTGCGCCGACGCCGCGGGCGTGGTCGAGACCTGGAGCCTGGACGTGCGGCTGCGCGCGGGCATCGTCGAATGGGACGGTCTGGCACCCGGCCCGGTGCGCGTGGAGGTGCGCGGCGCGGGCGGCAGCGAGCCTCTGGCGCGGCGCAGCGGGCAGGTGGTCGCCGGCACGGCCACCGCCCTGGAGGTCATCGACCTGGGCCAGACGCACGCGTTCACGATCACGGTGCTCGACGCGCAAGGCGCGCCGATCCCCGAGGCGGTGGCGTGGCTCGATCCGGACCAGGTGCGCCAGGGCACCCACAGCGCGGCGCGTGCGTTCACCGGCCGGCTCACCCTCCGGGCGGCGGCGCCCAGCGTGGACGTCGCGGTCACCGCGCCCGGCTACGGCATCCGGGTGGTGCGCGGCCTGCGCGGCGATGCCGAGGTGCGCCTGCCGCCGGGCCTGACCGTGGACCTCGACGTCGATGGGCCGGAGTTCGCCGCGCTCGCGCCGCTCGAACTCACCCTGGTGCCCGCCGAGGCCGCCGCCCAACCCGACGACGGGCACCGCTTCTTCTGGGCACACGCCGATCCACTGGTGGTCGTGCGCGGCGACCTGCGTGCCCTGGCGGCGAGCCGCGCCGCGCTCCGCGCGCCGGGCACGGTACGGCTGCGCGTGCCCGAACCGGGCCGCTATCGCGTCCGCATCGTCGCCGACCCCGAGCAGCTCCCGCGCCGTTTCTTCCCCGCGTCCGGCACCGTGACGGTCGGACCCGACGGCGGCCGCGCCACCGTGCGCTGGCGTCCGGACGAGGTGCCGCGGGCGGGGCGCTGAGCAGGCCCTAGTCCAGCTCCGCCACCACCGGCGCGTGGTCGCTGGCGCCCTTGCCCTTGCGCTCGTCGCGGTCCACGAACACGGCGCTGCAGGCCTTGCGGGCCTTGGGTGACATCAGCAGGTGGTCGATGCGCAGACCGTGGTCCTTCGGGAACGCGCCGCCGCGGTGGTCCCACCACGTGTAGATCCCTGCCTCGGGGTGGAGCTCGCGCAGTGCGTCGTGCAGGCCGAACTCCGCCAGGCGGCGCAGGGCCTCGCGCTCCGCGAGCGAGCAGTGGATCTGCTCGCGCCAGGCTTCCGGGTCGTAGACGTCGCGGTCGTCGAAGGTCACGTTGAAGTCGCCGAGCACCACCAGCTTCTCGCCCAGGTCGTAGCTCTGGTCGAGGAAGTGGCGCAGGCGTGCCAGCCAGTCCAGCTTGTAGCGGTACTTGGCCGAGCCGACCTCCTGGCCGTTCGGCACGTACACGTTCAGGAAGACCACGTCCCCGACGATCGCGCCGAGCAGCCTCCGGTCGGCGTCCTCGCCGTCGTCGGGGAAGCCCCGCACCACCGCCTCGATGCGATGGCGGGCCAGGATCGCCACGCCGTTGTAGGTCTTCTGGCCGAAGCAGACGAGGTTGTAGCCCTGGTCCTCGAGGGGCTCCGCAGGGAACTCCTCGTCGCGCACCTTGGTCTCCTGGATGCAGAGCACATCGGGTCGCTGCCGCTCCAGCCAGGGGACGAGGCGCGGCAGGCGCGCCCGTACCGAGTTCACGTTCCAGGTGGCGATGCGCATGGTCGAGCGGGCATGATCGATGACCCGCCATGAAGCTGCAACGCCTCCGGATCCCGCTGCTCCTGCTCGCCGCGCTGCTGCCCGCATGCGCGACCACCGACCGCATCTTCGACCCCGCCGGCAAGCCGATCGGAGTGCCGGCCCTGGCCGACGCCCTGGCCGGTTGCGACGTCGTGTTCCTGGGCGAGCTGCACGAGAACGAGTTCGGCCACCAGCTCCACCACGAGCTCTTCCACCTCCTGCACGAGCGGCGCGGTGACGTGGTGCTCTCGATGGAGATGTTCGAGCGCGACGTGCAGGGCGTGGTCGACGACTACGTCGCCGGGCGCATCGACGAGGCGGCGTTCCTCGCCAAGGCGCGCCCCTGGCCGTACTACCAGAGCGACTACCGGCCGCTGATCGAGTACGCGCGTGCGCACCGGCTGCCGGTGATCGCCGCCAACCTGCCCCGCGACCTGGCGCGCAAGGCGTCGCGCGAGGGCCACGCGGCGCTCGCGGGCCAGCCGCACGTCGCGGTGGTCAGCAAGATCGTCAAGGGCGACGACCCGTACTACCGCCGCTTCCGCGAGGCCATGAAGGACCACACCGGCGCCGGCGCGGAAGCCGCGATCGATCGGATGTACGAGTCGCAGTGCCTCAAGGACGACACCATGGCCGAGGCCATCGTGAACTACCTGGAGCGGGCGCGCGGCGAGAGTCGCAGGCCGCTCGTCGTGCACGTGAACGGCAAGTTCCACTCCGACTTCGGCCTGGGCACCGCGGAGCGCGTACGCTGGCGCCAGCCGGATCTCGTGCTGAAGGTCGTGACCATGAGCGAGCGCGGCGCGGAGGAGGGCGAGGCCGGAGCCGGGGACTACGAGCTCCTCGTGCGCAAGGCGGCCCCGAGGCCGCGGCCGCCGACCGCGACGCGTCCCGCCGGCACCGCGACCCACCCCGCGACGCGCCCGGCCTCGCACCCGACCACGCAGGCCGAGACCCGGCCGAGGCCTGCGGCCGGCGCCGAGGAGGCGCCCGCCGCGCGCCCTGGCCTGGGGATCATGCCGGACTACGAGAACAGCGTGCAGGGACTCGCAGTGGGCGGCGTGCGCGAGGACGGACCCGCGGGCAAGGCAGGGATCCGCGCCGGCGACGTGCTGGTGAAGCTCGCGGGCCAGGAGGTCTCGGACGTGCAGTCG
Source organism: Planctomycetota bacterium (assembly GCA_020849665.1). Classification (GTDB taxonomy): domain Bacteria; phylum Planctomycetota; class UBA1135; order UBA1135; family UBA2386; genus JADLFX01. The sequence continues at coordinate 106,051 of JADLFX010000004.1, read as the reverse complement.
TACATGCAGGCGCTCGGCGGCCTCGAGGTCGGCGCCAAGGTGAGCGTCGAGGTCCTGCGCGACGGCAAGCTCGTGAAGCTGGAGATCGTGGTCGGCGAGAGCCGGCGCTGAGCATGCGCCGCGCCGGCCCACAGGCTCAGGCCTGAACCGCCAGGACCTGCCCGACCATCTCCGCGAGGAGCCGGGGCTCGTAGGGCTTGTGCAGGAAGCGCGTGCGCGGACCTGGCGCGGCGTGCTCGGACACCTCGTTCTCGGTGTAGCCGCTGGACAGGATCACCGGCAGGTCCGGGCGCACCCGCCGCAGCGCCACGAGGGTCTCGCGGCCGTCCATCTCGGGCATGGTGAGGTCCAGCAGCACTGCGGCGATCTCCGCGCCGTGCGCGGCGTAGGCCTCCAGGGCCGCGCGGCCGTTGGCCGCGCCCAGCGTGCGGAACCCGGCCCGCTCCAGCACCTTCCTCGCGTAGTTGCGGACCGTGTCCTCGTCGTCGACCACCAGGATCAGCTGCTGGCGGGCCGGAGCCACGGGCCGGGCGGGCGGCGGCGGCGGCGCCAGGGCGCGTCCCTCGCCGGGCGGGAAGAACACCTCGAAGGTCGAGCCGCGACCCACTTCGGTGCGCACCCGGATCGCGGCGCGATGGCCGCGCACGATGCCGAGCGCGGCCGCGAGGCCGAGGCCGCGGCCCGTGAACTTGGTGGTGAAGAACGGCTCGAAGACCCGGCTCAGGATCTCGGGCGGCATCCCCTCGCCTTCGTCGCTCACCTCCAGTCGCACGTAGGGTCCGGGGGGCAGGTCCGGGCGGCCCACGGTGGCCGCCAGCTCGGTCCGGCTGCATTCGGCCAGCCCGGTGCGCACCAGGATGGTTCCGCTGCGTTCACCCAGGGCGTCGCTGGCGTTGGTGATGAGGTTCATCACCAACTGCTGGATCTGCGCGGCATCGGCGTCGATCGGGGGGAGGCCGCGGGCCAGCTCGAGCTCGAGCCGGGCCTTCTTCGAGATCGAGAAGCGCAGCATGGCCGCGATCTCGTCGACCCTGCCGGAGAGGTCGAGGCTCTGCACCGCGCGCTGGCTGCGGCCCGAGTAGGCGAGCATCTGCGCCGTCAGCTCCGCGGCGCGACGTGCCGTGGCCACCACCTGCTCGAGGCTCGCGTGCGCGGGCGAGTCGGCCGGCAGCTCGATGCGCGCCAGTTCGGCATGCCCGAGGATGCCGGTGAGCAGGTTGTTGAAGTCGTGGGCGATCCCGCCCGCGAGGACGCCCAGGCTCTCCAGCTTCTGTGCGTGCAGGACCTGCACCTCGAGTTCGCGCTTGGCTTCCTCGGCGGCGCGGCGTGCCGTGGTGTCGACCACGTATCCGGCGTACTCGATCACCCGGCCCTGCTCGTCCCGGGTGATCACCGTGAAGTCGTGCAACCAGCGCACGGTCCCGTCGGGACGCACGATCCGGTACTCCTGCTCGAACGCGTCGCGGCCGGTGCGCGTGTGCTCGGCCACCTCCTCCGCGACGCGATGCAGGTCGTGCGGGTGCAGGCAGCGCGCGTAGGCGACCCGGCCGCTCAGCAGGTCCTCGGCGGAGTGGCCGAAGAGCGCCGCGACGTTGGCGGACACGTAGACCACCGGCCAGCCCGGCTCCGGCAGCCAGCGGAACACGACCACGGGACCGCGCGCGAAGAGCATGCGCTCGCGCTCGAGTTCGCGGTGCTGGGCGACCGGATCGGCCATGTCCTCCACCAGCCTGGGAGTGTGCGTCCAGGCGCCGGAGTTCTACCACCGGCCGTGAGGGACCGGCAGGCCCGGACCGGGTCGGCGCGAGGCGGGGCCGGCCGCGTGCGGGCCGGGCGTCGTGCGGCCGGGTCGCGCCCGGCTCAGTGCGCGCCCTGGATCGTGGCCTCGCCCAGGGATGCGAGCACGCGGATGGCCGGATCGCAGTGCGCGAGATCCAGGAGCCGCCGATCGTTGGGCGCCAGCGCCTCGCCGCCCTCGGTGGTGCGGATCTCGACCACCGGCCGGCGCGGATCGTGGGTCTGCGCGTCGACCTTGCCTTGCACCCCGTTGCTGAGCGCCACCATCGTGCCGGTCGGGTAGAAGCCGGTCACCGCGATGAAGCGCCGCAGCAGCAACGGGTCGAAGTGGTTGCGCATCGAAAGCATGATCCGGTACGCCCGCACGGCCGGCATCGCGGCCTTGTACGGACGCGGCGCGGTCAGTGCCTCGAACACGTCGCAGATCTTCACGATGCGCGGCACGACGGCTCCGCGGGCGCGGTGCAGCACCTTGGGGTAGCCGCGCATGTCGACGGTGTGGTGGTGGCCGAAGGCCACGGCGATCGCCAGCGGATCGGTGTCGCCGTTGTCGAGCAGGATCTCGGCGCCGTACACGGGGTGCCGTTCCATCTCGCGCCGCTGCTCCTCGGTCAGCCGCTCGCGCGAATACAGCGTCTCGAACGACACCCGCACCTTGCCCAGGTCGTGGAGCAGTGCCGCGGTGCCGATGCGGTTGAGCAGGTCCAGGTCGTCGGTGAGGGTCCGGGCGAAGTTCAGCGCGAGCAGACAGACGCGGATGGAGTGCCCGAACGTGAACGCGTCGTACAGCTCGTAGCGCGCCATCCCGAGCAGCGACTTGGAGTCCTTGGCGAGCTGCTCGAGCAGCTTGTCGACCGCCCCCTGGGTGCTCTCGAAGCCGAGCTTGCGGCCCTGCGTGGCCTGGATGGTGAGGCCCTGCAGATGGTCGACCAGGGCCTGGTAGAGCGGCAGGGCCAGCGGGATGCCGTGCAGCACCAGCTGCTCCTCGACCCGCGCGTCCTGGCGCCGCAGTGCGTCCTCCTCCATCGGCGCGAGCAGCCGGACCGTACGGCAGCCGCGCTCCTGCAGGCGCTGGTTGAAGGCCTCGGCGCTCTCCTGCGCCCCCGCCTTGCGCGTCAGCTCCTCGAAGAACATCTGGAAGTCGGCCTGCGTGGCGGCGCGGTCGAGGTGCAGCCCGCCGCCCTTGTGGTCGTGGATGGACTTGATCAGGCGCGAGGAGGCGAGGCTGGCGTCGACCAGCGGATGGCCGTCGTGCACGAAGCACTCGCGCACCACGGGCAGCCGCAGGCCGGCCGTGTCGTCGAAGCCGAGCAGCTCGCCGAGGAGGCGCGAGGCCTCCATCGTCGACCATTGCACGCGCGTGTGGCTGCTGCTGTAGACCCTGGTGTTGACCAGGCTGATGACCAGCTCGTCCACCAGACGCAGGAGGAGGGTCGACTCGTCCTGCTGGACGCCGAAGAGTTCATCCATTGCCGCCGCCTGCGTTGAGGACTGCGAGGGTCTGGCGCGCCGCGTCGCGGATCTCGCGCGGTTCGCGCCTCCAGCGGAGGAGGCCCCTGCCCTCCAGCAGGGTCTCCAGGAAGCGCACCGTCTGGACGCCGGGGAAGTCGGCCAGCGCACGGATCGCCTTGACGCGCTGCGCGAGGCGTGCGGGATCGCCGCCGATCTCGCGCACGTAGTTGCGCAACAGGAACGCCGAACGCTCCCGCACCGCGGCGCCGTGGCGCCCGGTGGGCAGGCCGCGCAGCAACTCGGCCAGGTACTCGGCGGGCAGCTTGTCGGGAGGGTCCACGATGAGCGCCGCCGCCGCCTCGGGGTCGGTCGGCTGCAGCGCGCGTACGAACGCCACCACCTGGGGGACCAGGTTCGTCTGCCCGTTCTCCAGCGCGACCTCCAGCAGCGGCAGCGTCGCGACGTTGCGGGTCGCGAGCACCTTGGCGAGCCGGTCGGGGGCGAGGAGGCCCTGGTCATTCACCAGCGCCTTCGCGGCGTTGCGGATCGGCTGCGGACCGATCGCGCGGCACAGCTCGATGACCTGCGCCATGTCGGGCGGGCGGCTGGCCTTCAGAGTGTCGAAGAAGGTCCCGAGCAGGTGCGGGAAGGTGCGGCGCACCGTGATTCCCGTGACCATGCCGGTGCGCACCAGGACCGGGAGCGCCTCCTTGGCCCGCAGCGCGCTCACCAGCGCGGCGAGGCGGTCGAAGCCCCGCGATCGCTCGCCCTCCGCCATCAACGGCTCGAGGTAGGCGCGCAGCGTCTCGAGCTCCGCGTCCTGGGCCTTGGCCAGCGATTCGGCCGCGATCTGGGCCAGCTTGGCCATGGCCGTCGGCGACTCGCTCGCGGTGAGCAGTGCGAGCGTCGCACCCAGGGAGTCCAGGGGCGGCAGCACCGATTCCTTGGCGATCTTGAGCCCGGGGTGGTCGAGCATCTTGGCGAGCTCCCGTTCCAGCGCGTCGGGATCCTCGTCGAAGAGCTCGTCGCCGGGATGACCGGGTCCGTCGCCCTGGCGCTGGTTGCGCGCCAGGAGGTCGGCCGGGACCGAGCCCTGTTGCAGCGCGAAGAGCCGCCGGCCGACGTCCTGCAGCAGGCGGGCGGCGAGGCGGTCCTCCTCGCTGGGGCGGATCGCGCCGTGCTCCTGCATCGTCTGCTCGACCGCCTGCAGCACGGTCTCCACGGTCTTGACCACCTGCTTCTGGTCGAGCAGCACCTCCACGGGCATCGAGTCCAGCACCGTGGAGAGCAGGTGCAGCTCCTTGGCCTCCTCGCCGGGATGCGACGTGGCCTGCAGACGCTCGTGGACGCGGTCGAGGATCGCCCGCACGTTCGGGTCGGCCTCCAGGAGCTCGATCAGCATCCGGCCCTGCCGGCTGCGCAGGTCCATGCCCTCCCGGGGGCTCTCGTCGGCGTAGCGCAGCGCCAGCGGCACGATCCCCGGATGGGCGCCGGTCTCCGCCCAGAGCTTGGCGAAGGTCGCGCCGCGGGTGCGGCGCAGGCCCGTCTCGGCCAGCCGGCGCGCGAAGGCCAGCAGCGCCGGCTTGGTCACCGAGGACTCGAGCTCGATGCCATGGAGCAGGGCCCGCTCGAAGGCCTCCTTCGCCCAGGTGAGGTTCGCGGCCGCGTACGGCGCGCGGCCCTCGTTCACCTGCACGTGCTCGTCCAGGAAGAGCAGCCGCAGGCCGTGCTGGCCGAGAGCCAGGACCTCGCCGAGGAACTCGGTCAGAGGGTTCTGCACGCGCACGTTGTTCTCGGGGTAGACGAACGTCGCCTTCAGGAAGTCGGCGAACGCTCTGGCTACCCCAGCCTCGGTGCGAGTGGCATCGCGGGTTGCGGGTGAGTCACGGAGCACAGGTGTGTCCCGATCCTCGGCACGCGCGGGGGCGCGGCCTTAGGGCATTTCCGGCCACCGCCCGGCCGGTCTGCGGGGGGCCGGAGGGTCCGTGCCGGGGCGGCGACGGAAGCGTGCGAGAACCGGTCGCGTCAGGTTGGGTTGCGCGGCGCGCCGTCTCGGGCCGGGACCGCGCGCCGGCTCAGCGTGTGGCGGTCTGCAGCAGTTCCGTGAGTTCGGCGTCGAGGTCCACCGAACGGGGGCCCGGCGCCCGGACCAGCCGCGCCGCCACGAGTTCGCGTGCCAGCGGGCCGCCGGCCCGGTGCTCCAGGCACAGGAGCGTGGCGTGGGCGAGGCGTACGAGTTCGGCCAGGGCCGCGGCCGCGTCGGACTCGTGCTCGCGCAGGTCGACCACCGCGACCTCGCAGGCCTGCAGCCGCTCGTCCAGCAGTGCCAGCACGGCGCGCGGATCCTGGTGCGGCTCCGGGCCGCGCCGCGCCGTGAGCGCGTCGAGCATGGCGCCGGCGGCAGCGAGTGCGGCCCGCGCCTGCGGCCGCTCGCCGTGCACGCGCTGCAGCTCGGCCAGCGCGGCGCGCAGGCGCGCGTGCGCGAGCTCCGCATCGGTCAGCGGGAACGGGCGCCCCAACAGGGCGTGCACCCCGGCCGCGGCCACGACGTGGTTGCGGGCCGGTCCGAACGCGCGCCACAGCAACGAACCGGCCAGCAGCAGGAGTGCCGCCGCGACGACCGCGGCCACGCGCCGCACGCGCGAGCGGCGCACCTGCGCGGCGGCCTCCTCGGCGCGGCTGGCGCGCGTGCGCAGCTCGGCCTGGGCCCGGTCCACGTGGTGGGCGACGCGCTCGCGCAGGCGTTCGATGCGGCCCAGCGGTGCGTCGCCGAGCGCCGGGTCGCGCGTGGCGGCGTGCAGGCGCTCCAGGAACTCGGAGGCGCGCCGCAGACGTTGTTCGGGGTCCTCGATCCCGGCGAGGTCCTTGGCCAGCCGATCGGCCTCCTCCTGCAGCATGGCCACCTGCACGTCGCGCAGGTCCTGGCGGTAGGCCGCGGCCCGGTCGTCCGGCACGGCACCGACCAGGAGCAGGAGCGTCGCCCTCCGTTCCGCCAGGATGGCGATGCGGTCGTCGGCGCTGCTGGCCGGGTCGTCGCAGAGCATCGCGTAACGTGTGGCCAGGGTCACGTTGCGCGCGGCCCCCTCCTCGACCTCCCGCTTGCGCAGGCGCGCGGCCTCGAGTTCGTGCGCCAGCGGCCGCTCGCCCACCTGTTCGTCGGTCTCGCCGCCGAACTGGTCGACCGCGCGCTCCATGTCGAAGAGCGCCGTGGTGATGTGCCCGCGCTCGAGCGCGCGGCGCGCGCCGCGGGCCAGCCGGTCGCGGGTCATGCGCGCCTGCTCGACCTTGAGCCGCACCCGCTCGATCTCGTCGAGCACCTCGGCGCGGCTGCGTCCGGGACGGTCCACGAGCACGTCGAGCAGGCGCAGGGCGTCGAGGCTCGCGAGCGCGTTCTGCAGCGGGCGGATCGGGATCGGCGTGCGCGCCAGCTTGGCCCGCGCCTCCTCCAGGAGCGCGGTCCCGTGGTCGGTGAGGGTCTGCGAGGCCTGGTCCAGGACGCGCAGCGCGGGTTGCACGACCGGCAGCGCGTGGCTGAACTCGGCGGCGAGGTCCTGGAGCAACCGCTGCAGGGCACGCAGGCTGGCCGGCGGGCGCACGGCCGAGGAGTCCGGATCGGGGCGCGCGCTGCGCACGCAGCGCTCCTGCACCTGGATCAGCGGGCCGAGGTCGGCGCCGCCGCCCTTGACCTGCAGCAGCTGCTGCTGCAGCACCTCGATCTGCGGGCGCGCACGGGCGATCCGGTCGACGTAGAAGTTGAGGCGGTGCAGGCGTTCCTTGAGGCCGCCGACCACCTCGTTGGCGCCGGTGTAGAGCGCGGCGACCGCCTCGATGGAGGCGTTCGCGCGGTCCAGGTCGAGCTGCGCCTCCGCCTCCTGGAGATCGGCAAGCATCCTGCTCAACACCAGGTTCTCGCGCCGCACGTCCTCCAGGGCATGACGCAGCATGCGCTGCGGATCGCGTTGCATCGGCGTGGGCAGCGCGCCCTCGGCGAGGGCGAACGCCGGGGCGAGGCGCGCCGGGAAGAGCGTCGACGCGTGCACCGCGCGCAGCGCGGCGTCGAGCAGGCGCTCGGCAGCGTTCAGGCGCCCGGCGCGCTTCATCGTCGCCACCAGCGGCGGCACCTCGCCGATCAGCCGCGCCAGGGCCACCGCCAGCCGCGGGCGGCCGGCGAGGGCCTCGGGATGCGCGGGCATGCGCAGGAGCGTGGCCGCCGCGCGGCGTGCCTCCGCCTCGATCCACTCCGCGAGCTGACGCGGATCGTCCGGGGGCGCCGCCGGCTCGAGCCAGGGGACGCGCTCCAGCAGGCGGCCCAGGTGGCGGATCCGGGCCGCGAGGTCCAGCGCGCGCCGTTCGTGGGCCAGCGTGGGATCGAGGGGCTCCAGCTTCGCCTGCGCCTCGACCAGCTCGCCGCGCTGCACGTGGGCCAGGATCGCGTCCAACGCCTGGCCGGCCGCGTCGCCGCCCGAGGCGATCGGCTCGAGGGCCACCAACGCCTGCTCCAGGGAGGGGCGCAGGCGGGGCTCCGTCGCCAGGAGGTTCTCGACCAGGATGCGCAGCGCCTCGGGCTGGCCGGCCAGCAGCCAGCGGCGGCGGCGACCCTGGCGGACCGCGGCGCCGAGCTCCTCCGGAGTGCGCCCGGCGAAGGGCGGTGCGCCGGTGAGCGCGAAGTGCAGCAGCGCTCCCAGGCCGAACACGTCGAAGGCGCGGTTCGGCACCTCGCCCTCGTACGCCTCGGGAGGCGCGTAGCCGTGGGTGCCGCCCGTGAACGCAGGGACGCGCATGCCGGTGCCCGCCTGCGGCGCGAGCGGCCGCATGTGCTCGGGATCGAGGAGCAGCACGCGTGCGACCCGGGGATCGGGGTCTCTGCCCACGAGCAGCACGTTGCCGGGCTTCACGTCGCGATGCAGGACGCCGTGGGGCGCGAGGCCGGGCACCGCGGTGCCGTGCAGGAGCAGCAGTGTGCGGCCCACCTCGCACGCCACGCGCGCCGCCGCGCCAGGGGAGAGCGGACCCTCGGTCGCCACGTACGCCTCGAGGTCGGCGCCCTCGTGGTGGTCGAGGACCACCGAGGGCCGGCGCGACACCGGATCGAGCCGCGCGCCGCGCACGCGCACCAGCCCGTCGAGCGCGAGGCGCTGGGCCAGTGCCGCCTCGACCTCCGCGTCGGCGAGGCTGCCGGTCTCGAACACCTTCACCAGCTCGGTCGGTCCCGAAGGTCCGGTCCGCCGCGCCACCAGGGTGCGGTCCTGCGACCAGGCGACCACGCGCTGTTCCAGCAGGACCGGAGCCGGCGCCTCGGGCGACGGTGTCTCGTCCGGCTGCGTGGCGCGATGCGGGGGGAACATGGTGGGAGGTGCCAGGAGGCCGGCGGGAAGGCGCACGTCCGGGCGCAATCGGGTCGGGCACCGGTCGAGGACCGGACCACGAGCCGGTGGCGAGCGCACTGGCGGCGGCTTCCCCGCTCCTGCGGACAGGGACTCAGGGGGGAGTTGCCGACTGTAGACCGCCAGCGGATGCTGGCAAGCGGCCCATCCGGCGGAAACCTGACGGGCGACCCCCCGATCGGCCCCCTTCCACCGGCGAGAATCCGACACCCCATGACCTATCAGCTCGAAATCACCGACCGTGGCGGCATGCGGACCCAGGGCGTCGAGGCCGAGGTCTTCTCGCTGGGCGCCCGCCGCTCCGGCTGTGATGTCGAGGTCGACGTGGCGATGCCGTGCGGTCGGGTCCTCGAGGTGCGCACCGGGCCCGCCGGCCAGATCCAGATCCGCGCCGAGGCCGGGCTGCCCTTCCCCGTCCGCTGCATGGCCGGGAACGTGGGCACGCGCTTCGAGAACCTGCTCGAGGGCGACACGCTCAACGTGGGGCCCGCCCTGGTGCGGATCCGTCATCAGGCGAGCGACGCGGGCGCCGCGGTGGTCCGTGAACTGGACCCCGCGACCCTGCAGCAGGACGACGCTCCCGGCTCGCCGGTGGGCGGCTGGTACCAGACCTTCATGGGGTTCGCCGACCATCTCGAGGGGCTCACCGCTCCCGAACGGATGATCGAGACCGCGATGTCGGCGATCGTGGACGCGACCGGTGCGGACCGCGTGCACGTGGAAGTGGACCTGGACGTCGAGGGCGTGGCGCGCCAGCACTGGCTGACGCGCGGCGGCGAGCGCGCGCCGTTCCGCCCGAGCCGCTCCCTGGTCGAGCTGGTGCGCGAGTCGAGCCGCGTCGTGCACGTGCCGATCGTCGGTGCCGATCCGGTGGCCTCGCGCTACCAGAGCGTGCGCCGCGAGGGCATCTCGTCGGGCATCGCGCTGCCCCTGCAGGGGCTCGGCAAGACGCTGGGCGTGCTCTACGCCGACTGCGTGCGGGAGGGCGCGATGCTCTCCGCCTCGGACCTGCAGCGGATCGTGTTCATCTGCCGCCTGCTGGCGTCGGCGCTCGGCAATCGGGACCTGGTCGCCAACCTGGTGCGCTCGCCGGGCGTGGGCGAGTCCGGCGGCCACTTCGCCCTGCAGACCCGGAGCCCGGCGTGCACCTCGATGGTCGAGCACGTGCTGCTCTATGCGCCGACCGACTACACGGTGCTGATCCGCGGCGAGACCGGCACGGGCAAGGAGGTCATCGCGCGCGCGATCCACGAGCTCTCGCAGCGGCGTGCCGGACCTTTCGTCCCGGTGAACTGCGCCGCCATCCCCGAATCGTTGATGGAGAGCATGCTCTTCGGCCACGAGAAGGGGGCGTTCACGGGCGCCACCCAGGCGCGCGCGGGCCACTTCGAGGAGGCGCAGGGCGGCACGATCTTCCTCGACGAGATCGGCGACATGGCCCTGGAACTGCAGGCCAAGATCCTGCGCGTGCTGCAGGACCGCATGGTCACGCCGGTGGGCGCGCGGCGCAGCCTCAAGGTGGACGTGCGCGTGCTGGCCGCCACGCACCAGGACCTGGAGAAGATGGTGGCCGAGGGCGTGTTCCGCGAGGACCTCTACTACCGCCTGCGCGAGCTCGAGATCGTGCTTCCGCCGCTGCGCCGCCGGCCCGAGGACGTGCTGATGCTGGCCAACCGCTTCCTGGGCGAGGCCGCGCGCGAGCTGGGCTACCCGCGCGTGCCCGAGCTGGCCGCCGAGGCCCTGGCGTTCCTGCAGCGGCAGACGTGGCGCGGCAACATCCGCGAACTGCGGCACGTCGTGAAGGGTGCGGCGCTGCGCGCCGGCGGCAACAACGTGCAGGTCCAGCACCTCGAGCTCGCGCCGGCACTGGCGCGAGGCGGGCCGGTGGGCGAGGTGGCCAGCGGCAACATGACCTGGCGCGACCGGCTGGAGATGCAGGAGCGCGCCGCGCTGAAGGAGACCTTCGACCGCGCGGGCGGCAACCTCACCCGCGGCGCCGAGCTCTTCGGCGTGCCGCGCACGACCTATCGCGAGAAGCTGCTGAAGGCCGGACTGCTCCGCGCCAAGGACGACGACCCGGGCGAGGCCCGCGCCGAGTGAGGCGGCCCGGCCGCGCGGGAGTATCCGCGCGCCGGTCATTCGCTATCTTCCCGCGCGATGACGCCGCCCCGTCCCGCCACCCTGTACGCGCTCGGGGACCTGCACAAGCACTGGCGGCCCGAGGACGCGGCGTTCCTGGAACGCGAGGCGCCGGCGCACGTGCTCTTCGTCGGCGACCTCGGCGACGAGGACGTCGAGCTGGTGCGCGAGCTGGCCGCGATCCGCGTGCCCAAGGCATTCGTGCTCGGCAACCACGACGCGTGGCAGAGCTTCACGTGGAAGCGCCCCACGCCCCGGCTCATGGACAGCCTGCAGGCCCTGGACGCCGACCACATCGGCTACGAGGTGCGCGATCTGCCGGAGGCCGGGATCTCGATCCTGGGCGCGCGACCGTTCTCCTGGGGCGGCCCCGGCCTGCGCAGTCCCGAGCTCTACGACACGCTCTACGGCGTCAAGGACATGGCCCGTTCCGCCGCGAAGATCGTCGAGGCGGCGCAGCGCGCGGCGCACCAGGATCTGCTGATCCTGGCGCACAACGGGCCGACCGGGCTGGGCGCCGGCACCGGTGACATCTACGGCAAGGACTTCGGCCGCGAGCCGGGGGGCGACTGGGGCGATCCCGACCTGGAGGAGGCGATCGCGCGGATCCGCGACCAGGGGTTCCGCGTGCGCGCGGTGGTGGCCGGGCACATGCACCACCGGCTCGCCCATCCGCGCGGCGAGCTGCGCACGCGCTACGTGCGCCGCGACGGCGTGGCGTACGTGAACCCCGCGATCGTGCCGCGCCTGCGGCGCGCCGAGGACGGGACGGTGCACGCGTTCTTCCTGCGCATGCGCTGGTCGGCCGGTCGGATGGTGGCGCTCGAGGAGGTGTGGGTGGACCTCTACGGCACGGTGGTGGAGGTGCACCGGCCGGAGACCGTCGAGACCGGGAGCTGAGCATGCCTCGCGCGCGCCGCGTGCTCCTGGCACTCGCCACAGGCACGGTCCTGGCGCTCGTCTGCCTGGAGATCCTGCTGCAGGCCATCGCGTGGTGGCAGTGGCGCGGCGCGGCCGCGCGGAGCGGCGGGAGCACGGGGGAACGCACGATCCTCTGCCTGGGCGACTCGTTCACCTATGGGCTCGGCGCGAGCGCTCCGCAGCGCTCCTATCCGCTGCAGCTCGAGGTCCTCCTGCGCGAGCGCGGGGTGGCCGGCGTGCGGGTGGTCAACGGCGGCTGGCCCGGGCGCGACTCGCGCGAGGTCCTGGAGCGCGCCGACGCGTGGCTGCAGGACGCGCGGCCCGAGCTGGTGTACGTGCTGGTCGGGCACAACGACGCCTGGAGCCGTACCGAGGCACTCACGCTCGGGCCGGAAGCGGCGCCGCGGGCGGGGTTCCCGTTGCTGTGGCGCACCGGCCGGCTCCTGGCCCTCGTGCGCCACCGGCTCGCCGGGGCTGGACCCGCGGCATGGATCGGCACGTGGCACGCCGGCAGCCTGGAGGTGGTGTTCGAGGCCGGCGGCCGCCTGCTGGTCGGCAAGGACGCGCTGCGCTGGCGGGGCGACGCGGATGCGCTCGTCGTGGTGCAGGCCGACGGGCGCGAGCAGCCGGCGCGGGCCGTGCGCGAGGGCGCCCGGCTGGTGCTCTCGGGTCCGGCGTGGCCCGAACCGATCGTCCTGGAGCCGGGGCCAGCGCAGCGCGGCGACCCGCTCGACGCGGCCCGTGCACACCTCGCCGGCGGCCGCGCGGAGGCGGCGCTGGCCGGGTTCGCCGCGCTGCGCGCCGATCCCACGAGCGGTGCCGACGCGCGTGCCGGCGTGGTGGATGCCATGCTCGCCCTGGGACGATGGCCAGACGCGCTCGGCGAGGCCGAGGCGCTGCAGAAAGAGCTGCCTGCCCACGCGGCGACGGCGCGGGCCTTCGCGGCCCTGGCCGCCGCGCCGGCGACCCGCGCCGCGGCGCTGCGCGTACTGGAGGCCAACGAGGACACGCTGGCGCCGGACCTGCTGCGGGTCCTGGCGCTGCTGCGCAAGGACGCGGATCCGGGGCGCGCCGCCGACACGGCCCTGCGCGCCGTGCTGGCCGACGGCCGCGACGAACGCTGGCAGGTGTTCCTGAGCTGGGCACCGGCGGTGAGCGCCGCGCACGTGGACGCCGCGCTGGCCGCGCGCGCGGTCCCGGCGGCACGCGCCGCGGAGCTGCGGGAGCGGCTGGCCGCCGCGCGGCGGCCGAGGGAGTCGCGTCTCGACGTGCTCTCCCACCACCTGCGCCAGCTGGTCGCGCGGGTCCGGGCCGCTGGCGCCGTGCCGGTCCTGCTCACCTATCCCGAGGACCTGGTCGGGCAGCATCCCCACCTCGCCGAGTTCGCCCGGCAGGAGGGCGTGGCCCTGGTCGATCTGGCGCGGGCGTTCGCAGCCCGCCTCGCCGCGGGTGCCCGGCGCGACGAGCTCTTCGTGCCGGACGGCCACTGCAACGACGCCGGCTACCGCCTGATGGCGGAGTGCGTGGCCGAGGACGCGGCGGCGCGCCTGCGCGCGCGGCGCTGAGCCCGCGGCCGGCCCCACCTCCGCGCATGGTCCTGGTAGAACCTGCGGCTCACGGAGCATGCTCGACGCCTTCCATCCCACCCTCGCGGCGTGGTTCCGCGCCACGCTGGGCGAGCCCACCGCACCGCAACGCGAGGGCTGGCCGCGGATCCAGGCCGGGAGCCACACGCTGATCGCCGCTCCCACCGGCAGCGGCAAGACGCTCGCCGCGTTCCTGTGGGCGCTCGACCGGCTCCTGCGCCAGGGACCGGCTCTGGAGCGGCGCACCGCCGTGCTCTACGTCTCGCCGCTCAAGGCGCTCTCCAACGACGTGCAGCAGAACCTGCTGGGTCCCCTGCACGCGCTGCGCGCGCTCGACCCGGCCCTGCCCGAGGTCGCGGTGCTGGTACGCACCGGCGACACGCCGGCGCACCAGCGCCAGAAGATGGGCAAGGAGCCCCCGCACGTCCTGGTGACGACCCCCGAGTCGCTCTTCCTGCTGCTCACCTCGCGTTCCGGCCGCCGGATGCTCGCCGACGTGCGCACGGTGATCGTGGACGAGATCCACGCGCTGGCCCGCGACAAGCGCGGCAGCCACCTGGCACTCTCGCTGGAGCGGCTGGAACGGCTGGTGGGGAGCGCGGGCGGCACGCTGCAGCGGATCGGCCTCTCCGCCACGCAGCGGCCGATCGCCGAGACCGCGGCCCTGCTGGCCGGCGCCGGCCGCGAGTGCGCGATCGTGGACGGCGGCCACCTGCGCCGCTTCGACCTCGCCGTGGAGGTGCCGGACGCGCCGCTGTCGACCGTGTGCAGCGACGAGCTCTGGGGCGGGATCTACGCCCGCATGGTGGAACTGATCGCCGCGCACCGCACCACGCTGGTGTTCGTGAACACGCGCAAGATGGCCGAGCGCGTGGCCGCGCGCCTGCAGGAGCAGCTCGGCCCGGAACAGGTCACCAGCCACCACGGCAGCCTGTCGCGCGAGCGGCGCCTCGATGCCGAGCGCCGGCTGAAGGGCGGCACGCTGCGCGCGCTGGTGGCCACCGCCTCGCTGGAGCTGGGCATCGACGTGGGCGAGGTCGAACTGGTGATCCAGGTGGGTCCCACAGCGTCGATCGCCACGCTGCTGCAGCGCGTCGGGCGCGCCGGTCACGGGCCGGAGCGCGTCCCCAGGGCGCGGGTGTTCCCGCTGCACCGCGACGACCTGCTGGCCTCCGCGGGCCTGATGCTGGCGGTGCGCCGCGGCGAGCTGGACCGCACCGAGCAGCCCGTGGCGCCGCTCGACATCCTGGCGCAGCAGGTGGTGGCCGCCGCGGCCGTGGAGACCCTCGCCGAGGACGAGCTCTTCGCGCTGTGCCGGCGCGCCTGGCCGTACCGCGCCCTCGCGCGCCAGGACTTCGACGCCGTGCTGGCGCTGCACGCGCGCGGGCGCGCGGCCCTGCTGCACCGGGATGGCGTGGGCGGCCGGGTGCGTGGCACGCGCCGCGCGGCGCTCACCGCCCTGACCTCCGGTGGGGCGATCCCCGACAACGCCGACTGGCGCGTGGTCCTCGACCCGCAGGACGTGCCGGTCGGCACCGTGCACGAGGACTTTGCCATCGAGTCGTCGGTGGGCGACGTGTTCCAGCTCGGCAACGCGAGCTGGCAGATCCGCGGCATCGGCAGCGGCACGCTGCGCGTGGTGGACGCCAAGGGCGCGCCGCCCAGCCTGCCGTTCTGGATCGCCGAGGGACCGGCGCGCTCCGCCGAGCTGGCCGCGCACGTCGCCGAGGTGCGCGCGCACGGCGCGGACGAGGCCTGGCTCGCCCGCGAGTGCGGCCTCGCGCCCACGGCCGCCGGCCAGCTGGCCGAGTACCTCCGCGCCGGGCGCGCGGCGCTGGGTGCGATGCCCACGCAGGACCAGCTCGTGCTGGAGCGCTTCTTCGACGAGACCGGCGGCCAGCAGCTCGTGGTGCACAGCCCCTTCGGCAGCCGGGTGAACCGCGCGCTGGGGCTGGCGCTGCGCAAGCGCTTCTGCACCGGCTTCGGCTTCGAGCTGCAGGCGGCCGCCAACGAGGACGCGGTGCTGATCTCGCTCGGGCCCATGCACTCGTTCGCGCTCGCGGAGGTGTGGTCGTTCCTGCAGCCCGAGACCGCGCGGGACCTGCTGGTGCAGGCCATGCTCCCGGCGCCGATGTTCCAGGCGCGCTGGCGCTGGAACGTGACCCGCGCGCTCCTGGTGGAACGGCACCGCGGCGGCCGCCGCGTGCCGCCGGCGCTGCTGCGCATGCGCGCCGACGACGCGCTGGCGGCCGCGTTCCCGCAGGCGCTGGCCTGCCCGGAGACGCTGCCGCCGGGCCCGCTGCCCGTGCCCATGGAGCATCCGATCGTGGCGCAGACCGTGCGCGACGTCCTGCACGAGGCGATGGACGCCGAGCGCTTCCTGGCGCTGCTGCGGCGGATCCGCTCCCGCGGGATCGCGCTGCACGAGGTCGAGACCAGCCAGCCTTCGCCGTTCGCCGAGGGCGTGCTGCACGCGATGCCGTACGGCTTCCTCGACGATGCGCCCCTGGAGGAGCGGCGTACGCAGGCGGTGCTCCGCGCCCAGCGCGGCGCCCCGGCGGCCGAGGCGGCCGGCACCGCGCTCGATCCGGAGGCCGTGGCCCGGGTGCGCGCCGAGTGCTGGCCGGATCCGCGCGACGCCGAGGAGGTGCACGAGACGCTGCTCTGGATGGGCTGGGTGGGCGGCGCCGAGGCGGAGCCGTGGCGGCCGTGGCTGGACCAGCTGGCGGCCGCGGGGCGGGTCGTGAGCGCGGACGGTCGCTGGTACGCCACTGAGACCGTGCCCGACCCGGTGGCGCTGTGGCGCGGGCGCCTGGAGGCCGTGGGGCCGGTGGTCCTCGCCGGCCTCGACGCCGCGGATCGCGCCGCCCTCGCGCAGGTGGAGGCCGAGGGCACGGCGCTGCGCGCGCGCCTGGACGGATGCGAGGTGCTCTGCCACCGCCGGCTGCTGGCGCGCATCCGCGCGCGCTCGCTCGAACGCCTGCGGCGCAGCATCGAGCCCGTGAGCCAGATCGCGTTCGCGGAGTTCCGCCGCCGCTGGCAGCACGTCGACACCAGCACGCAGCTCGACGGCCCGCGCGGCGTGGCCGAGGTGCTGCGCCAGATGGCCGGCCTGGAGTTCGCGCCCGAGGAATGGGAGGACGCGATCCTGCGCGCGCGCGTGCGCGAGTACCGGCGCGAGTGGTTGGACCAGCTCACGCTGAGCGGGGAGTTCGCATGGCTGCGCCTCACGGCGCCCTTCGGCGGGCCGGTGAGCCGCTGCGGCATCGCGCTCGTGCCGCGCGAGGAGCTGGAGGCGTGGCTGGCCCTCGCCGCGCCGCGGCGCTCGGTCCCGGCGCTCGGCGGGCCGGCGCAGCAGCTGCGCGAGCTGCTCGACGCGCGCGGCGCGCTCTTTCCCAACGAGCTGCGCGAGCGCAGCCGCCTCCTGCCGAGCTGGTTCGAGGAGGGCCTCGCCGAGCTGGTGCGCGCCGGCCTCGCCACGTGCGATTCGTTCGCGGCCCTGCGCCAGCTGGCGGTGGCGCCCAGCCTGCGGCGCTTCCCCGTGCACGCAGTGGGTCGCTGGAGCCCGATCCCCGAGGCCGCACCGGCGCGCGACGAGGGCCCGGAGATCGACCTGGCGGCGCGGCGGCTCCTCGCCCGCCACGGCGTCGTGGCCTACGCCGTGGCGCAGGAGGAGCGTGGGCTCGTGCCCTGGCGCCTGCTCCTGCGTGCCCTGCGAGCGATGGAGCTGCGCGGCGAGGTGCGCGGCGGCCGCTTCGTGGCCGGCTTCGGCGGCGAGCACTTCGCCACCGAGGAGGCGGTGGCGGAGCTGCGGCGCGACCGGAGGGAGGCGCGCGTGGCGGCGCAGGGCGCGGATCCGGAGCGCTCCGCGGATTCCTAGGGAATCCGCGTTCGCTCGCGACTGCGACGCCGCTGTGGCAGGTGCCGCCCTTCCCCGCCGCCATGAACACCATCCTTCTGGGTCTGGTCCTCCTCTCCGCCGTCACGCTCCAGGATCCCGATGCCAAGGCACCCTCCGGCCGGCTCGCCAAGGCTGCCGCGGCGCTCGGCGCGCAGGAGGGCAAGGCGCGGCGGATCGCGGGGGGCAGCGAGCACACGTTCGCGGGAGTCAGCTACGACCTGCCGCGCGGGTGGAGTCCGAAGGCCGGTGCGGACGGCACCGAGCTCGTGCCCCCCGGCGCCACCCCGGGTGGCGTGCTCGAGGAGAAGTACATGCTGCTGCGGGTGGAGGACCTGGACGCGCTCGAGGGCGAGGATGCCGACGACGCGGTGCAGGAACTCGCCGACGCCGTGCACGAGGGGCTCGAGGCCAAGGGCAGGCCACGGAGCGTGACCCTGGGCGAGTTCCCGGGGCGCGTGTGGTCGCTCGCCGGTGCGGGGCCGGGGGGCCGCGTGATCGCGGTGCGGGTGCACGGGTTCCGCGCCGGCGCCAAGGTGTGCGCCGTGGTGGCGCTCGGCTTCGCCGACACGCTTCTGCGGCGCGACGTCGACCTGGCGGCGATCCTCGCGTCGCTGCGCCCGGCCGGGCCCGCGCCGCGCACGAAGCCGGAGCCGCGCGCCGAGCCGGCCGAGGCCGCCGAGGCGCCGCAGGTCCGGCCCGCGGGTGCAGAGCCGCGCGCGCCCGAGGAGGGCGGCGCCGCCACGCCGCCGGCCGCGCGCACGCCGCTGCCCGGCGGGACGGCGCAACGCTTCCGCGGCGTGGCCTTCGACCTGCCCAAGGGCTGGCGGATGCAGGACGGCGAGCAGGGCACGCTGCTCGTGCCCGCCGACGCCAATCCCGATGGCGTGCTGGAGGAAGCCTACGTCCTGGTCGCCGACCCGGAGACCCGTGCCCTCGATGGCGCGGCGGTGGAGGCGCAGGTCGAAGAGGCGATCCAGCAGCTCCAGCCCGGCGTGACCCGCCAGGGCAAGGTGCAGAAGGTGCGCTTCGGCGAAGTGGACGGACGCCTCTACGTGTTCACCGGCAGCGATCCCGCCGGCCGCCGCCTCGAGGTGCGCGTGCACGGGTTCCTGGGGCAGGGCGCGGCATGCGCCCTGGTGGCGCTCGGCTACCAGGACGTCCTGGCGCGCCGCGCCAGGACGCTGCAGGCCGTGCTCGCCTCGATGGCCGCGCCGAAGCCCGGGGCCCCGGGCGAGAGCCGGGCCGAGCTGGCCGGCCAGTGGGCCTACCTCGCCAACTTCAACGCCACCAACGGCGGCGGCTCGATGACCTCGACCACGCTCACCCTCGGGGCCGACGGCAGCTACGTGTTCCACGCGGTGAGCTCGTCGAGCAACCCGTTCGGCTCGGTGGCCGGCGAGACCCGCCACTCGGGCACGTGGCGCGCCACCGCGGACTCGCTGACCCTGGTGGGGTCGGACGGCGCCGAGCACACCTACGCGCTCGTGAAGCGCAACCACCCCCAGAACCGCCAGGACCCGATGATCGTCCTGGACGGCCGCGCGTTCGTGACCGCCACGCCGCGGCGGCCGTGGTGAGGAGGCGCACGCCGGCGCCGCGGCCTACTTCACCCACAGCTCCGCGCTGTTGGACAGGTGCAGTCCGCCGCGCACGAACGCCGCCTGCAGGTACACGTCGAGGTCCTTGAGCGAGGGGTCGTTGGGGATCGGCACCGTCACGCTGCGCACGCCCGCGGCCGGCAGGGTGCCCTGGCCGAGGAGCAGGAGCGTGGCCGGGTCGACCAGGAGCGGACGGTTGACGCCGAGCGCCACGCGGGCGCGCGCGGCCGAGAGCACCGCGGCGTACTGCTCGCCGGGGTTGCCGCGGACCTCGTAGGTGAACGCGCCGCCGGGCGCGCCGTCCTGGGTCACCAGGAGCCCGTCCGGCAGGCTCTGCATGGCCAGGAGGCGTTCCAGGTCGGGACGCGTGCCGACGTTGCTGTTCACGGGGGTCCCGGTGGTGCGCAGGGCCGTGCGCACCTGCTCCACCGTGAGCGTCACCCCGTTCTGCTCGCGCACGGCGCCGATCCACGACGCGATCACCGCGGCCACCGCGGGACCGGCGGCCGACGTGCCGCCGAAGTTGCTGGTGTAGTGCTGGCGCACGTCGTTGGGATTGAACAGGTCGCCGTAGCCGATCGTGGTGACCTGCGAGCCCCAGCCGTTGGCGTCGATGCGCGTGCCGTAGTTGCTGAACCCGGCGCGGTTGGTCGTGCCCGCGTCGCTCGCGCCGATGATGAAGCCGCCGCTGCTGGCCGATGCCGGCAGGTAGCGCGATCCGTAGATCGAGGTGTTGTCGAGGCTCTGGTTGGTGTTGCCGGCGCCGAATGCGTAGCAGATGCCCTTGTTGGCGGCGGCGCGCACGGCGTCGAAGTCGGCCTGGTAGAAGTCGAGCGGGTAGTGGACGTTGCCGCCCGCGAACGCGTAGCTGGAGGTCATCACGTCGCCGGCCTGCAGCTGCGCGGTGACCAGGCTGATCATGTTGGCGCTGCCGTTGGCGAGGCTGGAGAGCCTGAGGGCCTTGGGCTTGTTGGCCAGCCCGCGCGTGCCGTAGGCGTTGCGTCCCGCGGCGAGGATGCCCACGCACGCGGTCCCGTGGTCGCGCCAGCCGTCGTAGCCGCTGCCGGGGACCACGCCGATCACGCTGCTGGTCACGAGCCCGTCCACGTCTTCGTGACCGAAGTGCCAGCTGCCTTCGAGCTGGGCGATGGTCTGCGTGGGGGCGCGCATGCCCACGATGGAGGCGAAGCGCAGGTACGCGTAGCCGGCCGGAGCGTCGCCCAGGTAGGTCTGCCCGCTCTCGAAGAGCGGCGTGGTGGGGGGGATGTCGCCCAGCGGCACCGGGCGCGGCTCGGCGTAGGCGGTCTCGATGCACGGCAGCGCGAGCAGGCCGTTCACCAACGCCTCGGTCGCCGCGGCGCCGGAGGTCGTGACCCGGTAGTAGATGTTGAGGTCGGCCAGCGGCGCCTCACCCGCGGGCAGGCGTGGCTGGAGCGCGGCGCGCTCGGCGTCCAGGTCGTCCTCGGTGCGCGTGAACAGGCGCTGCACCTTGGCGTCGCCCAGCAGGCCGGCCAGCGCGCGGCGCTCGTCCGCGCCGAGGCCCTGGAACACGCCGTCGCGCAGGCGGACGGCGCGTCCCTCGACGAACTTCACGATCACCTGGTCCGCGAACGCGGCGGCCGGGTCGAGCGCGAACGGCAGCGCCGGCCGCACGATCGCGCGCGGCCGCACGACCGGGGCAGGCTCCTGGGCCTGGACCGCCGCGGGGATGACGAGGAGGGAGAGGAGGAACGCGCGGGGAATCGCTCTGGACATGGACGCTGTGGCTGGCACGGGAGAGAGTCGGCGGCGCCGGGGCCGGCGCGGGCGAAGACTCTAGCACCGGACGTGCGCACGGGGGCGGGGGGTTCCCCGCGTGCATCCCGAGCGCCGCGGCGGCGCCGGAACGCACCTTGCCGTGGGCCCCGGGCCGGGGCGAAGCTCCCCGGTGCGCCGCTCCGACCGGCCCGCCGCCCCCGACCGAGGCATCCTCATCCGTGTCCCCTCCGCGCCGCGTGGTCTCCCTCGTGCCGAGCCTCACCGAGACGCTCTTCGCCCTCGGCGTGGGCGATCGGCTCGTCGGCGTGACCCGCTACTGCGCGGAGCCCGCGGCCGCGGTGGCCGCCCTGCCCAAGGTGGGCGGCACCAAGAACCCCGACCTGGAACGCATCGCCGCCCTCGCCCCCGACCTCGTCCTGGTCAACTCGGAGGAGAACCGACCCGAGCACATCGCCGCGCTGCGCGAGCGTTGCGCCGTGCACGAGTCGATGCCGCGCACGGTGGTGGAGGCCGCTGGGGTGGTGCGCGACCTGGGCGCGCTCTTCGGCCGCCAGGACGAGGCCGCGGCCGTCACCCTGGAGATCGAGGCGCAGATCCTGCGCGGCGAGGTGGTGGGCTTCGGCCGGGCCCCCGTGCGGGTCTTCTTGCCGATCTGGCTGCGGCCCTGGATGGCGGTGAACCGCGACACCTATGTCCACGACGTCCTGACGCGGGCCGGCGCCGTGAACGTCACCGCCGACCGCGCGGAGCGCTATCCGGAACTCCGGCCCGACGAGGTGCAGGAACTGGCGGTGGAACTCGTGCTCCTGCCCTCGGAGCCCTATGCGTTCACCGGCAAGCACCGCGACGCCCTGCTGGCCGAGCGGCCCTTCGGCCGCGACGTGGCGGTGGTGCTGGTCGATGGGCGCGACTACTGCTGGCACGGCGCCCACACGCCCGCCGGGCTGGCCGCGGCGATCGACACGATCCGGCCGTTCCGGCGCTTCGCCGGCGGATGATCGCGAGCTGGCGGAAGGGGGCGGCGGATACGCTTCCGGGCTCCGTTCCCAGGTGATGGCGATCGACACCACCGTCGTCTACGGCTACCTCGCGGCGCTGTTCTGCGGCGCCTTCCTCGGGGTCGAGCGCGAGATGGGCAAGAGTGCGCCCGAGGCGGACGGCGCGGCCGAGTCCGTGGCCGCACGCAACCCGGCCGGGATCCGCACGCACATCCTGGCGGCGCTCTTCGGCGCGACGGCCCAGCACCTCGACCCCAAGCTGGGAGCCAACGGCATGTTCACCGTGGTGGCGTTCGTGGCCGTGGCCGCGTTCGCGGTCACGGTCTACGCGGTGCGCGCGCGGGCCACGGGCCACTACGGCACCACCTCGGTGCTCACGCTCTTCCTCACGTTCGGCCTCGGCGTGCTCTGCTTCGCCGGGCAGATCCCGCTCGCCATCGCGCTGGCCGTGGTGGTCACCGGGATCCTCACCGTGAAGGTGCCGCTGCACACCTTCGTGCGCACCCTGACCCGCGCCGAGATCGCCGCGGCGGTCAAGTTCGGGCTCGTGGCGCTGGTGCTCCTGCCGCTCCTGCCCGACCGCGACTTCGGCCCGCTCGACTGGCCCTGGCTGGCCGAGCAGCTGCGCGCCGCGCACGTGGCGGAGCCGACCATGCAGCGCCTCGCCCTGGTCAACCCGTACAGCCTCTGGTTCCTGGTGGTGGCGATCTCGGGCCTCAGCTTCGTCGGCTACGTCCTGGTGCGGACGATCGGGCCCGGCCGGGGGCTGGTGCTCACCGGTCTGGCCGGCGGAATGGTCAGCTCCACCGCCACGAGCCTCGCCATGGCGGCCCAGTCGCGGCGCACGCCGCACCTGCGCCACTCGATCGTGGCGGCGGTGCTGGCGGCGTGCAGCGTGATGGCGCTGCGCGTCCTGATCGTGTCCGCGGCGTTCGCTACCGCGCTGTTCACCACGCTGCTCGCGCCGGTCGGCGCGATGCTCGTCTCCGGAGGGCTTGTGGCGTTCTGGCTGGCGCGCCGGGCCAAGGGCGGCACGGCGGAGGGCGCGCTCAAGCTCAGCACGCCCTTCGCGCTGGGTCCGGCGCTCAAGCTCACCGGTCTCTTCCTCCTGGTGCGCACCGCCGGAGAGCTGGCCACGATCCTCATCGGCACCACCGGCCTGTACCTGACCGCGGCGCTCTCGGGCATCGTTGACGTGGACGCGATCACGGTCGCCGTGGGCCAGCAGGTGAAGGCCCAAGAGGCGCTGGACGCGCGCGTCGGCGCGGGCGCGATCTTCCTGGCGGTGGCGGTCAACACCGTGGTGAAGGCCAGCATGGTGCTGGTGTCGGGTGATCGCGCGGTGGGCCGCACGGTGTTCCTGGCGCTCGCCGGCACGCTGCTGGCGGGGGCCACGGGGCTGGCGCTCGTGCTCCTGGTCTGAGCCCGGGCCGCGCGCCGCGCGCGGCCTTGGTGTCGCGCGCGCGCCGCCGCTACGCTCTCGCCCCCTCATGCGCCTCAGCCAACTCCTGGTCGTCACGCTCCGCGAGGACCCCGCCGACGCCGAGGTCGTGAGCCACCGCCTGCTCGCGCGCGGCGGCTACATCGTGAAGACCGCCGCCGGCGTCTACACCTACGGCCCGCTGATGTGGCGCACGCTGCGCAAGCTCAGCCAGATCGTGCGCGAGGAGCTCGACCGCGAGGGCGCGCAGGAAGTGATGATGCCGATCCTGCAGCCCAAGGAGCTGTGGACCTCGTCGGGACGCTGGGACCGCTACGTGAACGACGGGATCCTGTTCACGCTCAAGGACCGCAAGCAGACGGAGCTCTGCCTGGGCCCGACCCACGAGGAGGTGATCACCGACTTCGTGGACACGCTGGTCACGTCCTACAAGCAGCTCCCGGTCAACCTCTACCAGATCCAGGACAAGTTCCGGGACGAGATCCGGCCGCGCTTCGGCCTCATGCGCGGGCGCGAGTTCATCATGATGGACGCGTACTCGTTCGACGCGGACCAGAAGGGCCTCGATGCCGCGTACGCGCGCATGGACCGCGCCTACCGGCGCATCTTCGAGCGCTGCGGCCTGAAGTTCCGCGTGGTGCAGGCCGATGCCGGCGCGATCGGCGGCAGCGGCAGCGAGGAGTTCATGGTCCTCGCCGACACCGGCGAGGACACGATCCTCTACTGCGCGGAGAGCGGCTACGCCGCCAACGTCGAGAAGGCCACATCGGTCGCGCCCGCGGCGCCCGAGGGCGGGCCGGCGCGACCGATGGCGAAGCACGCCACGCCGGAGATCCGGTCGGTGCAGCAGCTGGAGGAGTTCTTCCGTCTGCCGGCCGCGGCGATGGCCAAGACGGTGCTCTACAAGGCGGTGTGGCACGACCGCGAGGAGGTGGTGGCGGTGTTGATGCGCGGCGACCTCGAGATCAACGAGGTGAAGCTCGCCAACGCGCTCAACTGCCTCTCCCTGAAGCTCGCCGACGAGGCGTCGATCCGGGCCGCCACCGGCGCCGAGGTGGGGTTCGCCGGGCCGGTGAACCTGGGCGTGAAGGTGCGCCTGCTCGCCGACCTCACCGTGCAGGGGCGCACCAACCTGCTCACCGGCTGCAACGAGACCGGCTTCCACTGCCTCGACGTCAACCTGGGCCGCGATTGCCGGATGCCCGAGTTCCACGACCTGCGCACCGCGCGCGCCGGAGAGACCTCGCCCGATGGCAAGGGTCCGCTGCGCCAGGCGCGCGGCATCGAAGTGGGCCACATCTTCAAGCTCGGCACCAAGTACTCGACCGCGATGGGCGCCACGTTCATGGCCGAGAACGGCAAGCCGCAGCCGTTCGTGATGGGCTGCTACGGGATCGGCGTGAGCCGCACGGCCGCCGCGGCGATCGAGCAGAATCACGACGAGAAGGGCATGGTGTGGCCCGCGGCGATCGCGCCGTTCGTCGTGGCGGTGGCGATCCTGGACATCAAGCGCGAGGCGCAATCGAAGCTGGGCGAGGACCTCCACGGGCGCCTGCAGGCCGCGGGCCTGGACGTGTGCCTCGACGACCGGCCGCTCTCGCCCGGCGCCAAGTTCAAGGACCTGGACCTGCTGGGCTTCCCCGTGCAGGTCATCGTGGGCCGCCGCGCCGAGGAGGGCGTGGTGGAGTTCGTGGTGCGCCGCGGCAGCGTGAAGAGCGAGATCCCCGCCGCCGACGTCGTCGCGCGGGTGCAGGAAGCGCTGCGGGGCTGAGGCCGTGGTGCGCCCCAGTCGTGCCGCCGGTGCGCCCGCGGGCCCGCTGCGCGTGGTGTCGTGGAACGTGAACGGCCTGCGCGCGTGCGCGGAGAAGGGGTTCCTCCAGTGGCTGCGGCGCAGCCGCGCCCACGTCGTCGGCCTGCAGGAGGTGCGCGCCGCGCCGGAGCAGCTTCGGCCCGAGGTGGCCGCACCGCGCGGCTGGCACGTGCACTTCGCGCCGGCGCAGCGTCCGGGCTACAGCGGCGTGGCGCTCTACGCGCGCCGGCCCTTCGCGGCCGTCGAGACCTCCCTGGGCCTGCCCGAGTTCGACGCCGAGGGGCGCGTCCAACTGGCGCGCACCGGCCGGCTCCTGATCGCCAACGTGTACTTCCCCAACGGCAGCGGCAAGGAGCGCGACAACGGTCGCGTGCCGTTCAAGCTCGAGTTCTACCGCACCCTGCATCGGCGCCTGGAGCGCGAGCGCGCGCGCGGCCTGCGCGTGCTGGTGATGGGCGACTTCAACACCGCGCACAGGGAGATCGACCTCGCCCGGCCGCGCGAGAACCGCGGCACCAGCGGGTTCCTGCCCGAGGAGTGCGCGGAGCTGGACCGCTGGGTGGCCACCGGCTGGCACGACACCTTCCGCTTGTTCGAGGACCGCGGCGGTCACTACTCCTGGTGGAGCCAGCGCCAGGGTGCGCGCCAGCGCAACGTCGGCTGGAGGATCGACTACGTGTTCGCGTGCGCGGCGGCGCGGCCCTTCGTGCGCGCCGCGGCGCTGCATCCGAAGGTCCAGGGCTCCGACCACTGCCCGGTGAGCGTGGACGTGGAGGCGGGGATCGCGGAGTGAGGGGCTGGCAGCGTCCGCGTCCTGTGCGGGCACGGGACGGATGCAGCGGCCCGCCCGCCGCCGCCGCGCCCTGCGTCAGGGCTTCCTGGGCACGAGCCGCAGCGAGTCGAAGAAGCTCTGCACCCGGGGCTCGGCCATGCGCGCGGGCGTGGTCGCCACGGTGGCATGGTGCAGCCGATTGCCCACCAGGAAGAAGCGCGCCCGGTAGGCGTGGTCGCGGCCGTCGTCGACCAGCACCTCGCGCCCCTCCACACCGCCGAGGTCCACGCGGCGCTGCTCCCGGACCTGCGCGCCGGTCGCAGCCGCGGCACCGCGCACGCTCTGCTCGTAGATCGCCTCGCGCGACGAGCGTGCCACGCGCTCCGAGGGGAACTCGGTCCACTGCACCCCGAAGGCACCGTGCTCGTCCTGGAACATCTGCGTGTGCTGCTCGAGGGTGCCGTACGGAGTCTGGACCGGGTTGGTGCGCGAGTGCGTGGGGCCCGGGAACGCCGCCTCGAGCATGCGCCCGTCGGCCAGCGCCGGCTGCGTGGCAGGCGCCGCGCTCGTGGCCTCGCCGGGGTCGGGGGGCTCCGGATCCTCGCGGCACGCGGGAAGGACGAGAAGTCCCAGGACCAGGAGGCGCATGCGCGGGAGCCGGCGCGCCCGGGGACACGCGCGCCGATGCCTCCTTCGTGTGGACGGCGGTGTCCAACCGGGTTCAGCCCGTGCCGATCCCGCGCCGCCGACGCCACGTCCCCGGCGGCACGCCGACGATCTTGCGGAACGCCCGGTGGAACGCGGCCTCGGAGTGATAGCCGACCTCGGCCGCCACCGCGCCGATCCCGGCGGGCGTGCGCTCGAGCAGGTCGGCGGCGAGCTGCATGCGCCAGCGCGTGAGGTAGTGCATGGGCGGGATGCCGAGGCCGGCGCGGAACCGTTCGGCCAGGACCGAGCGCGAGGCCGCGACCGCGCGGGCGAGCTGGTCCAGGCTCCAGCGATGGGCGGGACGCTCGTGCAGGAGCGCGAGCGCCCGCCCCACCACGGGGTCGCGCAGCGCGCCGAGCCAGCCGGACGCACCGGGCGGCAGGGTCTCCATGTGGCGCCGCACGAGCCCCACGAACACCAGCTCGCTCAGCTTGGTCAGGACGGAGCCGCTGCCGGCGCGTTCCGACTGCGATTCCACGAGCGCCTGGCGCAGCAGGGCCGCCGTCCAGTCGGCATCTCCCGCATCCCTGGCGCGGTGGTGCAGCACGCGGGGCAACGCGGCGATCAGCGGATGGAACGGGCGGAGGTCGCAGCCGAGGAAGCCGCACACGACGTGCGCGCTGGGCGGGCCAGGAGGGCCCTCCTGCACGAGCACCGGCAGGCGCATCTGCGGCAGGCGTTCGTAGAACCCGAGATCGACGCTGCCCTGCATGCCCGGCGCGCTGGAGAGGACGTGCGCATCGCCGTGGGGGAAGACGATCACGTCGCCCGCCTCGAGGCGGATCGGGGGCTCGCCCACCAATCCGCCCCAGCAGGCGCCCGCGACGATGCCGTGGAACTCCAGGACGTGCTGCGCCCCGGGGCGTACGTGCCGGGCGATGGCGCGGGCGGGCGGTGCCTCCGCCACCCAGGGATCGCTGGCCCGGACGTCGAAGAACACCGCCCCGGTGAGGCGGACGGTGCGCAGGACGTCGGAGAGCGGATCGCCCTCGGGACCCGGCGCGGACGGACCGCCGGGCAGGGTGGCCGGACGCGCAGCGGGGGTGCTGCGCGGATCCGGACGCTGGGGCAGGGAACTAGGACGTTCGGTCATGGCGGCCCCGCGCGTGCCGGGCTAACTGGTTCACTCGCGGCACGAGCGTAACGAGGCCGCGCACACCACCCAACCTGCCTAGACCATGAGCCAGCCACCGACCACGGGCACGAGCCCGTCCACTATCCCCGATCCGTCCGTCCTGCGCCGGCGCCTCCAGGCCACCTGGGCGTCCGGCGACTTCGCCCGCATCGGCAGCCGCCTGCAGCTGGTGGGCGAGCGCCTGTGCGAGAGCGTCGACCTGCGCGCCGGCCAGCGCGTCCTCGACGTCGCGGCAGGGAACGGCAACGCCGCCCTGGCCGCGGCGCGCTGCGGCTGCGACGTCGTCGCCGCCGACTTCGTCCCCGAACTGCTGCACGCGGCGCGCCGGCGCGCGGAGGCGGACGGACTGCCCCTCGCCACCGAGGTCGCCGCGGCGGAGGAGCTGCCCTTCGCCACCGGCACGTTCGACTCGGTGCTCTCCACGTTCGGCGTGATGTTCGCGAGCGACCACGCGAGCGCCGCGCGCGAGCTGGCCCGCGTTTGCCGGCCGGGCGGCCGGATCGGCCTGGCGAGCTGGACGCCGGCCGGCTTCCTCGGCGACCTGTTCCGCCTGATCGCCAGCCATGTGCCGCCTCCCGCCGGCCTGCGCTCGCCCATGGTGTGGGGCACCGAGGACGGCCTGCGCGAGCTGCTCGGCGCGGCGGCGGGATCGTTCGCGCTGCGGCGGCGCCACTTCACGTTCCGCTACCGCTCGGCCGAGCACTTCCTCGACGAGTTCCGGACCTGGTACGGGCCGACGCTCAAGGCGTTCGCGGCGCTGCCGCCCGAGGGGCAGGAGTCCCTGGCCGAGGCGATCCTGGCGTTGCTGCGGCGCTCGAACCGCGCCACCGACGGCTCCCTGGCGGTCCCTGCCGAGTACCTCGAGGCCGTGGTGGAACGGGCGGCGGCGTGAATCCAGGGTGCGGAGCCCTCGCCGCCGGGCGCGTCGGCGGGCGCGGGGCTGCGAGGTACCCGCCCCACGCGGACCGGTCCGCCACGCACCGCGGACTCAGGTCTGGGCCACCCGGCGCCTGCGGTAGCTGAGCGCACAGGCGAGCAGCGCCACGTCCACCGCGAGGCTGGCAGCGATCGCGACGATCCCCAGTACGCCGCCAGAGTTGAAGATGGCGAGAGCCAGGACGGTCTGCAACAGACCGGCGGCGGCGAGCACCAGCACGACCGTGTTGGCGGAGACCAGGCGCACGGAGGGTGACGGCGCGGGCGCGGCCGGCGCGGTACGGCCGGCGTCCAGGACCGCCCGTGCCTGCGCGCGCTGCGACGCTCGCACCCAGAGCGCGTGGTCGGTGCCCTCGGCGTCCGGGCCTGGATCCTCGATGCGCACCTGGATCGCGTGCGCGCGCAACAGGGCGCCGATCCGACCGGCCTCGGCCGTTCCTCCGGCGAAGCCGAGTACGACCTCGGGATCGCCGCCGGCGGCGTCCGCGGCCGGGGTCTCCTCGGACGAGCCCATGGCCTGGCACGATAGCGGCTCCGCGCCGCCCGGGCTGCGGAGGCGGTGGCGGCCGCACGGCCGCCCCTGCTGGCGTGGCGGGCCTCGGGCTGCTTCGATCGGCGGGATGTCCACCTCCCTCCGCACCGCAGACCGGGCGGGACTTCAGGCCTGGGTCCAGGCGCATGGGCCCAGTGCCACCCTCGCCGTGCCGCATGCCCAGGCCAAGGCCCTCCTCGACGAGATCCGGCGCCTGGAGCAGAGCAGCGGTCTCCTTCGCAAGCAGAACGCCAAGCTGCGCGCCCGCCTGCAGCGTCTGGGGGCGGAGGCCGGCGCCGAGGCCGAGGCGGGCGGCACGGGGGAAGCACTCGAAAACCCGTGAGGTCCGCGGGCGTTGCGTCTCGGCGCGCCGCACCCGCCGACGCCCTCAGGGGGCGGGTTGCCGGCGGCGCGGCACAGGGTTCCGATACCGCCCAAGGAGCACCGTCATGCCCGAGCATCCCGAGCCCGTCGTCGCCCACGTGGCGCGCACCGCCTTCGAGGCGAACATCGTCCTGGGAGTCCTGGAGGAGGCCGGCATCAAGGCCTGGGTGGAGGAGCCGATGCGCCAGGACGAGTTCGCCGTGGCGCAGCGCCTGATGAACCTTGAGGGCGTGAGCGTCTGGGTCGGTGCGCCGGATCTGCCGATGGCCCAGAAGGCGATTCTCGAGGCGCGCAGCGCCGGGGCGCAGCTCGACGGCGGCGACTGAGTCCGCGCGGCGCGGTCCCTTCAGCGCAACTTCGCCAGCGCGTCCTGCAGCCGCTGCAACGTGGCCACCGAGTAGCCGCGGTCGTGGAAGAACGCGACGCGCCCCTGCGCGTCGACGCGACTGCGGTTCTGCCAGATGGCACGGATCAGCGATGTTCTGCCTTGGGGAGCACCAGGTCCTCCCCATCCTGCTCGTCCAGGAGCTGCCAGAACCCTGCAGAGCGCAGGGCCCGGCCCAGCTCCGAGAAGCGCCGTGCCGTGCGTGGGAACGCCGCGCTCCTCGCCTGCAGCCACCGCGTGCCGGCGGGACTCTGGTGGAAGGTCGCGATGGCACGCGCGAGCTCAGGTGTCACGTATTGTGCGGCGAGCTCGAAGGCGAGCAGCGAAGGCGACGCACTCTCTCCCTGGGACAGTGCTCCCACGGCAGCGAAGAAGCGCCTCCGCGCTGCCTTGCCCACGGCATTCTCGTCGCCGAACCTGCGCGCCGCCTCCGTGGCGAACCCGTCGCCATGCTGCGCGTACAGGGTCAGTGCGGTCGCCTCTGCCCACATCTGTGCGTTGCCGGCAGCGCTGCCCAGGAACGAGCAGACCTCTCCGGCGATGTCGCGCGGCACTAGCTCGATGACCGCGGCGCTCGCCTCACGGTCGGCTTGGGCGCACTGCTCCTCCAAGAAGGCGCGCCGGCGCAACGGGTCCCCGGTGGGGCGATGGGCGAGATTTCCCAGCACACGCCGTGCGAACGTGGCACCTCCGCCGAACAGGGGGTCGGCGAGGACGATCGTGCGCACCCAGGGCTCCTGCGGCGGAGCCGGCGTCGCGGAATCGCCGTGGCACGCCGCCAGGAGGATCGGCAGCCAGCTCCAGCGGACAGGCGCCATGCGTCTCGATTCTGCATGCAGCGCGCGTCACCGGCAACCAGGTGCGAGCGCGTACTCGCGTTCCGGGATCAGGTGCGAGAGGAGGGTCGGCGCCGCAGCCCGACCCACGCCCAGGTCAGACAAGGGATCGACGAGAGCCGCCGCCACGAACAGCGCAACGTGCTCCTGCCCTCTCCTGCTCTTGTCCGACGCCGCGCTGCTCGCCCGCGTGCGGTGCCTTCGCGCGCCGGTCGAACAAGCCGAGACCGGGGTCAGTGGGGAACTGGGGCCCGAGGGTTCATGGGTACCAGGAGGTCGGCCACCCTGGCATCTGCCCCCGTTCGTCTCACCGGACGGCCTACCCGGTGGCAACCCACACGGTTTCGATACCGCCCATGGAGCACGTCATGTACGGGCATTCCTAGCCGCTAGTGCCCACGTGGCGCGCACCGCCTTCGAGGCGAACATCGTCCTGGGAGTCCTGGAGGAGGCCGGCACCAAGGTGTGGGTGGAGGGGCCGATGCTCCAGGACGAGTTCGCCCCCGCGCGGCGCGGTCCCTTCAGCGCAACTTCGCCAGCGCGTCCTGCAGCCGCTGCAACGTGGCCACCGAGTAGCCGCGGTCGTGGAAGAACGCGACGCGCCCCTGCGCGTCCAGGAGGACGATGCGTCCGGGCAGGCGGTTCTCGTTGCCGGTGAAGCGCGCCACGTCCGCCCCGTCCCGGTAGATCGTGATCACGGCCGGCCAATCCTCCTTGGGGATGCCCGAGCGCATGCCGGCGTCGATGCGCCCGGCGAAAAGCCCCGGCACCAGGCCGGGAATCGTCGGCAGCTCGTGGGTGCGCACCTGGACGCCGGCCTGCTGCAGTCCGAGCAGCCAGCGGTCGAGATCGAACTGGGTGTCCTGCTCGTAACCGATCAGCAGGAGCACGGGGGCGCCCGCGAAGGCGTCCGGCAGCACGTACTCCTTGCCATCGAGCGAGGCGCCGCGCACGCGTGGGAAGGACTTGCCCAGGATCTCGGTTCCGGCGTGCGGGTAGCTGGTGGAGCAGGCACTGAGGCTCAGGCCCAGGGCCCCGGTGAGGACCGCTGCCAGGCCGAGAGCGACGAGGAGTCTGCGCATGGGCCCCCTTGTGGGGCATGGACACCGGCCGATCCAGGCAGGAATCCGAGAAGCGGTGTGGATCCCTCGGCGAGGCAAGCGCGCGAGTCGTGCGCTCAGCGGTAGCCGGTCAGCTCCACGTAGCCGCGTCCGGCTGCGGTGCCGCGCACGTCCACCGCGCCCTCCCAGTAGCGCAAAGCCACGCGCAGCTCCTGGTCGGCGAGCACCGGCTCCAGTTCGAGCTCGAGACCGGCATCGGGCACGCGCACGCGCCAGCGCCCGGGGTAGGTCGCGCCGCTGTGCGGGCTGGACCACCGGCCGAGCTCTTCGAGGCCCACGTCCATGGCGCGCAGGACGCGCACGCTCCCGTCCGCCGCCACCAGGGAGCCCTTCGAGTGCGGCGCCATGCCGCCGTCGGCACGGCGCAGGCGGTAGAACATGAGCTCGCGGCCGTCGTCGAGCTGGAGCGCGAACCAGTCCCAGCCGGCGATCCCCTCGCCCAGGGCGCTGGTGCCCCATTCGCGATCCAGCCAGCTCGCGCCGCGCACCGCGTGGCGTACGCCGCCGGCCTCCACGTGGCCGGTGCTGGCCATGCGCGTGCTCGAGTAGTAGTGCGAGGCGTTGCCCGGCTCGGGCCCCTTCTGGCTGAAGCCCCGCTCGCCCTGCGGGACGATCGGCTTCGTGGCCACCAGCCGCAGGTCGAGCGCGGTCCCGCCCTCGCGCGCGCGCAGGCGCAGGGTGAGGGGCTCGAGGGCTTCGGCGTCCAGGCGCCAGTCCTCCAGCCACACCGCGAAGGGCCGCGCGCTCGCGCCCGCGAGACCTGCGGCGCCGCGCGCCAGGCGCTCGTGGTGGTGGAAGCTGCGCCCCGCCACGTCGGTGAGCGCGAGGTGCGCCATGTACACCTGGTTGGTCGCCCAGGCCGAGGCGCGCTCCGGCGCGCCCGGAGCGGCGCTGGCGCGGAAGAACGTGAGCTGGTACCCGAAGCGGCGGCCGCCCTCGCCCTCCAGGTTGCCGGTGCAGTACCACCACTCGCTGCGGTGCTGCGGGTGCGGGCCGTGGTCGTCGGGGAACACGAAGGGCCGCGGCCCCTCGACCCGCGCGTAGCCAGCCGTGTCGCCGCCGCCCAGGATCGCGGCGATGTCCAGGCGCGGCTCGTCCTGCGGCGCCCGAGTGCAGGCGGCGGCGGCGGCGAGGAGCGCCACCGCGAGGCCGCGCCGGCGCGGGTTCCCTGGCGTGCGGGGCAACGGGCGGCTCAGGCCTCGGCGCTGCGCTCGGCCATGCCGGCGGGCGCGCGGACCGCGTCGACCTTGACCCGCCAGCCGTGCGGGTCGGGGGCGCGGCCGTCCTGGATCGGTTCCAGCGCCGCGCGCAGGCGCTGCGCCAGCTCGGTGCTGGTCGGCCTCAGCTCGATGCCGCCGCCCAGCACCCGGTCGATGGTCACCACGCACGCGGCGGTGCCGGTGCCCAGGATCTCGCGCAGCTGGCCGCGCTGCTGCGCCGCCACCAGCTCGTCGAGGGCGATGCGTTCCTCGCTCACCGGCACCCCCAGCCCGCGCAGGAGCGCGAGGCAGGACTCGCGCGTGACGCCGGGGAGGATCGTGCCGTCGAGGGGCGGTGTGACCACGCGGCCGTCGAGCGCCACGAACACGTTCATCACCCCGGCCTCCTCGAGGTAGCGATGCTCGAAGGCGTCGAGCCAGAGCACCTGGTCGAGCCCCTTCGCCTTGGCGCGCTCGGCGGCCAGCATGCTGGCGGCGTAGTTGCCGCCGGTCTTGGCGGCACCCACGCCGCCCGGCGCGGCGCGCACCATCTCGCGCTCGATCGCGAGGCCGATCGGCTTGCTGGCCGGGCGCGGGACCGGCGTGGCCAGGATCGCGAACACGTGGTACGTGGCCGGGCGCATGCCGAGGAACTCCTCGGCCGCGGCGAGCGTGGGGCGCAGGTAGAGCGCTCCCTGGCCGTGCGGCGGCACGAGGTGCTCCTGCGCCCGGGTGAACGCGGCCACGTGGGCCACGAAGTCCTGCTCGGGCATCGGCGGCAGGCAGATGCGCTCCGCGCTGGCGCGCATGCGCGCGGCGTGCCGGTCGGGGCGGAACAGGTGCACCTTGCCGTCGGGTCCGCGGAATGCCTTCATCCCCTCGAACACCGAGAGCCCGTACTGCACCGCGCCGCTGCCCATGGGCACGGCACCGGTCTGCCGCGGCGCCATGCGTGCCGGCTGCCAGCCCTCGTTGGCGCGGTGCTCGACCAGGAGGGCGTGTGCGGCGAGCGCCGCGCCGAATCCGAAGTGGGTGCGCGAACCGGGTGCAGAAGGCGGCGTGGTCATGGAACGGCGCATTGTCGCCGATGGCGGCGAAGATCAAGAGCCTGCGTCCGCGTTGCGCTCCGCAGTCAGGGGCGCCGCCGGCTCAACCGGTCGCGGCGCCCAGCACCAGCACGAGCACGATGCCTGCGGTGCCGCCCAGCGAGGCGGCGTTGCCATCGGCAGCCCGCAGCGCCTCGGGCAGCAGCTCCTCGAACACGAGGTACACCATCGCGCCGCCCGCGAACGCCAGCGCCGCCGGCAGCAGCCATGCGGCCTGCGTGACCAGGAGCGCGGCCACGAGCCCCGCCGCGACTTCGGCGAGCCCCGCGACCTGGGCGCAGGCGAAGGCCGGCCATGGACGCAGCCCGGCGAGGCGCAGCGGGAACGCCACGAGGACGCCCTCGACCACGTTGTGCGCGGCGATCGCCCAGACCACGGCGCCGGTGTCCGCGCCACCCGCCCCCGCCGCCGCGGCCACGCCGACGGCCATGCCTTCGGGCAGGTTGTGCAGGGTGATGGCGAGGGCGATCAGCACGCCGACATGGAGCCGCCGTTCGCTCGCGTGGTCCTGCGCCGGCGCACCGGGGTGCTGGTGCGGCACGAAGAGGTCGAGGGCCCAGATCAGCGCCACGCCCAGGCCGAAGCCGAGCAGCACGGGCCCGAGGCCGCCGCGCGGCAGCGCCAGGGCCTGCGGCAGGAGGGAGAGCAGCGCGGCCGCGAGCATCACCCCGCCCGCGAACCCCAGCAGCGCGGCGGTGCCGCGCGGCGCCGGCGCGGCCGGGGCGAACGCCGCGCACGCGCCGAGGCCGGAGCCGAGCGCGGCCCAGAGCGTGCCATGGAAGGCGGCGAGGAGGGGGTCGGCCATCGGCGTCGCGGGGGCGCGGGCGCGCCAGCGCGCGGGAGGATCGCGGACGTGCGCGCGCGTGTCCATGGTGCGCGCGCGCCGTGTGCCTACACTGCGGGCCCGCTGCCGGCGGTCCCGCGTGTCCACCTTCCTCCACCACGTCGAGCTCGCCGCGCCGCTCTTCGTCCTCGTGCTGGCCGGCTACCTGCTCGTGGCGGTGGGCCGCTGGCCGAAGAGCGTGAGCGACGCGTTGTCGCGCTTCGTGTTCGCCGCCGCCCTGCCGGCGCTGCTCTTCCGCCTGATGAGCGACCTCTCGCGGCTGCCGCCGGTGGACGCGCGCCTCCTGATCGCATTCTTCGGCGGCTGCCTGTTGGTGTTCGCGCTCGGCCGGGCGGTGGGCGCGCTGGGCTTCGGCCTCGACGGCGTGCAGCAGTCGGTGTTCGCGCTGGGCGGCGTGTTCTCCAACAACGTGCTGCTCGGCGTGCCCCTGGCCAGGCTCACCCTGGGCGACGGCGCGCTGCCGGCCGTGGCCCTGGTGCTGGTGTGCAACGCGCTGGTGCTCTGGACCCTGGTGACGGTGTCGGTGGAGTGGGCGCGGCACGGCGAGCTCTCGCTGCGCGGCATGGGCCGCACGGTGCGCGGCGTGCTCACCAACCCGATCGTGGCCTCGATCCTGGGCGGCGCGCTCTTCGGCCTCTTTGGCCTGCGCCTGCCCGGCATCGTCGATCAGCCCCTGCAGATGGTGGGGCAGGCCGCCGCGCCGCTGGCGCTGCTGGTGCTCGGCATGGGGCTGGCCGAGTACGGCGTGCGCGACGGCTGGCGCGCGGGCGCGGCGATCACCGCCATCAAGCTGCTGGTGCAGCCCGTGGTGGTGTGGGGGCTGGCCCGCGTCCTCGGCCTGCCGCCGATGGAGACGCAGGTGGTGGTCCTGCTCGCGTCCCTGGCGGTGGGGGTGAACGTCTACCTGATGGCGCGCGAGTTCGACGTCCTGCACGGCCCGGTCGCCGCCAGCCTGGTGCTCTCGACCGCGCTGGCCGCGCTCACCACCCCGCTCGCGCTCACCCTCGTGGGCGCCGGCTGAGCGGCTCACTCCTCGCGCAGCGCCTCCGCCGGCGGCATCCGCGCGAGGCGCAGCGCCGGCAGCACGCCCGCGAGGAGCGCCGCGCCCGCGGCCACGCCCACACCCTGCGCCGCCACCGCCCACGACCACTCCATCTGCAGCACCCAGCCGAACGAGCGGCGGTTGATCACGAAGAGCAGCGCCGCGGCGAGGCCGGCGCCGAGGGGCTGGGCCAGCACGCCGGCCACGAGGCCCATGCCGGCGCTCTGCAGGGCCACCATGCGGCCGAGCTGCCCCTGGGTCAGGCCCAGCGCGCGCAGCACGCCGAACTCGCGGGTGCGCTCCAGCTGCAGGGCCAGCAGCGCGCTGAGCACGCCCACGAAGGCCACGCCGGTGGTGAGCAGGTAGAGGACGCGGGTGATGGTGAACGTGCGGTCGAACACCTCCAGCGACCGTTGCCGCAGCACGGCGTTGGAGCTCAGGTGCACTTCCTGGCCGAGGGTGGGCAGCCGGCCCACGCGCTGCACGAGTTCCCCCGGCGTCACGCCGGGCGCGGCCAGGAGCGACACCGACGAGATGCCCCGGTCGGCGAAGTGCCGCTCGTACTCGCGCCGGTGCATCATCAGGATGCCCTGGTCGGTGGCGTAGTCGTCGAACACCCCGGCCACGGGGAAGGCGCGCACCCCGGTGTCGGTGGGGATGGCCACGCTCGCGCCGATGCCCAGACCGGTGCGGAACCGGAACGGTTCGGACACGAGGAGCGCGCCCTCCGCCAGGCGCTGCCACACGTCGCCGGGCGTGCCGTCGCGGAAGCGGAACGTGCGCTGGATGCGTGGATCGAGGTCCATCGCCACGAGCTGCACGGGCTCGCCGCCCACGTCCAGGCGCACGGTGCGGTAGGTGGAGAGCCCGCTCAGGCCGTCGACGCCGCGCAGGCGCTCCACCAGCGCGGGGGAGAGCACCGCGTCCACCACCCGCGCGGCGCTGCGCGCGGGCGCCACGTACACGTCGGCGCCGAGCACCTGCTCCAGCCACACCACCACGGTGGCGCGGAACGACCCGACCATCGTGCCGATCCCCACCGCGGCGGCCACGGCGACGGTCAGCGCCGCCACCGCGACGGCGCTGCGGCTCAGCGTGGTCGCGAGGCTGCGCAGGGCCATGCGCGGGAGCACGCCGGCGCGGCGGGCCAGCGGATCGACGGCGCGCAGCACGAGCACCAGGAGCGCGGGGACCAGCAGGGCGAAGCCGAGGATGCCGGCGAAGAGCCCGGCGTAGCTCACGATCAGGTCGCGCTCGGTGGCGAGCATCAGGGTGCCCCCGAGCGCGAGGAGCAGGAGCCCCAGGCCGCTCAGGCGCGGCAGGGCCCGGTGCACACGCGCCTCGGCGCGGCTGCGATGCAGCACCGCGCGCGGCGGCGCGCCGCCCGCCTCGTACGCCGGCAGGAACGCCGCTCCGAGCGTGGCCGCGAAGCCCAGTCCCGCGGCCTTGACCACCTGCAGCGCCTCCACGTGCAGGCTGCGCACCTCCACCGCGTAGTACAGGTCGTTGATGGTGCGCGATACCAGGTCCACCAGCCCGTGCGCGAGCCCGATCCCGGCGAGCGTGCCGAGCCCGGTGCCGGCGATGCCGAGCAGCGCGGCCTCGCCCAGGATCAGGCGCAGGAGCTGGCCGCGCGTGACGCCGATCGCGCGCAGGCAGCCGAGCACCGCGTGGCGCTGGACCACGGAGAAGGTCATCGCGTTGTAGATCAGGAACATCCCGACCACGAGCGCGAGCAGGCTGAGCGCGCCGAGGTTGACGTGGAACGCCTCGGTCATCCGCGCGAGCCCCTCGGCGCGCGCGCCCGCGGGGACCAGCCGGACGCCGGGCGGCAGCTCCGCGCGGATCCGCGCGGTCCGCTCCGCGCCCGCCGGACCATCGGGCAGGATCAGGTCCACGTGGCTGAGGCGCCCCGCCATGCCCAGCAGCTCCTGCGCGCTTGCGATGTCCATCAGGACGATCGTCTCGAGCGCCGCCGCGGGCGCGCCCGTGTCCGGGGCGAAGGTGCCCACCGGCACCAGCGCGACGGTGCGCCCGGCGGCGCGCCCGTGCAGGGGCTCGCCCGGCACGGCGCCGAGGCGCCGGGCCGTCTGCTCGGCGAGCAGCGCGGCGCCCGGCCGGGTGAGGAGCGGGCCCAGCAGGTCGCCGCGCTCGCGCACCACGCCGCCCCGCCCGCGCGCGAGGTAGGGGCGGAACGGCGCCTCCGCGAACGGGTCGACGCCGAGCAGGCGCAGGGCCCGGCCGGGTTCCTGGCTCGCCGCGAACCAGCCCTCGACCACGGGCGCGGCCGCGCGCACGCCGAGCTGCACGCGCAGGCGCGTGTACACCTCCTCGGCCAGACCCGACGGGCCGCCCTCGATCCGATGCGTCGCCCTGCCGGCGACCGCCTCGCTGGAGAGCTGGAACGCCCGCCGCGCGCTGCCGCTCGCGACGTCCACCGCCAGCACCACGGCCACGCCCAGCGCGATGCCGAGGAGCGAGAGCCCGACCTGGCCCGGATGCCGGAGGAGGTGGCGGAGTCCGGAGCGCAGCAGGAGCACGTTCAGTCCCTGCCCTCGGCCACCAGGACGCCCTCGTGCAGGCGGTGGATGCGGTCGGCCATGGCCAGGGGCTCGCGGCTGTGCGTGACCAGGAGCAGCGTGCGCCCGCGGGCCCGCACCAACCGCTGCAGGAGCCGCAGCACGTCCGCGCCCGTGTGCTCGTCGAGGTTGCCGGTGGGCTCGTCGGCCAGGACCAGCTCCGGCTCGTGCACCAGGGCGCGTGCCAGGGCGAGGCGCTGCTGCTCGCCGCCCGAGAGCACGTCAGCGTAGCTCGCGGCGCGATCGCCGAGCCCCACCTCGGCCAGGAGCTCGCGGGCATGGGCGAGCGCCGCCGGCCCGCCGCGCCGGTTCAGCTCCAGCGGCAGCAGCAGGTTCTCCAGGACCGTGAGCGTGGGGATCAGGTTGAAGAACTGGAACACGAAGCCCACGTGACGGCGCCGGAAGAGCGTGCGCGCGGTCTCGTCGAGCGCGGCGAGCTCGGTGCCGGCCACGTGCACGGTGCCGGCGTCGGGCCGGTCGATGCCGGCGATCAGGTTGAGGAGCGTGGACTTGCCCGAGCCGCTGCGTCCCAGCAGCACCACGGTCTCGCCCTGGGCGACGTCGAGGTCGAGGCGGGCGAGGACCACGCGCGTGCGTTCCCCCTCCCGGTAGCTCTTGGTGACGCCACGCAGACGGACGGCCATCCCCCTAGCTAAGCCGCGCAGGGACGGTTCCGGGAGGATTCTCCGCGCGGCTCCGGCCCCTCCTGCCCGCTAGCGTTGCGGCGTCATGAACCTCCGCCTCGCCACCGCCGACGACGCCGCGGCGATCCTGGCGATCTACGCGCCGATCGTGCGCGACACGGCGATCTCCTTCGAGCTCGTGCCACCCGAGCCGCACGAGATGGCGCGGCGCATCGCCGCCGGGCAGGATCTGGCCCCCTGGGTCGTGGCCGAGGTGGAGGGCGCCGTGCGCGCCTACGCCTACGCCACCGTGTTCCGGGCGCGCCCCGCGTATCGCTGGACCTTGGAGACGGCGGTCTACGTCGCCGCTGGGGCCCGTGGGCGGGGGCTGGGCCGGAGCCTCTATGCGCGCCTCCTGGAGCTGCTGCGCGCGCAGGGCTTCCTCCAGGCGGTGGGGGGGATCACGCTGCCCAACCCGGCCAGCGTGCGGCTGCACGAGAGCCTGGGCTTCCGGTCCGTGGGCACGTTCCCCGACGTGGGCTTCAAGCTCGGCGCCTGGCACGCGGTCGGGTTCTGGGCGAAGGACCTCGCCGCGCACGGCTCCGCCCCGGCGGAGCCGCAGGCGTTCGCGAGCTTCCGCGCGTCGCCTGAGCTGGCGCGGATCCTCGCGCCGCCCTCGTGAGCCCGCGGGGCCCGGCTAGTCGTCCTTCGCGGCGCCGATGGCGCCCAGCGTGTCGAGGGTCTCCGCGAAGAGGTCGAAGAGCAGCCGCAGGCGGGCGAGGTCCTTGATCACGCCGGCCACGTGGAAGCAGAGCTCGTCGGTCTGACCGGCCACCTTGGCCGGATGGATCCTGAGGTGGATCTGCTTCTGCGCCGCGATCAGCTCGCGCAGGCGCGGATTGGCGAAGAGGTGACGCAGCTTGTGCTGGTCGTTGCCCTTGATGATGAACTCGCGGTCGAACTCCTCATGGCCGACGGCCACGTCCTGCATGCCCAGCCACTTGGCGATGTCGCTGAACATCCCGCGGCGGTAGACCGTGAAGTGGAAGCCCCGCCGGTTGTGGAACGGCGCCCGCATCCGCGTGTAGTCGCACTTGGCTGCCGCAGAGAAGTACGTGTCGAGCGTGATCGTCCATCCCTCGTGCGAGGCCTCGACCCGGTCGCGCTTCCAGAAGCCCCCGGCCACGTATTCGGCGCCCAGCTCGGCGGCGAGCTTGCGCCAGATCTCCTCACGGCTCGGTCCGGACAGCCAGGCCATCTG
Source organism: Planctomycetota bacterium (assembly GCA_020849665.1). GTDB lineage: Bacteria > Planctomycetota > UBA1135 > UBA1135 > UBA2386 > JADLFX01. The sequence goes on along the minus strand of JADLFX010000004.1, from coordinate 65,803 downwards.
CGCCACTCCTTGGGTCGGCGCACGCGGACGCACGCGCTGCGGCCGGCCGCGGAGTCGCGGGGCGGCACCTCGGGCGGTCCGGGACCGACCGCGGGATCATCGACCCGATGCCAAGGCGGTCAAGGTCGCCGGCACCCGGCGCGGTCCGGGGGTCGGCCGCTGGCGACCTGGATCCCGGTGGCCGGCGGCCGACCGTTGCGTTCGATGCCGGGTTGCACTCGACGGCTCATGCAACTCCTGCGCACCCTCCTGGCTCTCGCCGCGACGCTGGCGACCATCGTGGCCCAGCCGCAGATCCCCTCGACGCTGCCGTTCCAGGGCCGGCTCACCCTCCAGGCCGGAGGGAACGTCCATGGCGTCGTGCAGCTGACGTTCCGCGTCTACAACTCCCAGACCGGAGGAGTCCCCCGCTGGACCGAGATCCACCCCGCGGTGTCGGTCAACAACGGGCTCTTCGCCGTGGATCTCGGCGGGATCACCGGCTTCCCGACCGACCTCTTCGACGGCAGGACCCTCTTCCTGGGCGTGCAGGTCGCTGCGGATCCGGAGATGGTGCCGCGCTTGTCCGTGCCGTCGCAGGCCTACGCGCAGCTCGCGGTGCGCGCGCTGGACGTCAGGGGCGCGGACATCCACCCGAACTCGGTCAGCATCGGCGCGACGCCGGTCATCGACGCGACGGGGAAGTGGGTGGGGTCGCCCACCGGGTTGCAGGGTCCCCAGGGTCCCCAGGGTCCGCAGGGACCGACGGGCCCGCAGGGGCCGCAGGGCCTGAAGGGCGACACCGGGCTCACCGGTCCGCAGGGTCCGCAGGGCCTGATCGGGCCTCCGGGTCCGACCGGGCCGCAGGGTCCACAGGGGACGACGGGCCCCGCGGGTCCCACCGGGCCGCAGGGGCTCCAGGGCCCGCAAGGGATCCAGGGTCCGACCGGTCCCACGGGTCCGCAGGGCCCGATCGGCCCGATGCCGACCCCGCCGGTCACGTGGTCGCTGAACGGCAACCCGCTGACCGTCGCGACCACCTCCACCAGCAACTCCAGCTATGCGCTGCGCGCGACCTCGGTCTCGCTCAGCGGCAGCGCCATCCAGGCGGAGACGACCGGCGGCACGAGCGGCGCGGCGATCGACGCGCGCAACACGGCCCTGTCCGGCTCCGGCACGAACAACGGCGAGGCGATCTACGCCATGAACTCCGGGCCGAGCGGGATCGGCATCACCGCCGAGCAGACCGCGACCACGGGAGCGGCGACCGGCATCGTCGCGCGTACCAACACCGACACGGGCACGGCCTACTGCCTCTCCGGCTTCAACGCCGGCGTGAGCGGCGGTACCAACACGAATCAGCTGATCGGCGTCCGCGGCGAGGTCTTCAGCCAGTCGGCGCACGGCGTCGAGGGCCGCGCCACCGGCGTCCGCACGACCAAGTCGACCGCCCTCGCGGGCGTCTTCGGGGTCGTCAACTCGACGAACGGCTACGGCGTCTTCGCGTCGGGCGAACTCGGCGCGTCGGGCACCAAGTCGTTCCTGCAGCCGCATCCCGAGGATCCGGCGCGGATGATCCAGTTCCACTGCCTGGAGGGGAACGAGAGCGGCACCTACTTCCGCGGCACCGGCCGGATCGCCAACGGACAGGCCGAGCTGGTGATCCCCGAGGAGTGGCGCCTCGTGACCGAGGAGTCCTCGATCACCGTGCAGCTCACCCCGATCGGCGCGCCGGCGGCACTCTGCGTGCTCGAGCAGAGCCGGGATCGGATCGTCGTGGGCGGCACGGCCGACGTGCGGTTCCACTACCACGTGCACGGCGTGCGCCGCGGTTTCGCAGAGTACCAGCCCTACCTGCCCAACTCGGCCTTCCAGCCCGAGCAGCGCGGCGTTCCGTTCGGCACGCAGTGGCCCAAGGCGCTGCGCGACATCCTGGTGCGCAACGGCATCCTGAACCCGGACTACACGCCCAACGAGGCTACGGCCGCCCGGCTGGGGTGGCGCCTGCTCGACGCCGACGAGCTGCCCAAGGCGGGCGTCGCGCAGCCGCTGAAGGACGCCCGGCCCGCCGAGGCGAGGTGATGCCATGTCCAGCCCGCTGCCCATGCTCTGCGCAGGTGCCCTGCTGGTGGTGTCTCTCGCCGCGCAGTCGGCGAGCAGCCCGACGCATTTCCTCGTCGGTGGCGAGGTCGCGGCGGGCGGCACGACGCAGTCGATCGCCCACAGGCTCGCCGGCTCGTTCTCCTCGGGGGTGCCCGCGGCGCGGTCGACGTCCACGAACCACGTGCTGCTCGGCGGCTTTCCCGCAGCCGGCGACGTGCCCGTGGCCGGCAGGCCGTGGCTGACCGGCGTCTCGCCGGCCTTCGCCCCCCTGCTCGGCGGCACGCCACTGGTCCTGCACGGCACCGAGCTGAACCTCGGCGCCGCCCTGCAGATCACCGTCGGTGGTGTCGGAGCGATCACGGGCGCGCGCACGCAGGCCAGCGTGCAGACCACCCTGCCGGCCCAGCCCCGGCCGGGCTATCGGGACGTCCACGTGCAGAGCACGGCCGGCGACTCCACGCTGCCGCGCGGCATCGGCGTGCTGCCGCTGCTCGAGTTCCCGGTCGCCCACCAGGCGAACGTGCCGGTGGTCCTCCGCTACCTGGGCGCGCAGGGCGATCAGGTGGTGCTCGTCCTCGCCCTGGGCACGCTCCCTGCGCCGTTCCCGATCCCCGGGTTCCATCATGGTCTGGAGCTCGACCTCTTCAGCCTGCTCGCGCTGCCCGCGCTGCCGGTCACCGCGGCGGACGGACGGTTGGAGGTGCAGCTTCCGGCGGCCGCTCCGGCCAGCCCGATCTTCTTCCAGGCGTTCTCGCTCACCCAGAACCCGGGGTGGTTCCCCGGGTCGTTCACCAACGTGGCGCGGCTCTGAGGCGTGCGGTCCGCCCCGCGGCGGACCGCATCAGCGCGCCTGTTCCGCGGCGATGGCCGCGAGGTTGGCCTCGCTCGCGCCGAGATGCTCCGCGCTCTCGCGCAGGTCGGCCAGGCCGCGCGTGCGCGCCTCGGAGGCGGGCATGGCGCGCAGCGCGCCGAGCAGGATCTGCACCGCCGGGTCGACCAGGCGGTCCCTCTTGAGCCCGTTGGCGCGCAGGATCGCCAGGGCCTCGAGGCCCAGCTCCACCGACTTCGCCGGCCGCCCCAGCCTCGCCTCCAGGCTGCAGAGGTTGACCAGCGGCAGGGCGAGGAACGGATTGCGGGGACCGCTCGCCTGGCGGCGGATCGCCACGGCCTCCGCCAGCAGCGTCTCGGCCTCCTCCAGCTGCTTGCGGCGTGCGAGCGTCACGCCGAGTTCGCCCGCGCTCAGGGCGATGTAGAGGTGGCCGGGCGGGTGCAGGCGGCGCCGCTCCGCGAGGTTGTGGCGCAGGATCGTCTCGGCCTCGTCGCCCTTGCCCAGCTCGTTGCACGCCCAGCCCTGCAGGTAGCGGGCCCAACCGGCCCCGGCCTCCGAGCCGATGGCGCGCCACGACTCCTCGGCCTGCCTGGCCAGCTCGAGTCCCTGGGCGGGCTGCTTCGCCATCAGCAGCACCTCGGCGCCGTAGCAGGCGACATGAGCCCTGGCGCGCACGTCCCGGCTCCCATCCACCAGCCGGCGCGCCTCCGCGGCGGCCTGCTGTGCCTCGCCGACGCGGTTCTGCAGCGCCAGCGCGTAGGCCAGGTACCCCTTCGCGTAGGCGATGGGCTCGCTGCGCAGGTGATCGACGCGCTCGAGCATCTGCACCGAGCGGCGGGCCAGATCCTCGGCCTCGGCGACGTGGCCGAGCATCATGAGGACCCTCGACAGGTTGGCCAGAGCCACGGCGAAGTCGTGCGAGCCCTCGGGGAAGAGCTGTTCGTAGTCGGCCAGCGCGGCGCGCGCCGCCCGCTCGGCCCGCGCCAGATCGCCGGCCTCGAAGGCGAGGCTGCTCTCCAGGTTGCGGCCGCGCGCCAGGACGAAGTGGGGCGAGGCGAAGGTCGCGGCGTTGGCCGCCATGGCGGCCTCGAGCACCTTCAGGCCGTCCGCCGCACGGCCCATGTTCAGCAGCGCCTTGGCGAGTTCCTCGCGCAGCACGGAGGGCACCGGGTGGGCGGGATCGAAGACCGCCGCGGCCTTCTGGATCGATTCCTCGAGCAGCGTCACGCTGAGGGCCGGGTCGCCGGTCTCGTTGCGGGCCCCCGCCAGGTCCGCCACCGCCTGCAGCCGGACCGGGTGGTTGGCGTCGAGGGTCGCGGCGAAGCGGCTCTGCACGTCTTCCAGCTCGCGGCGGCCGGCATCCGGATCGACGCGCCAGAGCAGGAAGCGGCCCCGCGCCTGGCGGGCGATCAGCAGGTCGATGTGGTCCGGATCGACCAGCCGGCCCAGCTCCGCGATCGCCGCGTCGAAGAGCTGCCGCGCCTCCACGAGGCGGTCGAGGCGCCAGGCGCACTGGGCGAGCCCCACCTGCGCCTTGGCGTGTTCGCGCGAGCCCGGATCGCCCGCCATCTCCGCCAGGAGTCCGCGCCAGATCGTCTGCGCCTCCTCCGAACGACCCATGGACAGGAAGCCCCTGGCCAGCGTGAAGCGCGTCGGCCAGAGCGCGCGGCCGCTCTGGTGCAGCACGGACTCGCGCACGCGCAGTTCCTCGCGGAGCAGGTCCACGCCCTCGGCCAGCAGGCCGAGGTTCAGGTACACGGCGCCCATGGCGCCGAGCAGCGCGGCGCGCACGGCAGGCTCCTGGGTGAGCTCGTCGCGGATCCGCTTCACGCCCCGATCGAGGATCACCCGCACCGGAACCGTGGCGCCCCGCGCCCGCTGCGGGTCGACCTCGTAGAAGAGCCCCTGCAGGAACTCCACCACGCGCCGGCTCGACTCCGCCTCGCTGTTGGCGCGGCTGGCCTCCTGGGCGATCGCGATGCGGGCGGCGCGTTCGTTCCAGAGCAGGGCGCTGGGCAGCACGCCGAAGAGTGCGATGCCCAGGGCGCTGATCGCGGCCGCGACCGGGTGCCGCTGCAGCCAGCGCCGCGCGCGCAGCCACGGCCCTGGGCGGCGCGCCGTGATCGGGCGGCGCTCGAGGAACGCCCGCAGGTCCGCCGCGAACATCGCCATGGACCGGTAGCGGCGCTCCCGCTCCGGGGCCATCGCGGTGGCGACCACGGTGGCGGCGTCCCAGGGCAGTCGCGAGCCTGACGAGGCGAGCCGGGGCGGCTGGCCGGCGAGGATCGCCCGCCGGGTGGCCTCTTCGCTCGAGCCGGCGAAGGGCTGGTGCAGGGTCAGCAGCTCGTGCAGCGTCACGCCGAGGGACCAGACGTCGGTGCGCTCGTCGACGTCCTCGCCGCGCACCTGCTCCGGGGACATGTAGGCGAGCGAGCCGGGCTGCACGCCGGTGCGGGTCATCGACTCCGCGCCCGCGCTGCGTGCCAACCCGAAGTCGATCAGGCGGGCGCGGCCCGCGTCGTCGAGCATCACGTTGGACGGCTTGATGTCGCGGTGCACGACGCCGAGCTTGTGGACGTAGGCGAGCGCCTCGGCGACCTGCAACACGACGCGGAAGCAGGCGTCGTTCCAGTCGCGCGCCCCGGGCTGGTGCAGCGCCGCGGCATCCGGCGCCGTGCCCGCGGCGCGCAGCAGGGTCAGCACGTCGGCCAGCGAGCGGCCGCGCACCAGCTCCATCGCGTAGTACGGCACCCCGTCCTGCTCGCCGCACGAGTAGATCGGGACGACGCCCGGGTGCTGCATCGCCGCGACGGTCTCCACCTCGCGCACGAAGCGTCGGCGGGCGCCCTCGAACCAGAGCTGCTCCGGCCGCACCAGCTTGAGCGCCACCTCGCGGCCCGGAGGATCCTCCAGCGCGCGATACACCACGCCCATGCCGCCGCCGCCGATCTTGCCGAGGATCTGGAACCGGCCGAGCCGGCCGGCCGGCAGGCGGTCGCAGACGGTGCCGGGAGCGGCGGCGGCGGCCAGGAAGTCCCAGCGGGCCTGCACTTCGGCGGCGTGCTCGGGGTGCGCGGCGAGCGCCGCCTGCAGGGCTGCGACCGGATCCTCGGCGGCAAGGCAGGTTGCCAGGATCTCCTCGACCGGGTCGTCAACCTCGGGTGCGGACATGGGTGCGCCACGATCGTAGACCGGGAAACCACCCCGTGCGGCGGCGGCTACCATTCCCGCGCCATGGGCGAGAATCCGGAACGAGCCGTCGACCGGCTGGTGGGCCTGCTGAGCAGCGGCGACCCCGGCGCGGTCCACGCCCTGCTCGAACGGTACCTGGGCGACCTGCACGCCTACGTCGCCCGCCACGCCGGGGACGCATTGCAGCTCAGGGAGGCGCCGGAGGACATGGTCCAGTCCGTCTGCCGCGAGGTGCTCGAGGGCGTCCAGCGCGGTGCGTTCACGTATCGCGGCGAGGCGGAGTTCCGCCAATGGCTCTATCAGGCCGCGCTGCACAAGATCCAGATGCGCGCGCGCTACTTCGCTGCGGAGCGGCGCGGGCAGGAACGCGAGACGCCGCTCGCCACGCTGGACGACTCGCGTGGCGAGCTGCCGCTGGGGACCACGCGCACGCCGAGCCGTTCGGCCGTCGCCCGCGAAGAGCACGAGCGCTTCGTCGCGGCGCTGCGCCAGCTGCCGGCGGAACAGCAGCGGCTGATCGAGTGGGCGCACTTCGAAGGGCTCGGCCACCGTGAGATCGCGAGCCGGCTGGGCGTCAGCGAGGCCAACTCGCGGATGATGCTCTCGCGCGCGCTGGCGCGGCTGGCCCGGATCGCCACGCACAAGCCAGGGCCGGCGTAGGCCGGCGGGATCGGCGCCGCGCGGGGGGGGCCTGCGTGCGATGCCGCGCCACCGCGGCCGGCCATGGACGGATCCCGGTGCGGCCTTGCCGGCTCCGGAGGGATGCGCCATCGTCCGCCGCGATCCCGTCCGCCGACTGTTCCCGCACCGTGACCTCCGCCGCCAGCCGCCCGTTCCGTACCGCACCCCTGTTCGCCGGCGCCGTGGTGCTCGCCGCGGTCGCGGCGGCTCTGCTCGGACTCCTGCCCGAGGATGCGATAGAGGCGGAGCCCCGCCTCGCGGACGTGGCGGAGCCGCATGCGACGCGCGAGCCGCCCCCGCGCGTGGGCGATCCCGCGGCCCGCTCTCCGGCATCGGCGCCCGCGACGCGCCGGGTGCTCGCTGGCGGCCATGAACCTGCACCGCTCGACGAGGCCGGCTGCCACGTGCAGCTCGCGGTGCTCGGGGATCCGTCCCTGCCCCTCCAGGGCGCCCGCTGCCGGGTCCGATGGCTCGGGCGCGACCTGGAGGCAGGCGAGAGCCACGCGGTGAGCGACGCCTCGGGCGAGGCCCTGGTCGCGCTGCCGAGGGTCCTGGGCGTCTCCAGCGTGGAGGTCTCTTGTCCCGGCTGGACCACGTTCCGCAGCGAGCTCGGCCACCGGGAGATGCTGCAGCTGACCTCGCAAGGGCGCCTCCGTTTGCAGGCCATCCTGCGCCTCGCCGGCAGCCTGCACCTCACGGTGCAGGACCAGGAGGGACGTCGCCGCGCGGGCCACCTCGTCGGGTTGAGCTACGCCGGCGGCGCTCCGGAATCGTCTGGCGGCGAGGCCGGCCCCGCCGCGGCCGGCGCGCCGGCCGCCATGGTCACGGGTTGGACCGACGCGGCCGGGATCGCGCGCTTCACCGACCTGCTGCCCGGGCGGTGGGAGGCGGTGGGCCTGGAGTGGCGCGAGTGCACGCGCTCGGGCCACGGCGTGGTGGCCGTACGCGCCCGCGAGATCGCCGACGCGGCGATCACCGTGCACGCCGTGCCTTCGGCCTCGTTCGCCTCCGGCACGCTGGACCTGCCGCTGGGCGAGATCCTGGACGGCATCGCCACGCGCTGGTTCGTCGAGGCCGCGGAGGGAGCGCCCAACGCACACGTCCCCGTGTATGCCGACGGGGCGTGGTTCGCCTTTGCCGCCCCCGGCGCCGTCCTGCGGCTCAGGGTCCGCGGTCGTGACGCCGAGGGCGAGCCCACGGCACGCGCGAGCGAGTGGTGGGAGGTGCGGGCGGGCGTGCACGGAGTGCGCATCCGCCCACAGTGGCGCTGACCCGGCGAGTCCCGGCTCCCCGCAGCACGCGGATGCCGGCGCTTCTCAGGTGCCGATCCTGCCGCCGTCGAGCTTGCGGATCACCACGGTGGCCGGGCGCGGGCGGCGCCCGCCGCCATACGGCCACGAGCTGACCGAGGCGGGGTTCGCTGGCGTGGGCCTGCCGAACTGGTTGTCCCAGAACGTCGTCGACTCACCCGGGTGCTGGACGTTGACGAACATCGTCCGCTGATCGGGCGTCGTGATCACGCCGGTGATCTCGCACCCGCGCGGACCGGTCAGGAAGCGGCGTACCTCGCCGGTGCGCGGGTCCGCGGCCAGCATCGCGTTGTTCTTGATCCGGTCGTAGCCGCGGTCAGCCCGGTTCTGCGACGAGTTCGAGATGTCGGTCTGGATCCACAGGCGGCCGTCCGGGTCGACCCAGATGCCGTCGGGGGAGCCGAACACCGGCTGCGTAGCGGGCACCCTGGGGTCGTACTGGGAGTCCCCGGCCAGCACGAACACGTCCCACTGGAAGGACTGGGCGCAGTGGTCGCCGCGGTCCTCGCGGAACCGCACGATGTGTCCGTAGGGGTTCGGATCGCGATTGCCGTTGACCGCGCTGGTGTTGCCGGTGCCGTTGGTGAGCGTGACGTACACCTCCTTGGTGCGTGGGTGCACGGCCACCCACTCGGGCCTGTGCAGGCGCGTCGCACCCACGGCGTCCGCGGCCATGCGGGTGCGGATCAGCACGTCGGCCGGGTCGATCCAGCCGTTGGCCGCGGTCAGCGGGCCCTCCCCGTGCACCAGCGGCAGCCACGTGCCGGTGCCGTCCGCAGCGAACTTCGCGACGTAGAGCGTGCCATGGTCCAGAGGGCTGAGGCCACGTGCGCGCAGCCGCCGCCACGAACGGTTCCCGACGAACTTGTAGAGGTAGTCGCCGTTCTCGTCGTCGCCGCTGTAGACCACGACGCGGCCGCGCGACTCGGTGACGGTGGCGCCCTCGTGTTTGATGCGGCCCAGGGCGGTGCGCTTGACCGGCGCGGAACGCGCGTCGAAGGGATCGATCTCCACGATCCAGCCGAAGTGGTTCACCTCGTTCCGATTGACCGCGAGGTCGAAGCGCGGCTCGGCCACGTGCCAGTTGTAGCCGAAGCCACCACGGGTCACGCCGTAGCGGCTCTCCAGGGCGGTCGGGGTCCAGTTGGTGTCGGCGGTGCCGAAGTAGCCGTTCCAGTTCTCCTCGCAGGCGAGGTAGGTGCCCCAGGGGGTGAAGCCATGCGCGCAGTTGTTGAGCGTTCCCCTGGGGTCGGGGGTGATCGCGGATCGCAGCAGCGGATGGTCCGGCCGCACGGGGCCGGAGAAGCGCATCGGCGTCGTCCCGGTGACGCGACGGTTGTAGCGCGAGTCCGCCTTGTGCTCCCAGCCGCCGTCCCGACCCATCTCGATCTCCACGACCGTGACACCGTGGCCCGCGAGGGCCTTGGCGACCTTCTCCCGGCCCGCGGCATCCGGCGTGATCGTCGCGCCCGCGGCGGCGCTGTAGATCTGGCTGGCGTCGGTGTACTCGTGGTTCACGACCAGCAGGCCGCGGCGATTGCCTTCATGGCCCTTGGACAGTGGGAAGAAGTGCATGCCGTCGTGGTTGAAGCCGACCTGCTGCTCCTGGTCGGACGCCGTGTTCGATGCGTCCTCCTGGAACGCGGGCGCGTTGCGGAACAGGGGCGTGCCCCAAGGGATCAAGATGCTGGCCGCGTAGCCGGTCGGTACGACCAGCGCGTCCAAGTCGCTGGCCGGTACCTCGGTGAAGCCGAGCAGGCTGCCGTCACCGTCGCGGGGAGTGCCGCTTCGTCCCGGTTGCGCGGCACCGGCGCGGGCTGCGAGTGCGCCGCCGCCCAGGAACGTGGCGGCAGCGGCGGCGAGTGCGCCGCCCATCAGGCTGCGTCGACTCAAGTTCCGCCCGATCAGGTCGCCGAGGTGGGGGTTGCTCGTGGGATTGGAACCGTCGGGATTCTCGTCCCGGAGGGGGGTCGCTTCGTTCCCGGTCATCGTGGATCTCTCGTGTCTTGGCAGGGGATTCCAGGGATGGGGCGCGGCCGGCACCTTGCCCGCCGCCAGACGCGGGATGCCAGCCTGGTCCCGTGGAGGGACGCGGCGGCGGGGGGTGAAGATCTCGCGAACGAGCGTGCCCGGGCGCGCCCGGCCCAGTGCCGCGGAGCGCACAGGAACGAGGGAGCGCATGGACGCGTACCCCGGCCGGCGTGTAGACCAGCAGCGCGACGCAGCTGCCCGGCCATGTCCGGACCGCGCGCCCCCGCCCCCCGACGCGCCCATGCTCCTCCTCGCCCGTGTCCTCTCCGTGCTCCTCCTGGCCGGCGGAGCCGGCATGATCACGCTCGCCACGCTGGGCGACCCGAAGACCCACACGGGCATGCTGAGCCTGAACGAGATCATGGCGCTCGGGGTCACGATGCTGATCGCGGGGTTCCTGGTGCTGGTGCTCTTCGGGGCGCGCGCCCCGGAGGGGCCGCGCCCGGGCCGGCCGGAGTCCTGAGGCCGGCCCGCCGCCACGGCGGGGCAGGGGGCGGCGTGGCGCGGGCCCGCGGACCGGCAGCCCGGTGGCAAGGGACCATCGCCGGGCGGGGCGCGGCCCGCACGCGGGCGCGTGCAGGATGGCGTCCCCACGGGCCTTGCGGCGACAATCGGCGACGTGGAGCCCCGCGACCTGTTCGAGATCCTCGTGCGCGAGAACGCCGACATGGTGCGGGCGTATCTCCTGTGTCACGTGCGTGATCCGGCCACGGTCGAGGATCTGCTGCAGGAGGCGTTCCTCACGGCGTGGCGGATCCTGGACCGCTACGACCGCCAGCTCCCGTTCGGACCCTGGGTGCGCGGCATCGCCGCCAAGCTGCTCCTGAACCACCGCCGCAAGATGGGGCGCTCGAAGGTGTGGTTCTGCGACGAGGAGTCCATGCACGTCATGGAGGAGGCGTTCTGCAAGCTGCAGACCCTCAAGGGCGACACCTTCGACGAGAAGCTGGACCACCTGCGGGTGTGCCTGGAGAAGCTCAATGCGGTGCAGCGCGACGCGATCCGCATGCACTACGAGCACGGACTGCAGTGCAAGGAGATCGCCACCCGGACCGGGACCGGCTTCGAGGCGGTGAAGAAGCACCTGCAACGGGGACGCGCCGCGCTGCTGCGCTGCATGGAGGCCCGGGCGGTGGCCAGCGGAGCCCCGTCATGACCGGGGACGACCTCGAGTTCCCCGACGAGACGCTCGACGGAGCGTCCGCCCCCGAGCCGGTCACGCCCGACCAGAAGTCCGAGGTGATGCGCCAGCGGTTCGTCCACGGCATGCTGCGCGCGCTCTACAGCCAGGACCCCGATGCGCGCGAGGCGCGGGTCGGGCGGGTCCTCGCCGGCATCGGCGGGCCAGGCCTCGGCGGGCGCTTCTCTCCGTTGCGGCATCCGTTCGCCGCCGCGGCCGGACTGCTGGTCCTCGGCGCCCTGGTGGCCTCGTACCTGGTGTTCCTCTACCGCCCGGTGCCGCGCGTGGACGCGCTCATGGCGCGCGCCATGAGCGCGCATCAGATGCAGGTGGACCGGCGCTACGAGGTGAACATGCAACTGCGCGACGAGAGCGTGGCGCCCATGATCCCGCGCCGCCTCGACGTCACGCTGCGGCCGGGGCACCGCTTCCTGGTGGAGACGCGCTCGCGCTTCGGCGCGTTCCGCGCCGGATGCGACGGCACCACACTGTGGCTGCAGTCGGGCATGCTGCCGGAGCAGGTGCTCAAGATGCCGCTCGCCGATGCGCCCTTGCTGAACAAGCAGCTCGGCGGCGCCATGGACGTCGGCTACTTCGACCTGGAATGGCTCCTGGGCATGCTCCCCAAGACCTGCACGGTCACGGTGATCGGGCGCGAGGGCGACGGGCTGGTGCGGGTGCAGGCAGAGGGCATCGTGGGGATCCGCGACGGCCGGCTGCGCTCGGCCGTCCTGCTGGTGCGCGAGTCCAGCGGCGTGATCGAGCGCCTGGAGATCGACACGGCCGGCGCGCAGCACATGGCCAGCAAGGTGGTGTTCTCGTACCTGGGCGAGGTGGTCCTGGACCCGTCCGAGTACGCGGTGCCCAAGTGAGGCCGCCGCCGCGACCGGGCCGCGGCTGAGCGCCCGGGGCGCGGCGTGCGATCGCGGTTGATCCCGGGCGGGCAGCGGGCTTCCATCGCGCGCGCCCGTGCAACCCGCCGCCGAGTCCGCCGCGAACCCAGAGGCCCTGGCGGCGCTGCGCACGCTGGTCCTCGACCTGGACCGCGAGCCGCTGGCGCACGCCCGGGCCCTGCGCGCCGCGCGCGAGGACCTCGCCGCGGACCCGGTCCTGGGCGGAGAGGTCGACCGGCAGGAGCTGGAGTTCCTGGAGCGCATGGCCGGCCGGCGCGACGCCGAGGCGGCGCTGCGCGAGGCGGTGGGCGCGGCGCGCCGCTCGGGCATGGACCTGGAGCGGCGCGCGCTGCTGCAGTGGGCCGGGGAGGACCCCGCGGCGCTCTTCGACCTGGCCGAGCTGCTGGCCCGCTGCCGGGTGAACGGCATGGCCGCCGAGGCCAACGGCCTCGTCCTGGAACTCGACCAGCGCTGCGCGCGGGTGCCGATCGACCCGACCCTGCTGGAGGAGGCGCGCGAGCGCTACGCCGTCCTGGTCAACGACGAGGAGACCCAGCCGATCGCCCTGCGCGCCGCGCTGCTGCGCGAGACCGCGGCCCTGCTGCGCCGGCTCGCGGCGCGCGAGGGCGGTGGCCCGCTGGGCCGGCTCGCGCGGCGGCTGGAGCGGCGCGGCGACGACCGCGTGCTGGCGCAGCGGCTGGAGGGGCTGCTGGGCCGGCGCGGCGTCGTGGCCCTGGAGACCACGAGCCTGCTGCTCCTGGTCGGCGTGCTCGTGCTGCTGGCGGTCGAGGCCACCGTGGCGCTCACGCCGCGGCAGGCCGCGATCCTGCGCTGGACCGACGCCTCGATCTGCCTGCTCTTCATCGCCGAGTTCTGCTTCAAGCTCTCGCTCGCGCCGCACCGGGCCTCGTGGTTCGCGCGCAACGCCCTGGTGGACCTGCTGCCGGCGATCCCGGCGGCGCTGCTCTTCGTGGAGATCCCGCTGGCCGGCGCCGAGGACGCCGCCGCGGTGCGGCTCCTGCGGCTGCTGCGCATCGCCTGGTTCGCGCGCTACGTGCAGGCGCTGCGGCCCGCGCTGTCGCTGGTGCGCTTCACGGTGTTCCTGCTCCGCGGCATGGACGGCGTGGTGCGGCGCTTCGCGCCCCTGCTCAACCGCAGCCTGCTCTTCTTCGCCGCCGAGGAGCGCTCCGAACGCGAGCCGCTCGCCGCCCACCAGAAGCTGCTCTTCCAGGCGCTGCGCCGCGAGCACCGGCTCCTGGAGGAGGCGCCGCGCGCGGGCGTGCACCAGGAAGTGCTCGCGCGGGCGCAGGGACTGGTGGCACGCCTGCGCGCCGCGCCTGTACCACGGCGGCGGAGCCACTCCGCGGTGCTGCAGCGCGAGATCCCCGTGGAGCAGGCGATCGCCCAGCTCCACGACCTCGCGCCCGAGGAGCTGGTGCTCTTCCTGTCGCGGCGCGACCTCCTGGCCATCGATCGCGTCGCGCGGGTGCTGAACGCCGTGCCGGTGCGCTGGCTGCCCCTGGTGCGGCGCCTGGCCGGGACGCGCCGCGCCACGAGTCCCGAGCGGCGGGTCGCGGAGCTCGGCCGGCGCGTGGCACAGGAGCTGGAGCGATGGCGCGCGCGCTGGCTTTTCCTGGCCGATCTGCACGGCATCGTCACCGGGCCGCAGATCCTGGATCGCATCGGCTCGGCGATGGTGGCGGCGAGCAAGCGGCCGGCGGTGCGCCTGCTCTTCTTCGGCCTGCTCTTCATGCTGGTGCGCGCGTTGCTGGGCGAGGACAGCGCCTTCGGCGAGTTCCTCAAGCGCTTCGTGGCCACGCCGCTGGTGGTATTGGGTGCGGTGTGCCTCGTGCTGCTCCTGCTGGGGCGCTGGCTGCGCGCCCTGGCCGGCGAGGCCACCGAGAGCCTCAAGCGCACGAGCGAGGCGCACTTCCTCAACCTGCTCGACCTCGTGAAGCTGCGCCACGAGGGAGCGGACCTGGAGTTCCTGAGCGCGCGCGTGTTCGGTGACGCGCCGGCGGGGACCGAGCCGCGCGCGTGGCTGCAGCGTGCCGTGCGCGAGGTGCGGGACGGCGTGCTCGACCCGCGGCTCGACGCGCCGCCGGAGTGGCGCGCCGAGGCGCATCGCGTGGCGATGCTCTACCTGCACTTCCTGGACGGCGGCGTGCTGCACGAGAGCGACATCAAGACCACCGAACAGCTCCTGGCCAACCTGTCGCTGGAGAACGTGCGGCGTGAGCACCTGCGCATGACGCGCGGCGCCCGGCGCCGCCTGCGCAGCCTCTCGCTGCGCGAGGGCAGCGTGCTGCGCGGCCCGTACCTGTGGTTCCAGTTCATCACCGAGAGCATCGCGCTGGAGACCGCCAAGCTGCTGCTCGACTACAACCGCCACTGCCTGAGCCTGCGCCAGCGCGTGCACGCCACGCCGGAGCGCGCGGCGGCGTTCGCGGCGTGGCAGGAGCGGCGCCGTGCCCAGGCGTTCGGGCGCACCGGGCCGCAGGCGAGCACGCCGTGGGACGAGGGCGTGTACGTCACGACGGAGTTCCACGCGCTGGACTTCCTCAACGACGACCCGGCGCGCGAGGCGCGGATCCGCGCCAACTACGGCGACGAGATCGCGGCGCTCCTGCGTGCCGACCGCCAGCGCATGGTGCGGGAGATCTTCGGCATGCGCCCGTACGACCGCCTGCCGCGTTCGCAGCGCTCGCTCAACCTCTACGCCCTCTACATGGCGCGGCTCTCCAACGGCCGCGTGCTCCTGCTGCCGGTGTTGGTGTGGTGGTGGGCGCTGCGCGGCCTCGGCCGGCTGGTGCGCAAGGTGGTGGACATCGCCCGCGAACTGATGGCCAAGGAACTGGCGACGCGGCGCGAGCTGAGCGGCCGCGCGTCGTTCGCGGTGGCGCGCCGCAAGATCGCCCGGATGAAGGCGCCCGGCGCGCTGGAGCTGGTACGGCTGCGGGTGGCCTTCGATCCCGCCTACTGCGGGGTGCCGGCGTCGTGGAGCCGCGGCGAGGGCCAGCGCGAGCCCGTCGAGCTGGAACGCGATCTCGCCTTCCTGGAGGCGAGCGAGCCGGTGCGTGCCGAGTGCCGCGCCGCGGCGCGCGCCAACCGCCGGCTGGTCGAGCGCTGGCACCAGATCGCCCGCGAGCTGCCGCCCATGGACGCCGGCGAGGACGCGGTCGCGCGCTCGTTCGGCGAACAGGCGGTCACGGTCGCGCACATGACCGACCGCATGGGGCTGCGCACGCTCTTCCACGCGGAGGAACGCATGGCCGAGATCCTCTGGCGGTACGCGGATCCAGACCTGCGGGTGACCGCACCGTGGGTGCTGCGCGTCGCCGACCGCTGGGCCCGCGGCGGCATCGAGCCGGTCGATCAGTGGCTGACGCGCACCGGCCTCATGCGGACGGTCACCGCGCACGCGCGACGCAACCTGCGCTGCGCCTACCTGGCGCGCCGCGACGGCGTGCGCGAGCTCGTGGACGCGTGGCTGGCCCTGCCCGACAAGCGTGCGCCGCGCCAGCACGCCCTGCAGCTGGCCGGGCGCTTCCATGCCGAGTGCCAGGAGGTGGTGCGCGAGCTGACCGCGGTGCGCGCGGTGCACAGCCTGGCCCTCCTCGACCTGCGCAACTACCACGACCTGGTGTTCCGGCTCGGCGCGTACGCCGAGGACGGCGAGGACCCGCGCGCCGCGGCGGCACTGCCATGAGCGAGGCGGCCGGCGCAGCGCCAGCGGTGCCCCGCGGCGCGGGGACGCCGGGGGGCGTCGTCTGGGCGCTGGTCGCCGCGGCCTTCGTGTGGCGCTGGGTCCTGGCGCAGCTCACGCCGGTGCCGGCCGAGGACGGCGTGAACTACCTGTGGATGGCGCAGGAGTTCGCGCGCGGGCGGCTCGGCGCGGGCCTGGCCGAGGTGTTCCCCCCGCTCCTGCCGCTCCTGGCCGCGCCGGGGATCGCGCTCGGCCTGGACCCGCTGCTCGCCGCGCGTGCCGTGCTCTGCGTGGCAGGCGCGCTGGCCCTCGTGCCGATCGCGCGCCTGACCGCGGGCGCGACGCCGGCCGTGCGCGTCGTGGTGATCGCGCTCGCCGGGGCCTCGCCGCTGGCCGCGCGCTTCTGCGGCGAGGTCTACACGGAGCCGCTCTTCGTCCTCCTGGCGGCTCTGGCACTCGACGCCGGGCTGCGCGGCCGGGACTGGTGCAGTGGGCTCTGGGCCGCGTGCGCGACCTGGACCCGCCCGGAGGGCGCGGCGCTCGCGCTGGCGTTCGCCCTGGTCCGGCCGCGCACGGCCTGGCGGGCGCTCCTGGTCGTCGGGACGGCGGTCGCGGCGCTGGCGCTGCTGCGGGGCGCCCTCGGCCACGGCTATGCGCCGATCGCCAAGCTGCCGATCCTGCTCGAGCGCGCCAACGTGGCCGGCGGGGACCTGCGCGAGTCGCTGGCCCGGTTCGCCCAGGGCGCCCTCGCCCTGCCCGGGATCTGGATCGAGGCGTTCGACGTGCTCGGGGTGCTGGGGCTCGCGGGCGCGGGCCTGGTCCTGTTCGGGCGGGAGTCGGCGCGGCGGCGCGAGTTCCTGCCGCTCTTCGTCCTCCTCGGGCTGGTGCTCGTGGCGATCCTGGCGTTCGTGCCGCGGCGCCGCTTCCTGGTCGGCTGGCTGGCGGTGCTGGCACCGTTCGCCGCGCTGGCCTGCCGCGGGCTGCCGCAGCGCTGGCTCGGGATCGTCCTCGTGGCCGGCCTCGCGATCGGCGCCGTGCGCGGCTTCCGCGTGACCGGGTCCTCGCGGCTCGTGGAGCGCGACCTGGGCCGGTACCTCGCGACCCGCCTCGCGCCGGGCGAGGACGTGGCCACCGACCTCACGCGGGTGCGTTGGTACGCGGGCCTGCGGCCCCTGCCGCCGCGGCACTTCGCCGCCGAGGAGCTGATCGCCGCCTCGCTGGCTCCGGGCGTGCGCTTCGTGGTGATCGGTGTCCTGCGCCCCACGGCCGCGACCTGGCGCGCGGCGCTGGGCGCCTCGTTCGTGCCCGCGGCGCTGCCCGCCGGGCTGGCAGAGCGTCTGCCCGAGCGGGGCGTCGAGGTCTTCGAACGCCGCTGAGGCCTGCGGCCCGGCGACAAGTTCGCCCCCGCGCACCACAATCCGCGGATGCGCCCGATCCTCCCGGTCCTTCTGGCGGCCGCGTTGCTCCCCGCGCAGGGCGTGGATCACCTGCGCGCCCACTACACCAAGCGCGAGGTGCTGGTGCCCATGCGCGACGGCACGCGCCTCTTCACGGCGATCTATCAGCCGAAGGACCAGGGCCAGCGCTGGCCGATCCTGCTCCGGCGCACGCCGTACGGCGTGCCGCCGTACGGGGCGGAGGCGTTCCCTGCGGACCTCGGCCCCTCGCCGCGCTTCGGCCGCGACGGCTTCGTGTTCGTCTACCAGGACGTGCGCGGCCGCAAGATGTCGGAGGGCGAGTTCGTGAACGTGCGGCCGTTCGTTCCGGCCAAGACCGGCAGGCAGGTGGACGAGAGCTCCGACACCTACGACACGATCGAGTGGTTGCTGGCCAACGTTCCGGGCCACAACGGCCGCGTCGGCATCTGGGGGATCTCCTACCCCGGGTTCTACGCGAGCATGGCGGCGATCGAGGCGCATCCGGCGCTGGTGGCGGCCTCGCCCCAGGCGCCGGTGGCCGACTGGTTCGTCGGCGACGACTTCCGCCACCACGGGGCGCTCTTCCTGCAGCACGCGTTCACGTTCCTGTCCGGGTTCGGGCGGCCGCGTACCGGCCCCACGACGGAATCGGGCTGGCCGAGCGTCGACACCGGCACGGGCGACGGCTACCGCTTCTTCCTGGAGCTGGGCCCGCTGGCCAACGTCGACCAGGTGCACTTCCGCGGCCAGGTGGCGTTCTGGAACGAACTCCTGGACCACGACACCTACGACGCGTTCTGGCGCGAACGCTGCGTGCTCCCGCACCTGCGCGCGATCCGGCCGGCCACGCTGGTCGTGGGCGGCTGGTTCGACGCCGAGGACCTCTACGGCGCGCTGGAGACGTACCGGGCGATCGAGCGGCAGAGTCCGGCCACCGACAACCGCTTGGTGATGGGGCCCTGGGTGCACGGCGGCTGGGCGCGTGGCGACGGCGACGCGCTGGGCGACGTTCGGTTCGGCGCGAAGACCGCGCGCTTCTACCAGGACGAGATCGAGTTCCCGTTCTTCGCCCACCATCTGAAGGGCGCGCCCGATCCCAGGCTGCCCGAGGCGTGGATGTTCGCCACCGGCGAGAACCGCTGGCATGCACTGGAGGCGTGGCCGCCGCGCGACGCGCGTCCGATCGCCCTGCATTTCCGCGCGGGCGGGCGGCTGGCCCTGGCGCCGCCCGAGGAGGAGAGCGAGGCCTTCGACGCCTACCTGAGCGACCCGGCGCGGCCGGTGCCGCACATGGCCGAGGTCGGCATCGGCATGGCCAAGGAGTACATGGTCGCGGACCAGCGCTTCGCCGCGCGCCGCCCCGACGTGCTGGTGTACGAGAGCGAGGCGCTGCAGGAGCCGCTGACCCTGGCGGGCCCGCTGCGCGCCGTGCTGCACGTCTCGACCAGCGGCACCGACTCCGACTGGGTGGTGAAGCTGATCGACGTGTACCCGGGGGATGCGCGTGAGCCCGGCGCGCCCGCCGCAGCATCGCGGCCCGCGAATCCCGCGAGCCGCCACACGCGCATGGGGCACTACCAGCAGCTGGTGCGCGGCGAGCCGTTCCGCGGCCGGTTCCGCAACTCGTACGAGCGCCCGGAGGCGTTCCTCCCCGGCCAGCCTGCGAAGGTGGAGTTCTCGCTGCCGGACGTGTTCCACACCTTCCTGGGGGGGCATCGCATCCAGGTGCAGGTGCAGAGCTCGTGGTTTCCCCTGGTGGACCGCAACCCGCAGACCTTCGTGCCGATCGGCAGGGCGCGCGCGGAAGACTTCCGCCCGGCGACGCAGCGCGTGTTCCGCGACGCGGCCCGGCCCTCGCGGCTGGAAGCACGCGTGCGCGGCGGGTGAGCGGCGCGGCTACCATCGGGCGCGCCATGGCCAGCAACAGCTTCGGCAACCGGCTGCGGATCACCACCTTCGGCGAGTCGCACGGGCCCGCACTGGGCGTGGTGATCGACGGCTGCCCGCCGGGCATCCCGCTGGCCGAAGCCGAGTTCCTGCCGGAGCTGGCGCGGCGGCGTCCCGGCCAGGGCGAACTCACCAGCGCGCGCCAGGAGCCCGACACGCCCCGGATCCTGAGCGGAGTGTTCCAGGGCAGGACCACGGGCATGCCGATCGCCGTGGTGGTGGAGAACCGCGACGCGCGCCCGCAGGACTACGACGCCCTGCAGCACGCGCCCCGCCCCGGCCACGCCGACGAGACCTACGCCGCCAAGTACCGGCACCGCGACCACCGCGGCGGCGGGCGCGCCTCCGGACGCGAGACCGTGGCCCGCGTGCTGGCCGGCGTCGTGGCGCGCAAGCTGCTTCCCGCGGAGACCAGGATCCTCGCGCACGCGGTGCAGATCGGTCCCCACGTGGCACGCCGCTTCGTGCCCGAGACCATCGAGCAGAACCCCCTGCGCTGCGCCGATCCCGAGGTGGCGGTGGTCATGGCGGAGTACGTGCGCGAGTTGAAGGAGCGCTTCGACTCCGCCGGTGGCGTGGTCGAGGTGCTGGTCCAGCATCCGCCTGCCAACCTGGGCGAGCCCGTGTTCGACAAGCTCAAGGCGCGGTTGGCCCACGCGGTGATGAGCCTCGGTGCGGTGACGGGGTTCTCCTATGGCGCCGGCTTCGGCGTGGCCACCCTGCGCGGCCAGGAGTACGTGTCCGACCGCCGCCACTTCGGCGGCATGCTGGGCGGCATCTCCACGGGCGAGGACCTGCGCCTGCAGGTGGGCGTGAAGCCGTCGTCGTCCGTGGGCGACGTGGCGCGCCGCGGCCGCCACGACCCATGCATCGTGCCGCGCATCATCCCCGTGCTGGAGGCGATGGTGGCGCTCGTGCTGGCGGATCTGCTGCTGGAGGCGCGGACGCTCGCGGCACCCTGAAGCGGCCGGCCAGGACCGGTCGCGGGCGGCCCCCGGTGCAGGCGAGGCTGCCACTCCTGGACGCACCCGAGATGGTCCGGCAGACGTGCCGCACCATTCGGAGGTTGCCGTGCCTCCCCCCAACGGCGATCGATCAGGGCCTGACCGGGCCCAGCGTGTTCGGCGGCTATGGCCGCGCCCTCGAGCGCAAGCGCAACTACGACGAGGCGATCGGGATGTACCGCAAGGCGATCGAGGCCGACCCCCTCGACCCGACCTTCTACATGGAGCTCGCCGATGCGCTGCGGATGAAGGCGCCCACCGGCAAGGACCCCGAAGTGAAGCGGCTGCGCCGGCTGGCGCTCGAGATCGCGAAGGCCATGGAACACCCCGCCGAGTACTCGATCCTGACCAGCCTCACCCTGGAGGAGTACTGGGAGGAGGAAGAGAAGGGGCAGCCCAAGGACGCGGGCTCGGGCAAGTAGCGCTCCTGGTCCGTGCGCCGGCATGCGGCCGCGCCGCCGGCGCACCGTCCCACTGCCGGCGGTCGATGCGGGTCCGCGACACGCGGCGTGGCGTGTATCCGCGCATGGGTGGGGCAGCCCAGCGACGCTGGACGTATGCCTGGGCCATCGGGCCGGGTCCGCAAGCTGCGCCAGCCGCTGCGCCGGTTCGTGGACGACGGGCGCGGCCTCCGCGTCACTCGGAGGCCTCGATCCGCCTGATCCTGCGTGCTGCCGGAGCGAGGGAGCGTCGTGGACGCGCCAGGCCCCCGCGCCATCGCCCTCCCGTCGCCGACGTGGCGGATCGGGCACGGGCGATGCTCACGGGCGGCGGCGCCTCGTCACCCGACGAGTGCCAGAGTTTCCGGAACGGATGGTGCCAGAGTTTCCGGAACCGACAGCAACTTCTCGAACTGAGCCCAAGAGGGTGCGACCGGCAACTCGTCGGCCGGCGACATTCCGACGAAGGCGAGGCAGACGACGGACCCTGTCGGCCCCGACGCGAACATCTCGCCGCCGCCACTGGTCGCGAAGCCCAGGTATCCGGGGGAGAACTCTTCGACCGAGTAGGCGGCGTTCAGCGCGGCAAGTTCGTCGAGAGGCCAGAACACGCAGCGGTACGGCTCGACATCGAGCTCGCAGACGAGCGGCTTCCCTGCGTGGTAGTACGCCGTCAGCGATTCCGGAACAGCGCGCACACAGCCCCTCTAACGTCTCTCACGCTCAGCCGCGGGCCGCGCGCGGTGTTGCTTGATCTCGCGGTTGCGTGATCGCGCGGTCCGGCGGCTGCTGCGTGGAGTTGGACCGCATTACTACAACTCCGCAAGGCAGGCTTGGTAGTCGCTGGTCAAGATGGGCACGTCGTGGGTCATCTCGTCGTCGGGGTAGTACGCCGTTGCACCCCAGCCGCCTGCCAACGCAGCCGCTGCTGCTGCCATCACGCACGCACACTCGGCGAGGTCGCCGCCCCACCTGAAGCACACCGTGGGACTGCTCTCCTCAACCGTGCCGGCCAAGGCAGGGTAGTCGCGCAGGGTCGAGTGCCCATCGATGACGTAGATCTCGAACCCAGACGAGCGGCCCTTGATCGTCGTCGGCGAGAACCCCCGGTCCCGGGTCAGGTCCAGGTCTGGGGCGAGTTGGACGTCGAACCCCATCTTGTCGAGCTCCGCTTGCCACGCGGCACGTGGAGGCAGAGTCATGTTGCGCAACGGCACGACTAGTTCTAGTGCCATGGTCCGACGGTCCAACGCTCGGCATCAGCGGGGGCGCGCAGCGCCGTCCGCTGCATGATGTTGTTAGGCCCTCTCATCGAGTTCCTTGAGTGTCGTGCCATCGGCAGCCTTCCACTCCGTGAGGCCGTTCGCGCCTCCTCCATGTATCACAGACGCGGCCGCACTTGGGCTTGAGAACTCCGCGTCCTTGGTGAAGGCGAAGAACCCGTCCTTCTCGACTAGAGTGCCCCCGGCTACGAGCTGTTTGCGAAGGGTGACGACGAATGGGTGCCGCTCTTGGGCAGAGGGTCGGTCTTTCAAGACTGCTGTCGAGCCGCTGAACACGACGAACCCTTCTGCCGTCCGTTGGCCACGGGCAACCGCCCCCTTGATGCGACATGTAAGCGGGCCGCCCACCGGAGTCTTCGCCTTTGATTGGGCGATTGGCGTGAGCAAGTCCGAGCCGAGGACTGGCAAGAGCTGCCGGATCCGAGAGAGGAACACCTCCATGTCCTCGCGATCAGATTCTGGGAGCTTTGAGCCGCCCGCTTGATTCTGCTCCAACGTGAACCGGCCCACTTGGGCGGCTTCGGACAGCAGACGACTCTCAAGGTATCTGACGTGCGCCTTCGTGAGGTTCTCGTCCTTACTGACAAAGACGACGGCAGACACCCAAAACTCCTTGCCCTTGTGCTGCTTGAGGCGATCCCGGATGACCTCCGCCTCGCCGATGTAGGCGTGTGGCTCGTTGGTTGTGGGATCACTGCCGGTAAGGACGTAGACGCCGGCTTTGTCGCACTCATCTCGCGCGACCAATCTGTCCAGCTCGGTCCGGGGCGCAGCGAGTGCTTTTCCCGTCCAGTTAGAAATCTCCGCCGTGCGAAGCCCCTTCGCGTCGCCGTCGGGAAGGAACAGCTTTATGGTCGCAGAACTCATGTCCGTCCTTATGCGCCTAACGTCTCTGCCGCTCAGCCGCGAGCCGCGTGCGAGGGCTTCTGCTCTCGCGGTTGGGTTGGTTGCGGCTCGTCGGCTGCTGGGGCGAGTTAGCCGGCATCATCTCGGGCACGGACGCGCGCGACAACTGACTTCCACACTCGGTGCCAGTCGTCGCCGCAAAAGGGACGACGACCGTTGCCGATCCAAGCTCTCCGCCACTCGTCGTAGATCGCTTGGCGGAGGTCCGACCGAGCATCGTTGTAGCCAAACTGGATCCCGCACGATGGGCAGATCTCGAAGGATGCCCCGCCTGCAACCCAAGCCTCGAACCCCAACTCTGAATCGCAGACTGGACACTTGGTCGCCACGAGTTCGTCCGGCTAACGTCTTTGACCTTGAGCCGCGAGCGCCGCTGCGGCGCTCGCGGGCTCGAAGGGCTTGTTAGGCAGAGATGCTACCATCGTACTTGATCTCGATGCTCGGCTCGACGGTCAGCTCCACGACGCCGTGAGTCGTGGACGCGGCCCGAAGCCATTGGCGACTGGCGGAGCGCTCGATGCCAACCGAGCGGACCCTCGGTACGACGAGATTCAGCACGGCGACGTCCTGGCCGACCCTGCGAAGGTCGAATCGGAGATCGCAGAAGTGAGCGGAGATGGAGACCCGCAACTCAAGTCCGTCGACGCGCTTGATGAACAGCAGCGCCGCGAAGAACTCGCGCTCGTCCTGCGACTGTGGCTCTGGTGCCACGCCGAAGAACTCGATCAGCGCAACCTCGTTCACCTCGATCATCACGAGACTCTGCTGCCTAACGTCTCTGCCGCTCAGCCGCGCGCCGTCTGCGGCGCGGCGGCTGCTGCGGCTGGTCATGCAGGGTTCGCGGCCTCCAGCAGCTGATCATCATCAAGGATCCTTCCCGCAACACGCAGGTAGTCGTAGATTTGTGCCGGGTCGCAAGTCGTCCCGTCTGGACCAAGTCCTGCATCGGAGAGCAGGTTGAGCGTGGACGACTCACCACGCGCATGGTACTGCCCGATGAAGCCTAAGAGCAGCTCGTAGGCCTGTCGCAGGGTGATCGTCCGATCGAACAACTTGTCCTGGACGCTTAGGTACGCCACGTCGTCACCTCTGCATAACGCTCCGGTTCAGCAGCGGGCCGCGCAGCGGACCGTCCGCTGCAACCGGTTGTTAGCCGTCCAGGCTTCCCACGCTGAGTTGGTTCGCGAGTCTCCGCACATAGTCTAGATGTCCAGGGTTACGTGTCTCAAGAACCTGCTGGGAGAGCAGGGTCCGCGCTTCGTCTCTTCGACCACGTACGGCCAAGATGATGGCCATCACGATGCGCGGCGGACCGCCAGCGCCCATGTTCTCGCATCGATCTCGCCACTCAGCCAGAATCTTGTCCCGGGTTGAATAGCGATCAAGGAACTGGAGCTCCGCCTGTTCAAGGCGACGCCGAACGTCCTCGATCACTGCATCTTCAGCCCGCGCCTGCCACCAGATGCCCCGTTCTTCTCCGGAGGCTTCACCGAGACGCGCACGCACGCAGCAGTGGTACTCCTGAACCCAGGACTTCGCTTCGCCGCCACCATGATGCCTGGCGACCTCCGGCACGTAGACGCCGAGATTCACGGTGAAGAGTCCATGCAGGTTCTCCCGGAGACCTGGGATGTAAGTAGTGCCCGGAGGATCGGACGCACCCATTTGAATGTTGATGACCTGGGTCAGACCGTCTTCCGTCCCACGGTTGAATGTTCGCCCACGGACTGTGAAACCTTTGGTCTTCAACACCGGGCGCAGGGCGCTGTGGATCTCGTCGACTGCTTGTGCGTATGTCGATCTCGGCATGGCGCTCACTCAGGACTGCTAACGTCTCTGCCGCTGGTGCGCCGGCCGGCTTGGCGGCCGGTCGCCTCTTGCGGCTTGTTAGCCGGCATCCTCAGGCCAGTCCCATGTACCGGCAAGCCTGCCCACGAAATCTTGGAACGGGCCACCCTCGTAGCCATCCTCGAAAGGTGCGATGCCGTGAGACTCAAGCAACTTGAGAGTCTCGAAGACGCCCCCCTCGAACGCCTCGGCGAGCATCTGTGCGACGATCTCACGGTCGGCCCAGGAAAGGCGCGCATGAAGCAGGTTGATCGCGTGTTGGTGGGGATCGGAGGAGACATCGATGTGGGGGTTCCAGACGCCAGCGCGGGTGCGGGTCGGACCGATCTGTCCCTGGCCTTCCCGGCACACCGCCACCAGTTCATCGATGATGTCTCGGTATGCCCTTGGCTTGTGCTCGCCTTTCACGCGTCCTTCCTTCGACCCGGTCACGTCCGGCTAACGTTCGAGCTAAGCTGCCCGCGGAGGCCGGGGCTGTAAGCCCGGTTCGCGACAATACTACTGCTGGCGCGGACCGGGCTTACAGTGCCTGCCGTAGCGGGTCAGCGTGAGCGAGGGGTTAGGCGTCACCGCTATGAGCACTGAAGGATGAGCCATACATTCTCGAAGCAGCCCTGTCTTGCGTCGTCCTCCCGAACCCAGAAGTAGAGCGTTCCGCAGTCTCCCCACATCATGTCCGCATCGTCGTCCGTGTCGAGTTGGAGCAAGAGGCGCCAGGACTTCGCCCCCGCCTGGAGCTGTGTAGCCCGAGGGTCCTCGTATCCTGTGCTGTCGCCGCAGTAGAGCCCGTTCGTGACGAGTTGGCATTCCAACTCCATGTAGTCACCCTGCACAGGATACGGAAAGCCCCCAATCTGATGCCTCGGTAGGCCTGAGTGAACTTGGTCTTGGGCCCTCCAGAACGTTTCGGCTTCTTCATCTGTGAGATCAAGAGCTAGTACAAGGTCCCTGTGCGTCGACGGAACAGAATCAATGCGCCGGAAGCCGACGTGTATGCGAGGGAAGTACTCAACGTCGGACCGGGCTCCGTCCGATGCGGCGTGTGCCGGAGCATTGTCTGGTACGCACAGCACCGAACAGCAGCCTCGATCTTTGGGATCGAATCCCCAAGGCTGCTCCTCTGTGTCGTAGAAGAAGAGCAGCGCGCCATCTTGTGGAAGCCAGTCGACGTCCTGTGCGGCTTGCAACTCCTTCAATGAGATCCGGCCAAGAAATGTCAGCTTGCGCCCCTTCCACTCTGGCCAGGAAAAACCTAGCGGAAGAGCAGGGTCTCCTCCGAGGTGCGAACTCGACGGTGCACCGGTCGAAGTTACTTGAATCGCTGGCATGGCGAGCTTGCTGATCAGTGCTGATACATCGCGCATGGTCGGGTGCGGTGGCTCGAGATGTGGACGTGACGCCTAACACCATTTCGGCTGAACAGCCTAAACCGCTGTCCAACCCCATGGTCAGCCTATCTCCACGCCTGCGGATCGCCAACCCCCGCACAAGTGCTGGCCTCGACAGGACCAGCAGCCGCATCCGCCTCGCCCGCGCTTGAGCTGAACAGCCTTATTCTGAGCTCTCGCTGCCGCCGTGAGGCTCCACCTTCGTCACCCTCTGAAGCTTCGCCGCAGGATCCCCGCCTTCGGCGTCACCGCTGCCGCCTCACACGCCGGAGTAGCTGGTCGCGCGCCTGGCGATGGCCGAGGCGGGGACCGAGCGGCAAACGGCGCGCGGGACGACCGTCGGGTGCGAGTCGTGGCGGCGCTCCGTACCGCTCTCGCGTTCGGCATCGGTGCGGATGGCGAGCGGGCTCGGAAGGGCTGTCACGTCCCGAGCACCGGGCGTCGAGGGGTCGCGACGGTCTCGAAGCTCGTGGTGGCGGCGCATCCGGCCCAGGTGCGCCTGCTCCATGGACGGGTGGAAGCGGCGCAGTCGCACCGCGGCGCACGCCCGCTGCGGGACACGCGGATCCTGGCTCGACCGAGGCCCGGCCGGTGCCTCGCGCGCGAGGGGCCCCGGCGGATGCGGCCGAAGGAACCGCCCGGGAACCCGGTGCCGGAAAGGACCGTGGGCGAACGCTCCAAGGCGGCCTGTCGTCCCGCCCATGTCGGTCGGGAGCGTCGCCTGCACGGCCCGGCCTCCGTCCCCGCCCACTGCCCGATCCAAGGCGGTGCGCCGGGGCGGGGGCCGGTCCGCCGGGCGCCCATCGCACTCTCCCCAGCGCCCGGAGGTGTTTCGGGGCGCGCCCGGCCGTCCGGC
The DNA here is from genome assembly GCA_020849665.1 of Planctomycetota bacterium. Lineage (GTDB taxonomy): Bacteria > Planctomycetota > UBA1135 > UBA1135 > UBA2386 > JADLFX01. Next base: position 38,809 of record JADLFX010000004.1, on the reverse strand, counting down.
ACGGCCTCCACATGCGACCGCCGGACGCGAGGGCCACGATCGCACAGTGGCCAGGCGCGCTCCGCGATCCGCGCGCCAGCGATCGTTGCAGGCCCGCGACACGTCCTGCCCTGTGCAATCCCGTATCCGTGGCGGCATGACCGGCGTCTCGTGCACCGCGCTCCTGAGCCCGCTGCTCCTCGTCGCGGCCCCGCTCCCGCTCGCGGGTCAGGACACGTCACCCGCCTCGCGGTCCACGGTCGCCACGGCCAGCCGGCCGGCGAGCCCGCCAGGTTTCTCGGCCGCCGACCGGGCGCTGGCCGAGTTGGTGGCAAGGCTGCGGGTGCCCGGGGGCGCGATCGCGGTGTGCCAGGGCGGCGTCCTCGTGCACGAGCACTACGTCGGCCGCTACGGACCCGACACGCGCGTGCCGCTCGCGTCGGCGTCCAAGTGGCTCTCGGGGGCCTTGGTCGTGGCGATGGTCGACGCGGGCCGGATCGAGCTCGGCGCGCCGATCGCGAAGCACCTGCCCGAGTACGCCGGCGCCAAGGCGTCGATCACCGTGCGCCACCTCTTCTCCCACACCTCGGGCCTGCCGTTGGCGAGCGCCGCGCAGGACGACCCGCGTGCGAGCCTGCGCGACGTGGCCCGGGCCGTGGCCGCGGCGCCGCTGGTGAGCCCGCCAGGGACGGAGTTCCGCTATGGCGGACTCTCGATGCAGGTGGGTGCCGCGGTCCTGGAAGTGGCCGGCGGCAAGCCCTGGCGGGAGCTCTTTGGCGAGCGGGTCGCCGAGCCGCTCGGCCTGAAGGACACGCGGTACGGACGGGCGGCCGCAGTCCTCGAGCCGAGGGTGGCCGGCGGGGCCTCGTCCTCGGTGCGCGACTACCTGCGCTTCCTGGGCATGTTGCGCAACGGCGGCCTGCTCGACGGGGTGCGCGTCCTGAGTCCCGAGGCCGTGGAGGAACTCCTCCGCCCGCAGACCGGCGCGGCCGCCATGCGGGGCGTGGTGGGCCTGCGTCGCGCCGGGAGCCGTTACGCGCTCGGCAACTGGGTGACCCACACCGGCCAGGACGGGCGCGGCCTGTGGAACACCTCGCCGGGGGCGTTCGGCTGCATCCCCTGGCTGGACCGGAGGAACGACGTGTACGGGATCCTGCTGATCGAGGATCGCCGGGGGGCCCGGCGGCGCGCCGGCGAGGTGCCGGACGTGATCGGCGCGGTGTACGAGGCGCTGGGACTGCGGCGGCCCTGAGCGGGGCGGGGCCGGGGCCCGCCGCCGCGGCCGTCTGGCGAAGTTCCCGATGCGGGGGACCCCGTCGCGCGCTATGAGAGCGCCCCCTGCACGCACCGCCCGGGTGCCCTCGTGCACGCGCCGCCCGCCACTGGACGGCGGCACCGCTGAATCTCGCGGCCCGCTCGTGTCACGACGGTGCTCCTCGGGCCATGAACCCTCGCCACGGACATGAACTCGATGAATCCCCGCGTTTCCAGTCTCACGTTCCTCCTCGCCCTCCTCCTGCCGGCCTGCCGCAGCAACGGCGATCCCGCGCAGGCCGCCGGCACCAATCCCGTGCCGGTGCGCCTGCTGGAGGGCATGGGCGACACCCACTTCCCGATCACCACGCGCGAGCCGATGGCGCAGCGCTTCTTCGATCAGGGCCTCGCGTGGTGCTATGGCTTCCACCACGACGAGGCCGTGCGCTCCTTCCAGGAGGCCGCGCGCCTCGATCCCGGCTGTGCGATGGCGTACTGGGGCATGGCCTACGCCACCGGGCCGCACATCAACAACATGGAGATGACCGAGGAGGCCACGCGCCTGGCGCACGACAACGCGCAGAAGGCACTGAGCCTCGCGGCCACCGTGACGCCGCTCGAGCGGGCCCTGATCGCGGCGGTGGCGAAGCGCTACGTCTGGCCCGCCCCGCAGGATCGCAAGAGCCTCGACCTCGCCTACGCGGAGGCGATGCGCCCGGTCCATGAGGCGTACGGCACCAATCCCGACGTCGCCGCGCTCTTCGCCGAGTCGCTCATGGACCTGCGCCCGTGGCAGCTGTGGGGCAAGGACGGCAAGCCCGCGCCAGAGACGCCGGAGATCGTGCGGGTGCTCGAGGCCGGTCTGGCCCGCCATCCGAAGCACCCGCAGCTCTGCCATCTCTACATCCACGCGGTCGAAGCCTCTCCGCATCCGGAGAAGGCGCTGACTGCGGCCGAGACCCTGGACGGGCTGGTGCCCGGCGTGGGGCACCTCGTGCACATGCCTTCGCACATCTACGTGCGCACCGCGCACTACGAGCGCGTCACGGAGACCAACCGCCGCGCGGTGGAGGTCGACCGCTCGATCGTCGCGCGCACCGGACGCGTGGGCTTCTACGAGCTGTACCGCGCCCACAACTTCCACTTCGTCGTGTACGGGGCGATGTTCGAGGGGCGCAGCGGCGACGCGATCCGCTACGCGCGCGAGATGGTGACCGAGCTGCCCGCCGACGTGGTGCGCGCCATGCCGCAGTTCCTGGAAGGGTTCATGGCGGTCCCGTACCACGCCCTGGTGCGCTTCGGCCGGTTCGAGGAGATGCTGCGCGAGCCGGAACCGGCCGCGTACCTGCCCGCGACCCGCGCCTTCTGGCACTACGGCCGCGGCGTGTCGCTGGCGGCGCTGGGACGCGTCGACGCCGCAGTGGCCGAGCAGCAGGCATTCGAGAAGGCGTTCGCCGCGGTGCCCGAGAACTACACCATGGGCAACAACCCCCTGCGCACGATCCTGGAGATCGGGCGGGCGATCCTGAAGGGCGAGATCGAGTTCCGCCGCGGCAACCACGACGTGGCGTTCGCGGCGCTGCGCGACGCCGTGCGCCGCGACGAGGAGCTGAAGTACGACGAGCCGTGGGGCTGGATGATGCCCGCGAGCCATCCGCTGGGAGCGCTGCTCCTCGCCGCCGGCCGCGTGAGCGAGGCCGAGGAGGTCTATCGCGCGGACCTCAAGCGCCATCCCGAGAACGGCTGGGCGCTGGTCGGCCTCGAGGAGTGCCTGCGCAAGTCCGGCAAGACGGCGGAGGCGGAGGCCATCGGCGCGCGCCTGGCGAAGGCCTTCGCCCGCGCCGACCTGGAGATCCACTCCTCCTGCTTCTGCAAGACCGGCGAGTGATCCGGGGCCGCACCGCCGGCGGCCCTCATCGTTGACCGGGTGCGGCGGCTGCCAGCGCCGCCCGCACCGCCGGCTCGAGCTTCACCGCGTGGCTCGATCCGCACACGGCGAACACGCGCTCGCCGCGGTGTGCGAGGTGCAGGAGGACGCGGGCGAAGTGCTCGTCGCGCGCCGCATTGCTGTCGGCGAACACGGCCGCGAGGGTGCCGGGCCACCCATGCACGTCGGAGTGGTCGCGCCAGTCGCCGGCGCCGGGGCACTCGCGCCGCCAGGCGGCGTCGACGGCTGCGAGGTCGGGCAGCGCGCCCTCGAGCCCCGGCCAGCGCGTGCGGCGCCCGCGCGTGCCTTCCACCACGGCATCGGGATCCGCCGGTCGGCCATGGCGCAGCCCCGAACCGTACGGCCGCAGCACGTAGAAGAGCGCCACGCGCTCGCGCGGGTGGCGCGCCAGGACGGCGCGCAGCTCGTCCTCGATCGACGGCTCCCACGTCCAGCACGGGATCGCCGCCGCGCGGGCGAGGGCCCGCACCAGCCCTGACTCGCCGTGGCGCCGCACCGGGTCCTGGAACCAGGGCAGCAGGTGGCCGAGGCGGCCCTCCACCAACGCGGCGCTGGGCCGGAACACGGCGAAGCGCGCGCGCAGGGCGGCGAGCTGCGGCGCGGCGGGATCCCGGGTGTGCTCGGCCCCGAACACGAGCACGGCGCCCCGGGCGTTCCCGGCCTCGAACACGTAGGGGCGCGCGTGGCCGGCCATCCGGGCCGAGTACTCCTCGGACGTGAGGATCGGTACCGGCAGGGAGGCGGGATCCGGGTCCGGGAACGCGGGCACCGGATGCCACGCGCTCAGCCAGAGCGCGGCCCCGGAGGCGACCAGCAGCCCGGGGACGACGAGCAGGAGTCGTTGCCGCATGGCCGGCCCTGCGCAAGGCCGGGACGATTCTTTCAATCGCGGACGCGCGCGACGATCCAGAGTTCGCGTTGCGCGCCCAGGAGGGCGGGCGCGGCGCGGCGATGCACCACCACGGCGCCAGGCTTGCACGCGAGGCGCAGGTCGAGTGGCAGGACGCGCACGGTCGGGCGTTCCAGGTTCACGAGGTCCTGGGGCAGATGGGTCTCGGGGAGCGTGTCGCGCCTGCCCTGCTCCGTGCGGAACTCCGCGGCCGGCGCCCCGGTGGCGGCATCGAGCGGCGTGCGCTGGGTCTCGATCCGCTCGACGCGCCGCACCTCGCCCTCGAGGGTGAGCGTGTCGCCGTCGAGGCGGAGGTTGAGGAACGCGCCGGACTGCACGCGGAGCGGTTGCGGATCGGGAATGCGCGCGGCCTCGGCGACCTCCACCGACCAGCCACCGAGCACGTTGCGCTCCTCGGCCGAACTCGCGCTCGCCCACGCGCCGCGCGCCACGCCCAGCGTCGCCTGGGCGAGGACCTTGGCGCCCTCGGGCGGTGCGCCCCCGGCCGAAGGCGTTGCGCCTTCGGCCACGTCGTACAGGTGGAGATCGACGGCCGCGGTCTGGGTGAGTTCGCGCAGCGCCGCGGCCACGGCCTCGCGCACCCGGCGGGCGCCGGCCTGGACTCCGACGACGCACGGGGAGCCCTCCTCGTGCGCCGCCACGATCTCGGCGTCGTCCCGGCCGAACATGGCGTCGGCGAAGCTCCGGGCCACGCCAGGCTCGCCGTCCTCGGCCTTGTCCTCCTCCGGCGCCGCGGGCTGCACCGAGCGGAACGACGCCACCCCCGCGCCGAACGGGGAGTACTCGAGATCGGGACTGAGCGGTCCCTCGGCGGTGCCGCCCTCCCAGGCGGCCTTCAGAGTGAGCACGATCGGCTCGCCATCGGGGCCGGCCCAGCGCTGCTCGACCTGTGCCCCCGCCGCCAGCCGGAGCACGGAGCCGGACTCGGCCGCGCGCACGGCCACCCGATCGAGGTCGCCGAAGCCGGGGTGACCCGTGGGGATCCGCTCCGCCGGCAGCGGGTCGATCACGCGAGTCACGGTTTCGATCAGGACCTGCTGGTTGTCCGGCAGGAAGCGCGGCCGCACCAGCACCATCGCGCCGGTGCGCACCGGGACCTGGATGGGCTGCGCGATCGACGAGCGGCCGGCGATCTCGACGGCGAAGTCGACGAGGGCCAGGCGCTCCTCGCACTCGCCGAGCACGCCGATCCGCCCGGGTGCGACCTCGACGCTCTCGCGCACCAGCACCTGGGTCTTCGGGGCCACGCCGCGCTCCAGACGCACGTCCACGCGGATGCGCGGCGGCACGGCCTTGCGCAGGTTGTGCAGCACCAGGCGCACCACCTCGGCCCGTTCGCGCGTGACCGTCAGGACCGCGGTCTCCGGCTGCAGGGCCAGGTCCTCGACGCCGATCTGCGCCAGGGCGGCGACCGTCTTCAGCAGGCCGGCGGCGTCGAACGCCCCCGTGCTGCCGCGTCCGTGCGGCGGCGGAGCGAGCTCCCGGTCGCCGGAGAGGACGCGCAGCGGTGCCGCCTCGTCCAGGCCGCAGACGATCTCCGGATCCAGACCCGCCAGGCTGGTGAGGAGGCGGACCGGCTCGGGCCGGCTCCCGAGGAGGTCGCCCACGGGGAACACGGCGCGGCCGGTGTTCTCCTGTGCGGGGAGCGCGGCGCAGAGCGCCAGCGCCAGCGCGAGAGCGCCGTTCTGCAGACGGGGGACAGGCATCGGATCCTCGGGAAGTGCGGGTGTGGGCTGCGGGGCGCAGCGCCGAGCATAGACCAAGCGGGCGGCCCGTGGCCCCGCCCGTCGGGTCAGTGCAGTCCCACCGTGGCGAGGCGCGAGAGGTAGGGGGTCCCCGTGGCCGGCTGGACGAGGGCCTGGAAGCCGATCTCCAGGCCGAGCAGACCGGGAAGATCGGGGATCGGCAGGCGCCACGTCGCGCGGCCGTCGGCGGGCAGCGCGCCCAGCGGGTTCACGAACAGGAACCCGGGATCGAGCAGGAGTTCACCCAGGGGCGGGATCGCGATCGGTGCCGCGGCCGGCGTGGACAGGAGTCCCCAGGCCTGCGCACCAGGCGCCGCGTGCACCTGCACCTCGAGCACCGAGCCCAGGGTGTAGACGCGGCGGAACTCGGGGAACTGGTACAGCGTGGTGCAATCCGGCGTGGCGCCGAACGCCACCAGCGTCGTGCCCACACCCGCGCGCAGGCTCTCCGAATTGGCGTTGAACTCCGTGGGCGGCACCGGAAGGGTGTGGCTCTCGATCTCGCCGGCCATCGAACCGAAGCCGTGCACGGTGGCCCCATCGATCGCGAGCAGCGTGCTGCGCCAGATCCGCACCGTGAGTGGTGCAGTACCGCTCTTGGCCACGCTCAGCCACGTCTCGCGGCGCGGCTCGAACACGTGCAGCGCCGCCGTGTCCTCCACGGCCATCACGCTGCTGTTCGGGTCGATCCACTTGGCCGCGGTCGCGCTGGCCGGCAGGGTGACGAAGGTGCCGCTGCGCCCGGAATACGCCGTGAACCCGCTCGGCGTGCGGATCAACGCCCCGCACCAGATCAGGGCGGGCAGGGCCGCCGGCGAGCCGGCGGGGGCGGTGGCCCACGTCCCGGTCAGCGAGCTGTACAGGTAGAGCTGGGTGCCGTTGGCGTCGACGGCCGCGGCCACGGCCTGATTGGAGGCGTCGGCGCTCACCGCCACCGGCAGGGACGCGATCGAGGTCGTGAACGGGCTGTAGGCCGAGAGCCGGCCGCCGTCGTTCCAGGTGACGAGATGCGAGCGCACCGCCAGGGCCGCAACGGTGTTCGTGGATGTGACGGTCCACGCGTTGTGCACGGCCGAGTAGAGCTGCAGCGTCGTGCCGCTCTGCACGACCGCCACCAGGGCCTCGCCGCTCACCGTCGCCGCGCCGGGGATCGGTGCCGTGGCGAACCCGCCCCGCAGGCCGGTGTAGGCGATCGCCCGGAACTGGTCCCAGTAGACGATGCAGTCCTCGTTGGCCAGCGATCCCGCGCCCGCACCCGGCGCCGGTGCGCTGCTCCACGTGCCGCGCTGCGCCGAGAAGCCGTAGAGGGTCGTGGGCGTCTCCACCATGCCCCACGCGCCGTCGGCCTTCGCGGCCGTGCCGGCGGCGGCGGCCGTGTGGCTCACCCATGTGCCGTCGAACGCGCTCATGGCGTGCAGCTGCGTGCCGTCCGCCACGACGGCGACGTGGCGCTGGGTGGCGATCTTGGCGTTGCCGCTCACCAGGGTGCGGCTGGTCCACACCCCGCGGAAGCACGAGAAGGTCCACAGCGTCGCCCCATCCTGGACGCAGAGGATCGAGTCGTTGCGCTGGCTCGATGGGTTCAGCACCGTGGCGCCTGCCGAGACGTTCAGGGTCTCGACCGTGCCGCGATACGACGCGAACGCCAGGATCCGGCCGGTGTCGAGGACGTAGGCGAGGTCGTTGCAGACCCGCACCGTGGGCTGGGCCGCGGTCGTCGCCGCCTGTCGCCACTGCCGGGCGAAGCCCGAGAAGAACCACACCCGGTTCGGTTCCTGGTAGACGCACACCTTGCCGAGCTGGGTGATCGCGGTCGGGACCAGGGGCGCGCCGAGCTGGAGAGGCACCCACGACGATGGCCGCTGCGCGCCGAGAGACGCGGCGCCGGCCAGGACGGCGAGCAGCAGGGGGCCGAGCGGGACTCGCATGGGGGAGGAGGAAGGGGTGGCGGGGGCGCCGTGCCGCTCCCGGGGGGAGCCGGAGGAGGATAGCGGCTGGCCGGGGATCGTGGACCTCCCCCTCGCCGTCCGCTCCGCGCGCGCGCGTCGTGCCGCGCGGTGGCAGGGGACGGTGGCGCGGGCGTCAGGCCTTCCGCACCCGGCCGTCCGCCACGTAGAAGAACCCCGCGATCGGACCCGAGCACTCCGGGAACCCGGGCGGAGCCGCGGCCCGATAGTGCAGCGGGAAGAGCCGCTCCGCCGTCGTGCCCAGGCGCTCCACTTCGTCGCGCAGCTCCGCCTGCATCGGCTTGCGCAGGCCCCACCAGAACCCCACGTGGCCGAAGGGCGTGATCACGTAGGGCTGGATCGCGCCGAGGTCGATCAGCCTGGGTCCGCGGTGGCAGTAGCCGCGCAGCACGGTGCCGTCGGCGGCCGTGAACGTGCAGGCCACGATCAGCACCCCGGGGTGCTCCGGCGCCACGTGTTCCAGGGGCCGCACCGTGGCCTCGTCCTGGCCCGGCACGTCCTCTTCGTCCTCGGCGTATTCCCAGGCCGGGTAGCGTTCCAGGTCGGCGAGGGTGAGCTCGTAGACCTGCTTGCGGACGCGGGGTGCGCGGCCCGCGAAGGCCTCCTGGCCCGGCGCGGCGTGGGCGCGCTCGGCGGCCTCGCGCGGCGGGTCGTTGGCGATGCCGAGGTCCTTGCGTTCCTCGTGCGTCTCGCGCGTCTCCTGCGCCGCGGGCGGCGCCGGGCGCGCTCCCGGCGTGCGGCGTGGGCCGGAGCGGTGTCTGCGACCCTGGCTCACTGCGCGATCAGGAAGTGGCAGATGTCGCCGTCCTGCAGGATGTACTCCTTGCCCTCGAGGCGCATGCGCCCCGCCGACTTGATCGCCGCCTCGGTGCGGTACTGCATCAGGTCGGCGAAGGTGTAGATCTGCGCGCGCACGAACTTCTTGATGAAGTCGGTGTGGATGACGCCCGCCCCGGTGACCGCGTTGTCGCCCTTGTGGATCACCCAGGCGCGGATCTCCTTCTCGCCGGCGGTGAAGTAGGTCTGCAGGCCCAGCAGATCGAAGGCGGCGTGGATGAAGCGCGCGAGGCCCGACTCCTGCATGCCGAGATCGGCCATGAACGCCTGGCGCTCGGCCGGCTCCATGCGCACGAGCTCGGCCTCGATGTCGCCGGCGAGGTGCATCACCTTGGCGTGGGTGCGCTCGGCGTAGGCGCGCAGCTGCTGCACGCGTTCGGACGTGCCGGACAGGTCGTCGTCGCCGACGTTGGCCACGAAGAGCACCGGCTTGATGGTGAGCAGGAAGAGCGGCTTGAGCTGCTCGCGTTCGGCCGGCGTGAACTCGAGCGAGCGCAGCGGGTGGCCGGCCTCGAGGTGCGCGATGGCCTTCTCGAACACGGCCTTCTGGGCCAGGGCCTCCTTGTCGCCGGCCTTGCCCTTCTTGCCGACCCGCTCGTGGTTGCGCTTCAGGGTGTCGAGGTCCACCTGGCCCAGCTCCAGCTCGACGATCTCGGTGTCGCTGGCCGGATCGACCGTGCCGCTCACGTGCTGCACGCCCTCCTTGGTGAAGCAGCGCACCACGTGGATGAGCGCGTCGCACTCCTTCACCGCGCCGAGGAAGCTCACGCCCATGCCCTCGCCCTGGCTCGAGCCGGACACCAGGGCCGGCATGTCGGTGACCGCCATCTGCGCGTGCACCACCTTCTGCGCGGGGATGCACTCGCGGATCCGGTGCAGCCGGTCGTCGGGCACGTTCACCACGCCTTTCAGCGGCGCGGTGGTGCTGAACATGTAGGCCGAGCGCTCGGTCTCGGTGCCGGTGATGGCGCTGAAGATGGTCGACGTGCCCGCGTTGGGAAGTCCGACGATGCCGCAGGAGAGTGCCATGGCTGGGGAAAAGGGGCGCCGAGACTAGCAGGCGGGCCGGCGATGCGACATTCCCGCGCCGGTTTGTTCGCACTTCGCGGGCCGCGGTCCGACGCGGCCCGGTCCGGCGGGACTCCGCCATCGAGCCGGTCCGCCGGCCCTCGTACAACACCCCCATGCAGGACACCCGTGAAGGCAGGCGCCTGGCTGCAGCATCGTCCGGCCGCGAACCCTGGCGGCGCTGGGGACCGTACCTGAGCGAACGCCAGTGGGGGACGGTGCGGGAGGACTACAGCGCCAACGGCGATGCCTGGTCGTACTTCACCCACGAGCAGGCGCGCTCGCGCGCCTACCGCTGGGGCGAGGACGGGCTGGGCGGGATCTCCGACGACCGCCAGCGGCTCTGCTTCGCGCTGGCGTTGTGGAACGGCAGGGACCCGATCCTGAAGGAGCGGCTCTTCGGGCTCGCCAACGCCGAGGGCAACCACGGCGAGGACGTGAAGGAGTACTACTACTACCTCGACTCCACGCCGACCCATTCGTGGATGCGGTACCTCTACAAGTACCCGCAGGCGGAGTTCCCGTACCGCGCGCTGGTCGCGGGCAACCAGGCCCGCGACCGCAAGGCGATGGAGTACGAGCTGATGGACACGGGGGCGTTCGACGGGGACCGCTACTTCGACGTCCTGGTCGAGTACGCCAAGGCCGCGCCGGAGGAGATGCTGGTGCGGATCTCGATCACCAACCGCGGCCCGGAGACCGCCTCGGTGCACGTCCTGCCCACGCTCTGGTTCCGCAACACCTGGAGCTGGTCGGGGGGCACGGCGAAGCCCGGCCTGCGCCGCGGGTCGGGCCCGCGCGGCGTGGTGGTGGTCGAGGCCAGCCACCCCGAACTCGGCACCCGCTGGATGGTCTGCGAGGGCGACGTGCCGCTGCTCTTCACCGAGAACGAGACCGACCACGCGCGCCTGTTCGGCGGCCGGAACGCCGGCCCGTACGTGAAGGACGCGTTCCACGAGCACGTGGTGCGCGGGGTGGCGGAGGCCGTGAATCCGGGCGCCACCGGCACCAAGGCGGCGGCCCACCACCGCCTCGAGATCGCTGCCGGCCAGACCGCGGTGCTCCGGCTGCGGATCGGCGACAGCGCGCCGGCGAAGGCGCCGTTCGGCGGCGGCTTCGACGCGGTGCTGCGCGAGCGGTCCGCCGAGGCCGACGAGTTCTACCGCGCCATCACCCCGGCCTCGACCGACGCGGACCGCGCCATGGTCCTGCGCCAGGCGCTGGCCGGCATGCTGTGGAGCAAGCAGTACTACTGGTTCGACCTCGACCTGTGGCTGCGGGAACACGCCGCCGATCCGCTGGTCGCCAAGGGGCCGACGGTGCGCAACCACCACTGGTTCCACATGGTGAACGCCGACGTGATCTCGATGCCGGACAAGTGGGAGTACCCGTGGTACGCGGCATGGGACCTGGCCTTCCACACCATCCCTCTCGGCATGGTCGATCCCGAGTTCGCCAAGGGGCAGCTCGAGCTGATGCTCAACGAGCGCTACCTGCATCCCAGCGGGCAGATCCCGGCCTACGAGTGGAACTTCGGCGACGTGAATCCCCCGGTGCACGCCTGGGCCGCGCTCTTCCTGTACCGCAGCGAGCTGGAGCGCAACGGCGGCAGGGGCGACGTCGCCTTCCTGCAGCGCGTGTTCCAGAAGCTGACGATGAACTTCACCTGGTGGGTGAACCGCAAGGACCGTCTCGGGCGCAACGTGTTCGAGGGCGGGTTCCTCGGGCTCGACAACGTCAGCGTGTTCGATCGCTCCGCGCCGCTGCCCACCGGCGGGTTCCTGGAGCAGGCCGACGGCACCGCGTGGATGGCCTTCTTCTGCCAGTGCATGCTGGAGATGGCCGTCGAGCTGGTCGAGGTGGACCCGGGCTTCGAGGACCTCGCCATCAAGTTCGCCGACCACTTCCTGTGGATCGCGGCCGGCATCCACCGCGCGGGCGTCGAAGGGCTCTGGGACGAGGCCGACGGCTTCTACTACGACCTGCTGCGATTGCCCGACGGGCGCTCCGAGCACCTCAAGGTGCGCTCGATCGTCGGCCTCCTGCCCCTGTGCGCGTCGACCGTGCTCGAGCCATGGCAGGCGGAGCGCGTGCCGCGGCTCGTCGCGCACGTGCAGCAGCGGCTGCAGCGCATGCCCGAACTGCAGAAGTCCATGCACCCGCTCGGCACCGCGCACCGTGGCCATGGCGGGCGGGCCCTCAGCGCCCTGGTGAACGAGGAGCGGCTGCGCCGGATCCTCGCGCGCATGCTGGACGAGAACGAGTTCCTGTCGCCGTTCGGGATCCGCGCCCTGTCACGCTGCCACCGCGAGCAGCCGTTCGTCGTGAACGTGCACGGCCAGGAGCACCGGGTCGACTACTGGCCGGCCGAGTCGGAGAGCGGTCTCTTCGGCGGCAACTCGAACTGGCGCGGCCCGGTGTGGTTCCCGGTGAACGCCCTGCTGATCCGCGGCCTGCTCAACCTGTACCTCTATCACGGTGACGGGTTCCGCGTGGAGTGTCCGTCCGGCTCCGGCCGGACGATGAACCTCTTCGAGGTGGCATCGGAGCTGAGCAACCGCCTCACCCGCATCTTCCTCAAGGACGAGCGCGGCCGGCGGCCCGTGTTCGGCGGCGTGGAGCGCTTCCAGACCGACCCGCACTGGCGCGACCACTTGCTCTTCTACGAGTACTTCCACGGCGACAACGGCGCCGGCGTCGGGGCCAGCCACCAGACCGGCTGGACCGGACTGGTCGCGAAGCTGATCGAGTTGCAGGGCACCCTCGACGCGAGGCGCAGCCTCGAGCGCGGCAAGCCGGAGCCCGTCGCCCCGCCAGCCTGAACCGGTCAATCCGGGCCAGGCCCGCCGGGCCGGCGCGCGTCGCGCAGGTCGATCGCCCACAGGAAGAGCGTCCCCGCCGTGGTCAGGTAGAGGCTCTGCTGCAGGTTCTTCACGTCCTTGCCCTGCACCTCCTCGCCCAGCACGCAGAGCAGCACGTAGGCGCCCACGAACCACCACAGCCGCCGCCGCCCCTCGGCCAGCCGCAGTGCCAGGAGGAAGAACGCCGGCAGCAGCGCCACGTGGTGGGCCTTCCACGAGATCGGCGAGAGCAGGAGGCCCAGCGCCAGCACGGCCGCGATCAGCGCGGGCCGGGCGCGCGGGTCGGCGCGGCGCCGCCACACCACGGCGAAGGTGGCGAGCAGCAGCGCCGCGCTGGCCGCGAGGCGCAGCCACGCCACGTCCGCCGCAGGGAGTCCCAGGCCCGGGAACCAGCCCGGCACCTGCCCGGCGAACGCCGGGGGCACCTCGCCGAAGTAGCGCGCCAGCGCGCAGCGCAGGCTCTGGTTCATCCAGGTGAACGGCGGAAAGCCCTCCGCGGGCGTGGCGAAGAGATCGACCTGCCGCGCGTAGGCCAGCGTGCCGCCCAGCCAGCGCTCCAGCGGTGCGAGCCCCTGGCCCAGCAGGCCGAGCGCCAGCCCCAGGAACGACAGTCCCCACAGCACCGTGGCCGCGGCCGCCGCGCGCCGGCCGAAGAGCAGGAGCAGCGGCAGCAGGAGGATGCCCGTGGGCTTGGTGGCCAGCGAGAAGCCCAGGAGCGCGCCGGCCGCCATGGGCCTGCCGCGCTCGGCGTGGTGCAGGGCGCCGAGCACCAGCGCGAGGTTGATGAGGTTGCCGCCGCCGCCGTGGGTGTCGCGCAGGATGTAGCGCGAGCCGATGGCCGCCGCGCCGAGCAGCAGCCAGTGCACCCGCGGCAGGTGCTGCGGCGCCAGAGCCGCGAGCCAGCCGCGCAGGCGCACGCCGATCCACCACAGGGCCAGCACCTGGGTGAGCCCCCATGCGAAGCGCGCCACGGTCTCCGGCAGGAGCGAGAACGGCGCGGTGAGCAGGCCGAAGCTGGGCGGGTAGGGGGGGTGGAGCGGCTTGCCGGCCTCCGCGAAGGGCGCGTACAGATCGAGCCCCTGCAGGACCCGCCGGCCGAACTCCAGATGGTCGGTGATCACGCCCCGGTCGCGGATCCCGGTGCGGATCACCAGCAGGACACCGAGCGCCGCCCACACCCAGGGGAAGACGCGTTCGCTCCAGGTGCGGGGCTCGGATCGCTCTAGGTCGCCCATCTCCCGCGCAGCCTACGGGCGCCCCGCGCACACTCCACATGGACTTGATGCTCACGGGAACGGCAGCTCGGGAGCGCGTCGGCTCCGGGATCTCCTCCGCGCCCCGATCCGTTCCCGGCCGGGGGTGCGCGGTGCCGTGCCCGCGGGCGCGCGGCCGCACGCCGTTTTCTCCCCCCGCCGGAAATTGCCCTCGGATCGCCGCCTTCGATCGGTTGGACGACCCGAGTTCCTTACCTACCCGTCCTGGGAGGTGCAGTGATGGCGACGCTTCCGTCCCTCGGCGTGCGATCGACGCCCTACGACGTGCTGCGCAAGCACGGTGTCAGCCGCCGCCAGTTCCTCACGTTCTGCACCATGACCGCGGCCGCCCTCGGCCTGAAGCCGGGCGACGTCCCCGCCATCGTGCACGCGATGCGCACCAAGCCGCGCATCCCGGTGATCTGGCTGCACGGGCTCGAATGCACCTGCTGCAGCGAGTCGTTCATCCGCTCCGCGCATCCGATCGCCCAGGACGTGGTGCTGAACCTGATCTCGCTCGACTACGACGACACGCTGATGGCGTCGGCCGGGCACCAGGCCGAGGAGATCCGCAAGGACCTCATCAAGAACCACCCGGGCGAGTACGTGCTCGCGGTGGAGGGCAACGCCCCGACCAGGGACGGCGGCGTGTATTGCACCGTGGCGGGCGAGACCTTCGAGCACATCCTGAAGGAGACCGCCGCGCAGGCCCGCTTCGTGATCGCCTGGGGCTCGTGCGCCACCAACGGCTGCGTGCAGGCGGCGCGGCCCAACCCGACCGGGGCGGTGCCGGTGCATGCCCTGGTGAAGGACAAGCCCGTGGTGCGCGTGCCGGGCTGCCCGCCGATCGCCGAGGTGATGACCGGCGTGCTCACCCACGTGCTCACCTTCGACCGGCTGCCCGAACTCGACCGCATCGGCCGGCCGCGGGTGTTCTACGGCCAGCGCATCCACGACAAGTGCTACCGGCGGTCGTTCTTCGACGCCGGCCGCTTCGTCGAGCGCTGGGACGACGCGGGCGCCAAGAAGGGCTGGTGCCTCTACAAGGTCGGCTGCCGCGGGCCGACCACCTACAACTCCTGCTCGACCTTCGAGTGGAACGAGGGCGTGTCGTTCCCGATCGGCTCGGGCCACGGCTGCATCGGCTGCAGCGAGGAGAAGTTCTGGGACGACGGGCCGTTCTACGAGCGGCTCGCGAACGTGCCGGTGCCGGGCGTGGAGAGCACCGCGCAGACCATCGGCCTCGTGGCGGCTGCGGCGGCCTCGGCCGGCGCGCTGGCGCACCTGGCCTCGCTGGCGTTCCGGCGCAGGCAGCCCGGTGCCGCGGTGGAGCATCCGGACACCCCGAGCACTGGAGGCAGCGCGTCATGACCGCAACCCGTGTCGTCGTGGATCCGGTCACCCGGATCGAGGGCCACCTGCGCGTCGAGGCGATGCTCGGCGAGGACGGCTCGATCCGCGAGGCGCTGTCCTCGGGGACCATGTGGCGGGGCATCGAGCTGATCCTGCAGGGGCGCGACCCGCGCGACGCCTGGGCGTTCGCCGAGCGCATCTGCGGCGTGTGCACCACCGTGCACGCGCTCGCCTCCGTGCGCTGCGTCGAGGACGCGCTCGGGATCCAGGTGCCGAAGAACGCCGAGATCGTGCGCAACATCATGTACCTGACGCAGGCGGTGCATGACCACGTGGTGCACTTCTACCACCTGCACGCGCTCGACTGGGTCGACGTGGTGTCGGCGCTGAGTGCCGATCCCGCGGCCACCGCCGCGCTCAACCAGAAGATCTCGCCCAGCTGGGGTCTGGCCACGCCCGGCTACTTCAAGGACGTCGCCGCGACGCTGAAGAAGTTCGTCGACTCCGGCCAGCTCGGCCTCTTCGCCAACGCCTATTGGGGCCACCCCGCCTACAAGCTGCCGCCCGAGGCCAACCTGATGGCCGTGGCGCACTATCTCGAGGCGCTCAAGTGGCAGCGCGAGATCGTCAAGATCCACACCGTGTTCGGCGGCAAGAACCCGCACCCCAACTACCTGGTCGGCGGGATGGCGTGCGCGATCGACCTCGACAGCGACAACGCGATCAACATCGAGCGCCTGAACCTCGTCAAGAGGCAGATCGAGCGCGCCCGGGAGATCGTGGAGCACCTCTACATCCCCGACCTGCTGGCGATCGCCAGCTTCTACCCGGAGTGGACGAAGATCGGCGGCGGCCTGGGTTCGTTCATGAGCTATGGCGACGTGCCGCAGCGCGGCATCGACGACCCGTCCGGATTCCGCTTCCCGCGCGGCGTGGTGCTCGACAAGAACCTCGCCGAGGTCCTGCCCGTGGACCCCCGGGATCCACAGCAGATCGGCGAGGAGATCGCGCACTCGTGGTACCGCTATCCGCAGGGCAAGGACCGCCTGCACCCGTGGGACGGCCACACCGAGCCCGCCTACAGCGGTCCCAAGCCGCCGTACCAGCACCTCGACGAGCAGGGCGCGTATTCGTGGCTCAAGACGCCGCGCTGGAAGGGCCGCGCGGTGGAAGTCGGGCCGCTGGCGCGCCTGATCGTCGGCTACGCCGCCGGCAACGCCGAGATCAAGGAGGTGGTGGACGGGGCGCTGAAGGCGCTCGACCTCCCCGCCACCGCGCTCTTCTCGACCCTGGGCCGGACCGCGGCGCGCGGCCTGGAGACCCGGCTCTGCGTGCGGTGGCTCATGGACGAGTTCGACCGCCTGATCGCCAACCTGAAGGCAGGCGACTACAGCATCTCCGACACGCGCCTTTGGGAACCGAAGACCTGGCCGGCGCGCGCCAAGGGGTTCGGCTTCACCGAGGCGCCGCGCGGCTCGCTGGGCCACTGGATCCAGATCGCCGACGGCAAGATCGCGAACTACCAGTGCATCGTGCCGTCGACCTGGAACGCCTCCCCCAGGGACGCGGCCGGCAAGCGCGGCGCGTACGAGGAGTCGCTGGTGGGCACGCCGGTGGCGAAGCCCGATCAGCCGGTGGAGATCCTGCGCACCATCCACAGCTTCGATCCCTGCCTGGCCTGTGCCTCGCACCTCTACGGTCCGGACGGCACCAGGCTGGCCGAGGTCGTGGTGCGGTGAAGGAGGAGATGCCATGACCGACGTCGCCCATCCGCGCCGTCTCGGCCGCAACCACGACGCGCTCTATCGCCCCGTGCTCGTGTGGGAGTGGCCGGTGCGCCTCTTCCACTGGGTGAACGCCCTGTGCATCGTCGTGCTCTTCCTCACCGGCCTCTACATCGCGGAGCCGGTGCTCACGCCCCAGGGCGAGAGCGGCGAACGCCTCCTGATGGCGACCATGCGGCAGATCCACTTCTCCGCCGGGTTCGTGTTCGCGGTGGCCGTCCTGCTGCGCGTGTACTGGTGGTTCTTCGGCAACGTCTTCGCCCGCGGCGGGGCGCCGTGCCTCTGGTGCGGCTGGTGGTGGCGCGCGGTGTTCACCCAGCTGCGCGAGTACGTGTCCGGCCGGATGGGCGAGCCGCACCTCGGCCACAACGCCCTGGCCGGCGCGACCTACCTGGGCGTGATCCTGCTCTCGTTCGCACAGGTGTTCACCGGCTTCGCGCTGTACTCGGAGTCGGATCCCACCGGGCCGATGGGCAACTGGTTCGGCTGGGTGATCCCGCTGCTGGGCGGCTCGATGCGCGCCCACGCGTGGCACCACCTGATGGCGTGGGGCTTCGTGGTGTTCGTGATCGCGCACGTCTACATCGTGGTCGTGCTCTCCCACAAGCATCTGAACGGCCTCGTGTCGTCGATCGTGTCGGGCTACAAGTTCGAGCGCGTCGGCGGCAAGGAGCAGCGGCATGGCCGCGGGCCCTGAACCGCCCGCGCCGGTCCTGGTCCTGGGCGTGGGCAACCTGCTGCTCCGGGACGACGCCGCGGGCCTCGCGGTGCTGGCGGAGCTGGCGCGCGATCCTGATCCGCGCGTGGAGTTCCTGGACGGCGGCACCCAGGGCCGCGCGCTCGCCGGCCACCTGGGCGGCCGGCGCGCCCTCGTGGTGCTCGATGCCGTGCGTCTCGGTGCCGCACCGGGCACCGTGCACGTGCTGCGCGATCCGCTCGGCGCGGCGCCGCCGCGCGGCGGCTCGGCACACGAGTCCAACGTCGGCGACCTGCTGGCCGCGGCCTGCCTCCTCGGCGAGCTGCCGCAGGCCGTGGTGCTGGTCGGCATCGAGCCTGCGCTGGTGCAGACCGGACTCGGACTCTCCGCGAAGGTCGCCGCCGCGGTGCCCGCGGCCGCGCGCGCGGCGCAGGCCGAGCTGGCGCGGCTCTGCGCCGGCGTGCCGGAGGAGGGAGCGCCGTGCACGAGCTGAGCATCGCCATCGAGATCCTGCGGGTCGCGTTGGCGCGTGCCGGCGCCGCGCCGGACGCCGCCCTGGACTCGGTGCGGATCGCGGTGGGGGACCTGAGCGGCGTGGAACCCGGACTGTTGCGCTTCGCGTGGCAGGCCGTGGTCGCCGGCACCCCCCACGAGGGCGCGGCGCTGGGGATCGAATGGCAGCCCGCCACGCAGGCGTGCGCGCGCTGCGGCCCGATCGCGGAGCGCCAGCCGGGCCGGTGGCTGCGCCTGTGCCCGCACTGCGACGGCCCCCTGCAGGTGCGCGGCGGCGACGCGTTGGACCTCCTCGACGCCTCGGCGCGGCCGCCCGTCCGCCGAACCCCCGGGTGACGCATGACCACCACCGATGCCCGCCAGAGGATCCTCGCCGCCAACGAGTCCGCAGCCCGCACGTTGCGCGAGCTGTTCCGCAGCCGCGGCACCCTGGTCCTCAACCTCATCTCCTCGCCCGGCTCGGGCAAGACCTCGCTGCTGGAGGCCACGGCCCGCGCCCTGCGCGGCGAGCTGCGCATGGCCTGCGTGGTCGGTGACGTCGCCACCGAACTCGACGCCGACCGCCTGCGCGCCGCCGGACTGCCCTCGCACCAGATCGTGACCGGCGGGGCGTGCCACCTCGACGCGCGCATGGTCGAGACCGCGCTGCGGCAGGCGGCGTTCGGCGACCTCGACCTGCTCTTCCTCGAGAACGTGGGCAACCTGGTCTGCCCGACCGCCTACGACCTGGGCGAGGACGCCAAGGTGGCGCTGCTCTCGGTCGCCGAGGGCCACGACAAGCCGTTCAAGTACCCGGGCATCTTCGCCAAGGCCGCGGTCACGGTGCTGACCAAGCTGGACCTGCTGGGGCACGTCGACTTCGACCTGGAACGGGCCCGTACCCAGATCCTGAGCCTGAACCCAGGCGCCAGGGTGCTGCCGCTCTCGGTGCGCGACGGAGCGGGCCTGGACGCCTGGCTCGGCTGGCTGCGCGCGCGCGCCCGCGCCTGCCGCGCGGAGGCGCTGCGCGCGTGATCCGGCGCCGCTACGTCTACCGCGGCGTGGTGCAGGGCGTCGGCTTCCGGCCGACGGTCTGGCGCGTGGCCACGGCGATGGAGCTGGCCGGGTTCGTGCGCAACGACGACCGGGGCGTGACGGTCGAGCTGGAGGGCGAGGACGAGGCGGTCGCGGCGTTCCCCGAGCGGCTGCGGCGCGGGCTGCCGGCCCTGGCCCGGATCGAGTCGCTGGAGGTCGTCACGCTGCCGCCGCGCCACGAGCGCGGCTTCCGCGTGGCGGAGACGGCGGGCGCGCGCCGTGGCGATGCCCTGGTGCCCGCAGACGCCGCGCTCTGTGCGGCGTGCCGCGCGGAGCTGGAGGACCCCGCCGACCGCAGGCACCGCCACCCGTTCACCAACTGCACCGCCTGCGGCCCGCGCTACACGGTCGTGCGCGCGCTCCCGTACGACCGCGCACGCACGTCGATGGCGTGCTTCCCGCCCTGCCCGCGCTGCGCGGCCGAGTACGCGGATCCGCAGAGCCGGCGCTTCCACGCCGAGCCGATCGCGTGTCCGGAATGCGGCCCGCGGGTGTGGCTGGTCGAGGGCGGGGCCGGCACCCGCGCCGGCGGGGACGCGGCCCTGGCGCGCGCGCGCGGGCTCCTGGCCGAGGGCGCGCTCGTCGCCGTGAAGGGGCTGGGCGGCTTCCAGCTCCTGTGCCGCGCGGATCGCGAGGCGAGCGTGGCCCGCCTGCGCGACGTCAAGCGCCGCGCCGCGCGGCCCTTCGCCGTCATGGCCCGCGATCTCGCCACGGTGCACCGCCTCGTGGCGCTGCGGCCCGCGGACGCGGACCTGCTCACGGGCAGCGCGGCCCCGATCCTGCTCGCCCCGCGCCGGGCGGGGGCGCCGGTGGCGGAGGCGGTCGCGCCGGGGCTCGGCGACCTCGGCGTGATGCTGCCGACGACCCCGCTGCACGTGGAGCTGTTCCGCGACGCCCCGTACGCGGCCCTGGTGGCGACCTCGGGCAACCGCGGCGACGAGCCGATCTGCACGGGCAACCGCGAGGCGCGCCTGCGCCTGCGCGGCCTCGCCGATGCGTTCCTCCTGCACGACCGCGATATCGTGCGACGCGTGGACGACAGCGTCGTGCGCGCGGTCCCCGACGGACACGCGGTGGTGCGCCGCTCGCGCGGCTACGTGCCGCGCGGCCTGCCCCTGCCCGCGGCCACCGGCCAGGCGATCCTGGCCCTGGGCGGCCACCTGCAGACCACGGCCTGCGTGGCGCTGGGCGCCACGGCGTTCCCCTCCCAGCACGTGGGCGACCTCGACACCGAGGAGGCGCGCGGCTTCCTCGCGGAGGTGGCGCTCGGGCTCGAAGGCTTCCTCGGCGTGGAGGCCCTGGTCCTGGTGCACGACCTGCACCCCGACTATCCGAGCGGATGGCTCGCACGCCGGCTGGCGGAGCGGCGTGGCGCGCGCACCCTCGCGGTGCAGCATCATCTGGCCCACGCCGCCGCGGTGCTCGCCGAGCACGACGCGTTCCCCGCGCCGGGGTCCGCCGCCGCGGCGCTGGTCCTCGACGGCACCGGCTACGGCATGGACGGCACGGCCTGGGGCGGCGAGCTCCTGGTCGTGGACGGGGAGCTCCGCTGGCGGCGCGCGGGCGGCCTCGCCTGCCTGCCCCTGGTCGGCGGCGAGCGCGCGGTGCGCGAGCCGTGGCGCGTGCTGGCCGCGGCCCTGTCCGCTGCGGCGCCGGGCATCGACTGGGGTGCGCTTCCGGTCGCGGCGCACGTGTCCGCGGACCACTTCGCGCAGGTGGCCGCGCTGGCGGCGCGCGGCCGCTGGCCGCTGGCCAGCGGCGCCGGCCGGGTGTTCGAGGCCTGCGGCGCGCTCCTGGGCCTGGGCCCGAGCAACGGCTACGAAGGCGAGCTGGCCGCCCGCCTGGAGACATTGGCCGCGGGCGCGGCGCCCGCCGAACCCTGGCCCGAGGTGGGCCTGCAGGGCACGCGGATCCCGGGTGCCGCGCTGCTCGCCGCCGCGGCGCAACGCGTCCTCGCCGGCGAAGCGCACGCCGCCGTGGCGCGCGGCCTGCACCGCACGCTGGCGCGGCTGGTGGTGCAGCTGGCGGCGCGCGTGCTGCCGGATCTGCCGCGTTCCCTCGGCCTGGGCGGTGGCTGCCTCGTGAACCGCCTCCTGCGCGAGGACCTCTCGTGCGAGCTCGCCGCGGCGGGCTGGACCCCGCTGCTGCCGCAGGCGGTGCCCGCGGGCGACGGCGGGCTCTCGTTCGGACAGGCCGTGCTCGGCGCGCTCGCGGAGGCACGCGGCACGCGGCCCGAGTATCGCGGCGGGTTGAACCACCGCCCCGGCGACCCAGGAGGTTGAGCCATGTGTCTTGCGATCCCGATGCGTCTGGTCGAAGTGCGCGGCGTGGAGGGCGTCGCCGAGGTGCGCGGGGTCACCCGCCGCGTGGACCTGCGCCTCTGCCCCGACGCCGAAGTCGGCGCGTATCTGCTGGTGCACGCCGGCAGCGCGATCGCGCGGGTCGACGAGGAGGAGGCGGCGCGCACGCTGGCGCTGCTCGACGAGGCGATCGCGCGCGAGGACGCGCTGTCATGAGCACCTATGCCGGACCCTGGGGCGATCCGGACCGCGTCCGCGCGCTGGCGCGCCGCATCCACCAGCTCGCCGCGCTGCTGCCGCGGCCGGTCACGTTCATGGAGGTGTGCGGTACGCACACCCAGGCGATCGCGCGCGCGGGGCTGCGCCGGATGCTGCCGGCGAACGTGCGACTGGTCTCGGGTCCCGGCTGCCCGGTGTGCGTGACGCCGGTCGACTACCTGGACCGGGCCCTGGCGCTGGCCCGGCTCCCGGACGTGATCCTGGCGACCTTCGGCGACCTGGTGCGGGTGCCGGCCAGCCGGCGCCGCACGCTGGAGCAGGCCAAGGCGGCGGGAGCCGACGTGCGCGTCGTGTATGCGCCGCGCGACGCGCTGGCGATCGCGCGGGCCGAACCCGGGCGCCGCGTGGTGTTCCTCGGCGTGGGCTTCGAGACCACGGCGCCCACGGTGGCGTCGGCCCTGGAGGAGGCCGCGGGCGCGGGCCTCGCCAACTTCCTCGTGCTCTCCGGGGCCAAGGTGATCGAGCCGCCCCTGCGCGCGCTGCTCGCCGCCACCGGCGTGCGGGTGGACGGGTTCCTCCTGCCCGGCCACGTCTCGGTGATCCTCGGCAGCGACGCGTTCCGCTTCCTGGTGGACGAGTTCGCGACCCCCGGCGTGGTGGTTGGCTTCGGCCCGGTGGACATCCAGCTGGCTCTCGCGGAACTGCTCGACATGGTGCGTGCCGGCCGGCCGGCGGTGCGCAACGTCTACCGGCGCGTGGTGACCCCGCAGGGCAACCGCGCGGCGCAGGACCTGATCCGCCGCTGGTTCGTGCCGGCCGACACGCGCTGGCGCGGCCTGGGCGAGATCCCGGCCTCGGGACTGGCGCTGCGTCCCGAGCACGCGGCCCGCGACGCGTGGCGCATCGCCGTGGACGCCGGCGAGTCGCGCGAGCCGCGCTCGTGCCGCTGCGGCGAGGTGCTGACGGGCGCGATCGCGCCGCCCGAGTGCCCGCTCTTCGCCAAGGGCTGCACGCCCGAGGCGCCGGTCGGCGCGTGCATGGTCTCGTCCGAGGGCACCTGCGCGGCGTGGTACCGCTTCGAGCGGGTGGCGGGAGGCGTCGGAGCATGAGCCCCGCGGGCGCCATCCTCCTCGGCCACGGTTCCGGCGGCCGGCTCACCCACGAGCTGGTGCGCGGCACGTTCCTGCCCGCCTTCGACAACCCGCACCTGCGCCCGCTCTCGGACGCGGCGCTGCTGACGGCCCTGCCGCCCGGGCGGCCGGCCCTCACCACCGACGGCTTCGTGGTGGATCCGCCGTTGTTCCCCGGGGGCGACCTCGGCTACCTCTCGGTGTGCGGCACGGTGAACGACCTCGCGGTCTCCGGCGCCCGGCCGCTCTGGCTGACCTGGGCGGTCATCCTGGAGGAGGGACTCGAGCGCGACCTCCTCGACGAGGTGGTGCGCGGCGCCGCGCGCGCGGCACGCGAGGCCGGCGTCACGCTGGTGGCCGGCGACACCAAGGTCGTGCCGCGCGGCAAGGGCGACCGCGTGTTCGCCGTCACCAGCGGCCTGGGGGTGGTGCCCGCCGGGCGCGAGGTGGGGGACGACCGCGTGCGGGCCGGCGACGTGATCGTGGCGAGCGGCACCCTGGGCGACCACGGCGCGACGATCATGGCCCTGCGCCACGGCATGGCGGGCGGCGGCCTGCGGTCGGATTGCGCGCCCCTGGCTGGCCTGCTCGAGGCGGCGTGGGAGAGCGGGGCCGCGCTCCGCACGATGCACGATCCCACGCGCGGGGGCACGGCGACCGTGTGCCACGAAGTGGCGGAGCGCAGCGGCCTGCGGATCGTGCTCGACGAGGCGGGCCTGCCGCTGCGCGAGGAGACGCGCGCGGTGTCCGAGCTGCTCGGGCTCGATCCGCTCTACCTGGCGAGCGAGGGCCGCTGCCTCTTCTGGGTGGCGCCCGCGGACCAGGACCGCCTCCTGCGGGCGCTGCGCGCCCACCCCCAGGGTGCGGAGGCGGCCGTGATCGGCACGGTGGCCGTCCGCACGCAGGGCGCCCTGCCCGTGGTCCTGCGCACCGCGGTGGGTGGCGTGCGTCCCCTCGACCTGCTCTCCGGCGCCGAGCTGCCGAGGATCTGCTGACCATGCGCGGCGCGCTCCCGCCCCTGGACTGCGCGGCGCGCCGCCCGCATCGTGCCCGCCCGCACTCTCCACACCCATGGATGCCTTCGCCTTCCACCTGCTCGTGACCGCGGTCGGACTCGGCTTCCTGCACACGGTGCTGGGGCCGGATCACTACCTGCCCTTCGTGACCCTCGGTCGGGCGCGCGGCTGGACCGTGCGGCGCGCCCTCGTGGTCACCGGACTGTGCGGCCTCGGGCACGTGGCGTCGTCGCTGCTCCTCGGCGGGATCGGCATCGCCATCGGGCTGGGCATCGGCCACATCGAGGGGCTGGAGGAGCGCCGCGGCGACGCGGCCGCCTGGACCTTCGTGGCCATCGGCGTGGCCTACGCCCTCTGGGGCGTGCGTACTGCGCGCCGGCACGCGAGGGGCCTCGAGGTGCACGCGCACGGCGGCCACGTGCACCTGCATGCGGGCGCCAGCCACGGCCACGAGCACCGCCACATCGCCCACCCAGCGACCCTGGTCCGTGCCCCCGTCGTGCGCGTGCCACGGGACACCACGTTCTGGGCGCTCTTCCTGGTGTTCGTCCTCGGCCCCTGCGAGGCGCTGATCCCGCTCTTCGTCCTGCCCGCCAGCGAGGGCCGCTGGGGCCTGGCGCTCGCCACCGGCCTCGTGTTCAGCGCCACCACCGTCGCCACCATGCTGGCCGTGGTCGGCCTTGCCGTGGCGGGCACCCGCCGCCTCTCGTTCGGCAGACTGGAGCCGTGGAGCCACAGTCTCGCCGGCGGGGTGATCGCCGCGTCGGGGCTGGCGATCCTGTTCCTGGGACTCTGAGCGGCTCGCCGCCGCGACGCGGCGCGTGCCGGCGAGGATCCCCCCCGCAGCTCCCCGCCGCTGCCGTGGCCAGGGAAGGTGGCCGCCGCCGCAAGGACCGGCGGTGCGGAGGTGGCGGGGCGCGGCGCGCGGCGGTCCAGGCGGCAGGAGCCCGCTCAGGGATCGGCGGACCCCACGACCCGCACCGCGCCGATCGCGAGCAGCGGCCCCAGCAGGTTTGCGGCGCCGCCGTGTTCCGCGATCCGGCCCCCGACCACGCGGTCGAGGTTCACCGCGGTCGCCTCGATCCGCCTGCCTGTGGGCGCGATGCCCAGCCACTCGCCGGCGTGCGTGCCCCGCATCGTGACGCGCGTCGCCACCCATTCGCCCTCGGCGATCTGCTGCTCGACGGTGAGGTGCAGGTCGGGGTAGGTGCGGCGTACGCCGCGCACGTGCTCGATCGCCCCCGCGATGCCGATGGCGTGGGTGCGGTTGTCGTGCACCTCCGCATAGTGCGGGGCGAGGAAGTCGCCGATCGCGGCGACTTCGCCCGTGTTCACCACGGTCTCGTAGTAGCGGCGCACCAGCGCCTTGTTGGCCTCGACGTCCATGTGCGGCCTGCCGGCAGGGAGGCGATGCTCGCGGGCCTGGGCAACCCCGTCAACGCTGCGCCGTCCGTGCCGCGCCGTCCGTGCCGTGCAGTACGTGCCGCGCCACGCTGGGTGAGGCGTGCGCGGCGGCTACGCTTGCCGCGACCTCCCGAGCCAGGAATCGGAGCATGCACCGACCCAGCGACACCATCCGCAGCCTCTACGCGGCGTTCGCCCGCGGCGACGTCGCCGCGGTTCTCGGCGCCCTCGCCCCCGACGTGCGCTGGACCGAAGCGGCAGGGTTCCCCTACGGCGGCACCTTCATCGGGCCAGAGGCGGTGCTGCAGAACGTGTTTGCCCGGCTCGGTGCCGAGTGGCGGAGCTTCACCGCGGTGCCCCACGAGTTCGTGGCCGAGGCCGACACGGTGGTCGCGTTGGGCGAGTACAGCGGCACCTTCCGCGCCACGGGCAGGAGCTTCACGGCGCCGTTCGTGCACGTCTGGAAGTTCCGGGGCGGAACGGTCGCGAGCTTCCAGCAGCACACCGACACGGTTCTGGTGCAGGCGGCGATGGGGTAGGGCACGTACGGGGACAGGCACTCCGGCGGGTCGAAGGTCTCCCTCTCCCGTTCCGGACGAGAGCGGGTCCGGGACGAGGCATGGGAGTGGAGCGCGCGGCACCCTTTCCTCGCCCTGCAGTGAAGTCGATCGCGCGGGCGGACATGCATCGCGGCTGAACGGGCGCCTGAGCACGCATGAGACCTCACCGCTCGACAGCCACCGGGCGTCGCCAGTTGCGTCCCATGATGCGGCATCCCACGGTCTTGGATCGCGGGCGGATGTCGAGAGAGTGCGCACCGCTCCATCTAGAAATGTGGTGTTGATTCGTCGAGCTCGACCCTGACCGATGGAGTGGGAACCTCTGGGACTGTCCTGATCTGGTAACAGTGCTCCGAGCCAGCTGCACCTTCGGTAGACAACTGATCTCCGGGAGGATGGACGCTTGATCGCCCAGTGAACGCGCACGCTGTCCCAGACGCTAGAGGCCGTCCGACTCACCGGCTCCGCCCAGCAGGTGAACGCGTCCTACGGTCGCATGGCTCGCTGGACGGTCGCGGGGTTGTGCCTTGAACATGTGCCCTTATGCTTCCAACTCTTCACGCAACCGCCAGATCCAGAGGTTCGTCCCATGCAGGGTTCATGCACTCACGGTGAGGAGTCTGAGCAGGGGCCGCCCGCCACCCTAGGACAGGCGAAAGTGGGGGATCCCGTCCCACACGCTGCATGGCAGACAGCAGTCTACTTCCGTCGCTGGATGGAAGGTGATTGTGCAGCCTTCTCGGCGCTCCACGGCCGTTTCACGCCACTCCTGAAGACACGGATCAGGCGCAGCCGCGTCTGGCCCTTCTTGGGTCAGCTCATGCAGGTCGAGGATGTCGCACAGGAGATCTGGGCTCGCGCCGTGCCGGCCGTGCAGAAGGGCTTCGCAGAAATGGGGCCCGGTTCGTTCCTTGCCTTCTTGGGGAAGATCGCTGACCGCACGATGATCGATCTGGCACGGGTCATGAGTGCCGACAAGCGTGGTGGTGTCGACGCCCCGCGGATCTTCTCCAGCGACATGGACGGTTCAGCTCGCGTCCGTCCAGGGCATTCGGTTCTCGAGACCCCGACCAGCGGCGCCCGGGTCGGCGAGCTGATGGCGCTTGCCCAACGGGAGCTGACAGACCGAGAGTTCAAGGCATGGGATCTGGTCGAGGTGCAGGGCTACTCCGCCGAGGAGGCAGGCTTGGCCATGCGCTGCAGCGGATCCGCTGTGCGCGGGATTCTCCTTCGTAGCCGAGCGAAGCTGGTGGCTCACCTAGGCTAGGCGAACTCCGGGTCGTGCGCCCGTGCTCCATCGGATCCGCGACCCGAGAAGGGCTGGTTGCAGGATCTGCGTCCCTGGGGCGGAAGTAAGTTCCACCACCGGAAGCGGCGGACGGCATGCCAAGTTCTGAACCACTGCTACCTGCTGGCAGCGGGCAGCTGATGTACGCTCGCGACCCGACGCGGATGCTGCAAACGGAGCTCGGCTGCTTCGCGATCTTCCAGGCAAGATGCTGATCAGTGGTTGCCACCATGGAACAGACTCCTGCCCCGTACGTGAGCGGTGGTCCGATCGACCCGGCCATCCTCCATGCCGCACTTCAGTTCGAAGAGCGTGGGATTCCGCCATCGTTCGAGGACTTGGTGCAGCGATTCCCGGGCCGCGAAATCGAGATTCGAACGGTTCTGGGAGCAGTCGAACGGTACCAGGCGCAGGTTGCGACCATGCGGACGCTGCACGGAGATAGGCGGGGGGAGACCGTCATCGCAGGGACGATACTCGCTGACTACCAGATCGACGGAGTGATCGGCCAAGGGGCCATGGGAGTCGTGTACAGAGCGAGGCAGGCTTCTTTGGGCTACCGCGAGGTAGCGTTGAAGGTACTGCCAAGATCCCTGGTCGCACACGATAGGAGGTTCGTAGAACGCTTCCGGCGTGAGGCGAGACTGGCTGCAGCGATCCACCATCCCAACATCGCGGAGGTTTACGGTTTCGGCGACGTGGACGGCGCGCTCTGCTTCGCGATGCGCCTTATCGAAGGAAGGAATCTGGAAGAAGCACTCCGGCTACTGTCCACAGATCGGGCAGAGTTGACTACTTCGCTGCGTCACGTCGAGGCGTGTGTGCGCTTGATCCGCGATCTAGCCTCTGCGCTGGGTGCCATTCACGCGCGCGGCCTGGTGCACCGTGACGTGAAGCCAGCGAACGTGATCCTGGAGGGTTTACAGGGGACCAGCCGCGGGCTTCTCGATGCGAAGCCGGTGCTCGTGGATTTCGGCCTGCTGCGGCCGACAGGGCCTTCAGACCTCACAGGATCAGGAACCGTGCTTGGCACGCCCGCTTACGCTTCTCCAGAGTGCCAGCTGGGCCGGGACATCGATGCGCGTGCCGACGTATTCTCCCTCGGTGTGGTGTTGTATGACCTGCTGACCGCGACGGCGCCAGGAGACCGTGGTCGGGCCAGTGCCGGGCTGCCAGACGTGCGCTTGCGCAACCCATCCGTCGATGCACGTCTTGCGGCAATCGTCGCGATGGCGGTCCAGGAGCATTCGCACAACCGATATGCCGACGGCGCGGCGTTCGCCGCGGAGTTGGAGCGCTACCTAGGCAACGCACCGGTCCGCGCTTTGCCAACCCACGCTCTGGGGCGTTGGCGTCTGTGGGCCCGGCGGAACCCGGTGACAGCGGTGAAACTCGGATCTGCCGCCGGGCTCGCGGCCTTGGTACTGGGGGTTACCCTCGCATGGTTCAGTCTCACCGCAGGCGCACTGATGACGGCTGCCGCACAAGGTTCCCGACTGGATCGCGATGGCGAAATCCTGGCTGCCGCTCTGGCCCTTCGGCCCCTGTACGACAACCATGCCACAGCTGAGTGGATTCCATGGCTTCACGCCGACCGGACACGGGCGATGCTCTACTGGAGCCCCGCCGGCGCCTACGCTGAAGTCATCAGACTGCTGCTCGCAGGCGATCCAACCTCCCTACAGCTGGCCCACGACCGCCTGCACGAGCGCCTCTTCGACCCTGCCCACCCGGAAGACGAGGATCTGGCGCTGCGTTACCTGACGCGCGAACTCCAGCCGGACATAGCTGCGGGGCGGCGCTTGCGCGCCCTGGAAACCTGGGCCGACTACCTCCTGCTGAAGCCTGGTCCCGACGCGTACACCGGGAAGATTCGAAATCACCTCCTGCGCATCGTCCGCGGCGCCGATCCTCTAGCCGAGGACCAGGATGCGGTGAGCTTCGCGATTTCTGCGCTCGGTGGGATGCCGGATCTCGAGGTGTTCGAGACTCTGGTCGATCGGATTCGGCCGAACGGCATTCTGGGAGATGCACCACGATCAGCAGAGGTAGCCACGTTGGCCTCCTACTGCGCGGAGCGGGCATGGCAGATCCTGAATCACCGTTCAAGAGCAGGCGGACCGATGCCGGAACGGGAAGCAATGGTGCGCTGGTTACGGGTCATGTGGGATGCGATGCATGAGCTGGAACGTCCTGGAGAAAGCGCCAACATGAAGTACAACAGGCTTTACGGCGCCCTAAGGACGGTTCACAACATTGCATGGCAGCGAGTCCGGACCGATACCACGTCCGAACAATGGCCAGAACTCGACGAAGGGTTGCGAAGTGCTTTGAGGGTTGCGGAGGTCACATTCTCGACGAGAGCGGGTGAAAAGGCGTCGCCAAACCTGGACACGATAACGCCAGATGAAGCAGAAGTCCGGTATGGCAAGCTACACCTGGGTCGCGTATGCGACTACACCGGGACACATGTCTATTACTCGTACGAGAAGAACATATGGGACCCTCACCGTCAAGAACACTGGATGGTCGCCGACTCCATGCAGAGCCCTGATGTTGTTGATGGCGAGGTCAGCGTGTTGCCACGGGCTAAGATCGATTTCACTACACAGCCCCCTACGCTCCAGGGCAAGGCTGCAAGCCGTGCCGAATGGCTGACATGCGCGCCACTGACACGCGAGGAACAGGAGGGGCAGCGCCGGTACCTGAAGCTTGCCAGAGCCAGTGGTCGGGTCGTGCTGTTGCGATCGTTCGTGCCAGCGGATGCCACGCGAGCAAGAATCCGACTGAGGCAGGAGAAGGCAGCGCGCTGGCCTCTGCCCCGCGGTGGACGGGTCTCCGTCGCCATTCATATTCCTGAAATTGCTTTCCTTGTGGAGCGCGATGTCCACCTCGATGGGGGAGCATGGACGTTCGAACTCGATCGGGCGGACTTCGCACGATGCAACGTGCTGACGATCGAGGTATCGGTGCTGCGCGCAAACACCACACATAGGATCGATTACCTCGAGGTCGAGTGGGAAGAATAGCTGCTCAAGTGTAGTACGGCACGTGTCCTAGTCCGGGCACCACCCAAGAGTGTGTGTCCTGCCCATGGGTCTCGCCGGACGCGCACGATGAGGCGCATGTGAACGCGAACGAAGAGGAATGAGCCGACGGCGATGCGGTAGAGCGCATGCGTGAGGGCGCATTCGAGAGTTCCAGGGCGACACAGGCTTAGAATCGGTGGTCCTAGAACGAACGGATCGGCGAGATTCGACGATCCATCATGGAGAACAAGCGGTGCCTGCGGCTGGAGAGTAGATCCGTCGCACTGAAGGCGCCGGATCACGAATGGAGCACCCTCATACTAGGAGGACCCGTGAACACAGCTACCCGTATGCTGACGTTGGTCATGATCGTGTCGACCAGTGTTGTGGCTCAAGTGTTGACGTGGCGACCTGGTCCGGCCGGCGCCCAGGCGCCGACTCCACCGAGGTGGATCTCCCAAGCGATGGACTACGACGCGGCGCGAGCCGAGTTCGTTGTGTTCGGTGGGCATGCCTTTCCGGGACCCGACTTGGGCGACACCTGGACGTTCAACGGGACGGCATGGAGGCTGCGCACCGTCCCTGTCCCGCCGAGTGCACGCCATGGCGCGGCGTTTGCATACGATTCATCTCAGGGGTTGACCGTTCTGTTCGGGGGACAGCAGGATCAGGGGGCGATCCTCGGAGATACGTGGATGTGGAATGGGACCACGTGGTCCAGGATGACGCCGATCGTGTCGCCACCACCTCGTGTCGGGGCGGGATGTGCCGCAGACACGAGGAGAGGCCGGATTGTGATCTTCGGTGGTTGGGGCAGCCAGGGCATGATTACGGTGCCAGATACCTGGGCATGGCATGGTGGGTCAGGCACGTGGACGAATGTCCTGCCCCCATCCTCTCCGACGCCTCGCTACTTTACCACGATGGCGTACGATGCCGCTCGTGACCGGATTGTGCTGTTCGGCGGAGCCAATGCACAGGGGCACCTCGCGGATACGTGGGAGTTCGATGGAACCAGGTGGTACCAGGTAATGACTTCGTCAGCGCCTCCCGCGAGGGCGGACAGTCGCATGGTCTATTCGGCGCTCCTGGGGGGCGTCGTTATCTTTGGCGGGTCGAACGTGACCGGGATCAGGTACTCAGACACCTGGCTCTACGATGGCACGAACTGGCGCATGGTGAGACCAGCGGCTCCCGCCAGTGCCCCGAGTGCGCGCGATGGTGCAGGCATGGCAGTGGAGAGTGGAACCGGGAAGATCCTCGTGGTGCAGGGCAGAACGGGGAATGGCGCCTTTGCGAACGACACGTGGTGGTTGGACATTCCGGGGTTCGTCTCGTTCGGGGTCGGGTGCGGTCCGAACGGTGGGCCGCGACTTGCCGGGAGCTTTGGACAGGATCCAACTGCTGGCATGCCGTACAGCATGACGATCAGCAACCTGCCCCCACTGCTGCCGCCGTCAAGCGTGTTTCTGCTTCTTGGAGCGAACGAGCTGGTTCCGGCTGTCGACCTTGGGAGCATCGGCATGACAGGATGCAGGCTCTACGCCAATCCGACGTACCTCGTGCCATGCACGTACATTCCTGTTGGTGTCGCATCGTGCACCGTAGGGATGCCCAACGCCCCTGGGTTCATGTTCTTTGTTCAAGGGCTGGCGATAGTGCCCGCGGGGAATCCGCTCGGACTGATCCTCAGCGATGCTGCAAGAGGGATCATCCGATAGGGTTGGCATGGACCGGGCGCCGGTGCCTGTGTCTGACATCACGAGGACGCTAGGCGCGAACGCTGCGCAACGGTCTGCGGGCTCCGGGTTGGCTTGAAGTGACAGTGGTTCGGGTGCTAGTCCTGAACAAGCCAGTTGGGGGCCGCGAGATCACTTGCGGCTCGGTCGTTGACCGCGAATGAAGAGGTGCACGCCCTCGCCCCTGTGGCGTGACGAGAGGGGTGGTGGCGAGAATCCGCGTCCGATGTCTTCCCCGCCGCTCCCGCCGTGAACCCCTGGGCCGGACTCGCAGGGCTCTCGCGCGCGCTCTGGCTGCTGGCGCTCGCCACGCTGGTGAATCGGGCGGGGACGATGGTGATGCCCTTCCTCACGATCTACCTCGTGCAGGAGCGGGGGCTGAGCACCAGCGCCGCGGGTGGCATGGTGGGGGTGTACGGGCTGGTGACGCTGGTCGTGGCGCCGCTGGCCGGGCGGATCAGCGACCGCGTGGGAGCTCCGGGCGTGATGGGGTTCTCGCTCTTCGGCTCGGCCGTGGCGTTCGCGGTCTTCCCGCTGGCGACCGGGTTCGTGGGGCTGGTGGCGGCCACGGTGTTCCTTGCGGTGTGCAACGAGCCGTTCCGGCCGGCGAGCATGGCGTGCATCACCGATCTGACCACGCCGCCGCAGCGGCGGGCGGCGTTCGCCCTGCAGCGGCTGGCGATCAACCTGGGCCTGAGCGTGGGGCCGCTGGCGGGGGGGTTCCTGTCCGAGGCGGGATTCTGGCTGCTCTTCGCCGTCAACGCAGCGGCGGCCGGGTTGGCTGGGCTCGTGGTGGCGCTGGCGCGCCTGCCGCGCGCGGCGGCGCCCGTGGCTGCCGCCGGCGCCGACCCGGAGACCTCGCCGTTGGGCGACCGGCGCTTCCTGCTCTTCCTGGTGGCCGTGGTCGGCGTCGGGATCGTGTTCTTCCAGCATGCGTCGACCATGCCGCTCTACCTGCGCGACGAGCTGCGCGTGGGGGGACGCGTGTTCGGCGCGATGATCACGGTGAACACGCTCCTCATCGTGTTCACGGAGGTGTGGTTGGTGCAGCGGCTGGCCGCGGTGTCCACACGCTGGCTGCTCGCCGTGGGCAGCGTGCTCACCGGCCTGGGGTTCGGGTCCCTGGGCTGGGTCGATTCGATCGCGGGCGTCACGGCCACGGTGGTGGTCTGGACCGTGGGCGAGATGATCCTCTTCCCCACCATGGTCGCGTACGTCGCCGAGCTGGCGCCGCCGGGACGCAACGGCGCCTACATGGGGCTCTACTCGATGAGCTTCGGCCTCGCGTTCTCGCTGGGACCGGCGCTGGGTTCCGTGATCCTCGACCACCTGGGCAGCGCGGTGCTGTGGTGGGGGTGCCTCGGGCTGGGTCTGGGCGCGGGCCTGCTCTTCGCGCGCCCTCCGCGTTGACGCGGCTCAGCGGTGCTCGACCGACGCGATCTCGACGCGCGAACCGTCGTGGTGCTGCTGGAACGCCAGGTGGCCGAACGGGAACGCGCGCTCCCGGTCGACGTGGTCGACCACCAGGATCTCGTTCAGCCAGATCCGGATGCGCACGCCCTGCGCCTCGTCGCGGCACGCCACGCGCTGGGTGAACCACACGTCGTCGCCGGTCACCAGCTGGGTCTTCAGCAGCTCGCGGCGGTAGAGGCTGCCGGTCTTGACCGGGTCGGCGGCCATGCTGCGGTTGATCTGCGCCTCGTAGCCCTTGAACGCGTCGTCGCCGAAGGTCTTGCGGAAGTACATCCCGCTGTTGCCGCCATGGTTGATGCGCACGCGGGCGCGCCACTCGAAGTCCTTCCAGTCGCCGCGCTCGGTGTGCAGGTAGCCGGGCGGGCCCTCGCCCACGATGCGGCCCTCGCGCACCTGCCAGCGGCCCGCACCGGTGACCTTCCAGCCGGCGAGGGTCGTGCCGTCGAAGAGCGGCTTCCAGCCCCGCTCGTCGCGCGGGGCGAGCGAGCGGATCTGCAGGTCGCGGAGCGCCACGGGGGTGTGGGCCACCACGGCGAGCGGGCCGTCCGCGCCCTCTCCGTCGAGGATCGCGGCGCCGCTGCGCGCCAGGGCCCGGTCGCGCGCCACGACCCGGCCCTCCTGCTGCAGGAAACGCTTGCCGCCCACGCGCAGGCTGGTCAGGCGCGGGGGCGCCGTGCGGAACTCGAGGTCCACCTCCACCCACTCGCCCTTTGGCAGATCGGCGCCCTCGCGCAGCTCGACGCCGTGGCGGCCCTGGAACAGGAACTCCACCCGGCCGTCGCGGGGCAGGAAGACCGCGGCATGCACGGCCACCTCCGCGTGCGGGAAGCGCGCCACCAGCAGCGCGGGCTTGCCGGCCGCGTCCGGCGCGCCCAGCGCCACCTGTGTGCCCGGTGCGGACTCGAGCTGCTGGGTGGCCGCACGCGGCAGCGTGACCGGCTCGCCCGCCTCGCGCCAACCGTCGCGGCGCGTGAACGCGTCGAGGTTGCGGCCGTCCTGCAGCGCGACCCAGCCCTCCGCCGCCTCCTGCCGGGTCTGCGGCGGGGGCACCTCGACGGCGACGGGCTTGGCGTTGGGGGGGCCGTCGTGGAGCTGGTTCAGGGTGTAGTCGACGCGCGGCGGCCGGAGGGCCGCGCCGGTGCGGCTGCGCAGGTCCTTCCACACCATCCGGGTCACGTAGCCGGGCCGCAGGTCGTCGAGGTGCGCGGTCACGCGGCGCTGGTCCAGGCTGGTCTCCAGCGTGCGCACGCGCAGCGGCCGCGCGCCCAGCTCGGGGGAGCCGTACTTCCACCACCACGCGTACTCGTACTGCGTGACTTCCAGCTGCTCCGGCCGCGGATCGGCGGCCAGCGGCTCGGTGAACGTGAAGGCGAACCCGCCGGGGCGCAGCTCCACCCGCTGCATCGCGAACGGCGCCACGCCGGTGAAGCGCAGGCGTGCGATGCCGTGCGCCTTGCCCGCGCCGCCCCAGCCGCGGTTCGTGAGTCCGGCGAAGAGCGTGCCATCCGGAGCGAAGCACACGCGGTGCGCGGATCCGACGTCGTCGCGGAAGGCGAACGCCGCGCCCTGCCACTGGTCGCGCACGCGCTCGAGCTGCAGGCGCAGGACGCGTCCCAGGGTGAGTTCGGCGGCGAACACCTGACCCGCGAACGGACCGAAGCGTCCCGCGCTCGTGTCCCACGCGAGATCGCCCACCGAGCGGGAGAGGTCGTAGGGCAGCCACAGGGCGGCCGGCTCGCGCTGCACGCCCGCGGGCGGGACGGTCTGGCTCGGCACCCTGCCGGCGGCCTGCCATTCGCGCTGCCAGAGCAGTCCGGCGGGGTGGCCGTGGAAGCCGCCCTTGCGCACCGCGAACACGGCGCACGCGGGCACCCAGTCGCCCTGGTTGTCGGTGACGAAGAGCTCGTCCTGCGGGCTGAGCGAGACGCCGTCCGGGCTGCGCAGGCCGGTCGCGTACGGCAGCAGCGCGCCGTCCGGCGTGGCCTCCAGCACCCAGCCGCGCCACGGCGCGAGCGAGGATCCCAGCCACCAGGTCTCCGGCAGGAAGCCCAGGTTGAGGGCCAGGAAGAACGAGCCCGTGCGGGTGCGCGGCAGGCCGAACGCGAACTCGTGGTAGTTGCCGCTCAGGGCGATGGGTCCGGCCACCGTGCGCACCAGGTCGGCGCGGCCGTCGCCGTCGGTGTCGATCAGGCGCGAGATCTCGCCGCGCTGCAGCACGTGGATCTCCTCGCCCGCGACGTGCAGGCCGAGTCCCTCGTGCAGGCCCTCGGCGTAGAGCCGCCAGCGCACCTGCGCGGGATCGGCCGCGAGCGGATCGTCGAGGATCCACACCTGGCCGAAGCGCGTGCTGACCACGAGCCGGCCGCTGGCGGTGAAGCCGAGGCCGCCCACCTCGGCGAAGGTGCCCGCGGGCGGCGCGAGGTACTCGCACCTGTAGTGGGCTGCCTCGGGCACGCCGTTGCTCTGCGCCGCGAGCAGGGCGGTCGCGCAGAGGAGGCCGCAGGCCAGCGCGGGAGCCTGGCTCAACGCTCCAGTTCCTCCGCGACGGCGGCGCGCGCCGCCACGCCTGCATCGCCGGAGGTGGCGATCAGGATGCGGATCCGCGCCAGGTCCGAGCCGGTCGCGAACGGCAGCAGCCCGGTGCCCGGGAAGGCGTCGGCGGCGCCCCGCGCGGCGCCCTCGATCCGCACCGCCAGCCAGAGGTCCTGGTCCTGGCCGGCGTGCCGTTGTGCGACGACGCGCCAGTGCCGCAGCGACTCGCGCTCCGGCACGGTGCGTTCCTCCAGCACCTTGCCGCCCTGCGGCGTGCCCGGCGGCAGGAAGAGGCCTGCGAATCCTCCGCCGCCCGTGCCCGTGATGCGCACCTCGCGCACCAGGCCGCGCAGGGGCGGACGATCGAGCGCGCGCAGGGTCTCCTGCACGCGTGCCTCGGTCGCGCCGTTCTCCGACCGCAGCTCGTATTCGAGGACCGCGGCGGGGCCGCGCACGGCGGTGGCGGTGAGGCGCGCGGCGAGGGGCACGTTCTGGCCCGTGCGGAACGGCGCGGCCGGCAGACGGCCGGACTCGAGATGGAGCGGCTGGCCGAGCAGGCGCAGCGGCGTGCCGCCGCGGCCGCGCCAATCGGTGCGGTCCAGGAACCCGCCGGCGTACGTGCCCAGGTAGCGCACGTCGTCGCTGCGGTACTCGGCCGTGAAGCCGCCTGGCACCCCGATCACGAGGCCGTGCCCGAGGGCGAAACGCTGCTCGCGCGTGGCAGGCAGGTGGCCGCGCACCACGACGGCGTGCGAGCCCACCGCCATGCGGCTCTGCGCCTCGGACGCCTCGATCGTCTCGGGCATCAGGGTGAGGACGTGATCGACCACGGCCTGCCGCATCGCCTCGCCGAGCACCGACTCGAAGGCCGGCATGGCAGGCTGGATGCCGCCAAGGATGGTCTTGTGGATGGCATCGCGCGTGTTGCCGAACACGAAGAGGCCGGAACTCAGGTCCCGCGGGCGCGGGTCGACCCGCGTCGGGCCGTCGCCCCGCCCCTCGTTGCCGTGGCATGTGGCGCAGTGGGCGAGGTACAGGGCCTTGCCGTCCGGAGCCGGCGCCGGTTCCTGCGCCGCGAGCGACCCCGCCAGGACGAGCAGTGCGATCCGCATCGCTCCGGCTCGTCAGGCCTTGGTGCGGGGACGCTTCCTCGTCTGGGTCGGCCCGGCGTCCCGGTTCTTGGGCGGCGGCGACGCGGGCAGGATCTTGGCGGCCTCGGTGGCGGACCGTGCCTCCGGGGCGCGACCGGCCGCGACCTTGGGCGGCGTGCAGACCCTCGCCAGCGTGGCGCCCACCTCGGCGAGCAGCGCGCGGTCCTTGGCGTCCGCCGCGGCGCGCGCGATCCCGCCCAGAGTGATCAGGCCCAGCAGTTGGCCCTTCTGGTCGATCACCGGCAGCCGCCGCACCTGCTTGTCGGCCATCGTCGCCAGCGCCTGGGAGAGCGTGGCATCCGGGCCGATGCCGTGCACGGCCTTGCCCATGCAACTCTGGATCGCGACGTGGTGCAGCGTGCGGCCCTGCGTGAAGGCTCCCATGCAGGCGTCCCGGTCGGTGACCACACCCAGCACCTTCTTGCTGGCGCGGTCCACGACCGGCACGAAGCCGAGATCCTGCTCCCACATCGCACGCACGGCGTCGCCGGCATTGGTTTCGGCAGCGCACGTCACCACCGCAGAGGTCATCACTTCGCGCACGTTCATGGCTTGGTTCCCTGGTACTGGTCCACGCACCAAGCGCGCAGGTTAACCTCAACCCTGCAACGACTCAGAGCAACTTCGACGGTCGCGTCACGCCAGCGTAACGTTCTTCTCCCCTACGCCCGGGCTTCACTCTCGTGGCGCCGGGTTCCGCCGCCCATGACCCGCGAGAAGCCCATCCTCGGTGTCGTCCACCTGAAGGCGCTCCCGTCCGCGCCGCGCGCCCGCCTCGCGTTCCCGCAAGTACTCGAGCTGGCGCTGGCGGATGCCAAGGCACTCGCCGACGGGGGCGTGGACGGGATCTTCCTGGAGAACTTCGGCGATGCGCCGTTCTGCAAGGGCACGCGCGCCGATCCCGTGGCGCCGGACGTGCCCGCGGCGCTCGCCGTGGTGGCGCGCGAGGTCCGGCTCGCCACGTCCCTGCCGGTGGGGATCAACTGCCTGCGCAACGACGCGGTCGCCGCGCTCGGCGCCGCCGTGGTGGCCGGCGCCAGCTGGGTGCGCGTGAACGTGCTCACCGGGGCCGCGGTCACCGACCAGGGGATCCTCGACGCCGAGGCCGAGCGCGTGCTCGCCTACCGCCGGCGCGTCGGCGCGTCCGCGCGCATCCTCGCCGACCTCTTCGTGAAGCATGCCCAGCCGCTCGCCCCCGCACCCCTGGCCGACGCCGCGCGCGACCTCGCCGAGCGCTCGGGCGCGGACGGCCTGATCCTGACCGGCGCGCGCACCGGGGCGCCGGTCGACCCCGGGCAGGTGCGCGCGGTGCGCGCCGCCGTGGGTGCGTTCCCGATCTGGATCGGCTCCGGCCTGGATCCCGACAACGCCGCCACCCTCCTGCCGCTCTGCGACGGCGCGATCGTCGGCACCTGGTTCAAGGTCGATGGCCGCATCGACCACCCCGTCGACCCGGACCGGGTGAGGAAGTTGACCCAGATCCGATCCTGAGCCGGCGTCCCCGGCGCACCGGGCGAGCAGAACCCTGCTCCGTCCCGGTTCCGGTTGCACCGATGCCGTGGCCCGGGCGGGCTCCGGTCCCATGCCTGGCGCAGGGCGCTGAATCCACCCCCCCGGCCCGTCCGAAAAGGTGTCCGTGAAGGTGCTCCTCCTGACCCGCTCGCCGATGCGGCTCTTCCGCGGCTGCGGGAACACCGTGCGCCGGTTCAGGGAAGGACTGCAGCG
>JADLFX010000003.1 GCA_020849665.1 Planctomycetota bacterium | reverse complement strand
CCTTCACTTGGAGTGTCAGGTCGATCTCTGTTGTTTCCTCCAAGGTGCCGCTGCGGCACCCCGGGGGTCGCTTGCCCGGTCCCAGGGAGATCTCCCAGGGCCAGGCTCCGGCCTCGCCAGGTATCCATATACCCGGCGGCCGGTGCTCACACGCACGTCCAGGACCATCCAGAATGCCAAAGACCATCCCCTCGCAGGCTCCTCGCGGATCGCCCGTTCCGGGGAAAGGGCGGGGCAACCTAGCGACCTGCCCCGCACCTTGCAAGCATCGTGGCAAAAAAACTGGATCGAGCCCGTGGTCGAGGGCGGTGCGGAGCCCCCCGACACGTGGGCTGGGGACCTCCAGCCCGGTCGCCGCAGGACCCCGCCGGGCGTTCCAGTCCTCCTTGGATCACTTCTGAAATCATTTTGGGGCAAGGTTTTATAGTGATGGCCGGGACCGCGGCGGAGTCCTTGGGCGACCCTCGGGTTGACGCGAGCAGCGGCTAGCCGAGCCGGTTGCAAGCCGAAGTGGGGCACGCGCCACTCCGCCCCCCCGCGGGACCCCTCCCGCGCGCCGGCGACCCTCCCCTCCCGGCGCTTCCGCGCACCGGGCGCAGGTCCCTGCGCCTGTCCAGCCGATACCAGGGCCGGAAGGCAGGCGGAGGCGATGAAGAAGGCACTGATCACAGGCATCACCGGCCAGGATGGCTCCTACCTGGCCGAGTTCCTGCTCGCCAAGGGCTACCAGGTCCACGGCCTGATCCGGCGCAGCAGCACCTTCGCCACGGGAAGGATCGAGCACCTCTACAAGGACCCGCGCGAGGAGCCCACCAACCTGCTCTTGCACTACGGCGACCTCTCCGACGGCGGCAGCCTGGCCAGCCTCGTGCAGGAGATCCGGCCGGACGAGGTCTACAACCTCGGCGCCCAGTCGCACGTGAAGGTCTCGTTCCTCAACCCGATCTACACCGTCAACGTCGACGCACTGGGCACCCTGCGACTGCTGGAAGCCGTCCGGTCGCTCGACTATCCGGTGCGCTTCTACCAGGCCTCGAGCAGCGAGATGTTCGGCAAGGCCGTCGAGACGCCGCAGACCGAGCGGACGCCCTTCCACCCGCGTTCCCCGTACGGCTGCTCGAAGGTGTTCTCGTTCTGGCAGACGGTGAACTACCGGGAGGCCTACGGGCTCTTCGCCTGCAACGGGATCCTCTTCAACCACGAGTCGCCGCGGCGCGGCAAGACCTTCGTCACCCGCAAGATCACGCGCGCGGCGGCCCGCATCAGGCTGGGCCTGCAACGCCAGCTCGTCCTTGGCAACCTCGAGGCGCGGCGCGACTGGGGGTTCGCCGGCGACTACGTCGAGGCCATGTGGCGCATGCTGCAGGTGGACGAGCCCGACGACTACGTGATCGCCACGGGGGAGACCCACACGGTGCGCGAGTTCGTGGAGGAGACCTTCCGGTTGGCGGGTCTTGACCCCGCCGAGCACGTGCGGACCGACCCGATCTACCTGCGCCCTGCCGAGGTCGAGCTGCTCCGGGGAGATGCGAGCAAGGCGCGGGTCAAGCTGGGCTGGACCCCCACGGTGGGCTTCCAGGAACTGGTGCGGCGGATGTACGAGCACGACCTCGAGCTGGCCGAGCGCGAGCAGGCCCTGCGCAAGCACGGACTCGCACTGCCCGAAGAGGATCACGAAATGGAGTCGCGCTTCGTGATCCCTTCCCCCGAGGGGCGGCGCGCCCTCGGGCAGGAACGGACCGAGGGCACG
Organism: Planctomycetota bacterium; assembly: GCA_020849665.1. GTDB lineage: Bacteria > Planctomycetota > UBA1135 > UBA1135 > UBA2386 > JADLFX01. The sequence continues at coordinate 82,665 of JADLFX010000003.1, read as the reverse complement.
GCGAGCCCGGTGCGCTGAGTCCACCCGGCGGAACCGAGGATCCGGGCCGCAGGCCGCCTTCACCGCGGTCCGCCCCCGGGTGCCCCCCTCGGCCGTGAACCCGCCGGCGGCCGGGGTGGCGGCGGCGTTACGCGGGCGTAACGCACACCGTCGAGATTGCTCTGAGTCACTTCGGTGTCACGGCGGGGGGGAGCGGGCCATGCAGGGGGGAACCACAACCCGACCCACGATCCAGAACCGCCATGAAGGTCCAACGCTCCGCTTCTCTCCTCTCGATCCTCCTCGCGGCCGGCAGCCTGTCCCAAGGCCTCGCGGCCCAGGCTCCCCTGCGCGGCACGAACGCGTTCCACACTGCCTTCCGCGCCAACGCGACCAAGCGCTGCGACGCGAACGCCTACCTGCTCGCCTATCTCTCGCTGGCGATGTACCCGGAGTACCTCGACCTCCTCGCCCCCGAGAACCTCAACGAGCGCCGCCTCCACGAGAGCCCGACCGCGTTCCAGGCGACGTTCGCGCGCTACACGCGCCACCTCTTCCACGATCCTGCCGCACCGGCCTCGGCGGCCAACTCCGCCCCGAGCTACGAGTTCGTGGTCACGCCCCCGCGCGGGGACGGCTACGACCCCGAGGCGATGGTGATCGGCGATCGCGAGACCGTGGTCGTCGTGTTCCGCGGCACCGACCGCGTGCGCGGCGCGCGCAGCGAGTTCGGATACCAGTGGAACGAGTGGATCAAGAGCGACTTCGACGTCCGCGGCATCCCGCCGGGCGACGGCCTGCGCGGCAAGGTCCACGCCGGCCTGTGGAACAGCCTCTCCCTGATCAAGCGCCAGGTCGCCGAGCAGGTGGTCGCGTTCGGCGGCCGGCAGAAGAAGGTCTGGATCGCCGGCCACAGCCTGGGGGCCGCCCATGCGCAGCTCTTCGGGGCCTACCTGGCCAGCCGGCACGGCATCACGGCACAGGGCGTCTACGCCTACGCCGCCCCGCACCCCGGCGACACCGAGTTCGTGGCGGAGCTCGACGGCCTGTTCCCGGACCAGCGCCTGCAGCGCTTCGACTTCGTCGACGACACGGTGACGATGCTGCCGGGGCTCGCGATGGGTTACGCCCGGGCCGGCACGCGCTGCTACTACGAGGACCTCGTCACCTACCGCTTCGACGCCGCGGAGCGCTCGATCCTCGAGGAGGCCAAGATCCTCCCGTCGGTCCTCGGCGCGGGCATGAGCGCCCTCGACGACGCGATCGCCAAGGACAAGCGCTTCAAGCTCGACATCCGCGGCAGCGGCATGTGCTACCACCATCCGACGTGGTACGTCGCGGCCGCCTGGCAACAGCTCTCGGTGGCCGAGAAGGCGCGCTGCCCGATCGCTCCCGGCATCCCGAAGCAGACCGACGAAGGATGCAGCGTCCTCGACATCGCCCGCGGCCGCTCGCACAAGCTCGAGGATCAGGCCAAGGCCGTGGTCGACGCAAGCACCGCGATCGTGGAGGACGCGATCGAGCTCGTCGAGTTCAACGTGAAGAGCCTGCTGGCCAATGCCACCGGCACCGCACTCCCCGAGGGCACCTACTACCTCCGCTGCCTCAAGGGCGGGCGGTACCTCGACACCGACGGAGACCTTGCCACGAACGGCGCCAAGGTGAACCTCTCCAAGCTCGGCGAGAGCAAGCGCGACAACCGGTTCGTGATCCGGCGCGACGGCGCCGTCGGCTACACGATCGCGCAGGGCAGGGCCTTCCTCGAGGTCGACGGCAACCGCATCTTCGAGAACAACGCGAAGGTGCAGATGTGGGAGGCCAACGCCTTCGGCGGCCATCTGCCGAACCAGAAGTGGCTCTTCTACCGCATCAAGGCCGACAAGTACCTGTTGGTGAACCTCGCCAGCCTGAAGGCCCTCGACGCCGACGACCGCACGGCGACCAGCACCGACGGGCGCGTGAAGCAGTGGACACCGATCAGCAACGACCCGTCCCAGGTCTGGATCGTCACCAAGGCCTGAGCCGTCCCCTCCCCGGGGGCGGCCGGGGAACGTGGCCTCGCGCGCGCCGATCCAGGATGCTGCTGCCGAGCCCCGCACGGACCCCGCCATGGTCGACCGCCCGCGCCGCACACTCCTCCGACTCGCCCTGCTCCTCTCGCTGGCGGCCTGCACCGTGGACCGCGGCCTGATCGGCCTGCCGCGGCACGAGGGGAAGGAGGCGGGGGAGCAGGCGGCCCTGCTGCTCGAAGACGTGCGCACCGTCGAGCGCGCCATCGACGACCGGTTCGGGCCGCCCCAGCCGGGGGCGGCGCCGCGCGATGCGCGCCAGTTGCACGCCCATCGTGCGGTGCTGGCCGCGCAGCTCGCCCTCTGCAACGAGCACTTCGACTACGGGGATCCGCGCCAGAGGATCGACCCGGGGCGCCCGCCGCTGGTCCTCTATCCGCGCCTGATCTCGCCCGCGATCCCCGAGCCGACCGCCGTGCAGGAGGGGGATGGCCCCGCGCGCACGCACTGGTTCGTGCCGTTCCTCCTGCGCAAGGAGACCCTCTTCTGGACCGACTCGGTGGCGCACGAGTGGTTCGGGATCGGCCAGCCACGCATCGAGTACGACAATCCGGGTCGCTACTTCGGCGTGTTCCTCGTGCCGCACCACCAGCCCGGGACCATGCCCGCGAACCGGATCGACCTCGTCGACCACTTCCTGGTCGTCGAACCGCTGCCCGTGGCCCTGTCCGACGGCACGGTCTACGCACTCCCGCACGTAGTGCCCGAACACCTCGCCATGGCGTTCGCGATCCCGATGCACGACCCGGCGAGCGGCACGGGCGTCGCGCCCGGCTTCTACCACCTGCGCGTCGTGCCACGGCTCGAACTGGGCGAGATCCGGGCCGAGGGCTTCGGACCCTGGCGGGAGCAACTGTCGGCCGGCGACTGGTACGGCGCCCTGGTCACGCTGCAGGAACGGCGCCAGCGCACCCACCCGGCGGCACAGGCCGCGATGCGCGCCGACGCCTCCGAGCTTGCCAGGGCGATCCGCGCCTACCCGCCCGCATGGTTCGCCGCCGAGCTCGACCCGATCCAGGAGTACGCCCGGCGTGCCGCCGAGGGCCCGGACCTGGCCAAGAGCCTGCGGGAGCTGGAACGCGAGATCCGGCGCCTGGTGGCCGGCGACCCCAACCCCGCCCGCGTGCTGCTGGAGGCGCCGCCGGCGGATCCCGACGAACCGTTCTCGTTCGTGGTCGGCGCCGACCTCCAGTACTCGGGGGACATGACCTTCGTGCACCAGTTCCTCGGCATGATCGACGGCGCGCTGCTGCCGCTCGCCGGCACCGACGAGGCCGGCCACGCGCTGATCACCGGCCCCATGCTCGACCGGCTGCGCAGGGCCCGCTTCGTGGTGATCGTCGGCGACCTCAGCGACGGCGCCGCCCTGAGCAGCACGCCGGGCCGCGCGATCGGCGACGCTCTCGGACTCTCGCCGCCGTACAGCCCCTACCTCGACGACTTCGCCGACCTGAAGAGGGAGTTCGCGCGCTTCCGCCTGCCGATCTTCGCCGTGCCCGGCAATCACGACGGCTTCGCGAACTACGGCGGCGTGACCAACGACGTCGCCGCAGGCCTGGGCGACGTCCTGCGCTGGCCGGTGATCCCGGCTCCCATCCACTACGTCACCCATCCGATCGGCACGCTGCTCGACAAGATCGGCGCCGTCCTGCCGCCGATCCTCAAGCTCGGACGTCTGGGCAGCGTGCCGTACTCCGACGGCCTGGTGCAGTGGCACTTCGACCTCGGACCGTTGCACTTCGCGTTCCGCTACCGCGGCCACACGTTCGTCGGGCTCAACAGCTACAACCTCGACGTCCAGTACCGCGACCAGATCGGCGCCCTGGCCAACAACTGGGGTGGCGGCGTGGACCAGAACGACGCGGTCTGGTTCGACCTGATGCTGCGCTGGCTGCGCCCGCCGGCGACGGCGGATGGATCGCCCCGCCACCAGTTCGCGTTCCTGCACCAGGACCCGCGCGCGGGCCGGCCCTTCCTGCGCACCTACCAGGAGGGCGCGTTCGGCGCCTACGACGCGGCGGACGCACCCCTGAACACCGCGACCTTCGGCTACCTCGGCCTGGGATGGTCGCCGCACAACCCGCTCTGGCTGCCGATCCTCACGCCGATCGCGACCAACCTGCCGCGCCAGCTCCTCTACGGCGACGCGAAGTTCAACCAGGAGTGGATCCTCAAGGACTCGTTCTTCGACGAGGACATGTACGGCGCCCGGCAGCTGATCGGCGCGATCAACGAGAACCTGGCCGGCCCGGCCAACCAGCACGGCCTCTCGCACCTCTTCTTCGGCCACGACGACGTGCCGGCTCCCTCGCGCTGGATCCACGAGGACCAGGCCGGCCACGTGTTCCCGGCGCCGCCGGGGGCGACCTGGGGCGACAGCAAGTGGGGCGCGATCAGCCGCTGGACCACCCCGCTCTTCCGGCAGCGCACCTCCGCACCGCCCGGCTGGGCCCGGGACATGGTGTTCGACGACGGGCGCAATGCCCTGGTGCTGCGCTGCGACGACGTAGGTCAGAGCGGCAGCCTGCACGGGTTCCACCTCGTCACGGTGGATCCCCGCAAGCCGCGCGGCAGGCAGGTGGCGATCGAGTGGATCCAGATCCCGCGCTGACGCACCCCCCTCAGCGCCCGCCTTCCTTGGGCGACAGCTTGCGCGTCGCCGAGTACGCCACGTGCGCAGTGCCCCTGAACCTGTCCTGCGGACCGAAGCGGAACGGCACCGCCACGACGCCGTAGTAGTTGCTCGCGCCCATGTCGCGGATCTCGGTCTCGTTCAGGGGGATCTCGATGCTCTTGTTGAACGGCGGCTCGAGCTCCAGGCCGGAGAGCACCTCCATCCGCTCCCTCTGCTCATGGGTCTGGGACTTGCCCTTGGAACCCCGCGTGGTCGTCACGACCCTGGTGTCGGCCAGCATCCTCACGCGCAGCACCGCGACCTTCCGATCCAGGTCCGCGTCGATCATGAAGTTCACCCCACGCAGCGCCGCGGCCTCCTCGGTCCACTCCATGGACTCGTCCCCGTCCCAAGTGATCCGCGTCTCGGTGCTGCCGTCGTCGCAGCCGTCCGCCTCCATGAATCCGGCCGCGGAATCGTGGATGTGCAGCTCGGCGAGCCCTGGTCCGCGCCCCATGAACATGCGCTTCTTCGCCGCCTCGGCCATCTGCCGCATGCCCTCCTCCATCTGCTTGCGTACGTTCGGCGGCATCAGCTTGAGCAGCTCCGGGTCGGGCATCTTCGGCATCTCGAACCCGGACACGTTCATCCGCACGTCGCTGAACTTCAGGGTGCGCTGGAGAGTCATCCGGTAGCCGCCCCTGCGGGAGAACGAGCTGCCGCTGGCCCGCACGGTGATCTCCGCCTGGCCGATGGTCTCCGCCGGCTGCCAGTCCCGGACCTGCAGGTCGAACCAACGCCCGCCCTTCCACTTCATCCGGTAGAGGCACTCGATCACGGGCGTGATCCAACCGGGGGGCCCGCCCTTGATCCCGATCGCCCCGGTGACCGCATCGACCAGGTCCTGCTGCATCTCGGTGGCCTTGACCTGCGGCGTCACCACGATGCGCACCGACTTGTCCAGCGGCATCACCGCGTTGGGATCCAGCTTCCGGGGCTGGGGCGTGCCCTCCACGCGGATCCGCGCCTCGCCATTGGCATCGGTCTTGATCTTCGAGATGTCGCCCGTGCCGCGCACGGTCTGGATCAGGTGACTCTTCGAGGAGTGGCGGTCCTGCTTGATGTCCCACTCGGTCTCGACACCCTTGAGCGCCCCGGTCTTCGGCATGTCGATGTCGAGCCCGGCGGTGGCGACCAGCACGCGATGCTCCTTCATCCAGTCGGTGACCCGCGTGCCGTCGATGTAGAAGCGCGCCACCAGGGTGCGCTGCTCGCCAGGGTCCCGGTCCTTGGTGCGGATCAGCGGCTGGCCGGGATCCTCGACGCGCGTCTCGCCCTTCAGGAACGTGTAGGTGGCGATGAACTTGGCGATCGTCGAGATGGCGTTGGCCTTGCCGACGCCGTCGGAGATGCCCTTGCCCAGCTTGCCGAGCGTGCCGACCACCTCGCCGAAGAGCCCGGTGATCCCGCCGACGTACGCATCCTCCCCCCAGCCTGGCGGCTCGTCGGCGCGCGCCCAGGCACCTCCCGCAGCCACGGCGGGCCCGCGCGGCGCCTCGGCCTCCTCCTCCTTGCCACCCTCCTTGGGGGGCGCACCGATCTCGCCGCGCGCGATGGCCCGGCGCAGCGGTGTGCCCATGTCCTCGGTCAGCACCCGCAGCACGAGCAGCGCCTGGAGCGGGTCGAGGTCGCACTCGGCTTCGCCCTCGATGCGGCCCTCGGCGCCGGCCCGATGGAAGCCCAGGTCCTGGACGAACGCGGTCAGCGCGCGCACCGACGGGTTGCCGGAGTTGAAACCGTCGTTCATCCAGTCGCGCAGGAAGCGTTCGACCGACCCCTCGCCGCCCAGACCCCGGAACAACACGTCCATCGCGCCGATCAGGTCGGAGCGCGCCACCGTGTGCCCGTCGCGGAACATCCGCGTGTAGGCACGGATCTCCGCGTCCGTGATCGCCAGGTGGAGGCGTGGGGCGCCGGTCGGTTCCGCGAGCACTTTGCGCTCCTCGCTCCAGAGCACGAAGCCGACCAGACGGACCGCCTCGGTGGTGAGCGCCACCGCATCCGAGGCGGGGTCCTGCAGCGCCCGCGCGATCTCGCCCAGGCGCTCCAGCCGCGCCCGCTCGCCGTCGGCGGGCTTCGGGTCCTGGACCGCGATTCCGGGAACCGGCGTTCCCGGGGCGGCCAGCGAGGAGAGCGGAGAACAGGTCGCCCACAGCACGAGCAGCAGATTCGCGAGCATGGTTCGGGGCCGCCTCCAGCGGCTGCGCCGCCATGCTACCCGCGCGACGCCCTCGCCCGTGTCCGCACTCCACGCGCGAGGCACGCGGCCGAACGATGCGCCGCAGCGCGGCTCAGAGCCCCTCGCGTGTCACGCGGACCAGGATCCCGGCCAGCCGATCCACCTCGGCGTGGGTCGTGAACACGTTGGGTGAGATCCGGATCGCGCGCAGCCCGCCTGCCTCCGCCGCGGTCACGTGGATCCGATGCCGCTCCCAGAGCCACGCCACGAGCGCCCGCGGCTCCACCCGGTCGAACCCGACCGTCCACAGGGCCCGGCTGCGGGTCGGGTCCAGGCTGCTGCAGGGGCGCACTCCAGGCAGGCCGAGCAGCGGCGCCGCGAGCCGCGCCTTCAGGGCCTCCAGGCGCGCCGCCTTGCGCTCCCGTCCCAGGCGCTCGTGGAAGTCGAGTGCCTCGTGCAGCGCCAGGAACGGGGCCGCCGGGCGCGTCCCGTACTGCTCGAACTTGCTGATGCGGCGGTCGAGCGCCTCCTCGCCGGGATGCAACGGCCACGCCTTGTCGATCCACGCGCTGCGCGCGACCAGCACGCCGGTACCCACCGGCCCCATGAGCCACTTGTGGAGGCAGGCCGTGTAGAACGCGCCGCCGAGCTCGGCGACCGTGTCCGGGAGCAGGCCGATGCCATGCGCCCCGTCGACCAGGAGCGGGAGGCCTCGGCGCGCGAGCACGTCTGCGACGGCGCGCACCGGCAGGAGCTGCCCGCTGAGGTAGGTCATCTGGCTCAGCACCACCAGGCGCGTGCGCGGCGTGAGGCGCTCCAGGATCGCCGCTGCGACCGCCCCGGGGTCGGCGGGCGGCGAGTCCAGGGGCACCTCCACGGTCACCGTGCCGTCGCGCCGCTCGCGCTGGCGCATCGCGTTGAACGCGCGCGAGTAGTCGTGCACCGTGGTGAGGATCTCGTCGCCGCGCTGCAGGGGCAGTCCGAGGATCACCGTGTGCAGCCCGTAGGTGGCGTTCGGGGTCAGCGCCAGCTCCTCCACCCCGCAACCGAGCAGGCCGGCCAGACGCTCGCGGACTTCCTCGAGCTCCTGGTCCTGCTGGCGCCAGATCACCTGGCTGGGGTCGGTGTTGGCGCGGCGCTGCTGGGCTGCCAGCGCCTCGCGCACCGCGCGCGGCGACGGCGAGAGCCCGGCGTGGTTGAACGACGTGATGGCGGGGTCGACGTCGAAGAAGCCGCGCAGCTCGCGCCAGAACCCGTCGTCCTCGGCCGCGGCGCGCGCGAAGTCGAGCCGGTCGAGCTGGGCTCGCGTGTCGTCGCGGAACGCGAAGGGCGCCGCGGCACCCGCCAGGAATCCTCTTCGGGACAGGGCCATCGCAGGGATGCGCGGCACCGTAGCCGACCCGGGCCGGGCCCGTGAGGTCTCCGCGCCGCCCTCGACCACGGCACGGCGCTCCCTATCCTGCCGGCATGCACCGCGACGCGGCCGCCCATGTGCCGTCGCCCGCCATCGCGCGCTGGGCCACGCGCGTGCCGGCGGGGGGCGCGGTCCTCGACGTCGCGGCCGGCGGTGGTCGTCACAGCGTGCTCTTCCTGCGCCGCGGGCATCCGGTGACCGCGATCGACCGCGACGCCGCGGCTCTGCGCGCCCTGGCCGATCCCGGCCTCGAGGTCCTCGAGGCCGATCTGGAGCACGGCCCCTGGCCCCTGCCGGGACGGACCTTCGCGGGTGTGGTGGTCTGCAACTACCTCTGGCGCCCGCTCCTGCCAACGATCCGCGACAGCGTCGCACCCGGCGGCGTCCTGCTCTACGAGACCTACGCAGTGGGCCACGAGCGCTACGGCCGGCCACGCAACCCCGAGTTCCTGCTGCGGCCGGGCGAACTGCTCGAGGCGTTCCACGGCGACCTGGAGGTGCTCGAGTTCCAGCATGCGGAAGAGGGAGATCCGGTCGTGGCCGTCCGCCAGCGGCTCTGTGCGCGCCGGCCCGGATGAGCAGCAAGCGTCGCTCCCATCGCGGCTCCCGGCGTTGGTCGCAGCCACGCTCGCGCACCACGACGATTCCCACCTTCCGCCGCACAGGCACCCAACGCGGCCCGAGCGTCCCGCGCCCACGGCCGCCCGTGTGGTCTGCCCGCGTCTGCCGCTGGTTCCATCGACTCTCCACTTCTGCCGACAACGTCGCATGCGCCGCGGAATCCTCTCCAGCCTCCCGTTCCTCATCCTGGCCCTGGCCGCATCGGCCCAGGACCGCGCCCGCTTCGGCATCTCGCGCCTCGACCCACCCCAGGGATGGACACGCTCCGACCTGGACGGGCGGGCCGTGTGGACCGCTCCCGATGGCAAGGTGACGGTCACGCTCACCGCCGGGCAGCCGCTGGCCGAGCCGCAGGAGACCGTGATGGACGCCCTGCTGCAGCAGGCCCGCCCGCGCCGCGAGTTCCGCGAGGAGAGCAAGCGCAGTGGCGGCAAGCACACCACCACGGGCGGCCACTGGTACGGACTCGTCTACAGCTACGTGGACGATGCACGCCCGAACCTCTACGCGTACGACTGGGTCGTGACGGTCGCCGCCGGCGGCCGCTACGTCACGCTCGTCGCCACCGCCCACGACCTGGACGCGTACCGCCGGCACGGAGGCACGGTCGCGAAGCTGGTCGAGAAGCTCGCGCTGAGCACGGCCATCGTGGTGGAGAAGGGCCGGCCGCCGCTCACCCGCCACGCACTCGACGAGACGATCGACTTCCTGGAGTGGCTGATGCACTCACCCCTGACCGAAGCCCAGAAGCTCACGGTGGAGGCCGAGGTGCGCGGCTACTGGCAGAAGAAGTCGCAGACCGACATGGACGACATCCGCGAGCTGCTCGAGGGCCGGGAGCAGCTCGCGAAGATGAAGGCCGAGGAGCGCGAGCTGGCTCGGCAAGCCGTCCTCCAGGAGGCGCTGAAGCAATGGCGCGAGGAGAAGGACAGCCCCTCCGCGCGGATGCTCCTCGAGATCCACGCCGCCGCGCACCAGCCGATCGCCAAGGGCACGCCGCCGCTGACGCGGCAGGCTGTCGACGCCTTCAGCGAGTTCCTCTACTTCGCCGCCGGCAAGACCGCCGGAGTGACCGCGGCGCCACCGAAGGACGTGAAGGACAAGCTCGCAGGCGAGGTGGCCGCCGGCTACGCGGCCATGCCGGCGGAGCAGCGCGAGCTGATCGCCGGCATGCCGCTCACCTGGGCGGCCTTGCGCGTGGCATGGCCCGACATGCCAGAGGCCGAACGCAAGAGCTACGTCGACTCGTGGCGCAAGAGCGAGGCGCTGGCCGCGCTCGGCAGGCAGCTGCAGGCATCGTCCGCCAGCAAGCTGGGGGAGCTCCAGGCCCGGCTGCAGGCGCAGCAGGCCACGTTCACCATGATGTCGAACATCATGCGGATGCAGCACGAGACGAGCATGATCATCGCCAGCAACATCGGCGGCGGCGGCTGGCGCTACGAGTACCGCTGGTAGGCCGCCACGGAGCGGCGAGCGCCCGGCGCCGCCGCTCACCCTGATCCGGGAGCCGTCGCACCCGACCGGCTCCTGCGCCGGATCACCCTGGTCGCGGCCCGGGCGGCAGGCGCCCGATGCGCCGATGCAGCGCCCGATCCCGCCCGCGCTCCGCACGTGGCCGGCACCGGGCCCGGCGCTATCCTCCCGCCCGCCCGATCCGGAAGCCCTGCACCGTGCCCCCCTTCGTCAGCGTCGTCGTCCTGAACTGGAACGGGATCGCCGACACGCGCGCGTGCCTGGACTCGCTCCTGGCGCAGGCGTACGGCGCCTTCGAGGTGCACCTGGTGGACAACGCGTCGGCCGGCGGGGAGGCCGGCCTCCTGGCGGCCGAGTACGGCGCGCGCGTCCGGCTGCACCGCAACGCGGCCAACCTGGGCTTCTCGGGCGGCAACAACGTGGCCTTGCGCGCCATCCTCGCCGAGGGCCGGGCCGCGCTCGTGGCCCTCCTCAACAACGACGCCGAGGCAGACCCCGGCTGGCTCGCGGCACTGGTGGCGGCCGCCGAGCGCCATCCGGAGTGCGGGCTCTTCGCCAGCCGGATGGTGTTCCACGACCAGCCGGACCGGATCGAGAACACAGGCATCGACCTGCTGCGCGATGGCAGCGCGGTGCCGCGCGGCCGCGGCCGCAGGACGGAGCGCTACGACGCCGCGGCCGAGGTGCTCGGCGCCTGTGCGGGCGCGGCGCTCTACCGCTCCCGCCTGCTCGGCGAGCTGGGGCTCTTCCGCGAGGAGTTCTTCGCCAACTTCGAGGACGTGGACCTGGCCCTGCGCGCCCAGGCCTGCGGCTGGCGCTGCCGCTACGTGCCCGGCGCCCGCGTCCGACACCGCCTCAGCCGGAGCATCGTGAAGGTGCGGACCGAGGAGTTCCAGGTGCGGTCGTTGCGCAACCTGCTGCTCGCCCGGCGCGTAAACCTGCCCCTGGCCGTGCTTGCACTCGACCTGCCGTGGACCTTGCTGCGCCGCGTAGTCGTGGCCGGGCTCGCGCCGCTCCTCGGGCAGCCGCAGGTGGCGCGCATCGACCGCGCCGCGCGCCGGGCGGCGGCCGCCGAACGCACGTGGGTGGCCGCCCGCCGTGCGGAACTGGCCCCACGCCGGCGCGGCTGCTGGCTGCGGCTGTGGTGGCTGGAGCGCTCGGTCCTGCCGGTGTGGTGGCGCTTCTTCGTCGAGGCCGTGCTGCTGCGCCGGCGCGGGTTCCTGGAGTAGCTTCTGGCCATGGACAAGGTGCGCGCCTGCTTCCTCGGCCACCCGCTGATGGGCAGCTGGCAGATCCGCGCCCAGCAGATCGCCTCCGCGCGCCCCTGGTGGCGCTGCGGCACCAGGCTGCGCCCCGAGGACGTCCTCGAGCACGACCTGTTCTGCTTCGTCAAGCGACCCGAGCCGTCGCGCATGCGGATGCTGCGCCGCCTCGGCAAGACCGTGGTGTTCGACGCGCTCGACTGCTGGAAGCAGCCCGAGGACGGGCTCGCCTGCAACACCCTGGACCGGGTGCGCGAGTGGTTTCGCGCGTGGTTCGCGGGGCTCGCCCTCGACGGGGTGATCTTCGCCAATCGCACGATGCTGGAGGACCTCGGCGACCTGGTCCCCAACCCGATCACGATCTACCACCACTTCCGTCCCGGACTCGGACCCATCGAGGTGCGCCCGCGCGCACGCGTCGTCGGCTACGAGGGCGAGCCCTCGTACCTGGGCGAGTGGCACGCCATCGTGGTGCAGGAGTGCCGGAACCTGGGCCTGGAGTTCGTGGTCAACCCGCCGGACTTCGCCGCGCTCGACATCGGCTTCGCCGCCCGCGCCGGCGCGCATGGCTCGCTCATGGCGCACCGCTACAAGTCCAACGTCAAGCTGGTGAACTTCATCGGCGCCGGCTTGCCCTGCCTCGTGAACGACTCCGACCTCGCGTACCGGGAGACCGGCAACGAGCACGTGCGCTACTTCGCCAACCGGGCGGAACTGGCCGCGGGACTCGCGGCGCTCCTGCCGTACGAGACCCGCCTCGCGGCGCACCGCTCCTTCCTGGCGCTGCGCCCCCAGTACACCCTGGAGGCCATCGCCCGGCACTACGAGGCGTACTTCGCGAGGTTGCGGGCGCAGCGTTGCGCGGCGGAAGCCCACCGCTAGGTTCTGCCGGCAACCGCCCATGGCCGACGCCGAACCCACGTTGGCGCGCCCGGTGCCCGCGCCGGCGCCCGTCGCGGATCCCGAGCCGGGCGGGCCGGAGTACGTGAACCGGCCCGACCGCTTCGTGAGCCTGGGAGCGCGCGCCTGGCGCGACGGCCTGCGCGACCTGGTCGCCGGCCGCGAGATCCTGGCCGGCCTCCTGCGCCGCGACATCGCCTCGCGTTACCGGCAGTCGCTCCTGGGTCTCGGCTGGGCGGTGCTCACGCCCCTGGCGATGGTGCTGGTGTTCTACTTCCTGCACCGCGCCAACCTGCTCACCGGCGGCTCCCCTGGCGCGCCCCTGGGCCTGTGGCTCTACGTGGGGGTCCTGGCGTGGCAGTTCTTCCAGGCGGCGCTGACCCGCACCACGACCGCCCTCTCCAGCCAGCCCGAGCTGGTGAACCGGGTGCGCTTCCCGCGCGAGATCCTGGTGCTCGCCGCGCTGGGTGGGGCGCTCTTCGACTTCGTCCTGGGTGCCGCGGTCCTGGTGCCGTTCTTCGCGATCCAGGGCGTGGTGCCGGCGTGGACCGCGGTCCTGCTGCCCCTGCTCCTGCTGCTGCAGGTGCTCTTCAGCCTGGTGCTCGGCCTGATCCTGGCCGTGCTGAACGGCGCGCTCCGCGACCTGGCCAGCATCGTGCCGCTCGCCGGGCTGCTGTGGATGTTCCTCACGCCCGTGGTCTATCCGCCGGCCACCGAGGGATTCGCCGCGCTGCTGAGCTGGCTCAACCCCATGGCGCCGATCGTGGTGGCGTGGCGCGACCTCGCGTTCACCGGCACGCTGACGATGCCCGGCCAGCTGGCCGTGGCGACACTGCTCACGCTGGCGCTGCTGCCGGTGGCGTGGCGCTACTTCCAGGTCATGCTGCCACGCGTGGCGGAGACCATCTGAGCATGGCCAGCCGCCCGGTGGTCGTGGTCGAGGACCTGTGGAAGCGCTACAGCAAGACCCTGCAGCGCGGCACGCTGTACGCCGTGCAGGACGGCACGCGCGCGTTCCTGGGCATGCGCAAGGCGTCTCCCGACACGCTGCGCAACGAGGAGTTCTGGAGCGTCCGGGGGGTCTCGTTCCAGCTCGAGCCGGGCGAGAGCCTCGCCCTGGTCGGCCGCAACGGCGCGGGCAAGACCACGCTGCTCAAGGTGCTGAGCGGCGTGATCGCGCCGGATCGCGGGGAGGTGCGGGTCCGCGGCCGCGTGGTCGCGCTCATGATGATCGGCGCCGGCTTCCATCCGATGCTCACCGGGCGCGAGAACGTGTACGTCTACGGCAGCATCCTCGGATTGAAGCGCCGCGAGATCGACGAGCGGCTGGCACGCATCGTCGAGTTCGCCGAGCTGAGCGAGTTCCTCGACACGCCGGTCAAGTACTACAGCAGCGGGATGTACATGCGCCTCGCCTTCAGCGTGGCGGCGCATTCCGACCCGCAGGTCTTCGTGGTGGACGAGGTGCTCGCCGTCGGCGACCAGGCGTTCCGCGAGAAGTGCGTGGAGCACCTGCTGGAGCAGAAGCGCCGCGGCTGCTCCCTGCTGATCGTCAGCCACGCGGCCGGCTACCTGCGCCGCCTCGCCGACCGCGGGCTCTGGCTCGACCGGGGCGCGCCGGTGCTGCTGGGTCCGATCGACGACGTCCTGGATCGCTACCACGCCGCCCTGGAGATGCGCCCCGCACCGGCGCCCACGCCCCCCGCCGCACTCCCGCTCTCCGCGCCCGCGCCGGAACCCGCCGCGCCCGCGCCCGCGCCCCGGCTGGTCCGCCACGGCGCGGACGCGGACGCCGAGATCCGCCTCGCCTGCGGCAGCGCGAGCCGGCTGCACTTCACGCTGCACCATCCCGGCACCCTGCCGGAGCCGCACCTGCGCCTCTGGATCGAGGACGAGGCGGGCACGGTCCGGGCCGGCGCCACCGCGTGGCTCTCCGCGACCACCCACCCGCAGGCCGGCCCTGACGACGTGTGGCACTTCCACGTCACGGTGTGCCCGCGGCTGGCCGCGGGCCGCGGGTGGCTCGCGCTGGAGCTGCGCGGCGCCGGCCGCGGTGTGCCCGTCGCCGGCCGCTGGCCTTGCGTCGTTGCCGAGGGACAGTCGCCTGCCCCGCACGAGGCGGGCCCGGCCGACGCGGTGCCGGTGGAGGGCATCGGCTACGCCGAGCTGCGGGCGACCGCCAGCCTGCGCCACGACGGCGCCGCAGGCGAGCTCTGCGTGCAGGAGTTGCGGCTGGAGGGCCACGATCCGGCCCTGGTCGGCGTCCTCGGCCGGGACGGGACGCTGCGGCTGCTCAGCGACCTGCAGGTGCGCGTCCCGCCGGCCTCGTTCCGTTCGGGCGAGGCGTGCACCGCGACGCTGCGCCTGCGCACGCCCGAGGAGCTGCGCGACGCCAGCGTGGCGCTCAGCTTCCGCCAGCCGCGCGGGGGACGCAGCGCCGGGATGCGGGTGCGCCGCGAACTCCTGCCGGCCGGCACCCACGAGCTCCGCGTGGGCTTCGCCCTCGTGCTCTCGCCCGGGCAGTACCTGGCCGGCCTGGTGGTCACCGGCACCCGCTCCGGCGGGGAGACCCTGGAGGTCCACTACGGAGACTTCGCCATCCTGAACGTGGTCGGGCCGCGCGGCTCGACCGGCGACGTGCTCCTGGAACCCAGCGCGGTGGAGGAGGCGGACGCTCCCGACGTGGCGGCGCCCGCGGCCGGATCCGGCGACGCGGCCACGTTCCGGATCCTGCGCTTCGCGGTCGAGGGCGCCGAGGCGCCGGCCGCCGCGCTCCTGCATCCCGGCGCACCCGCGGTCCTCGAGGTGATCGCACACGCGACCGCACCGGTGCCGAGGCCGACGTTCAAGTTCTCGTTCCTGGGGCCGCAGGAGCACGTCGTGGCACGCATGGCGGAGTTCCAGCACTCGCACCCGCTGCAGCCGCTGCGCGCCGGCGAGGTGCGCCGCTACCGGGTGCGCTGCGTGTCGCACCTCGCGGGTGGCCGCTATCACGCCCAGGCCGCCCTGATGGCCGCGGAGGGCGCGGGGGCGCGGGTCACCGACCGCCGCCCCGCGGCGGTCGTCGTGCACGTGCCCACCATGTTCCAGGACCAGGGCCCGGGCCGCCTCGGTGCGTGGCTCACCGCCGAGGTCGAACGCGCCCCGGGCTAGCGGCCCCAGAACCGCCACCACGGCACGCGGCGGCGGCCGTGGTAGCAGTAGAAGCGCGGCACCAGCTGCTTCTGTCCGGGCACCGGAGCGTCGAGGAGGTGGTCGCCGAGCTTCCTGAAGCGCGCGTCCAGCAGCGCGTCGAGTTCCTCCCGGGTGTACTCCTTGACGTGGTACTCCGACACCAGCTCGGGCCCCAGGAAGAGCGGCGTACCGATCAGGAAGGTGCCGCGCCGCGCGGTGAAGCGCTCCACCACGTCGAGGAGCTCCGCGGGATCGACGAGGTGCTCGATGCAGTCCATCGAGTACACGAAGTCGAAGCGGCCCTCCTCGCCGCGCAGGTGCTCGCCGAGGTTGCGGAACGTCGCGTGCACGAGGCGGAATCCCGGCACGTCGCGACGGCGCAGCTCCTCGCCTGCGCAGCGGATCCCGTCTGCGTCTCCGTCCACGCCGGTGACCCGGCCGCCGTGCTGGGCCACGTAGTAGATGTACGTGCCGTCGCCGCAGCCCAGGTCGAGGCAGCGCATGCCCGGGCGGATGTAGCCGCACACCGTCGCCACGCGCTGCCGGTAATCCGGCATGGTCTCGACCAGCTTCCAGTGGTAGGCCCCGAAGCGCCGGTACTTGTCGAAGTCGACCATCCCGGGCTGGGTCGCCGACGCGGCCGGGGACCTGCGCTTCGCATCCGGGGCGTCACCGCCGCTGCCGGGTGCGCTCACGGACGGGCTCCGCGCCCGCGCCGCAGCACCCGGTCCAGGAAGCGCAGCGGCCAGCCGAGCACCATCGCCAGGCGGAAGGTCCAGGAACCGCGCACCGCGTCGACGTGCTGCAGGCGCTCGCGGATGCTCTCGATCCGGTCGCCGAAGTCGTCCAGGGTGAACCACCGGCCCAGCTCGCTGCGCAGCCGCGCGCGCAGCTCGTCCACGGCCTGGGCCGCGACCGCCAGCTGCGCCTCGTACTCGCCGCGGCGCCGCTGCAGCTCGCCGAGTTCCCGTTCGGCGGCCTCGGTCGCGGCCCGTGCCCGGCCCAGCAGCTCCTGGCGCGCGAAGCCGGCATCGAGGATCGCCCGTTCGAGCGCGAGGCGGGCCGCCACGACGGCGCGTTCCGCGGCGAGGACGGCGCCTGCGGGCGCCGCGGCCGCGAGCGCGGCACCCAGCTCGGCCTGCGCGGGGGTGAGCGGCCGGCCGGGGTGCGTCTCCGGCGCGGCACTCCAACGCTCGAGGCAGGCTGGCCATCCCTCCCAGGGGTCGCGCCCGCGCAGCCACTCCAGGACCCGCTGGCGTTCGCCGCGGTCGCTGCGCAGCCGGGCGCGATCCACCACGAGGCCGGGCCGGGAGGCCGTGGCCCGCAGCGCCGCCGCGGCCCGCGCCGCGAAGGCCTCCGGCGCCAGCTCCGCGTCGGGCGGGCCGTGCACGACCACGCAGTTCGCGGCTTCGCCAGCCGCCTCCAGCCACAGGGGCAGGGTGTAGGCGAGGCGCGGATCCGCCATCACATGCGGGCCGCCGCTGGCGCCGCACGGCGCCTCCAGGATGCCCCGGGCCTCGTGGCGCAGCGGTTCGAAGCGCGCGTCGCGCCACCATGCGTCGGCCAGCCAGAGCGGCGGCACGGCTTCGCTGGCGCCGGCGAGTTGGAGCATCCGTTCGTTGAGGCGCGCGCATGGCTCGTCCCCGCCGCCGCCCGCGACGCGGTCCAGTTCGACGACGAAGAACACCGGGCGCACCATCCCGGGCGATGCTACGGACGGGCTTGCGCTTTTGCACGGGAGGCGGGAGGGGGCGATAGTCGTGCGGATGGCAGAGGACGCCCGCCAGGAGGGCCCGATCCGGGGCCCGATCGCGGTCGTGGTCTCGTACTACGACGCCCGGCCCGCGGCCCCTCTGCAGGCCCTGGTGCGCGGCCTCCTGTCCGGCGATGCGGGCGCGCCCTTCGAGCTGCGCGTGGTGGTCAACCACGACCCGGCGCTCGCCACGCCCGTCGCCCTCGACCTGCCTGCAGGGATCACGGTCGCGGTGCGCGAGAACGTCGGATTCAACATCGGCGCCTGGGAACACGGCTGGCGCATGGACCCGCCGCGCGACGCCTACCTCTTCCTCCAGGACGAGTGCGTGGTGCGCGCGACCCCGTGGCTGTCGCCCTTCGTGCGCGCGGCCGAGCAGCCCGGCGTGGGTCTCGTGGGCGAGCGGCTCAGCCCGCCCTGGAACGCGCCCTGGGACGAGCTGGCGCGGCGCTTCGCCGGACATTCCCTCCCCGGACACGAGATCGAGGGACGGGCGGCCGAGCGGATCGCGTGCTACCTGCACTACCTGCGCGCGCACGGCATCGACCCGGGCGCCAAGGGCGATCACCTCCAGACGCTGGCGCTCTTCGCCCGCCGCAGCGTGCTCGTGGCCATGGGCGGTTTCCCCGTGGGGCGGAACTACGGCGAGGCGATCGCCGCCGAGATCGGCACCAGCAAGCGCGTGCAGACCCTGGGACTCGGGCTGCGCGAGGTCGGCCGCGAGCCGTTCACCGTCTTCGCCCACCCGCAATGGCTGGCGCGGGCCGAGCAGCACCGCCGCATGGGTTGGCGGGGCTAGAAATGGTAAGAGTGCACGCATGTTGGAGCTGAGCGACTGGCTGCGCACGGCCTCGTTCCCGGACCGGCCCTGGCTGCTGCTGGGCAAGGGCCCGACGTTCGCGAAGCGCGGCGAGTTCGACCTGGGGGCCTACAACCTGCTCTCGCTCAACCACGTGGTGCGCGAGCTGCCGGTCGCCATCGCGCACATGATCGACATCGACGTGGCCGAGGCGTGTGCCGACGTGCTGCTCAGCCACTGCCGCGTCCTGGTGATGCCGCGCCACCCGCACGTGCACTGCAAGCCGGACACGCAGCAGCCGTTGGAGAGCTTCTTCGACCGCATCCCGGCGCTGCGCGAACTGGACCGGCAGGGCCGCCTGGTCTGGTACAACCTGCGCAACAGCAAGAACTCGCCGATGGTGGGCGCGCGCTCGGTGCTCTGCGCCCGCTACTTCTCGTCCGAGGCCGCGCTGCACCTGCTCGGCACGATGGGCGTGAAGACCGTCCGCTCGCTGGGCGTGGACGGCGGCACGCGGTACAGCAGCAGCTTCCAGGACCTCTCGGGCGTCACGCGCCTGGCCAACGGCCAGCCGAGCTTCGATCTGCAGTTCGCCGAGCTGGACCGGATCACCAAGGAGTTCGCGATCGACTACGCGCCGCTGGTCGCGCCGATGCGCGTGTTCGTGGGCGCCGACGCCACGCAGATCGTGCCGGCCCGCGTGCTGGAGTACTCGATCCGCAAGCACACCCCGATGCCGGTGCAGGTCACGCCGATGGTCGACGTGCCGGTGCCGATGCCGAAGGAGCCGCGCAACCGGCCACGCACCGGCTTCTCGTTCAGCCGCTTCCTGATCCCCGGGCTCTGCGGCCACCAGGGCCGTGCGCTCTACGTCGACTCCGACATGCAGGTGTTCACCGACCTGGAGGAGCTGTGGCGGATCCCCTTCGGCGCACGCAAGGTGCTCTGCACCTACCAGAAGGAGCCGCCGCCGGCCTGGCGCAACCCGCGCGTGAACTTCCAGCCCGGCCGCCAGATGAGCGTGATGATGCTCGACTGCGGGCGCCTGCCCTGGCGCATCGAGGACGTGGTGGCCGGCCTCGACGAGGGACGCTACGGCTACGAGGAGCTGCTCTTCGACCTCTGCCTGGTGCGCCCCGAGGAGATCGGCGACGACCTGCCGCCGGAGTGGAACTGCCTGGAGCACTTCGAGCCGGGCCGCACCAGGCTGCTGCACTACACGGTGGTCGACACCCAGCCCTGGCGCAACGACAAGAACCGGCTCGCGCCGATCTGGATGGAGTGCTACCGCGAGGCGGTCGCCGCGGGCGCGGTGCCGTTCGCCGAGGTCGACGAGGGCGTGCGCAAGGGATGGCTCAAGCGCGCGCTCCTCGACGCGGTCCCCGAGCAGGCCGCGGGCCCGGCGACGGTGCTGAGCCCACAGCCGCCGCGCCGTTCGTGGGGCCAGCGGCTCGGCGGCGCGGTGCGCGGCCTCTTCGCCGGCCGCGTGTCCGACCGGAGCCGGGGCTGAGCCGGCGGCGACGGTGGACACGCCGGCCAAGGCCAGGCTCGAGCTGCCCGCCGACGCGTTCTACTCCCAGGCGGTGCGCGTGGAGCTGCGCGGCTGGGTGGCCTTGCCGGCGCCGCCCCGCGAGGCGGTGCTGCTGGTGGACGGCGATGCGCGGATGCCGCTGGCGCTGGACCAGGAGCGCGGCGACGTGGCGCGCGACCTGCGCTGCGCGCCGGAGCTGGCGCGCGGCTTCGCGGGCGAGCTGGAGCTCGCCGGGTGCCGCGGCCGCACGGTGCAGCTGCGCGTGCGGGCCGTCGACCGCGACGGCCGCGTGGTCGTCTCGCCTGCGGCGCGCGTGACCATCGCTCCGGCCGCGGCGCCGCGCCTGCCGCACTTCGTGGCGGGCCGCCTGCGCCTCGTGCTCGGCTCGCTCCTGCCCCTGCCCGGTCGGGCCACCGCGCTGGCACTCCTGCGCGGCCTGCCCGCCGACTGGCGGGCGCTCGCGCGCCTGGGCCGCACCGAACCACGCTTCCCTCCCGCCCGGCTCGCGCAGGAACCGACCCGGCTCCTGCGGGACCTCACCACCGGCGAACGCGCGGCGTTCGCCCGCGAGCTGGCGGGGTTGCCGGAGCGACCCGCGGCGACGCTGCTGGTGCCGGTCCTGCCGGGCGAGGAGGACGCGGCCGAGAACACCCTGGCCGCCCTGCGCGAGCAGGCCTACGCGCCGCTCGCGCTCCGCGCCGTGAGCGGCCGGACTCCGGCCGAGCTCGCCGCGGCGGCCGGCGCGGCGCTGGCAGGCGAGTCCGCCGTCTGGCTCGGGTTCGTGCCGCCCGGCGACCGGCTGCACCCGGCCGCGGTGCTGCGCGCGATCGCGGCGCTGCTCGCCGCTCCGGACGCCGACGCCGTCTACACCGACGAGGACGAGTTCGTGGGCCCCGGCCGGCTGGCCGGGGCGTACCGCAAGCCGGACTGGTCGCCGCTGCTCTTCCTCAGCCAGCCGTACGCCTTGCGGTTCGCGCTCTGGCGGCGCGAGCTGCTGCTCGCCGCCGGCGGACCGAACCGCGCCGCGGGTGCGGCCTGGGAGTACGACCTTGCGCTGCGCGTGGCGCCCCGCGCGCGCCGGATCCTGCACCTGCCCGAGCTCCTGCACCACCGCGGCGGCGTGGAGCACGACGACCCCCGGGCGCGCCGGGCCGCCGTCGCCGCCGCGCTGGCGGGGTTCGGGCTGCAGGGATCCGTGCGCGAGGCCCGCGGCTTTCCTGGCCAGGAGCTGTACCTGCGCCCGCGCGGCACCCCGGGCGTGACCGTGATCGTGCCCACACGCGACCGCCCCGGGCTCCTCGGGCCCTGCATCGCGAGCATCCTGCGGCGCACGCGCTATCCCGGACTCGAGCTCCTGATCGTCGACAACGGCAGCGTGGAGCCGGAGACCCACGCGCTCCTCGCCCGCTGGCGCACGGATCCGCGCGTGCGGGTGTTGCGCGACGAGCGGCCCTTCCACTTCGCCGCGCTCAACAACGCGGCGGTCCGCGCCGCGCGCACCCCACTGGTGCTCCTGCTCAACAACGACACGGAGGTCGTCGATCCCCATTGGCTGGACGAGATGGTGGCCCTGGCCGAGCTGCAAGACGTGGGCGCCGTGGGCGCGCGCCTGCGGTACGCCGACGGCACCATCCAGCATGCCGGCGTCGTGCTCGGCTTCGGGGGCGTGGCCGGCCACGCGCACAAGCGCTTCGCGTTCGCGCACCCCGGCTACCACGGCCTCGCGCACAGCACGCGCGAGGTCAGCGCCGTCACCGGCGCCTGCCTGCTCACCCGGCGCGAGTTGTGGCTGGAGCTAGGCGGGATGGACGAGACCTTCGCAGTCGCGTTCAACGACGTCGACTACTGCCTGCGCGTGCGCGCGCGCGGGCTGCGCGTGGTGTACACGCCCCGCGCCACGCTCTGGCACTACGAGTCGATCAGCCGCGGCCGCGACCGCCGCGGCCAGGAGCGCTTCGAGCAGGAACGCGCGGCGATGCGCGCGCGCTGGGGCGCAGTGCTCGAGCAGGACCCCTACTTCAGCCCGGCCCTCGCCCGCACCGCGTCGAACTACGCCGAGGCCGTGCCGGCCAGCGAGGCGCTCTGAGTCCTGGGGCGGCGCAAGAACGCGTCCAGCAGCGAACGCTTCAGGTGGCCCTTGGCCACCCCCTCCTGCACCAGCTCCTCGGGCACCGCGCCCGCGGCCACGGCGTCTTCGAACTCCCGCTCCCAGACGTAGCGCAGCGGGTTCTGGTCGTTCTTCCACGGCTGCGTGGGCACCACCGTGTAGTGCAGCAGCTTGGTGCGACCCAGGTCGTAGTGCTCGAGGCAGTTCCACTCGCGCGGGATCCGGTCGCCGACCCGTCCGTCCGGGACCACGCACATCTCGAAGAGCAGCTGCGGGTAGGTGAACGCGCCGGCATCCAGGTTCGCCACGATCTTCGCGATGTCCCAGTCCAGGCGGTCGCAGTCGAGGAGCATCACGCTGAACTGCCGCCCCGGGCGGAAGAACGCATGGTGCCGCCACGCCGGCGGCGGCTCCGGCTGGCAGGTGCACAGCACGAGGTCCTCGCCGAACGGGATCCGCCACAGCTCGGCGATGTCCGTGAACACGTGCATGTCGGCGTCCAGATAGAGCGCGCGGCCGCGGTATCCGGCCAGTTCGGGGATCACGAAGCGGAACAGCGAGAAGCCGGTGCGCGGGCGGTTGGCTGGATCCGCGGGCACGGGGATCGGCAGGTCGCGCATCGGCACGACCTCGACCGGCGCCGAGGCGTGGCGGCGGATCGAGTACTCGAGCACCTTCGTGGCGACCATCTGCGACTCGTCGGTGCCGACGAACACGCGCATGGGTTCCTGGGCAGACTTCGGCTCGGACATATGAGGCTCCGTCGGGGTACCGGCCCGACCCTAGCCGCGCGCCCCGGCACGGGCAACGCAGCGCCGCACGCTCGCGAGTCTCCAGCTCACGCGCGCGCGAGGATGCGCGTGCGCTGCCCGCGCAGGCGCAGGAGCAGGATGCGCAGGTACTCGACCAGGTACGAGCGCTCGCGCCACCACAGACCCAGCCACGAGGCGCGCCGCAACGGCTGGAGCCGCGCGCGCTCGGCGCGGATCGCGTCGCGCTCGCGCCACGCCTGCAGGCGCCCGCGCCAGAAGGCCCGTGCCACGTCCGTGCGTCCGAGCAACGGCATCACCGCGAGGATCGCCAGGTTGCAGAGCACGAACCAGGGCAGGTTGAGCGCGATCACCGGCGCCGGCGCGTTCACGAAGAACGCCCACGTGGCGTTGCGCACCGAGCGCACGTCGAAGCCGAGGTCACGCACCTTCACGATGCTGGCGTTGAGGTGATGGCGCACGATCGCCGCGGGGGCGTAGACGATCCGCCAGCCGGCCACGGCCGTGCGCAGCGAGAGGTCGACGTCCTCGAAGTTGGCAAAGAAGTCCTCGCGCAGGAGCCCGACCTCCTGCAGGGTCGCCACCCGTGCCAGCAGCGCGCCGCCGCACGCGGCCACGAGCTCCGCGGGAGCGGCGAAGCGCTCGGCCGGGGCGTGGCGGCCGCGCGGCGCGTTGTCGCCGTTGGACAGCACGTGCACGCCCGCGTTCTCGATCCGCGTCGGATCGGCGTGGAACACCATCCGGCTGGCCACGAGACCGATGCGCGGGTCGGCCTCCGCGCTGGCGACCAGGGCGGCCACCCACTCCGGCTCGGCCTCGGCATCGTTGTTGAGCAGCGCCACGTAGCGGCAGCGCCCCTCGGCCAGCACGACGCGCAGCGCGAGGTTGCAGCCGCCGGTGAATCCGAGGTTGCGCTCGGCGCGGTGCAGGCGCACCCTGCCGCCGAACTCCGCGGCCAGCGCATCGGCCTCGCCGTTGGCCGAGGCGTTGTCCACCACGTGCACCTCCAGATCCTGCCAGGCCTGGCGGGCGAGCGACGCGAGGCAGGCGCGGGTGTGGGCGAGGCCGTTCCAGTTCAGGACCACGACGGCCACGCGCGGCGCGTCCGGCGTCACGGCGCGCCCTGCTCCCGCGGCGGCGCGGCGCGGCGGTGGCGCGTGCGCCGCAGCAGGCCCGGGAAGGCGCGGCCCAGCGCGTTGCGCAGCACGGCGTCGGCACCGAGCAGGACCTTCTTGACCGGCTCCTCGGGCCGTCCCGCGTACGTGGTCACGTGGCGGTACGCGGCGCCGCCGACCGATGCGGCGGCGAAGTAGTAGTTGGAGACGCAGAGGCGGGGCCGCAGGCCGCGCAGCGGGCTGACCGAGTGCCAGCTCCGCGGACCGGTCTCCATCACCACGAGGCGGTTGAAGAGCGAAGGCACCGTGTACGGCTGGCGCCGGTCCGCGGCCCACAGCTCGAGGTTGCCGCCCTGCGCCGGGTCGTAGTCCGGGCCGACGTAGAAGAGCAGGTTGAGTACGCGGTAGAGCCGCTGGTCCCCGTCGTGGCTGTTGTCGAGATGCGGATTGAGGAAGTCGCCCTCGCCCATCACCGAGATGCCCGACGCGTAGAGCGTGGGATCGGGCTCGAGCCCGCGCAGTCCCGTGATCGATTCCACCGCGGCCACCACCTCGCGATCCTGGAACGCGTAGAGGAGGGCGCCGATCTCCGGGTGGTAGCGCTCGACGTCGACGCCGATCCGCTTGCGTTCGCGCAGCGTGTCGAGCAGGCGCAGCTCGCCGGGCGCGGGAAAGCGGGCCGCGAGCTCGCGCAGCCACCGCTCCGGCAGGACGCCGTCGAGCACGAAGTGCCGCACGGGCGCGCTCCCCCGGAACCCGCTGGTCAGCGCGGCCCGGTCGCGATGCAGGCGCGCGACGAGCAGCGCGGCGAGCTGGTGGCGGTCTAGGGGCATGGGGGGATCGTCCGGCGGATGCTACTGGCGCGCCCGCACGGCTACACGCGCACGGCGAGTGCGTGCAGGAGGCGCAGCGCCGCGCGCCCCGGCGGCCCCAGACGGGCCAGCCGCGTGGCCACGCGCACCATGGGATCCAGGAGCAGAGCCGGGACCCGCTCGCGCAGGAAGCGCAGCGCGGTCTCGGCCCCGCCGGAGTCGCCACGCGCCACCGCGACGCCGAATTCGTGCAGGACCGAGTTGCGCAGCGCCTGGAGCGGTGGCCGCCCCGCCGGCAGCCAGCCGCGGGCCCGGCCCAGCGCGATCGCCCCCTCCAGGACCGCCTGTTCCTCCGACCAGCGCGCCACGCCCGCGCCCGCCTCGGCGGTGGCCGACGCCGCGTGGCGACGGTAGCCGAGGAGCCGTTCCGGCACGCCCCGGGGGGCGTGCCCCATGCCGAGGAGGCGGAACCAGAGTTCCCAGTCGAGCGCGAAGCGCAGGTCGGTGCGGAACCCGCCGGCGGCTCGGAAGACGTCGGTGCGGTAGAGCACCGAGGGGCAGATCACGTAGTTGCCGCGCAGGAGGAGCGCGAAGTGCGCCCCCGGATCCGGCCCCGGGTCCCGGGCCCAGAACCGTTCCTTGTAGCGCTCGGCCCGGCCCAGGCCGCGACGCCCCTCGGGGTCGAGAGTCCACGCCTTGCAGTGCGCGAGGCCCGTCTCGGGGTGCCGCTCCAGGGCGGCCAGCATCCGTTCCAGGTAGCGGTCGGCATAGCGGTCGTCCTGGTGCGCGAGGCAGAAGTACGGCGTGCGCACCAGCTCCGCGCAGCGGTTCCAGTTGGCGCCCATGCCCAGCGGCGCGCGGTTGCGGTGGATCTCGATCCGCTCCCCGGCGACCGCGCGCGCCACCTCCGCCGAGCCATCGCGCGAACCGTCGTCCACCAGCAGCAGGGCGAAATCCTGGCGGGTCTGCGCGAGCAGGGACTCGAGGAGCGGCCGCAGGTGCGGGCCGGCGTCGCGGCAGGGGATCGCGAAGGTGGCGGGGAACCGGGTCAACGCCCAGAGCCTAGGGCAGGCGCCGCCGACGGGCGAGGTTGCCCGGTTCCGGGACTGCGCCGAGCCGGCCCTGCGAAGGGCGCCCTCGCGCGCCGCCCGTCGCAGCGCGTTCCCGTTCCGAGCCATGGCACCGCCCCACCACGAAGAGACCCGTGCGCACGACCGATAGGTCCCCGGCAATCCAGGCGGCGCAGAAGCCACGCGGCTGCGCCACTGCACACCTGGATCCAGCGCGTGGGGGAGCTGGAGGGGAGGATGGGCTGGAGCAAGCGCAAGGAAGAGGTGATGCGGCCGCAGCCGATGGCCGCGATGGAACAAGCGATGCCGGTCGAGTCCGCGCCGGCACTCGAGCCGTCCTCGGCGGTCCCGACCCTGGGCGCCGGACTGCAGTTCCGGGGCGATCTCAGCGGCAGCGAGGACGTGCGCATCGACGGACGCTTCGAGGGCCGCATCGACCTGAGCGGCCACACGCTCACGATCGGCAGCGGCGGCCTCGTGCGGGCTGAAGTGCGGGCCCGCTGCGTGGTGATCGCCGGCGAGGTGGTCGGCGACGTCACGGCGGAGGACCGGGTGGAGGTGACCGCCACCGGTTCGCTGGTGGGCGACATCCGCGCCGGACGCGTGGTGCTGGCGGAGGACGCGCGCTTCAAGGGACGCATCGACATGGGCTGGGAGCCCTCCGCGGCGGAGGAACCCGCCGCAGCCGACGGCGCGGAAGCCGCGCCCGCGCGCGAGGGCGGGGATTCGCTGGCCGGCCTCTCCTGGGGCAGTCCCAAGCCGGAGCCGGCGGGGGTCTGAACGAGCCGAGGTCGCCGCACGGCGACCCGGACCTAGCGCAGCGGCACCAGCGCCGGCGAGGAGAGTTCCAACCCGGCGCCCAGGTCGCTCACGCCCTGCACGGCCAGGACCAGGCCGTGCGGCAGGCTGCCGGGGATCGGCACCGCACCAGCGAGGAGGCCCGCGGCCGAGGCCGTGCCGAACGCCAACGGCAGCGTGGCGCCGAGGTCGAGGTGCAGCGTGCCGAAGGCCAGGACCTGCGGCGCACCCGGCAGCGCCAGCAGGAGTCCGGCGGGCGCGCCGGGCACGGCCACCAGCTCGGCCTGGAGCACGCCGCCGAGGCCGGCGCTGCGCACCAGCGCCGCGCCGAGCTGGCGCCTGGTCACCTGCGCACCCTGCACGAAAAGGGCCACCGCTTGCCCGGCCTGGGGGTTGAGCGCCACGTCGGGATCGAGGACCAGTGCGCCACCTGTGGCGCGGATGGCCGGCGCGGGGTTCTGCGGCGCGACCTCGTAGCCGCCCTGCACGAATGCGGCGCTGGTGCCCCGCAGCACGAGGCTGCCGGCGAGGACACGCACCGCGGGCTGCGGCACCCCCTGGGCATCGCTGGCGGCGCGGCCGTCGAGGCGGCTGTCCACGACCTCGACCGTGCCTCCGTCGACGAGCAGGCAGTCCCCCATCGGATCGCTCGGGCTGAGCACGCCGAGCTGGCAGCGGGTCAGGATCACGGACGATCGCGCGGCCGACACCGCGGGACCGCCGTAGTCGACGCAGGCGTCGAGGATCACGCGCGCGCAGTCGGTGATCTGGATCGACGGCGGATTCTGCCGCAGCGGCCCGCAGCCGCAGGTCTCCACCGCGCGCAGCGCCGAGAGCACCACGGTTCCGGCCGCGTTGGCGATCTCGGCACGCAGCGGCTGGCGGCGCGGCGCCTCGAAGCCATGGATCACCAGGGTCTGGCCGGACGGCAGGCCCGCAACCGCCAGGTTGAGACCCGTGGTGCCGGGGACCAGGATCGCCGGGGCGACGGCCACGATCCGCAGCCCCTTGGCCGTGACGAAGGCGGAGTACGTGCCCGTGCGGACCAGCACCAGATCGCCCGGGTTCGCGGCCTGGACGGCCGGCGGAAGGTCGGCGAAGTCGGTCCCCGGCCCATTGGCGGCGTCGACGATCCACGTGCGCTGGGCCAGGCCTGGCGCGGCGAAGAGGAGCAACGGGAGGGCGGCGAGGACGAGGCGCACGGTGGGCCCAATCTAGGCGCGGCCGGATGCCGCGGCGAGCCCTCGCAAGTCCTGCCGGCCCAGGGCCATGGGGGTCCCGGCGCCGGGTTTCGCCCGACCGCCCGATGTCGCCGGCGGATGCGGCCCGCCAACCTGCCGCTTGCGTGCGCTGCCGGTGGGCGAAAGGCGGGGCCCCGAGCGCCGTTGGCCCTGGCAGACCAAACGCGGTTCTCCAGCCTGCCCGCCGGGTGGCGCAGCTCGTGCTGCACGGTGAGGGTGCGCGCGCAACCGTGAGGAGGCACTCGTGTTCGCCCGCAACAAGCCCGACGTCCTCGTCGTTGGTGCCGGCCCGGTGGGGCTCTTCACCGCGCTGACCCTGACCAAGCGAGGGATCCCCGTCCGCATCCTCGACAAGGACTGGCGCACCGGCACCCGCAGCTATGCGCTCGCACTGCACGCGGAATCGCTGCGCTACTTCGAGGAGCTCGGACTCCTCGCCAGCGTGCTGGAACACGCGCGACGCATCCGCACCATCGCCATGTACGACGGCGCACAACGCAAGGCCGAGATGCGCATCTCGGGGCTCTCCGAGGACCACTCGTTCCTGGCGGTGCTGCCGCAGGAGTCGTTGGAGCGGATCCTCGAGGAGGCGCTCGCCAAGCAGAAGGTGAAGGTGTCGTGGAGCCACGAGGCCGTGCGCCTGGAGCCGCGCGAGAAGGGCATGGACGTGACGATCGAGAAGCTGAGCAAGGACAGCGTCGGCTACACGGTGCAGCACACCGAGTGGGTCGTGTCCGGAACCGAGCACCTGACCGTGCCGTTCGTGATCGGGGCCGACGGCCACTTCTCCAACGTGCGCCGCGCCGCCGGCATCGAGTTCCCCACGGTCGGCAACGCCAACGAGTTCGCGGTGTTCGAGTTCAAGACCGACGCCGACCTGCGCGACGAGATGCCCCTGGTGCTGACCGGAGGGACCACGAACGTGTGCTGGCCGTTGGCCGACGGCGCGTGCCGCTGGAGCTTCCAGAAGCCGCTGGAGGATCCCGACTGGGACACCCGCGAGAAGGATCGCGACTTCGTCCAGGTCGGCGCCGGCCTCTTCCCCTCGCTCAACGAGGAGCGGCTGCGCAGCCTGCTGAGCGAACGCGCGCCGTGGTTCCGCGGCAACGTGTCCGGGCTGCGCTGGCGCATGATGGTGCGCTTCGAGCGCCGCCTCGCCGAGTCGTTCGGCAAGGGCCGCACCTGGCTGGTCGGCGACGCCGGCCACCTGACCGGCCCGGCCGGGATCCAGAGCATGAACGTGGGCTTCCGCGAGGGCCGCGACCTCGCCAACGCGATCGCCGCGGCGCTCCAACCCGGCGGGAGCACCGAGCCCCTGGAGCAGTACGGCAAGGAGCGCCTCGCGGAGTGGCGTGGGCTCCTGGGCGTGGAGCCGATGCTCCGCGGCGACGCCAACACCGATCCGTGGGTGGCCGAGCACAAGGACCAGATCCTGCCCTGCATCCCCGCCTCCGGCCGCGACCTGGCGACGCTGCTCGGACAGATCGGCCTGACCTGCCGCCTGCCGGCCGCGTTCCGCACGCCCGCGGGCAAGGCCCCGACACCGTAGGCGGCGGTGTTCCGCCTCCGGCTCGGCGGGGCCCGGGCCCGCCTGCGCCCATCCCGAGCCGGAGGCGCCGCCCCTCGGTCGGAGGCCGCACGGGGGCCGGACCCGACTCGCGCACGCCCACCCGGTCGTCGTCCAGGAGCACACCTGGGTCGGGCAAGGCGAGGCGGTCGTTCCCGGCCGGAATCCTGGCCTGCCCGGCGCGCGGCCCTGCCCCCCGCAGGCGGTTCGCCTTTGACCGGGATCGCCACACGGACCAAGCTCCGGCCATGAAGTACGGCGCCCGCAACGAGATCCTCGCCACGGTCAGCTCGGTCCAGACAGGCGACGTCATGTCCCTGGTCAAGCTCGACGTCATCGCGCCGGCCAGGATGGCCTCGGTCCTGACCACCGAATCCGTGCAGGGCCTGGGCCTGAAGGCCGGCGACCGGGTGAAGGTGATCGTCAAGGCCGTGCACGTCCTCCTGGTGAAGGAGTAGGCGCGGCGCAGGACCCCACCCCCGACGCTTCGCCTCAGGCGGTGGGCACCGGCGCCGCGCAGGGCTCGACGCGCACCGGGCAGACCTTCAGCTCGGCGGTCGTCGTCACCGGGTCGTAGCCGCCGCCGGTGAGCACGTTCACCGGCACGTCGCCGAACGAGAACGAGCAGAACACCGTGCCGCGCGGCGACTGCGGCGTGGCCTCCACGCGCACGACGATCGAACCACGCCGGCTGGTGACGCGCGCGAACCCGCCGTCGCTGAGCCCCCACGCGCGCACGTTGTCCGGGTGCACCTCGACCGTCTCCTCGTTCAGGAGGTAGTCCATCCCCGCGGCGCGCCCGGACATGGTGCGGGTGTGGTACGCCTCCAGGCGCCGGCCCGTCGTGAGCCACACCGGGTACTCGGCGTCGACGACCTCGGCGGGATCGCGGTACGAGATCACGTTGAACCTGCCGCGCCCGTTCTTGAACTCGCCGACGTGCAGGATCGGCGTCCCCGGGTGGTTGCGGTCGGGCACGGGCCACTGGTACGCGCCGTCCTCGATCCGGTCCCAGTCGAGTCCGGCGTAGATCGGCGACACCGAGCAGAGCTCGTCGAACACGTCCCGCGCCGCCTCGTACTCGAATCCCGGCAGGCCCAGGCGCCGGCCGATCTGCGACACGATCCACCAGTCCGGCCGCGCCTCGCCCTGCGGCGGCACCGCGGCGCGCACACGCTGCACACGGCGCTCGGTGTTGGTGTACACCCCGTCGGTCTCGCCCCAGGCGGTGGCCGGCAGCACGACGTCGGCGAGGGCCGTGGTCTCGGTGGGGAACACGTCGATCACCACGAGGTGGTCCAGGCTGTTCAGGGCCTTCTCGCAGTGGTGCCGGTCGGGATCCGAGACCACCGTGTTCTCGCCGCAGATCAGCATCGCGCGGATCCGCCCGTCGGTCGCGCGCTCGAGCGCGTGCACCTTGGTGATGCCCTTCCTGGCCTGGATCGGCCGGCCGTAGAGCTTCGCGAACTTCGCCGCGTTGGCGGGGTCGTCGCAGGCTTGGAAGCCGGGGAAGTTGGCCGGGATCGCGCCGCAGTCGCCCGCGCCCTGGATGTTGTTCTGCCCGCGCATGGGGTTGATGCCCGCGCCCTCCTTGCCGAGGTTGCCGGTCATCAGCGCGAGGTTGCAGAGGCTCTGCACGTTGTCGACGCCGCAGATGTGCTCGGTGATGCCGAGCGTGTAGTAGATCGCGGCGCGCGACGCGCCGCCGTAGAGGCGCGCCGCCCGGGCGATGTCGGCGGCCGGCACCTGGCAGATGGACTCGGCCCACTCGGGCGTGAAGCGCCGCACGTGTTCGCGGAACGCCGCGAAGTCCTGCGTACGCGCGGCCACGAACTCCTCGTCCACCAGGCCTTCGCGCTCGATCACGTGGGCCATGGCCAGGAGCAGCGCCACGTCGGAGCCGACCCGGATCGGCAGATAGAGCTCCGCGTACTCGACCAGCGGGATGCGGCGCGGGTCCGCCACGATCAGGTGCGCACCCTTGGCGACCGCGCGCTTGATCCGCGTGGCCGCGACCGGGTGGCACTCGGTCATGTTGGTGCCGATGCAGAAGATCGTCTCGGGCTTGTCCATGTCGCGCAGTGGATTCGACATGGCACCCCGGCCGATGGCGGCCGCCAGACCGGCGACCGTCGGGGCGTGTCAAGCACGCGAGCAGTTGTCGACGAAGTTGGTGCCCGCCGCGGCGCGGATCAGCTTCTGGATCGTGTAGGCCGATTCGTGCGGGGCGCGCCCCGACGCGATCGCGTAGATCGACTCGTCGCCGTGCTCGCGCAACGCCTTGGCGAAGCCCGCCGCGGCCCGGCCGAGGGCCTCGTCCCAGCTCGCGGGCACCAGCCGGCCCGCCGCGTCGCGCACCAGCGGCGTCTTCAGGCGCTCGGGGTGCTGGACATGGTCCCAGGCGAACTGGCCCTTCACGCACAGGGCCCCCTCGTTGGCCGGTCCGTCCATCGCGGGCTGCACCGCGACGATGCGTTCGCCCCGCGTGACGATGTCGACCGAGCAACCCACGCCGCAGTACGGGCAGACGGTGCGGGTCTTGGTCAGCTCACCGGGCTGGCCGGCGTTGCGCATCGCCTTGCGGTCGGCCAGCGCGCCGGTCGGACAGGTCTGCACGCACTGGCCGCAGAACGTGCACGACGAGTCGAGGAGCTTGCCGCCGAACTCGGTGGTGATCTGGGTGTGGAAGCCGCGATTCGCCACCGAGATGGCGTGGTCCCCTTCGCGCTCGGCGCACACCCGCACGCAGCGGTAGCACGAGATGCACAGGTCGTAGTCGCGGAGGAGGAACGGGTTGTCGTCCTCGCGGTGCGAGCGCCCCGAGTGCGCGCCGGCGAAGCGGGTGCCGTCGACCGCGTACCGGGCGGTGAGCGTGGCCAGCTCCTGGCTGGCGTAGCCGCGCAGCGGGTCGACGTGCCCCGGCGTGCCCTTGCCGTGCGCATCGCCCGAGTCGCGGCTCTCCGAGGCGACCAGCTCTAGCAGGGTCTTGCGGTGCTGTTCCAGCGCATCGGTGCGCGTGCGGACCTTCATCCCCGCCGCGGCCCTGGTGGTGCACGAGGCCACCGGCGTGCGGAACCCCTCCACCTCCACCACGCAGAGCCGGCACGCGCCGAACGCATCGAGGCGCGGGTCGTAGCACAGCGTCGGCACCTCGCTGCGGTGCCGCTGCGCGACCTGGTACAGGCTCTCGCCGTCCTGGAACGGGACCTCGACGCCGTCGAGCACGAGCGTCGACGCGCGCTGGGTCTTGGTCGGGATCGGTGCGGTCTCGGTCATGCCGGATGGGCCTCGCCGCCGCTCGGGCGGTCGCGCAGGTGCGCCTCCACCTGCGGGCCGAAATAGCGCAGGAGGCTCTCGGTGACCAGGGGCGCCGCCATCCCCAGGCCACAGGCGCTGGTGGCCTTCATGGTCCGGCCGATGTCCTCCACCTCGCGCCGCCAGGTGGCCGGATCGCCCGGGCCGGCGCGCCGTTCCAGGCGCTCGGTGAGGCGCTGGGTGCCGATCCGGCACGGGAAGCACTTCCCGCACGACTCGTGGGCGAAGAAGTGCATGGCCTGCGCCGCCACCTCCACCATGTCGCGCGTGTCGTCGAACACCATGATCCCGCCGGCGCCCAGGAACGAGCCCTTGGCGCGCAGCGACGGCTCGTCCAGGGTCACGTCCAGGTCCGCACCGGCGAGGAAGCCGCCGGAGAGCCCGGCCATGGTCACGGCCTGGACCTTCCGCCCGGGCAGCGGGCCGCCCGCCCACCCGTGCAGGAGCGTCGCCAGCGGCAGCCCCAGCGGCACCTCGTAGTTCCCCGGGCGCCGTACGTCGCCGGACAGGCTGATCACCTTGGTGCCGGCATGGTTGCCCATGCCCAGGCCGCGATACCACTCGGCGCCCCGGGCCAGGATCGGGCCAGCCGAGCAGAGCGTCTCCACGTTGTTGACCGCGGTGGGCTGGTCCTCGAAGCCGTGCGTGACCGGGAAGGGCGGGCGGTTGCGCGGGAAGGGGTGCTTGCCCTCCAGGCTGTTCAACAGCGAGGTCTCCTCGCCGCAGATGTACGCGCCGGCGCCGCGCCGCACGTACACGCGGAACGAGAACCCCGTGCCGAGGATCGACTCGCCGAGCAGTCCGGCGGCCTCGGCCTCGGCGATGGCGCGCTCGAGGATCCCCTGGGTGTGCGGGTACTCGTAGCGCAGGTACACGAAGCCGCGGGTCGCACCGGTGGCGCGCGCGGCGATCGCCATGCCCTCGAGGATCGCGTGCGGGTCGTGGTCGAGGAGCACGCGGTCCTTGAAGCAGCCAGGCTCGCCCTCGTCGGCGTTGCACACGATGGTCTTGGGCCCGCCCGCCGCCTCCGCCACGGCGCGCCACTTGCGCCCGGTGGGGAAGCCGGCACCGCCGCGGCCGGCGAGTCCGGAGGCGTCGATCAGGTCCAGGACCTGCGCGGGCGTGAGCTCACGCACCGCCCGCTGCAGGCCTGCGTAGCCGCCACCGGCGCGATAGCCGGCGAGCGTGGCGCGCCCGGGCTCGCGCACCCGCGCGAACACGCACTCCGCGCCGCCGTCGGGGCGCGGCGGCGGCAGCGGCGTGGCGCGATCCTCTAGCCGGCCATCGCGATCCGCCACGCGCTGGCGGTCCCCCACCAGCACCGGCACCGGCTCGTCGCAGCGCCCGGCGCAGGGCATCGGCGTGGCGCCGTCCTTGCGCAGCGCGGCCAGCACGTCCGCGCAGCCGTGCAGGGCACAGATCGGACCGTCGCAGACGCGCGGCGCCGCCTTGCCGGGCGGGAAGCGCTGGAAGAAGTGGTAGAAGGTGACCGTGCCGTAGAGTTCGGCCAGCGGGATCCTCAGCCCCTTCGCCACGCAGCGGATCGCCTCCTCGGACAGGAAGCCGTCCCGGTCGTGGAACGCGTGCAGGACCGGCAGGAGCGGCGCCGGCTCGTGGCGCCAGCGGGCGAGGATGTCGTCGTCGGTGACGGGGGTGGACACGGTGCGGGTCGGTGGCCGCGGCCCGGCAGGGGCCACGCGGGGCGGCAGAGGTTACCCCGCCCGCCACGCCGCCAGAAGGACCGCGCCGCACGGCCCGCGCCCCGCCCCCCGCAGGGCCGGCGCGCGCCGCTCAGCCAGTGACGCCTTCCTCGTACTTCCGCCGCGCCTGCGCGTGCGCCTGCGGCGTGTCGACGCCCACCACCCGGCCGAGGATCTCGTGGGCGCAGAGCACGCCGTGCAGGCGCAGGACCTTCTGGAACAGGTCCTTCACCAGCTGGAAGGGCTGGTCGCCGGGGATGTGCTGGAGCAGCACCGGATCCAGGGCATACGCGCCAGCCAGGAGCCAGGGCAGCCGCGGCTCGTCGGTCCGCTCCGTGATGCGCAGGATGCGGCCGCTGCGGTCCACTTCGGCGCGCGCGCCCGCCACGCCGCTCTCCGGGTCCTTCTCCGCCGAGAACACGGCGAGGGTGCCGACCACCTCGTTGCGCTCGTGGTCGCGCAGCAGCCGCGCGAGCTCCCACTCGTGCACGCGATCGCCGTGCACCACGAGCATCGGCCCGGCGCCGAGGAACTCCGCCGCCGCGCGCACGGCGCCCGCGCTCCCGCAGGGCATCGGAGTACGCACCCAGCGCACCTGGAGGCCGAACGGGCCGCCGGTGCCGACGTGGCGCTCGACGAGGTCGGCCAGGTGCTCGACGTGGATCGCGACCTCGCGCACGCCCTGCGTGGCCAGCCAGCGCAGGGTGCGGTCCAGGATCGGCATGCCGCCCACGCGCAGCAGGCACTTGGGCAGGTGCTCGGTGACCTCTCCGAGGCGGGACCCGCGGCCACCCGCCAGGACCAAAGCCCTCATCGCCACCTCTTGGGAGGCCGGGCGGGACCGGTGGCACACGGCGGACGCATCGCGGGATTGTTAGGACGGCCGCGCACATAATGCAACCATGACGACCGGGCGGGAGGCCGAGGTCCGCACCAAGCTGGCACGCAGCGGCGAGTTCCTGGCGGGCGAAGGTCTGGATGCGCTGGTGCTGCGGCGCCGGGGGCCGCTGGCCTGGATCCTGGACGGCGCCGACAGCCACGTGCGCGCCGACAGCGAGGACGCCTGCGCGTTCTTCGCCGTGCTGCGCGACGGCACCGGGATCCTGGCCGCCGACGCCATCGAGATGCCGCGCCTGCGCGCGGAGGAACTCGGCGACGTCCCGGTGGCGCCCCTCGTGCACCCCTGGACCACGAACGGTCTGGAGGCGCTGCTGGCGGAGCTCGCCCGCCGCCGCGCGGGGCGCATCGCGTCGGAGTCGCTCCTGCCGGGAGTGGACCCGCTGGGCGCGGACGCGGCGGCGCGCTTCCAGGCCCTGCGCCTCGTGCTCACGCCGGTCGAACGGGAGCGCCTGCGGGCCCTCGGCCTCAGCGCGGCGAGCGCGCTGGAGGCCGCCGCCCGCGGCGTACGCCCCGGGCAGAGCGAACACGAGATCGCCGGCGCCCTCGAACACAACGTCCGTGCGACCGGCGCGCGCGCGGTGGTCGCGCTGGTGGCGGGCGACCAGCGCATCGAGCGCTTCCGCCACCCGATCCCCACCGGCCAGCGCGTGACCCGGCGCGCCATGCTGGTGCTCTGCGCCGAGCGGCACGGTCTGGTGGTCTCGGCCACCCGCCTGGTGGGGTTCCAGCCCCTCTCCGGCGAAGTGGCCCGCCGCGCCCGCGCGGTCGCCGAGGTGGACGCCGCAGCGCTCGCGGCTACGCGGCCGGGTGCGCGCCTCGCCGACGTGTTCGCGGCGATCCAGCACGCCTACGCCGAGCAGGGCTTCCCGGACGAGTGGCGCTTCCACCACCAGGGCGGCATCGCCGGCTACGCGCCGCGCGAGGTCGTGGCGACGCCCACGAGCCCGCAGCTCGTGGCGGCCGGGCAGGCGTTCGCCTGGAACCCCTCGATCACGGGCACGAAGAGCGAGGACACGATCCTCCTCGGGGACGCCGGCGTGCAGGTCGTGACGTGGACCGGGACGTGGCCCGCGCACGCCACCGCCGCGGGCCCGCGTCCGGCCGAGGCCACCCTGGAGCCCTGATGCGCGTCTCCTGGGGCGGGGTGCTGGTCGCGCTGGGTTGCCTGCACGCCGGCATCGGCCTGGCGCGCGTCCCCCACGACGTGGTCGGCCAGCGCCTGGCCGAGGTGCGCGCCTGCCGCGCGGAGGGCGACACGCGCTACCTGTTCCGCACCGCGTTCCTGCGCGGCGCGGCGGCCGTCGAGCGCCTGCGCACCACGCCCGCCGACTCCGTGATCCTGTTCCGCGGCGACGGCAAGGGGGCGCTCGAGTTCGCGCCGGCGCTGCTCTGGCCGCGGCTCCTGGTGCACGCCGACCGGGTCCCGCCCGAGGCGACGACCTACTCCGGCCGCCGGATCGCTCGCCTGCCCTCGCCGGGGGGACGCTTCGCCCAGGCCGTGCTGGTGGGCGAGGGCAAGGCGCTGCGCCTGGAGACCCGCTGACGTGGAACCCGGCTGGCGCTGGGTGCGTGGCGCGGTCCTTGGCCTCGCGTTGTTCGGCCTCCTCGCCCACGCACTGGCGCTGCTCCTGTGGCCCGTGCCCGCGGTCCTGCTCCCGCTCTCCGTCGCCGTCGGCGTGTTCCTCGCGGGCGTCGCCCTGCCCGCCGCGCTGCCGGGCGCCGGCCCGCCGCCGCGCTGGCTGACGGGCCTGGTGCTCGCGGTCACCGCGTTCGCGCTGGCCGTGGTCGGGCACGGCGCCGTGGCCACGGCCGAGCGCGAATGGGACGGCGTGGTCTCCTGGGGCCTGCGCGCACGCGTCCTCGCCGATCCGCGCGGGCTCGACCAGCCGTTCTTCACCGACCCCGGGGTGTACCACCACAGCCGCGCCTACCCACTCCTGCAACCCTTCGCGCTCGCCGCCATGCTGCAGCTGCTGGGCAACGGCGGCCGGATCCTGTTCCCGCTCCTGCACATGCTCCTGGCTGCGCTGGCCGGACTCGCCGTGGCGCGCCGCGGCGCGCCGCAGGGCGTGGCGCTCCTGGCCGCCGTCGGCGTGGCGCTCCTGCCGGCGCTGGTGGGCAACGGCGGCGGCGGCGTGGACTCGGGCTACGCCGAGCTCCTGATGACGCTGGCGCTGAGCGGCGTGCTGGCCGCGCTGCTGCTCGACGATCACCTCCTGCTCGGCGCGGCGGCGTTCCTGCTGCCGTTGGCGAAGCCCGAGGGCACGGTCTACGCCGCGGCCCTGGTCGCGTTGACCACGTGGACCGGACCGCGCGCACGGCACGGTGCCGCCACGCTCGGCGCCACGCTGGCGTTCGCGCTCTGGCTGCCCCTGCAGCAGCGGCTCACGACGTTCGCCGCGCCCGGTCCCGTTCCCGCGTTGGCGGCGCTGGGCGTGGGCGCCCTGGCGCTCGCCGCCGGGGAGCTCCGCGCGCGCCTGACGCCGCGCACCTTGGCGCTGTTCGGCGGGATCGCGCTGCTCGGGGGGGTGGCCGCCATCGCCTGGCTGCTGCCCTGGCTGCGCACCCGTCCCGACGTCCTGGTGGCCCAGTACCTCGGCGGCGCCGACCGGCTGCCCGCACGCCTCATGCGGCTCCCCGAGATCCTGGGCGGCCTCCTGGCGCAGGCCCTGCACCCGCGCCGCTTCGGCACCTGCTACCTGCTCCTGGCCGCGCTGGCGCTCACGCGACGGCGGATCGTGGGGCGCTGCCCATCGCGCCCCGCCCTGGCCTTCCTGGGCTGCGGCCTGCTCTCCGTCGTGGCGGCGTTCCTGCTCTCGCCGGAGCCCGACGTGCGGCATCACCTGCGCTCGAGCGCCACCCGGCTCCTGCTGCACTGGGCCGTGCCGGCGTGGCTCCTGGCGACGGCATGGCTGGCCGAACGCCTGCTCGACGCGGCACACGCGCCGCGCTGGCTGATCGGGGGAACGGACACCGGCAGGCGCTGACCGGCGCCCGCCGGCGAATCAGGACGGCCTCGGCCGGGCCATCGGCGAGGGCGCCGGCCGTGAGCCGGTGCCCAGCATCGTCCCGGCACCCAGGCCCGTCCCGCCGCCCACGGCCGCGCCCACGCCCGCCGCCGCCCCGCGCCCGCCGCCCATGGCCGCCATCGACGCCATCCCCGCCTCGGCGGCCGCCGCACGCTGCGGCGTGTCCTTCACCAGCCGCATCACGTCCTCGGGGCGGTTGGCGAACGAGAGCGCGTCGTCGAGGGCGACCAGCCCCTTGTTCACGAGGTTGGCCAGCTCGTTCTCGAGGGTGCTCATGCCGGACTTCGCGCCGGTCTGCATCAGGTTGACGATCTGCGCGGTCTTGCCCTCGCGCACCAGCGAGCGCACGCCGTCGGTGGCGATCAGGATCTCGCGCGCCGCCACGCGCCCGCCGCCCACCTTGGGCAGGAGCGCCTGGCTGATCACGCCCTGCAGCGTGGAGCCGAGCTGCACGCGCACCTGCTGCTGCGCCTCGTGCGGGAACACGTCGATGATCCGGTCCACGGTCGAGATCGCGGTCGTGGTGTGCAGCGTGCCGAACACCAGGTGGCCGGTCTCCGCCGCGGTGATCGCCATCGAGATCGTCTCCAGGTCGCGCATCTCGCCGATCAGGATCACGTCCGGGTCCTGGCGCAGGGCGCGGCGCAGCGCCTCCTGGAACGAGCGCGT
This sequence comes from Planctomycetota bacterium, assembly GCA_020849665.1. GTDB lineage: Bacteria > Planctomycetota > UBA1135 > UBA1135 > UBA2386 > JADLFX01. The sequence goes on along the minus strand of JADLFX010000003.1, from coordinate 43,744 downwards.
GTCCAGCCCCACCTGCCGCTGGGTCACGTAGCACTTCTTGTCCGGGTGGATGAACTCCAGCGGGTCCTCCATGGTGAGGATGTGGCCGGACTCGTTCGAGTTGTAGTGGTCGATCATCGCCGCCAGCGTGGTCGACTTGCCGCTGCCCGTGGGTCCGGTGACCAGCACCAGCCCGCGCGGCTTGAGCGCCAGCTCCAGGCAGATCTGCGGCAGGTGCAGGTCGGCCGCGGTGGGGATCCGGTCCGGGATCTGGCGCAGCACCATCGCCACGGAGCCGCGCTGCACCATCACGTTCACGCGGAAGCGCGACAGCCCGGGCACGGCGTGGCTGAAGTCCATCTCCAGCTCGTGTTCGAAGCGTTTGCGCTGCTCCTCGCTCATCAGGCTGTGGGCGAGGGTCTTGGTGAGCTCCGGCGTGAGCGCGTCGTATCGCTCCTGCGGGACCAGGTTGCCGTCGATGCGGAACCCGGGCAGCGTGCCGGCGCGCAGGTGCAGGTCGGACGCGCGGTGCTTGACCATTTCGTGCAGGAGCTGATCGATGGTGATCACGAGGAGTGACTCTGGGTGTGGCGTGGGCGCCGACCCCGTCCCTTGCACGCACCACGGGATCGGCAGGTGGCATCCCGGTCTTGACGCATGCGGACGGCGTGTCTCACCGGCGCTTCACGGCGCCATGGCGACGCCGCTTCCGGTCGCGATGCCGATGCGGGGGCACGCCGGTGCCGATACCATTCCGCGCCCCCTTCCCGGCCATTCCGCGCCGCTGCCATGAGCGAAGAGCCACTCTTCATCAACCGCGAGCTGTCCTGGCTCAACTTCAACCGGCGCGTGCTGGAAGAAGCCCTCGACGAGACCAATCCGGCGCTGGAGCGGGTCAAGTTCCTGGCGATCTGCAGCACCAACCTGGACGAGTTCTTCGAGGTGCGCGTGGCCGGGGTGATGGAGCGGGTCGATGCCGGCCTGCCCTCCGAGGTGCCGGAGGTCGGACTGACCCCCAAGGAGGAACTCGACGCGATCCGCAAGGACGCGGGGCGCTTCAACGAGGAGATGCACCGCGCCTGGACCCAGACCCTGATCCCGGCGCTCGAGAAGGCGGGCATCCGCTTCCCGTCGATCCGCACGCTGGCACCGGAGCAACAGCAGTGGCTGCGGGAGTACTTCCAGCGCGAGGTGTTCCCGGTGCTCACTCCGCTGGCGGTGGATCCGGCGCATCCGTTCCCGTCCCTGCTCAACAAGTCGCTGAACCTGGCGGCCGTGCTCCAGGATCCACGCAAGCCGCAGGTCAAGCGCATGGCCGTGGTGCAGGTGCCGCGGGTCCTGTCGCGACTCGTGCGCCTCCCGGAGGCCACGGGCCAGAACGCGTTCGTGCTGATGGCCGACCTGGTGCGCGAACACCTCGACCTGCTCTTCCCCGGGTTCCAGGTGCTGCACGCGACCGCGTTCCGGGTGACCCGCGACGGCAACCTGGACGTGGACGAGGCCGAGAGCGAGAACCTGCTGGTGACCATCGAGCGCGAGCTGCGCAAGCGGCGCCGCGGCGAGCCGGTCCGCCTGGAGATCGCACGCGAGGCCCATCCCGAGGTGATCGAGCGCTTCCTCGACGCCTTCGGCCTGGAGCCGGACGACGTGTACTTCTGCGACGGCCCGGTCAACCTGGGCCGCCTGATGGAGCTGTACCGCACCGTCGACAATCCGGCGCTCAAGGACCCGCCGTACGCGCCGCGCAAGTTGGCCACCTGGGGCTCGCCGGAGGCGATGTTCGCGGCGCTGCGCGAGGGCGACCTGCTGCTGCACCATCCCTACGACTCGTTCCACACGGTCGAGGAATTCGTGCGCTACGCCGCGGCCGACCCGCGCGTGCTGGCCCTGAAGATGACCATCTACCGGGCGGGCGAGGACTCCTCGATCGTGGCCGACCTGATCCGCGCGGCCGAGAACCGCAAGCAGGTCACGGTGGTGGTCGAGCTGAAGGCGCGCTTCGACGAGGAGGCCAACATCCGCTGGGCGCGCCGCATGGAGCAGGCCGGCGTGCACGTCGTGTACGGCATCGTCGGGCTCAAGACCCACGCCAAGGTCTGCCTGGTGATCCGGCGCGAAGAGGACGGCATCCGCCGCTACTGCCACCTGGGCACGGGCAACTACAACGCCGCCAGCGCGCGCGTGTACACCGACTTCGCGCTGATGACCGCACAGGACGCCCTCTGCCAGGACGTGGCGGACCTCTTCAACATGATCACCGGCTACGCACAGGTGCCGGTGATGCGCCGCCTCGTGGCCGCGCCCTTCGCGTTCCGCAGCCGACTCACCCAGTGGATCGAGCGCGAGATCAAGAACGCGCAGGCCGGCCGCAAGGCCGCGATCCTGGCCAAGATGAACGGCTTGGCCGATCCGCAGACCGTGCGGCTGCTCTACCGCGCCAGCCAGGCCGGCGTGCGCGTGCGCCTGTGCGTGCGCGGCATCTGCACCCTGCGCCCGGGCGTGCCCGGCCTCTCCGAGAACATCCAGGTGGTGTCGATCGTCGACCGCTTCCTGGAACACAGCCGGATCTTCTTCTTCGAGAACGGCGGCGAAGGCGAGGTGTGGCTCGCGTCGGCGGACTGGATGGTGCGCAACCTCGACTACCGCGTCGAGGCGGTGTTTCCCGTGCTCGACCCCGCGCTCAAGAAGCGCGTGATCCAGGACATCCTGCAGGTCACCTTCGAGGACAACGTCAAGGCGCGCGAGATCCTGCCCGACGGTGGATTCCGCCGCGTGGCCCGTGCCCCCGAGGCGGCGCCGGTGCGCAGCCAGGCGGTGTTCCTGGAGCAGGCGCAGAAGGCCCGCCACGCCCACGAGCAGGAGGAGCAGAAGAAGCTCGGCCGCCGCCGCCGCACCGCCCCGTCGGGGTGAGGCGGAGCGTCCGGCAGCTTCCGGCCGTGTAACCGCACCGGCGCCCGACCGTCGGCAGGCGCGGAGCACGAGCCATGACCACGAACACCGAGACCCCGCCCGCGGCCTGCACGATGCCGGAGCACGGGCGGCCCGACGCCACCTCCCCCTGCTGCCGGCCCGGAGCCGCGGCGGAGGGGACACCAGAGACCACCGGATCCCCAAGTGCGGGCAGGGCCGCGCAGGCCGGGTTCTGGCGCGACTTCGCCACCTGGCGGCGCGCGTCCTTCAACACCGCGCAATGCCTGCTGGGCTGCGCGATCGGCGACATCGCCGCGATGACCCTGGTGCCCATCGCCTGGCCCGAGATTCCGCTCGCCCTGCTGATGGCGATCGCGATCGTGGCCGGCATCGGCACCTCGCTCGCCCTGGAGACCGTGGTCCTGCGCGTGCGGGAACGCATGCCCTGGCCCTCGGCCCTGCGCATCGCATGGGGCATGAGCCTGATCTCGATGGTGGCGATGGAACTCGCCATGAACGTCACCGACTGGGTGGCGATGGGCGGCGAGCGCATACCGATCCACCATGCGGGCTACTGGCTCGCCTGGGTGCCCGCCCTGGTGGTCGGCTTCCTGGCCCCCCTCCCCTACAACTACCATCAGCTCCGGAGGCACGGCCGTGCCTGCCACTGAGTTCTTCTCCGCCTCGGTGGCGCGCAGCGAGTCGCCGTGCGGAGCCACCATGACCCAGCGCAGCGAACGCCTGCTCGAGAACCTCACCGCCTTCGTGGCGTTCGCGCGCCGTCGCGTCGGCGATCCCGAGCTCGCCGCCGACGCCGTGCAGGAGGCGCTGCTGAAGGCACTGGCCCACGCCGACTCCGTGCGCGACGAGGAGCGGCTGGTGGCGTGGTTCTACCGGATCCTGCGCAACACGCTGGCCGACCTGATCGAGCGCCGCGGCCGCGAGCGGGTGCGCAGCGCCCCGGATGTGCCCGAAGACGACCTGGCCGCGCCGGCCGAGACCCTGGCCGCGGTCTGCGCCTGCCTCGGCACCGCCATCGACGCGCTGCCCGGGGCCCAGGCCGAGCTCTTGCGTGCGGTGGACCTCGGCGGCGAGGAGACCGCCGCGGCCGCGCGGCGCCTCGGCATCACCCCGAACAACCTGAAGGTGCGGCGCCACCGCGCCCGCCAAGCCCTGCACAAGAGCCTCCTGCAGACCTGCAAGGTGTGCGCCACTCACGGCTGCATCGAGTGCGAGTGCGGCAAGGCGTGACTGGGACGCCTCGGGAAGGAGTTCGGGACCCTGCCGCTGTGCGGCGCGGCCGTGGCCGGCCCTGACGGGCACCGGCCCGGGCCTTGTGCTACAACCCGCGCTCGCCGCCTGGCCCCGCCACTGCTCCTCCTCTCCTGCGGAGTCCTCCATGCACGCTCTGTCCCGCACGCTCCTGGCGGCAGCGATGGTCGTCGGCGCAACCGCCGCACAGGACCTCTACGACATCGCCACCATCCGGACGATCGAGGTCACGGCACCGGCCGACTGGCGCACGGTGATGGCGGCCAACTACGCCTCCCAGACCTACATCAAGGTCGACGTCAAGATCGACAACGTCGTGTACCGGGACGTCGGCGCGCGGCACCGCGGCTTCTCGACCTACCGCTTCCTGCCGGCCAACAAGACCGACAAGCGGCCCTGGAAGCTCTCGTTCGACGAGTTCGTGCCCGGCCAGGACGTGCAGGGCTACAACACGCTGAACATCACCAACAACATCTGGGACCCGAGCTTCGTGCGTGAGGTCGCCGGCTACGAGTTCATGCGCAGGTACCTGCCTGCGCCGAAGTCGTGCTACGTGAAGTTCGTGGTCAACGGCGAGGACCTGGGACTCTTCGTCAACACGCAGCAGATCAACCGCGACTTCCTGGAGGAGTGGCTGCCGGAGGACGCTGGCAACCGGTACCGCGGCGAGCGGACGGGCAACGTGCCGTACGCCAACTCCGCGCTCACCTGGCTGGGCACCAGCCAGACGCCGTACCTGAGTGCCTACCAGCTCAAGACCGAGAACGGCAGCCACACGCCCTGGGTGGACCTCATCCACACGATCGACGTCCTCAACAACACGCCGGTCGCGCAGCTTCCGGTCGAGCTGCCGAAGGTCCTCGACGTCGACAACGCGCTGCGCTTCCTCGCGGTCGCGAACCTCACCGCGTGGCTGGACAGCTACCTCGGCCGGACCTGCAAGAACTTCTACCTCTACGAGGACCTCTGCCATGGCCGGATGGTGATCCTGCCCTGGGACGTGAACAACGGCTTCGGCGGCCTCACCGACGGCCTGACCACGACCGGCGTCGCCCGGATCGATCCGTTCTTCCGCGAGTTCGACAGCGCCAACCCCCGCCCGCTCCTGACCCGCATCGTCCAGCGGCCGGAATGGCGCGCCCGCTACCTCGCGCACTACCGGACCATGCTGCCGGAGTTCTCCTGGTCGACGCTCGGCGCGCGCATCCAGCAGCTGCGCGCCATGATCCGGCCACTCGTCGCCGCCGACACGCGCAGCATCTACACGCTGCAGTTCTTCGACCAGAACCTGACCACCGCGCTCAACGTCGGGATCGTCACCGTCCCCGGCCTGCAGCCCTTCTTCCAGGACCGCAACGCGTTCCTCGCCTCGCACGCGGAACTGCGCAAGGTGGCGCCGACGCTCGCCAACCTGACGCACACGCCGGCGGCCCCGACCCCGCAGCAGGGCGTGACCGTGAACGTCACGGTCTCGGGCGCCGCGGCCACCGCCGTGACGCTCCACCACCGCGTGCAGGGGCGGTTTGTCGAGACGCCGATGTTCGACGACGGCAACCATGGCGACGGCGCCGCCAACGACGGCGTGTACGGCGCCACGATCCCGCCGCAGGGCCCGCTCCGGCTCGTGGAGTACTACGTGGGCGCCAACGGCGATCTCGCCACCGGCGGCGCCATGGCGTTCCTGCCGCCGCTGGCCGAGTTCACCGCCCGCAGCTACCGCGTGCGCGGCGTGCCGCCTGAGGGTGCGGTCCAGATCAGCGAGTTCGTGGCCAAGAACGACAACGGCATCCGCGACGAGGCCGGCGAGCGCGAGGACTGGATCGAACTCGTCAACACCGGCACACAGAGCGTCGCGGTGGGCGGCCTCTACCTGACCGACACGGTGGCGGAGCCTGCCAAGTGGCGGATCCCCGATGGCCAGACCCTGCCGCCCGGCGGGACCCTGATCGTCTGGGCCGACGAGAACGGGACCCAGGGACCGCTCCACGCCAACTTCAAGCTGAGCGCGGACGGCGAGGAGCTGGCGCTCTACGACCGGGACGGCGTGACCAATCTGGACTGGATCGAGTTCGGCGCCCAGTCGGCGGACACCTCGACCGGCAGGCTGCCCGGTTTCCCCGCGGTGGACGTGACCTTCGCGATCCCCACGCCGCGGCAGGTCAACCGGGCCGAGCCCGGCGGCCACCTCGGCTACAACGCGCCCGACCCCAGGACCGCGCCGCTGCGCCTGTGGGGCGAGGGCCTGCCCGCGCCCGGCCAGGGCGTCGACTACATGGTGAGCCGCGCGTGGCCCAACGCCCCGGGCGTGGTGCTCGTGGGCGGCTCGCCCACCGTGCTGCCGCTCTCCGGGTTCGGCCCGCTGCTCGTGCATCCCGGCGGGCTGCTGGCGTTCGCGATCCAGACCGACGTGACCGGCTCGGCGACCTGGCGGCTGACGATCCCGGCCGATCCCGGCCTCGCCGGCGTCACGTTCTTCTCGCAGGCGTTCGTGCAGGCCGGCACCGGCGGCTACTTCTCCGACGCGATCGCGACGCGGATCGCGCCCTAGGCTCGGAGTCCACGCGTCGGGCTTCGGGATCCGCTCCCTGCAGACCGTCGGCCGTGCAGTGGCGCTGCGTGTGCCACGCGCCGGATCCAGAGCCGGCTCGTCCCGTTCCAGTTCCGCGGTTCAGATCGCTCCCAACGGACGTTCCGCGGCCGCGAAGACTGTGCTGCAGCCCGGGTCGCGCGTGCTTGTAGACTCTTCCGACCTTCCCGTGGACACCCGCCCGCATCCCGTCACCCTTGTCCTCGTTTCCTACCACAAGGCCGACGTGATTGGCCGGGTCATCGAGTCCGTAGCGGGCGGCTCCGTGGTGCCCGACCTCCTCGTGGTGTCGGACGACGGTTCCACCGACGGGACCCCAGACGCCGCGGAGGCGGCCGCGCGGCGGTGCGGCCTCCCGTACCGGATCCTGCGCCATCCTCGCGCGGGTCGCTATCGCCTCCAGACGATGCGCAACAGCGGCATCGCCAACGCCCTGGACGGCCTCATCCTGGTGTCGGATTCAGACTGCGTGTTCGACCGGTACACCGTCGAATCCCATCAGGCCATCCACCTGCGCCACCCCCTGGCGATCGGTTCGGGACCCCGTTTCGAGTACCTGCAGGGGCAGTCGGGGCCGTTCACGAGCATGTACACCACGCTCGAGTTCGCCCATTTCCCCGCGACCAACTACCTGGTGCCGTTCGGCGCGAATCTGTCGTTCCGGAAGAGCTTGTGGCGGCGCCTTGGCGGGTTCGACCGTGCGTACGAGGGCAGCTACGGGCTGGATGACCACGAGTTCTGCCTGCGTGCAGAGCTGATGGGCGCAGCGTGCGTCTCCGATCCAGGGGCCTACGTGTTCCACTGCCCCCACGACACCATCTTCGGCGGACGCCCCGTGGATCGGAACTGGGTGCTGTTCCGCGACACCATGCACCGGGACTTCGGAGTGGAGCAGTGGCACTACGTCCGCCGCTGCGTGCTGCCGTGGTACTGGCGCGGCAATCGCCGGCGGCCGCTGCTCGGCACCAAGCTCCAGCTCGACTCCTGGGGCGCTCCCGCAGGCTTCCTCCCACCGCTGCACCTCGCGTTGATGGGCTCGCTCGCGCCGCTGGTGCAGCCCGCCGAGCGCCTGTACGCGTCCGGGGCGTACGAGGACGCACACCACCTCACGCGCCTGGTCCAGAAGCTCGACGAGCGGATGCTCCCGCTCTCCTCGGGCCCCCTCGTGTTCGTGCAGGACCTGCGCTGGATGCTGGAGGAGTTCCGACTCGACCAGGCGGGCGGCAAGGCGAAGCTGATGCCCCACCTCGCGGCGTGGCTGGACCGCGCCCGCAGCTACGACAAGGACTGCGCCGGGCTGCAACCCGCCGCGCTGCGGTGGCACCCAGCCGATACGACGCAGGACTCCGTGCATGACTCCGGGTCCGCACTCCGCGCGGCACGATGAAGCCATGAAGATCTGTCTGATCTCGCACGAGTATCCACCGTTCCCCGGGGGCGGCATCGCCACCTACACGGAGGCCGCCGCCAAGCGCTTCGTGGCTGCTGGCCACCAGGTCCACGTGGTCACCAACTCCGCATGGTTCGGTGAAACGGCGCCGCACCTGACGCTTCGCCACTATCGCTCCGGCGGGCTCACCATCCACCGGCTGGGCCTCTTCGACGAGCAGAAACAGCCCTACGCAGGAGCACGGTTCTTCGACACCAACCCGACGGCGTATGCGGGGCGCTCGACGCTCTGGGCCTTCGACCCATCGAACCTGGCGGCGTTCCAGATCGCCGCGTTCGTGGAGTACCTGCACGCGGAGGTCGGCCTCGACGTGATCGAGGTTCCCGAGTACTTCGCCGAGGCCTTCTACGTGATCCGGCGCCGCCGGTCGGGCGCGAGGAATGTGTTCCCGCCCGTGTGCGTCATCGGTCACACCAGCACGCGCGAACTCCTGGAGGTCAGCAAGCACCTGTACGAGCTCGGCGAAACCAGACATCGGTTTCGCATGGAACGCGAGGAATACTGCCTGCGGGCCGCCGATGCGCTGCAGACGCCCTCGCGCTCACTCCTGCAGCGCTACGAGCGGCGTTTCGGCGGGGCACTTCCCGAACTGCGCGCGGTGATCCCCTACTTCGTGGACCTGCCCGCCAACCTGCCTCCGGCACCGGCTTCCTTGACCGGCGGCTCGCCCTACCTGGTCGCCGTCGGCCGCATCGAGCCCCGGAAGGGCAGCGATACGCTGGCCCAGGCGTTCGCCCTGCTCGCGCCCGAGTTTCCGGACTTGAAGCTCGTGTTCCTGGGTCGCGAGGCCTGGCGCAACGGGGAGTCGTTCGATGCGTTCCTGCAACGACATCTCCCGGCGAACGTGCTCGCCCGGGTCGTGCGGCCCGGCAATCTGCCGCGCCTCCAGGTGCTCTCCGCGGTGCGTGATTCGCGGGCATTCGTCCACGCCGCGCCCTGGGACAACCACCCCAACGCGGTGCTCGAGGCGATGGGCCTGGGTGCAGCGTGCGTGGTCTCCGACAGCGGCGGGCACGCGGAGATGGTCGAGGATGGCGCCAGCGGCCTGGTCTTCGCCGGGGGCGACCCCGACGCGTTGGCCAAGGCGCTGCGCCGCGTACTCTCGGACCAGGGACTGCGCGCCACACTCTGCGCAAACGCGTCGGCGCGCATGCGCAGTCTCACGAATCCCGAGACCATCCTGCGCCAGAAGCTCGATCTCTTCTCAGCCATGGTCGAGCGCGAACGCCGTTCGGCCCCCGCGGCGGAACCGACCCACGTCCCTCCTTTCCTCGAGGTCGGCTACGAGAATCCAGCCCTGCCGGGCAAGGGCCTGGTGGTCCTGGACGCATGCATGGCCGATGCTGCGGCGCTCAAGGCGTCCATCGACTCGCTACGGGCGCAGGTGGCCAACTCGCCCGAGTGGCAGGTCGCGGTCCTGCTCGATGGCACTCCCCCACCCGAACTCCCCGGGGGATGGGCACGCTTCAGCCCCCTGGATCCTCCACCGTGGCTCCGGATCGAACCGCAGCGCTGCGTCGTGTTCGTGAAGGCCGGCGTGCGCTTCGATCCCGGCTCGCTGCACCGGCTGGTGACCACGCTCATGGAGCATGGTGCGGGGTGCGGCGCCTTCCTCTGGCTCCGCCCGGCCAACGCTCAGCTCTTCCCGTACCTACCGGACGCGAGCTTGCAGGACCTCCTCCTCACCGGGACGGTGATCCCGCCCGTGTTCGCGGTGCCGGCGGGGTCCCTCCGCGTCTGCGCAGGCCTGGAAGGCCTGTCCTATCCCGAGGCACGCTTGTGCGGGCTCATGGCCGCCGCAGCAGCCAGCGCCAAGCTCCGGTTCCTGCACACGGGCGATGTCGCCGGCGATTTCTATCTCCCGCTGTCCCCCGTGACCGAGGACGTCCAGAGCCGCGTCCTGGGCTACCTGGAGACCTTGGGTCTCCTGGCCCAAGGCACCACGCTGCTCGGCAACCTGGAGCTGCCCGCCGCCCCTGCCGTAGTGGGTGTCCCGCCGCAGAATCTCGGCTACGTGGCGGATCTCGAGCGCATCCGCGACGAGCACCTGGCTCTCAAGAACATGGCGGTCGTCCGCTTCCTGCGGCGGATGCGCGTGTTCGACATGCTGCGCCGGATCATGCCCCGGACCAAGAAGGTGATCGGCTCCGGGAAGCGATAGCGCGCCTGGCTTGCGGCGCGGCGGCTGCCATCGCAGCCGCATGCACTCGATGCCAGCTGCATCGCATGCAACCCGCGCCGTCGGGACGGCCGAAGCCCGCTACTTCTTCTGCGCCTGCTTCAGGCGCTCCACGAATGCCTCGTTGGCCTTCACGATCGCGTCGAGGTCGGCGTCGCCGAGCCGCTTGCGGGTCTGCTCCAGCATCGTGCGGAAGTACGCGATCTCGTGCGGCTCGTACGGACAGCCGATGTTGCCCTTGGGTCCGTCGCTGGTGACCAGGGCCTTGCCCTCGGGGTCGAGCACGACCATCCACGGGATGCCGCGCCCCTTGCCGGTCCGCACGCGTGCGACCACGGCCTCCGCATTGCGCTGCTTGCCGGTGTCGATCGCCTGGAGCACGTAGTCCTTGGCGAGCAGTCCGGCCACGTCCTTCTGCCCGAGGAACTCCTCGAGCCTGGTGCACCAGGGTCAACCGGGCCCGTGCACGTGGATGAGGACCTTGCGGTCGCTGCGCTTCGCCTCGGCCAGGGCCGTCGTGAAGAGCGCCTCCGCGTCGGGTTTCTCCGCTGCAGGCGGTGCACCCGCTGTGGCCGGCTCGGCGAGCAGCGCCTCGAGCGCGCGATCGAGTTCGCCGTTGGCGAGGTCGGCCACCCGCAGGATGCCCTTGCGGTCGATCAGGTAGTAGTCGGGGTAGCTGTCGACCGCGAACGCCTTCGTGGTCTGGTTGTCGACGTCCACGGCCACCGGATAGGTGATCTTCTGCTCCGCAACGAATGCGGGCATCTGCTCACCCGAGGCCGTGGTGTGGACCCCCACCACCACCAGCCCGCGGTCCTTGTGCTTCGCTGCCAGCTCGAGGAGGTGCGGCACGGCACCCCTGCAGGGTCCTCACCAGACGCCCCAGAAGTCGAGCAGCACCACCTTGCCGCGCAGGTTCGCCAGCGCGAGCTCCTTCCCGTCGGTGTTCAACCACCCCTGCACGGCGAGCGCCGGCGGCGCCTTGCCCTCCAGGGCGTCCTTCACCTTGCGCTGCGCGGGCGTCCCCTCGCGCCGGAAGCCGTCGCCCTGCGCCAGCAGCGGCGCGGCGAGCAGGGCGAGGGCCGTCATGGTCGTGATCGCGTACATGGCACCTCCTCTGGGAAACGCATGGGAGGGTAGTGCGCCAGGCGGGCGCGGGTCAACCCGCGCGGGCGCAGGCCAGGGCTCAACGCAGGCCGCCCACCAGGGTCTCCAAGCCGTTGCTCAGCGTGAGCCCGAGCTGGTTGGCCGGGAGATCCACCGTTGCGTACTGGGTGAACACGCGGGCCCCGATGAGGGCGACGTCGCCCGGCACCGCGAACAGGATCGCAGCGTCGCCGCTGGCGTTGGTCGAGGTGGGCAGGGTCACGTCCACCGAGACTCGCACGAGGCAGTCCCCTCCGCCGGGCACGGGCGCCGGCAGAGGGATGCCACCCCAGCTGGTGTTGGACGCGCCGAGCAGCAGCACGGCCGCGCTCAGGCCGGGCGCACCCTGGAGCCGCCACTGCAAGGTCTGGTTGGTCTCCGGGGTGCCCCCGCCACTGTGCACGTCGATGCCATTGCTGCCCGCGCAACCGGTCCCGAAGCCACGGAACGCACCCGGCGTGCGCTCGTAGAACTCCGCCGTGGCCGTGACGTTGGCGCCGCCGAGGGTGAAGTCCACGGTCTGCTGGCCGAGCGGATAGCGGTTGCCGTTGACTACCCAGGCCTTGAATGGGTGACCCTGGACCAGCGGGTCCGCGAGCGTGATCGAGATCCGGCTGGTCTGCAGGTAGCGGCGCGTGAACACGGTCCGGCCGTTGCCGTTGCCGTCCAGGTCGGGGGGGACCTGCACCGCCACGGGAACGGTCAGATGGCCGCTCGCCTCGAAGCGGATCGAGCGGACCGCCAGATACCGCGCCTCCGCGGTGGCGCCTGCGGAACCCAGGCTGCGGATCACCAGCTTGCGCTGGCCCTCCGGCTGGGGGGTCGCGTTGAGCACCCAGCGCTGGAACTGGAACTCCGTTCCTCCGAGCGACGGCCGCGCGGGCGCATCCACCTCGACGCCCTGACCGGGCACGAAGTTGCGGACGAGATTGGTCGTGCCGTTTCGCTGGCCGCTGATGTCCGTGGCATCCAGCGTCACTGCCACTCCCTGCACGGGCGTGGAGTTCACCTCGAGCCTCGCCCACGACGGCTGGTAGTCGTCGCGCCCGAACCACAGATGCCGGGTCTCCACGTGGGCCTGCTGGTCGCCACCGACCATGAGGTTGCCCGTGCCGATGAACGTGCGGGCATCGACCGAGGAACGCTGCACGTCGAAGTAGTGGCCGAACGCCTGCCCCGGAGGATTGTTGGTGGGGTCGCCGACGCGGAAGGCGGTGACGCCGCTCCAGGCGTCGTATCCGTCGATCACGAACGCCGACGTCCGCACGTGGATCGACGGCCCGCCGATGGCCACGACGCCGCCCACGTGGCCGAGGGTGTTGCTGTCCAGGGCCATGTAGGCCCAGCACCGATCGATGTTGTACACGTCGTGCTCGCCGAGCAGCGTGCGGTTGCTCACGCGGAGCCGGGTCACGCGCGTGTAGGGGTACGGCCGGTTGCCGCCGTTGCCGTGGCTGGCCCACGCGAACACGAGCTCGCTGGCCGTGCCACAGGCGCCGCGGATCCGCCCCACGGCCGAGCCCAGCCAATCGCGGCCGTCCGGGCCCTGGCAGCCGGCCGTACCCGAGTTCTGCCAGGCCGCCGTGGTCACGTCGACGTAGTCGCGCTGGATGCCGATGGTGTTCTGGCGCCACACGCGCAGCGTGGTCGTGTCGAGCAGCGTGCCCCAGTACATGTTGGTGCCATCCCCGGCCCGGTTGGCGAAGCGATACGAGTGCCCGCCCATCACCGCGTTGGTCTCGTAGCTGAAGGTGACGTTGCCGTTGTTCCGCAGGTCCTGGAGGCTGATGCGCCATACCACGGCGCCCAGGAACGTCGCGCCGTTGATGACGTTGCTCGACAGGTAGAGCCAGTCGTTGTTGAAGGCGATGTCCGGCGTGTCGAGCACCGCCGGCAACGCGAAGCCGAAGTCGGTCGGATCGAACGTGTAGAGCGTCCAGTCGGCGGCGTTGCCGCTGCGCAGCTCGTCGCGGCCGTTGGCCACCGCGAGCTGGTAGCTGCCCTTGGCTGTGGTCGCGCTGTAGCCGTACTGCAGGAGCCACAAGGCGATGTCGTGCGAGGGCACGTACTCGACCCGCTGGTTGCAGCAGAATCCTCCGTCGGGCGCGGGGAAGAACGTGGCTGGATCGAGGTTGGTCCAGGTCTGGCCGCTGTCCCGGGACAGGGCCGCGTACCAGTTGCCGGTCTGCAGGACGGTGTCCTGCACGTTGACGCAGCTCGGCGTGATCGTGGACGCCGTGGAACGGCGTGCGCCCGCCGGCTGCACCAGGGCGTTCTTGAAGTACACGAATTGCCCGGTGTCCCGCTGGCCCCGCAGATCCGCTTCGACGGCCGGCGGGTCCTTCGGCTGGGGATTGCCCCCGCGGCCCTTGGGCACCGGCGGGAGGACCGGCTCGATCTGCCGGTCCGTGCAGCCCTCGGCGGCCACCGGCGGGAGGGTCCCTGGACTCACGGGGGGCCGCGGGGCCTTCACGCCGAAGCGGTCGGCGCCGACGGTGATCGGGGCGGACTGGGCCGCGAGCCCTGGACCGGGCGCCCACGGCAGGAGCAGGAGGCCGAGGGCGGCCAGGGTGCGGAACGGGGATCTGGGCGGACGCATGCGGGATTCCTCTTGGGATGCAGGTTCGGGGCGGGCGGAACGCCGCGCCGCGGACCCACACGAGATCCGGCCGAGGATTCCGTCACCGAATCACGAATCACCCGCGTGCGCCTGACGGACACCGGTCATTCCTGGCGTACGGGCGGGCGTGACCCGCCCGCAGCCGACCCAGCACCGCTCCACCCCGACCGCACCCCGTCCCGACGATGCCCACGCCCACGGCGACCCTGCCCCCGCCTCCCGTCCCGGGCGGCGAACCCACCACGGCCGACCAGCTCTATGCCGAGCTCTACGACGAGCTGCGCCGGCGGGCAGGCGGCCTCATGGCGCACCAGGGCAACCACACCCTGCAGGCCACCGCAATCGTGCACGAGGCCTGGCTGAAGGTCGCCGGGCGGCAGCACACCTACGCCAGTCGCGCGCACTTCCTGGGCGTTGCTGCCAGGGCGATGCGCTCGGTGCTCGTCGACCACGCCCGCGCCCGGCGCACCCTCAAGCGCGGGGCACACGCGCGGGTCCCGCTCGACGACGCCCTCGACCTCTACGCGGCGCGCGTGCCCGACCTGCTCGAGCTGGACGACCTGCTCGCGCGCCTCGAGGCCCTGGACCCCGCCCTGGTCCGGATCGTGGAACTGCGCTTCTTCGCAGGGCTGACGATCGAGGACACGGCCCTGGCCCTGGCCACCTCGACCGCCACCGTCGAACGCGGCTGGCGGGCGGCACGGGCGTGGCTGCGCGTCGCTCTCGAGGACCACTGAGGCGCCCGTGACCCGGGACGGGCATTGGAACCGGGTCCGCGACCTCTTCGAGGCCGCGGCCGAGCTGGCGCCGGAGGCGCGTCCGGCGTTCCTCGCCGGACTCGCGGCCCACGATGCGCCGTTGAAGCAGGCGGTGGCACGGCTGCTCGCCGCCGACGCCGCCGACGACGGGTTCCTGGAGCCGCCGCTGCCTGCCGATCGGCTGCCGAGCCTCGTGGGCCGGCGCGTCGGTGGGTACCGCATCGTGCGCGCGATCGCCAGCGGCGGCATGGGCACCGTGTGGGAAGCCGAGCAGGATCAGCCACGCCGCAAGGTCGCGATCAAGACCCTGCACGCGGGGCTGGCCTCGCCGCAGGCGCGCCGGCGCTTCCACTTCGAAGCCGAGCTGCTCGCCAACCTGCGCCACCCCGGGATCGCGCAGGTGTTCAGCGCCGGCTTCCTCGAGGCCGAGGGCGGTGTCCCTTCGGTGCCCTGGTTCGCCTTGGAGTTCGTCGAGGACGCCTGCCCCCTCACGCGCTACGCGGAAGACCGCAACCTGGACCTGCACGCGCGGCTGCGGCTCTTCCAGTCGGTGTGCCGGGCCGTGCAGCACGCGCACCAGCGCGGGGTCGTGCACCGCGACCTCAAGGCCGCCAATCTGCTCGTCGATGGCCACGGCCAGGTGAAGGTCATCGACTTCGGGATCGCGCGCCCCGCCGCCGGCGCGCCCGGCAGTCCCACGCTCGCCGGCGAGGTCGTGGGAACGCTCGAGTCGATGAGCCCGGAGCAGGTGGAGGGCCGCAGTGCCGAGGTCGACGCGCGCACCGACGTGTACGCACTCGGCGTGGTGCTCTACCGGCTGGCCACGGGGCGGAACCCGTACGAGTTGGAGGGACTCCCCCTCCCGGAGGCCGCGCGCCGCATCCGCGAGGCGGAGCCGGCGCGACCCAGCCGCGTCGCGCGCGGCGTGCCGCGCGAGATCGACTGGATCGTGGCGCGGGCGATGGCCAAGGAACCGATCCGCCGCTACGCCGCCGCCAGCGACCTCGACCAGGAGATCCAGCGCCTGCTCGATCGCGAGCCGGTGCAGGCTGGCCCGCCGAGCCGAGGCTATCGCCTGCGCAAGTTCTGCCAGCGCCACCGCGCCGGGGTCGCCGCCACCCTGGTGGCCGTCCTCGCGGCACTGCTCGGCCTCGCCGGCGTGCTCTATGGCCTCGTGCATGGCGCCGCGGCGCGGGCCGCCGCCGCGGAGAGCCGTGCCGACGCCCGGCTGGTGGCAGGGTTCACCGGGTTCTTCCGCGCGCTCTTCGGAGGGCTCAGGCCGGAGGAAGCGGACGGCCGTGCCTTGGATCGCACGCGTCTGCTCGCACAGGGCGCGGCCTGGGTCCGCGCTGAGCTCGCCGAGCGTCCGCTGGTGCAGACGCAGCTGCTGCGCGCCGTCGGCGAAGCCCACGCGGGGTTCGCGGAGCACCGGCACGCGCGCGCCCTGCTGCAGGAGTCGATCGACCTGGCCCGCGCCCAGGGCGAGGCCGGAGCGTTCGATCTCGCCGAGGGGCTCCTGCGCCGCGCCAGGGTCGACCGGCACCTCGACGACGCGGATGGCGCCGCGGCGGCCCTGCGTGAGGCGCTGGCGATCGAGGAACGGCTCTTCGGTGCGGAGCATCCCCGGCTCGGTGCGATCCTCAACGAGCTCGGCGTGCTCCTGGCCCGCAGGCGGCCAGAGGAGGCGCTGGCCGCCTATCGGCGCAGCCATGCCCTGACCGTGGCCGGTCAGGGCGAGGAGAGCGGCGATGCCGCAATGGTCCTCGCCAACATGGCGGCCATCGAGATGCGTGCGCAGCGCTACGCACTCGCACAGCGGCTGCTGGAGCAGGCCCTCCCCGTGGTGATGCGCCAACATGGCGAGACGGATCCGCGCGTGGGCAGCCTGCTCAACGACCTCGCCACCGTGCACCGTCAGCTCGGGGATCCGCTGCGCGCCCTGGAGTTGCAGCTGCGCGACCTCGAGGTGACCCGCACGGCGCTCGGGGCGCACCACCCGGACACCGGCATGGTCCACCGCAGCCTGGCGCTGATCCACGAGGCACTCGGCGACGGTGCGCAGGCGCTGGCCGAGGCCGAGCGCGCGCTCGCGATTCTCACGGGGGCATTCGCCGACACGCATCCGCAACGCATCGACGCGGCGGCGTTGCGCGCGCGACTCCTCGCACGGGCCGGGCAGGCCGGCCCTGCCCGCGCCGCGGCCGAGGCGGTGTTGGCGCTGGCGCCGCAGACACTGGAGGGGCGCCGCGCACGCCTCGCGGGCGTGCTGGTGCTCGCCGAGCTCGACCGGCGCGCCGGCGAGTCCGACGCGGCTCTCGCGGCTCTCGCGCGCCTCCTCGCGGATCCCGCGGCGGGGTCCGACGCGCGGCTGCGCGCCGATGCCCACTTCGGCCGCGCGTTCGTGCTGGCCCAGCGGGGCGACGTCGGCTCGGCGGAGGCGGAGCGCGAGCAGGCCCTCGCGGCGCTCCCGGCCTGGCGCGATCCGGCCGGCGCACCGCAGGTGTACCTGCACGCGAAGTTCGCCACGCTCGGCGGGGACCCGCACGGCGCCCTGCGCCTGCTGGGCGAGGCTCTCGCACGCGGCTACCGCAACGCGGCGCTGCTCATCGATCCGGACTTCGCTGCTCTGCGCGCCCTGCCCGGGTTCGCGCCGTTGGCGGCAGGGTTGTTACCGGTACGACGGGAGTAGCCGCGAGTGGGCGTGCAGCTCACCCCCGCAACGCCGCGAGGATCCCCGCGCCGTAGCGCCGCAGGCGCCACTCCTCCAGGACACCACATGCCGCCAGTTCCGCGAGGTCCCTGGGCCAGGAGTCGCGTCGCGCCAGGGCCAGGAGCGCGCCGCGCGGCAGTACGAGGGCGGGATCCACGGGACGGCGCGCCGCGACCTCGCGCCGCCACGCGCGCAGGGCGTCGAACACGCGGCGCTGGGCCGGGGAGAGTTCCTCCTCCGGCGTGGGCGCCCTGCGGAACGAGCCGCTCAGCGGCCCCGCCGCGCGCGCCTCGTCCAGGAGCGCGGCCAGCGCCGGTGCGATCCAGGCCGGCACGCCGGGCACCGCCGCGGGCGACTCGACGCCGGATGCGGCGCGCTGCGCGAGGGTCAGCATGGCCTCGTTGCCGAGCACCTTGAAGTGCGGCTGGTCGCGGCGCTCCGCCTCGCGGTCGCGCCACGCGAAGAGCGCCCGCAGCAGCCGGCGGCCCATGGCATCCAGGCGCTCGGCCCCGGCGATCCTGGTCCATCCCTCGGGATCGAACGAGCGCGGCTCGGGCTCGACGGCCGCGATCCGACGGCATTCGGAGTCCACCTCCTCCACGTGCACGCCGCCGCGCCGGTCCAGTTCCGCGCGCAGGCGCCGCGCCAACCCCGGCAGGTAGCGGGTGTCACGGCGCGCATAGTCGAGCTGGCCCGCGCTGAGTGGCCGCCTGCCCCAGTCGCTGCGTTGGAAGCGCTTGTCGAGGCGGACGCCCATGCACTCGTGCAGGAGCGCGGCGAGACCCACCTGCGCATGGCCCAGCGACGCGGCGGCGACCCTCGTGTCGAACACCGCCGCGAACCGGAACCGCGCCGCGCGCTTGAGCGTGAGGACGTCGAACTCGGCGTCGTGGAACACCTTCTGCACCCGCTCGGACGCGAAGAGCGCGCCGAGCGGCGCGAGGTCGAGGCCGGCGAGGGGATCGATCAGCCAGTCCTCTTCCGCGGAGCTGACCTGCACCAGGCAGAGACGCTCCTGGTAGGCGAACATCGAGTTGGCCTCGGTGTCCACCGCGATCAGCTCCTCGCCCAGCAGCCGCTCGACCATCGCACCGAGCGCGGGCGCGTCGCTCACCAGATGCGGGGGCGGCAGCTCGGCCTCGCTCATGGCGTCCGTGTCCCCGACGGGATCCGGCCCAGCAGGCGGAGCAGCCCATCGAGGATGGTGATGGGATGCGGCGGACAGCCGGGCACGAAGAGGTCCACGGGCAGGAGACTACCCGCCCCGTCGTGGGCCTGGGCGCTGCCCAGGTAGGGCCCGCCGGAGATCGCGCACGCTCCCACCGCGACCACCAGCCGCGGCTCGGGCACCGCCTGCCAGGTCTTGTGCAGGGCGAGGCGCATGTTGCGGGTGACCGGGCCGGTGATCAGGAGGCCGTCGGCATGGCGCGGAGAGGCGACGAATTGGATGCCGAAGCGCGCCAGGTCGAACACGATCGTGTTGAGCACGTTCACGTCCGACTCGCAGCCGTTGCAGCCGCCGGCGCTCACCTGCCGCAGCTTGAGGGAACGGCCGAAGAGCCGGCGCGAGCGCTCGTCCAGGGCCGCGGCCAGCCGCAGCGGCGCGCCGGTCGCGACCAGGTCCTCGCGGCGCCTCGTCGCCAGCGCGTACTCCTGGCCGTAGCGGATCGCGCCCTCGGGGCAGGCCTCGGTGCACTCGGTGCAGAAGAGACACCGGCCGAGGTCGATGGCCACGCGCGGCTCCGCGCCGCTCCCCACGGCGATCGCCTGCGTGGGGCAGGCATCGGCGCACGCGCGGCAGCCGTCGGGGCACCTGGCGGTGTCCACGACCGGCATGCCGCGAAAGAGCTCGGGGAGCGCCGGCGGGGCCGCCGGGAACGCGATCGTGCGCTGCCCCTGGCGCAGGCGCGTCCGCAGGATCGGGATCATGGTGTGCTCACAGGTCGAACCCGCAGTACGAGAGGTTGAAGCTCTTGTTGCAGAGCGGGAAGTCCGAGATCTCCTCGCCGCGCAACGCCATGGCCAGGGCGCTCCAATTGTGGAACGAGGGATCCACCACCTTCCAGCGCTCGATCCGGCCCGCGGCGTCGGTCAGGAGCACGTGCACGAGCTCGCCGCGCCAGCCCTCCCCGAGGCCGAACACCGCGTGGCCCGGCGCCAGCGGCGCGGGCCACGCCGCCGCCGCGCGCGCCGGCCCCGCGGGCAGCGCCGCCAGGAGCCCGTCGACGAAGCCCACCGAACGCTCGATCTCCTCGGCGCGCAGCCGGGCGCGCGCCATGACGTCGCCCCCCTCCAGCACCACCAGGGGTGGCCGGCCGGCGCGGTAGGCCAGCGGCGGGAACTCGTGCCGTACGTCGCGCGGCAGCCCGCACGCGCGCGCTGCCATGCCCACGAGCCCGAGGTCCAGGGCGGCCGGCGCCGTCACGACGCCGGTGCCCTCGAAGCGCGCGCGCACGATCGGCGCGCCGAAGAGCAGGGCCACCGCGTCGCGGACGTCGCGCGCCGCCGCGGCGAGGCGGTCGCGCATCGCGGCGGCGCGCTCTGGATCCACGTCGAAGCCGGTCCCGCCCACGCGCACGAGGCTGCGCCCGAAGCGGTTGCCGCACAGCGCCGCGGTGAGGTTGAGGAAGTCGCCGCGCAGCCGGCCGCAGTACGCGGCCGTGGGCAGGAAGCCCACATCGTTGGCCAGCGCACCCAGGTCGCCCACGTGGTTGGCCAGCCGTTCCAGCTCCAGGCCGAGCGCGCGCAGCGCATGGCCGCGCGGCGGCACGGACACGCCGAGCAGCGCCTCCAATGCCTCGCACGCGGTGGTGGCGTGGCCGAGGGTCGTGTCGCCGGCCAGGGTCTCCACGACGTGCAGCGTGCGCCGGTCCGGACCCTGGGCGAGGAGCGCCTCCACGCCGCGATGCTGGTAGCCCAGCGCGATCTCCAGGTGGAACACCGCCTCGCCGTGGCACTGGAAGCGGAAGTGCCCCGGCTCGATCACGCCCGCGTGCACCGGGCCGACCGCGACCTCGTGCACGTCGTCGCCGGCCACGGCGAAGAACGGCGGCGCGCCGTCACTCGCCGCCGTGCCCGGCGCGCGGCGCACCGGCTTGAGCCACGGATGCCCCTCCGGCACCGCACCGCTCGCCTCCCAGATCTCGCGCTCGAACAGGTGCGCCTGCGGGCACTCGCTGGTCAGGCTGGGCCACGACCCGCGCACCGGCGCCAGGCTCCAGCGCAGCTGCCCGGCGCGGTCCTGGTGGATCGCGTGCAGGGTGGGCGCCGCGGCCTCGCCCGCGCCGAACAGCGCCAGGAGGCGGCCGCCGGCGGCCACGTCGGCGACGATCGCGTCGCGCCAGGCGCGGGGCTCGAGCACCGGCAGCGCCGCGCGCGCCACCGGCTCGCCCGGCCGCACCGCGAGTCCCCGGTCGCTCATGGCAGCGCCCCCAGCTGCGCCGCGGCGGCGCGCAACAGCGCGGCGAGCTCGCCCGGCACCTGCAGGCCGAGCCAGAGAGCCAGGGTGGCGAGCAGCGCGGGCGGCAGGATCGCGCTGAACTCCTCGCGCGCCGGCGCCGCCACCGCCCCGCGCGGCGCGCCCAGGCACATCCGCAGGAACACCGCCGACATGCCGGCGAACACCGCGCCGAGGCCGAGCAGGACCCCCGCGGCCACGACGGGGCGGCCCTGCTCCAGCGCCGCGCGCACGAGCGCCAGTTCGCTGTGGAACATGCCGAAGGGCGGCGTCCCGGTGATCGCGAAGAGGCCCAGCAGCCAGAGTCCGCCCGACACCGGCAGGACGCGCAGTGCCCCGCGCACCTGGTGGATCTCCTTGGTGTGGAACGCCGCCAGCAGGTTGCCGGCGAGCAGGAAGAGCATGCCCTTGGCCACGGTGTGGTTCACCGCATGCAGCATCGCGGCCTCGCCGCCCGCGCCGGCGAGACCGACCCCGACCGCCAGCAGTCCCATGTGCTCGACGCTCGAGTACGCCAGCAGGCGCTTGAAGTCTGCCTGACGCAGCACGAAGAGGGCGGCGATCGCGAGCGACACGAGGCCGAAGCCGAGCAGCAGCTCGCGCGCGAATGCCGCCTCGCCCACCATCCCGCACACCTGCAGACCGCGCAGCACGCCCAGGAAGGCGCAGTTCAGCAGCGCGCCCGAGAGCAGCGCCGACACGAGCGAAGGCGCCTCGCTGTGCGCGTCCGGCAGCCAGTTGTGCATCGGCGCGAGACCCATCTTGGCGCCATAGCCCACGAGGATCAGCACGAACGCCGCCTTCACCCACGGCACCGCCAGCGTGTCGGCCTTCGCCGCCAGCGCGGTCATCAGGAGCGGCGTCGAGCCCCCCTGCGCGTCGGTGCCCGCCACGGCGAGGAAGAGCGTGCCCAGCAGCGCGATCGAGATCCCCACCGAGCAGAGCAGGAGGTACTTCCACGAGGCCTCCAGGGAGCGATGGTGGCGGTGGAAGTAGATCAGCGGCGCGCTGGCCAGCGTGGTGCCCTCGACCAGCACCCAGAGGAGCTGGAAGTCGTGGGCGAGGCACACGCCGGTCATGGTGCCGAGGAAGCAGAGCAGCGTGGCCGTGAACACCGCCTCGGGCACGTTGGCGAAGAGCCCGCCCTCGAGGAAATCCGGGCGCGCGGTGCCTTGCAGCCGCTCGAGGACGCGTTCGCGCCGCAGGTAGCCCACCGCGTACGCGGAGGCCACGGCGAAGAGACCGCTGCTCAGCAGCAGGAAGAGGCCGCCCAGGCCGTCGAGGGCCAGCCGCCCGCCCCAGGCGGGCGGCGCCGCGCCGGCCAGCGCCACCAGCACCAGGGCGAAGTGCGTGGCAGCGGCGCCGAGCAGCACCGTGCGGCGCCCGGCGTGGCCTGGCAGGAGCAACGCGAGGACCCCCGCGGCGAAGGGCAGGAGCAGCAGGAGCCAGAGCATCAGCCCTTCAACTCCGTGAGCTGGCGCGTGTCGATCGAATTGAAGGTGCGGCTGATGTGCGACACGGTCACGCCCATCACGAACACCGCGACCAGGAGGTCGAGCAGCACCAGGAGCTCGATCGTGAACGAACCCGGGGGCAGGCCGGCCACGCCGAACGCGAACACGCCGTTCTCCATCACCAGGTATCCCAGCACCTGGGTGAGGGCGAGGCGGCGCGCGACCAGCAGGAAGAGCCCGCAGAAGATCGTGAACAGCGCCACCGGCAGCACCAGCGTGGAGCCGGACGAGTACGGCAGCGGCAGGCGCGGCGCGAGCTCGCGGCACAGCACCAGGAGCACCATGCCGATCACCACGGAGGCGGCGGTGCCGACGATCGGCTTCATCGCCCGCGGGATCTGCGCGATGCGCACCGCGCGCAGCATCAGCCAGGGGAAGAGCACGCCCTTGGCGCCGGTGGCCACGAGCGCCAGCAGGACGGCATCGGCGCCGAGCCCGTGGTGGTGGGCGAAGAGCGGCAGCACGCCGAGGGCGACGCCCTGCAGCGCCGAGGTGCGCACGCTGGCGCCGAGCCGGAAGCTGCCCAGGAGCAGCAGGTCGGTGAGCACCAGCACCACCAGGATCGCGTCCACGAAGCCGTGCATCAGCTCACCTCCAGGACCAGGGCCGCCACCGCGAGGGCGCCGGCCCACGTGAGCATCTGCGCGACGCGCGCGAGGCGCAGGCGCGCCAGCAGCGACTCGATGCAGCCCACCGCCACGGCGAGGAGGACGAGCCCCGCCACCGCGAGCGCCAGGTCCAGCGCCGCGACGCCGGTGCGCACCGGCAGGAGCACGCCGACCAGCAGGACGCCCAGGATCTGCAGCTTGAGCGCCTGCCCGTAGAGCAGGAACGCCAGGTCGGGGCCGCTGTGATCCAGGATCATCACCTCGTGGATCATGGTCAGCTCCAGGTGGGTGTTGGGGTCGTCCACGGGGATGCGGCCGTTCTCGGCCAGGAACACCAGCAGCAGCGCCCCGGCCACCAGGAGCAGGAACGGCGCGCCGGCGGTGAACGTGGCGGGGCTCATGGCGCCGTAGATCGCCGAGAGCGAGTCGTGCGCGAGGTCGTGGCGCAGCCCGCGCGCCAGCGCGGCCAGGGACACCAGCAGCGCCGGCTCGGCCAGCGCGGCGAACCACACCTCGCGGCTCGCGCCCATCCCGGTGAAGCTCGAGCCGGTGTCGAGCGCGGCCAGCACGAGGGCGAAGCGCGCCAGCGCCAGGAGTCCTGCCACGAGGAAGAGGTCGCCGGCGAAGGCCAGCGGCGCCGGCCAGCCGCCCATGGGCACCAGCAGCCCCGTGGTGAGCAGCGCGGCCAGCGCCACGACGGGGGCTAGGCGGAACACGACCGTGGTCGTGGTGCTGTACACCGCGCCCTTCGCCAGGAGGCGCCAGAGGTCGAAGTACGGCTGGGCGAGCGGCGGGCCGCGGCGGCCCGCGAACCACGCCTTGGTGCGGTTCACGATGCCCTGCAGCAGCGGGGCCAGGGCGAACACCAGGGCCGCGTGCACGGCGAGGTGGACCAGCGCGGCGAGGCTCACAGCTTCCACACCATCAGCACGACCAGCGTGGCCGCGATGTAGAGCAGGTAGACCTGCACGTAGCCGTGCTGGATCCAGCCGAGACGTCCGGCGCAGCGGGCCACGAGGCGGAAGAGCGGGTCGTAGAGGAAGCGGCGGCCGGGGTCGCTGCCCGCCACGCTGTGTTCGGCGCGCGCCGGGAACGGACCCCGCGGCGGGCGCAGCGTCTCGCGGCCGCGATGCAGGGCGCGGAACAGCGCGACGAGCGGCGCCACGAACGACGCCGGGGTGTACTGCATGCGCGCCGTGGGCGCGGCGAACCCGCAGTCCCAGGTCGGGCCCTCGTGCACCGGCCGGCCATCCAGCAGGCGTGCGCGCAGCAGGCCGAGCCCACCCACCAACGCCAGCAGCGCCGCGGCCGGGAGGAGCACGCCGCGCAACGAGGCGGCCAGCTCGGCGAGCGCGATCCCGGGCGCGCTCGCGGACGCCAGCGGGATCATGGCCGGCAGCGTGGCGAGCTGCAGGACCTGCGGCGCGAGCAGGCCCGCTGCCAGGCAGAGGAACGCCAGCACGCCCAGGATGGCCCGCTCGGCCACGGGGACCGGAGCGGCCGCGAGCGGCGCGCGCGGCGTGCCCAGGAAGGTCCCGCCGGCCAGGCGCGCGAGGTTGGCGGCCGCGAGCCCGGCGGTGAGTCCCAGCACCGCGAGCGAGAGCACGGCCGGGACGGCGAAGCCGGCGCGCGGCACCGACGCCGCCTCCAGCGCGCCGAGCAGGAGCAGGAACTCGCCCACGAACCCGCAGGCCGGCGGCAGGGCCGCGCACGTGCACGCGCCCGCGAGGAACGCGGCGCCGACCCCGGGGAACACCTTCCACCAGCCGCCGGCGCGCGCACCCGGTCCCTCTCCCGCGCTGGCGAGGAACGAGCCGGTGGCGAGGAAGAGCAGGCCCTTGAAGAGCCCGTGGTGCAGCGCGTGCAGGAGCGCGGCGAGGTAGCCGCTCACCGCCACGTAGGTGTTGCCCTTGGCGAGTCCCAGGGACCCGAGCCCCAGGGCCGCGAACACGAGCCCGACGTTCTCGATGCTGCTGTACGCGAGGCTGGTGCGCAGGTCGGCGTGGCTGAGCGCCAGCACCGCGCCGAAGAACGCGGTGAGCAGACCCAGGGCGAGCAGCGTCCAGCCGTGCCACTCGGGGATGTCGCCCAGGAGCGTGGCGCAGCGCAGCAGGCCGTAGATGCCGGTCTTGCTCGCGACGCCGGCCAGGAGCGCGGCGACCGGCCCCGGCGCGGCGGCGTAGAGGCCCGGCGACGCCACGTGGAAGGGCATCAGGCCGGCCTTGGTGCCGAACCCCACCAGCGCAAGCAGGAACACGGCGTCGCGCGTGCCGGGTGCGAGCGCGGCGCCTCCGGCCAGGCCGAGGTCGTGCACGCCGGCGGTGCCCAACAGGACCAGGGCGGCGATCAGGAACGCGGTGGAGAGATGCGAGGCGACCAGGTAGGTCCAGCCCGCCTCCTCCTCCGCGTCGGCGTCACGTCCGTGCAGGACCAGGAAGAACGAGGCGAGGGAAACCACCTCCCAGGCGACCAGGAAGAGCACGGCGTTGCGGGCCGTGAACACCACCAGCAGCGCCCCCACCAGGACCAGCCAGGGGAAGGGGCGCACCGGCTGGCGGGCGAAGCCGTGCACCGCGGCCAGCGGCGCGATCAGGCCCAGGGCGAGGAGGAACCACGCGCTCAGCGGATCGAGCCCGAGGTGGAAGGAGCCCATCGGCACCGACCACGGCGCCGAGAAGTCCTGCGGCAGCGCGGCGCCGAGGGCCACGGGCACCGAGGCCGCCAGCAGGCACGCACCAGCGATCGCGGTGGCCAGCACCGCGATGCCCGACGCCATGCGCCGGGGCAGGACCAGGGCGAAGAGCGCCCCCACCGCCACCACGAGGAGCGCCCCCACGAGCATGGGCATGGCCGGACATCAGAACGATGCCCGGACATGCTTTCCAGGATCGCGCCGGCAAGCCGGCGCGCCGCGCGCGCCTCCGCGCGCAGCCGCGGCGCTGCGCGGCGCAGGTCGGGTTGTGTGGGTCCACCACCTCGCGGCGGGCCTGCCCTGACCTGCGGCGCCCGGCGCCTGCCCGTCACCGGTTCGGCACCGGCCCGTCACCGGGCCATCATCGACCCGCCACACCTCCGCGACGGCGGCGCGGGGCGGACGTTTCGCGCGGGTCGCCGCGCCACGGCGGGCCCGGCATGGACAGACTGGCGAGGACGACGGGACTCGAACCCGCAACCACCGGATCGACAGTCCGGTACTCTAACCAATTGAGCTACGTCCCCGCGAAGGGAGGCGGAACCTTAGCCAGGGCTGCGCGGCATGCAAGAGGCTAGGGGGACCCGGCGCGGCGGCGGCCCTCGCCATGGAGGACGCGGCCTGCTGACTGGCCACGCGCGGCCCAGGCCCGGGCCGCGGACCATCGGCGGCACCTTCCCCCAACCCGGCCCGGGGGTTGGCGCAGCCGAGGCCCGCGCCGCTCGACGATTCCTGCCACCCGCCGCCCCGGTCTCGCGGCGCGAGGACGTTCGCGAGACGATCCGCCCCCACCATGCGCACCGCCCCTCCCGGGGCTCCGCCCCGGCACCGCCCGTCTCGCACCGCAGCCCCGTGCCCGCGGGGTCGGCGTTGAACCCGGTCCTCGCGTCGCCGCTGAGCCGGGCGCTGCTCGCCCTGGGCCTGGTCGTCGCCCTCGGCTGCGTCTTCCACGCCGAAGGCGCCTTCTTCGCCGCGCAGACCCACCGCGACCTGCTCAGCGCCAGCAGCGTCACCGGCATCCTGGCCCTGGGCATGACCCTCGTGATCCTGGGGGGCGGGATCGACCTCTCGGTCGGCTCGCTGCTCGCCGTGTGCGGGATGACCTTCGCCGCCCTGACCCTGGGCGCCGGACTGGCGTGGCCGCTGGGGGCGGCCGGCGCCCTGGTCGCCGGCGTCGCGCTCGGCGGGGTCAACGGCATGCTCGCCGCGCGCCTGCGCCTGCAGCCCTTCGTGGCCACCCTCGCCACGATGGTGCTGGCCCGCGGACTGGCCAAGGTCCTGCCCGTGACTCTCGGCCAGGATCCCAGCTCCAAGGTGATGCCCCCCGCCGAACAGATCCTCGGCCCGCCCTTCTACCAGTGGCTCGACGGCGATCTCCTGGTCCTGCCGCTCGCCGGCGGGATCGGAGTGCCCGCGCTCGGCGTGCTCTTCCTCGGACTCGCCCTGGTCCTCGGAGTGGTCGTGAGCCGCACCGTGTACGGCCGGCACGTGCTCGCGGTGGGTGGCAACGAGGTCGCCAGCCACCTCGCCGGCGTCGCGGTGGTCCGGGTGCGCGCGCTCACCTACGTCCTGTGCGGCGCGTGCGCCGCCGTGGCCGGGATCTGTCAGACGGTGCGCGACCGCCTCGGCAACCCGGAGGCGGGCACGATGTTCGAGCTCAAGGCGATCGCCGCGGTGGTGATTGGCGGCACCTCGCTGCGCGGCGGCAGCGGCGGCATCGGCCTCACCGTCGTCGGCGTCCTCACCCTGGGCTACATCGAGAAGATCCTCAGCATCAACGGCGTGGCCGAACACTGGCGCCTGATCCTCCAGGGTGCGATCCTGGTCGCGGCGGTGCTCCTCCAGGATCGCCGCTGAAGGGACAAGAACCCGGCATGTCTCGCTCCACCCTGCTCGTCTTCGTGCTGGCCGCGGCCGGTTGCACCAGGAACCAGGATGCCCCGGCCACGGCGCTGGAGGTGGTGTTCGTGGCCGACGCGAAGTGGAAGCAGGACGAGGGCAAGAAGGAGATGGAGTCGGCCCTGGCCCGTTTCCCGCGGATCGATCTGGTCTACGCGCACAACGACCCGATGGCGTTCGGCGCGTTCCTCGCGGCGAAGCAGGCCAACCGCACCGGGATCCGCTTCGTCGGCGTCGACGCCCTGCCGCAGGAAGGCGTGCGCTACGTGCAGGAGGGCATCCTCGACGCGACCGTGGAGTACCCCACGGGCGGCGCGGAGGCGATCGACCTCGCGCTCCTGATCCTGAACGGCGTGGCGGTGCCCCGGGACGTCATCCTCGGCACCCGCGTGTTCACCAAGGCCGACGTGGCGCAGGGCGGCACGCCGATCGAGGCCGAGGGCACCAGGATCGTGGCCGCGCTGCGCGCCATGCACGCCGCGCATCTGCGCCCCGCGACCACCGACCACGTGTGGCGGCTGGGGATGTCGCAGACCACCCTGGACGAGCCGTGGCGCGTGCAGATGAACGCCGACCTGCGCCGGCAGGCGAAGAAGTACCCGCAGCTCGAGCTGATCGAGAAGGACGCCCAGAACGACACCGACAAGCAGCGCACGCACATCGACGAGTTCGTCACCCAGGGCGTGCACCTGATCCTCGTCTCGCCCAAGGAGAGCATCACGCTGGTGCCCGCCGTGCAGCGCGCCCGCGCCAAGGGCATCCCCGTGCTGGTCCTCGACCGCAGGCTCGGCAGCGAGGACTACACGTGCTTCGTGGGCGGCGACAACCTCGCGATCGGCCGCGCCGCGGGCGCCGTGGCGCAGCGCCTCCTGGGCGGCAGGGGCCGCATCGTCGAGATCCAGGGCCTGATGACCTCCAGCCCGGCGCAGGAGCGGCACCAGGGCTTCCGCGCGGGCGCCGGCCTCCCCGGCAGGGGCACGACCCGATGAGCCAGATCCTGCAGGCGCTGCGGGAGGCGCTCCCCTGGCTGGTGTGGACCCTCCCGCCGCTCCTCCTCCTGCTCGTGGCCCCGCTCTGCGGAACGCGCGGCCGCACGACGATCGCGACCGTGCTGGTCCTGGGCGCCCTGCCCATGGGCTGGTTGGCGTTCGCACAGCGCGCGGCCGTGGCCCGCGCCGAGGTCGTGAACCGCTTTCCCGCCGGCCCCGACAAGACCCCGACCCGCTTCGTGATCGAAGTCGTCGAGCGCCCGGCGTGGCAGTGGCCCCTGGTCGGGCTCGCGGCGCTGCTCGTGCCCGCCCTGCTCCTCCTGGTGCAGCGCGAGCGGCGCC
Source organism: Planctomycetota bacterium (assembly GCA_020849665.1). GTDB lineage: Bacteria > Planctomycetota > UBA1135 > UBA1135 > UBA2386 > JADLFX01. Next base: position 14,632 of record JADLFX010000003.1, on the reverse strand, counting down.
CGGCCCCGCCGGCGCCCGCACTGCACTGCGCGCTGCTCGGGAGCCATGCGCTCGCGGTGCGCCTCGCCCTGGAGAAGACCGCGGCGCCCCCCGAGCTGCACTGGGCGATCGGCGTGTCGCTGCCGCTGGTCCTCCTGCTGCCCTTCCTCGGCGCCTACTGCGGCCTGCGCCGCATGCCCGTCGCGGCCTGGGTGGCGCAGCTCTTCCTGCTCGGCCTCCTGCACCGCGGCGTCGTGGTGGCCGTCGGCTGGTTCTGCACCACGCGCCATCTCGGCACGCACCTCGACGTGAGCCCGATCCACGAGGTGAACCTCTTCCTGCAGGGGCCGATGAACTTCCGCGACGACCCCGCCGGCGCGTGGACCGCGCTGCTCCTGATCCCGCAGCTGGCCATCTGGATCCCGGTCACCGTGGCCCTCGGCCTGCTGCTGGGCGTAGTGCCCTACATGGCGGCGCGTCGGCGGAAGTCCTGACGCGACGCGCGTTGTCCTGGGTGCGCCGACCTGCGAAGGTATGCGCACCGCGCACCGTGCCATGACCCGCCCCCCGCGCCTCCCGATCCTGGCCGCGCTCGCGCTGCTCTGCGCCAGTGCCTGCGGGCGGCGCGAGCCGGCGGATCCGCGGCCCGTGCTGCGTGTCGGCCACTTCGTCACGCTCACCCATGCGCATGCGCTCGCCGCCCGCGACCTGACCGAACCGGCGCAGGGCTGGTTCGAGCGGCGCCTGGGCATGGACCTGCGCATCGAGTGGCACCTCTACACGGCCGGGCCCTCGGCGATGGAGGCGATGCTCGCCGGCGCGCTGGACCTCTGCTACGTCGGCCCCCAGCCGGTCCTCAACGCCCACCTGCGCACCGCCGGCGAGGAGATCCGGGTGCTGGCCGGGGCCGTGCGCGGGGGCGCGGCGCTGGTGGTGCGCAAGGACCTCGTGCGCCGGCCGGGCGATCTGCGCGGCAGGCGCATCGGCACGCCCCAGTTCGGCAACACCCAGGACATCGCCTGTCGCGCGTGGCTCCTCGACCAGGGCCTGCGCGTCACCCAGGCGGGGGGCGACGTGCGGGTGGTGCCGATGGCCCTGCCCGACCTCTTCGCCCTCTTCCGCCGCGGCGAGCTCGACGCGATCTGGGCGGTCGAGCCGTGGGTGGCGAACCTCGAGCTCCTGCCCGAGGCGGAAGTGCTGCACGAGGACGAGGGCAGCCTCACCACGATCCTGGCGGCCAGCGCCGCGGCGCTGCGCGACCGGCCCGAGGCGGTGCGGCGCTTCCTCGAGGCGCACGCGGAACTGGACGCATGGATGCGCGCCGAGCCCGAAGCGGCGCGCACGCGCGCCGTCGCGACGCTCGACCGCCTGCTGGGCCGCCCGCTCCTGCCGAAGGTGGCCGGGCGGGCGTACGCGCGCCTGCGCCTGGGCACGCCGCTGCGCCGCGAAGACCTCGAAGAACTCGTGCGCGTGACCCGGCGCGTCGGCTTCAGCCTGCCGGAGGGGTCGCTGGACCGGCTGCTCGCGGCACCCGCCGCACCCACCACGGCCGCATCGCGGCCGGAGGCGCGCTGATGGCCTGGGAGCAGGAGCTGGAGCCGGTCCGGCCGGTCAAGCTCGTCCTGGAACGGGTGAGCAAGTCGTTCCGCAGCAAGCGCGGCGCCACGCCCGCGCTCGCCGAGGTGGACCTCACGGTCGAGGAAGGCGAGGTCGTGTGCCTGATCGGCCCGAGCGGGTGCGGCAAGAGCACGCTGCTCGCGCTGATCGCCGGCCTCGAGTTCCCCGACACCGGCCGCGTGCTGGTCGACGGCGTGCCCGTGACCAGCCCCGGCCGCGACCGGGGGGTCATGTTCCAGGAACACGCGCTCTTCCCGTGGCTGGACGTGCTCGGCAACGTGCTCTTCGGCCTGCGCCTCAAGCCCGGGCTCGACTCCGCCGCGCGCCGCGAGGTCGCGAAGTACTACCTGCACATGGTCGGCCTGCTGGAGTTCGCGCACGCGCACGTCCACGAGCTCTCCGGCGGGATGAAGCAGCGCGTGGCGCTGGCGCGCTCGCTCGCGCCCAACCCGCGCGTGCTGCTCATGGACGAGCCGTTCGCCTCGCTCGACGCGCTCACCCGCGAGCAGCTCTACGCCGACCTGCAGCGCATCCAGCAGACCCGGCGCAGGACCGTGGTGTTCGTGACCCACGACGTGCGCGAGGCGGTGTGCCTGGGCGACCGCGTGGTCGTGCTCTCTCCCAACCCCGGGCGCGTGCGCCAGCTCTTCGAGATCGACCTGCCGCGGCCGCGCGACCCCTTGAGCCTGGAAGTGGCGCGGCAGGCCAACGACGTGATGGCGGCACTGCGCTCGTTCCTCGAGCCGGCCCGGAGCGCCACCCCATGAGGCGCGCGCTCCTGCCCCTGGCCGTGCTCGCCGGCGCGCTGCTCGCGTGGCAGCTCCTCGGCGCGCTCGGCCTGTGGCCGGGGTGGGTGTTCCCCACGCCGCTGCAGATCGCGACGTACCTGGGCGCGGCCATCGGCGACGGCTCGATCCCCACGGCCGTCCTGGTGACCGGCCGGCGCCTGCTCGTGGGCTACTTCCTGGGCGTGGCCGTCGGCCTGCCGCTCGGCTTCCTCACCGCGCGCGCGCACCTGGCGGCCCGCACGCTGGGCGTGCTGGCCCTGGGCATGCAGGCCCTGCCGAGCGTGTGCTGGGTGCCCCTGGCGCTCCTGTGGTTCGGTCAGACCGAGGCCGCGATGCTCTGCGTGGTGGTACTCGGCACCGTGTGGTCGATCCTCCTGGCCACGGAGCACGGCATCCGCAACGTGCCGCCCCTGTACCTGCGCGCCGCGCGCACGTTCGGCTCGAGCGGCTGGCACGCGCTCGTGCACGTGACCCTGCCCGCGGCCCTGCCGGCGATCGTCGCCGGCATGAAGCAGGGCTGGGCGTTCGCGTGGCGTTCGCTGATGGCCGCGGAGATCTACGTCACGATCCTCACCGGCTTCGGCCTCGGCCACCTGCTGCACTACGGCCGCGAGCTGCACGCGCTGGACCAGGTGCTCGGCGTGATGCTCGTGATCGTGCTCTTCGGACTCCTGGCCGACCGGCTGCTCTTCCAGCCGATCGAACGGCTGCTGCGCCGGCGCTGGGGCCTGACGGTGTAGTGGTCCGCTCAGCCGCGCCGGCGCCGTTCCCGGCGCGCGAGCACGAAGAGCAGCGAGCCCACGCCCAGGAACACCGCCGTGACCAGCGCGGTGCGCAGGCTCACCTGCGAGCCGAGCCCCACGCAGACCAGCGCGCCCAGCAGCGGGATGGCGGCCCCGCCCGGCAGCCGCAGGGCCGCCGGCGCCACGCCGGCGCGTCCGCGCAGGCGCGGCGCCGCGAGCACACCCATCAGGTAGATGAGGAGCCGCGTGAGCACGCTCACCTCGGCCAGCCACGCGAACGAGCCGACCGCCGCGAGCCCGAACGTGAGGCCGCCGTAGAGCAGCACCGAGGCGATCGGCGTCCGGTACACCGCGTGCACGGTCCCGAACCAGGAGGGCAGCAGCCCTTCGCGGGCCATGGCGTAGGTGATGCGCGGCGTGCTGAAGGTCGCGGACGCGACGTTGCCGCCGACCGAGGCGATCACGCCGAGCGTGAGCACGGCGGCGCCGGCCGGGCCGAGCAGGGCCGCGCCGGCGTCGACCAGCGGCCGCGTCGAGCGTGCGAGGTCGGGCACCACGGCGACGCACACGGCCTGCAGCAGCACGTAGAGCATGAGGACCATGCCCAGCCCCCAGAGCAGCGCGCGCGGCATGTCGCGGTCGGGATGGCGCGCCTCGCCGGCGGGAACCAGGGCCGATTCCCAACCGACGTAGGCGTAGACCAGCAGCAGCACCGCCGAGCCCAGGTCGCGCGCCGCGGGCAGCGGAGTGTCGGCCAGCGGGAACGCGGCGGGTCCGAGCCGCGGCAGGCCCACGGCGACCAGGAGCAGCAGCGGCAGGAATTTCAGCACCGTCAGGACGCCGACCGAACGCATCGCGTGGGCGCTGCCCGCCACGTTGACCCAGGTGAGCGCGGTGCACACGAGGAGCAGCAGCGCCACGCGCACTGCGCCCTCGCCGGCGCCCGTCCAGAACCACCCGAGCGCATCCACCAGGAGGTTGACGTTGGCCGCCGAGGCCGAGAGGCGCGCGACGTAGAACGCCCAGCCGGTCTGGAACCCCGCCATCGGGCCGAACGCCGTGTGCGCGTAGAGGATCGGCCCACCCGTGCCGCGGAAGTGGCTGGCCACCTCGGCGAACGAGAGCACGACGGGCAGCAGCAGCACGCCGCAGAGCAGCAGCACCAGCGGGCTGTGGATCCCGGTCAGCTCCGCGGCCCGTGCCGGCAGGCCGAAGATCCCGGCCCCCACCGTGCCGTTGACGACCAGCGCCCAGAGCCCGAGCACCGTGACCCGGCGGACGAGGGGCTCCGGTTCGGCGGGGCCGGTGGGCACGGGATCGGTGGGCACGCGGACGGGACTCTACGGCGCGGGGATGTCCCGGCGCGGAGCGCTCTCCTGGCATGCCGGCCGGGGAGGCGGCTGCTCGGGCAAGGCGCGCGACGCACTCCCGCTAGAGTCCGCCGCTGCATGACCCCCTCCTCTCACCACGGGTGCACCTGAATGCCTCCTCACATCCTGTTCGCCGTCCTCGCGGGAGTCGCCTGGGGATGTGGCGGGTACTTCGAGAAGTCCGGCCTCCGCGTGCTCGGCATGCCGCCCATCGCCGGCATCACCGTGCGCACCCTCGTCGCCCTGCTCGTCCTCGGCGCGTTGTCCGTTCCCGCGTGGCGCTCGATCCAGAACCCCGGCGACGCCAAGGCCTGGCTGATGATCGTGCTGGGCGGAGGCATCGTTGCCGGCAGCCTCGGCATGTGGAGCTTCTACAGCGCGCTCGCGACCTCGGAGAACCTCGGCGTCACCCTGGCGATCGCCTTCGCGTTCTCGCCGATCGCCGGCACGCTGACGGGCGTCGTCCGTGGCGACCAGCCGCTGGATCTCCGGATCGTCCTGGGCCTGCTCGCGATCGTCGTGGGGATGGTATTGATCCAGCTCTCGCATCGGCCGCTGAGGTCATAGCTTTCTCCGAGGGCCGCCCGAGTGCCGCCGTGCGCCCGAAGCGACCGGCGCCCGCCGTCCCGATACACCAACGGTCCGACGCAGGCAGGGGCGTTCGACCCGAGGACAGGTTCGGATGACAGTGCACGGTCGTTGCCCGCCTGCGGTACTCAACAACTTCGACCACCCAACCAAGGCACGCGCGCGGGATGAGCTACTTCTCGAACTCCTCGAAGAACTCGGGCGACACCTCGAACGACTGCACAGGGCACAGGCCGAGACTCAGCTTCTCGAGCATCGTCACCAGCAACCCGCCATCCACCAATTCGATGGCGGGCACGCCGTCGCGGATCGCTTCCCGCTTGGCCTCCGGGGTGAATCGTCCTGTTGTGAGGAAGATGCCCTTATCCGCTCTTCCCTGCATTGCCCCCCTGAAATCCCTGATGTGGCTCGGAGTCACGACCTCGCTGTACCGCTTGCACTGGAACAGGACCTTGAAGCTCACGAGCGGACTCACCTGGAGAATCCCGATTCCATCGATCCCTCCGTCGCCGGATCGCCCGGTAACTCTGACTTCCTGGAAGCCCGACTCCCTGAGAAGCCTCTGGCAAAAGCGCTCGAACCCACCGGGTGGTAGGCCTCGCAACCGCTCGAGGACTACCTCCCTGTGCTTGCCAGAGGGGGAAAGCGCCGCATTCTCAGGGGGCGCAGGTTCGGTATCCTCGGTCTCGGAGCCGGCCTCTTCTGTCCGCCTAGTCTGGAACTGATCGTGTACATGCTTGAAGAGATCCAGTGCTTGGCGCGACGACAGTTTGTTGAGTTCGCGCCCTTTCTCGGTGAGTGACCACACGCCGCGCGAGGAGGCATCGATCAAGCCTGCCTTCGCGAGATAGAACCTCGCCCAACCCACCTGGTTGTCGAAACGAGGCAGACCACTGGACATTGCTTCGGCGCGGACGGCGTCGGCGATGTTCATGGACTTCGCGATCTGGTCTCGTACTTCCGCAGGCCTGGCCGATCCACCGAGGGTCTTCAGTGCATCCACGACCGGCCATAAGTACGAGACGAACTTGGGGCCTTCTCTGGGTGTGTGTTCAGCCATGACTCACGGGTTCCTCAGCCACACTGGCCGTGTCGACGCACTCGACAAGACCCCGAATCGCCAGCACACTCAAGCCCCTTCCAGGTTCTTCGCCTGTGGACACGGGCACGCCCCGGGTCGGTGATCGGGCCGAGCTACGTTCATTGCCTTGCCATGCCTCACCCGACGCTGCGCTCGCTCTCGCATCGGCCGTTCCCGCCGCCGGTGACTCCGTGGGTGATGGCGATGCGCTGGCTCGACCTGGCGTTGCTGCACTGGCCGGTGCCGGCTGCGGCGCTGCAACGCCTCATGCCCTCCGGACTGGAAGTCGAGGAGCACGGTGGCGCCGCATGGCTCGGGATCGTGCCGTTCCGCATGACCGGCGTGCGCGTGCGCTGCCTGCCGCCGCTGCCGGGGAGCGGCGCGTTCGCCGAGCTCAACGTGCGCACCTACGTGCGCCATGCCGGGATCCCTGGCGTCTGGTTCTTCAGCCTCGACGCCGCCAGCCGCACCGCGGTGCGCGCGGCGCGCTGGTCCTTCCGCCTGCCGTACTTCGACGCGCGGATGCGCTGCGAACGGCACGGCGACGCGGTGCACTACCGCAGCGAACGCGTGCACCGCGGCGCGCTGCCCGCGCGCTTCGCGGCGCGGTGGTGGCCCACCGCGCCGCATGCCCAGCCACACAGGGACACGCTGGCCCACTGGCTCGTCGAGCGCTACGCACTCTTCGCTGCCGCCAGCGACGGGACATTGCGCGTGGGCCACATCCACCACGAGCCCTGGCAGCTCGCCCCGGCCAGGGTCGAGATCGAGGAGTGCGCGATGACGCGCCTGCTCGGCCTCGAGCTGGCGGGACCGCCGCCGCTCGCGCACGACGCGCTCCCACTCCAAGTCGTGGCGTGGGCGCCGCTGCGGGTGGCGATGCAACCTCCTGGCCGAGCCACCGAGTCATGCTCGTCCAGCGGAGCCGCGCCGTAGCGCTCGCAGGCGCGAGACGTACACGGGGCCGGCGGGGCGCCCCAGGCTTCCGCAACTCACGCCTCGGACCCGGACGCCAGGTAGCGGTTGGGCACGTTCGGCAGCTGCGGCACTCTGCGGCCGGCAGCCGCCAGGAGCCGGCGGACGACGGAGTACACGTCCGACTCCTGCCGGTGCATCTGTGGGAGCAGCCCCATCTGGGCGTACGAGACCGGCGTCACGTCGAACAGGGTCGTCTCCCATTCGAAGCCCCTGCCCCACACGATCCCTGACAGCCGGACGTCCGGCCGGGCCCCGGCCGCGAGCAGCAGGCGCAGGACCGGCTCGGCGCGGTTGGCGTGGGCGTTCACGGTGTGGAAGAGCGGGGTGTGTCCGTTCATTCCGTCCTCGTCCACCGCGGCCCGGGCGTCGGCATCGGCGCCGAGGTCCACGAGCACCTGCGCGGCGCGCCGGTGCCCGTACTCGGCGGCCACGTGCAGGAGCGACGCACCCACCAGCGGCGTGAACGCCGAGACCAGGCTGGTGCGATGCTCCAGGAGCGCGGGATCCGCGCGCACGGCCCGCTCCAGCGCCTCCGCGTCGTCGAGCAGGACCGGCGCGATTCGTGGATCGTCGAGCTGCGCTCCGCGCTCGAGCAGCAGGCGGAGGCAAGGCGCAAAGCGGTCGGAACGCGTGTACATCTCCGTCAACCAGCGCGCGAGCGGCTTGCCCCGCACGGGCGCCCGCGCGTCCACGCCGGCGTCGAGCGCGGCGCGGAGGCGCTCCACGGAGTGCAGCTCGATCGCGTCGAGCACATCCTGTTCGGGAGTGGGCAATGGCCTCCACGCGGATGCGCGCCGCCAGGACGGCGGACCGCCCCGGCGGCGCGGCGCCGTACCGCCTCAGCGCACCGTTCCGCTCCCGCGCACGGCCGAGGCCGGCACGAGCTGCGGGATCGCCTTGGCCCGTGCCAGGTCCTCCTGCAGCGCCTTCACGGCCGCCTCGAGCTGGGCATCGGGACCGTCGAGCGGATTCCACAGCGTGATGTCGGGGAGGGCGCCGTTCAGCTCCATGTCCTCGCCGGTGTCGCGCAGATACCAGCCGCGGAACGGCATCCGCACCGAGCTGCCGTCCAGGAGCTGCGCCGCGCCGGTGCTGATCACGCCGCCCGCGGTGCGCATGCCCACCAGCCTGCCACGGCCGATGCTCTTGAACGCATGGCTGACGATCTCCGCGTTGGAGAAGCTGTGCTCGTTGCAGAGCATCACCGCCGGCTTGCTCCAGGTGGCGTAGACCTTGCGGTCGTGGGGGTAACCCGGGCCGCTGCCGCGCGCCGCCGTGTAGGCGTGCACCGGCTGGGTGAGCGCGGTGAGGACGTGGTCGGCGGTGCTGCCGCCGCCGTTCCAGCGCACGTCGATGATCAGCCCGTCCTTGCCATAGCCGGCGTGGAAGAGGTCCTCCTCGAAGGCCTGGAAGCTCTGCTCGTTCATCCCGCGGATGTGCAGATAGCCGAGCCTGCCGTTGGAGAGCCGCTCCACCTCGGCGCGGGTCTTCTCCACCCACTCCTCGTAGAGCAGGCCGTCCACCGACGCGGTCGGACGCACCACGACCGAGCGTTGCGCGCCCGCGGCGTCGAGCACGGTCAGCTCGAGGTCCTTGGCCTCGGGCAGGTTCAGGATCGTGGTCAGGTCGGTGTCGCGATCCACGGGCTTGCCGTCGATCGCGAGCAGGGTCTCCCCGGCGCGCACCTGGCTGCGCAACGCGGCGCAGGGGCTCTCGGGGATCACGCTGGCCACCAGCAGTCCGGCCCCGTTCGCACCCTTGCCCGGCTGGCTGCGGTCGAAGCGCAGGCCGAGCTGCCAGGTGCGCGGCGTGACCCGCCCCTCGTTGCTGACCTCGGGGATCGGGTCGTCGCCCCCCGAGTGACCGAGGTGCGAGCCATTCAGCTCGCCCAGCATCAGGTTCATCAGCGTGTTGAACTCGCGCTGGCCGAGGCACTCGCCGGCCGCCTCGCGGTACTTGGCACGCACCGCGTTCCAGTCGCGGTTGTTGAGCCGCGCGTCGTACCAGCCGTCGCGCATCGCACGCCAGCCGTCGTCGAACACCACCTTGCGGTACCGACCCCAGTCGCGCTCGATGTTCACGGTGAACGAGTGCGTGGTCACCCGCCCGCCGCTCACGGCGAGCGAAGCCGGCACGCCGCGCTGCAGGCCGACGATCTGGTTGCCCTCCTGCAGCCACTTCGCGTCGCTCACGCCCTGCGAGCCGAGCTGCGCCGGAGTGAGCTTGTCGGGGAAGGTCACGGTGTAGAAGCCGCTGCCTCCGGACTGCGCGGTGGGCTCCTCGGCTGGCGCCGGAGTGCCTGGCGCGCCGCGCCGGCGGGGGAAGTTCGGCGCCGGCGTGGGCGTGGGCGTGGGCGTGGGGGTCGGCGCCGCCGCCGGCAGTGCCGAACGCGACATCGAGAAGCCGAGCTGCGTGCCGTCCGGCGACCACACCAACCCCGACTCCATCGAGTCGGGGATCGCGATCCGGTGCAGGCGGTCGTGGATGCCGTCGAAGTCGATCCCCACGTCCTTGACCTCGGCGGGACGCGAACCGCCCTGGGGCCGCTCGCGCGTCTCGCCCTCGCCCTGCGCCGTGGCGGCCGCCCCGTCGCCGCCCGGCCGCGAGGCCGCGCCGTCGCCGCGCCGCCGTCCGCCGGCCGGGGCGCCGGCCGGGCGCGGCGGCTGCATCGCTTCCTTGGCCTGCTTCAGCAGTCGGTCGCGGTTGGTCTCCTCCTCGGTCTCCTTGGTCAGGTTGACGTACCAGATGTCGCTCTCGTCGCCGTTGCGGCGGCCCAGGAACGCGATCCGCTTGCCATCGCCCGACCAGCGCGGCGAACGGTCGTTGTCGGGATGGCGCGAGAGGTTGTACGGCGTGCGGCTGCCGTCGACCGGCACCACGAACACGTCGCTGTTGTAGTCGTCGTCCTGGGCGGAGTAGACGAGCCACTTGCCGTCCGGCGACCAGTCGTAGTCGGGCTCGTTCCAGCCGGACACGAGCTTGCGCGGGGCCTGCCCGTCGGGGTCCATGAGCCACAGCTCCCCGCGACGCGTGAACGCGACCATCTTCCCGTTCGGACTCGGTGCGACCCGGCCCTCGACGGCGGCGTCCTCGGTGAGCCGCGTGAGGGTGAACTCCCGGGCCTGCCACCACGCGCCCTCCCCGGACTTGGGCGCTGCCGACCAGATGTCGACCTCGCCGCCCGCGTCGCTGGTGAAGTAGAGGCGCTTCCCGTCGGGCGAGAACGCCAGCGACTTCTCGCGCTGCGGCGTGTTGGTGACCCGCACAGGCTCCTTGAGCACCGTGTCCATGACGTACACGTCGTCGCCGGCCACGAACGCCACCTGCTTGCCGTCCTTGGTGAACGCGGCGGCCGTGGCGCTGCGCTCGCTCAACATCTCGATCTGCGCCACGGTCTCGTCGCCCGTCGCGCGCAGGGGCAGGGCCTGTGCCGCGCCGGTCGCGGGGTCGGCGCGATACAGATCGAAGAGGCGCCGGAACACCAGGGTCTTGCCGTCGGCGCTCAACGACGCATTGGCGACGCCGTCGTCGCTGCCGTCGGCGCCCACGTGGGTCACGCGGCGCTCGCCCGAGCCGTCGAGGTTGCGGTAGTAGAGTTCGAACGTGCCCTCGGGGTCGCTGGCGAAGTAGTAGCCCTTGCCGTCCGGCGTCCAGATCGGGTTGCGCTCGGCCACGTTCTGGAAGCCGTCGCGGTCCTGGCTCAGGCGCTTCAGCACCGGCTTCGCGCCGGAGAGATCCGCCAGCCAGAGCTGCGCGGCGCGCGCGCCGCGGTAGCCCTTGCGCCACCACTCCATCCCGCCGCGCGTGAACAGCGCCTTGGTGCCGTCGGGCGAGAGCGCCACCTCGCTGCACCCGGCCGGGAGGAGTTCGCGCGGCGCCTTGCGCACCCCGAGCGTCACGACGAATGCGCGCTGGCCCTCCGGCCGGAAGGGCGACGCGTCGGTGCCCTGCAGGATCACCACGCCCTGGCCGTCCGGCGTGAACCCGGCCAGCGCCTTGCCCTCCGAGTCGAAGGTGACCTGGCGCGGCGCGCCGCCCTCGCTGGGCATCACCCAGACCTGGCTCTGGCCGTTGCGGCGGCTCACGAACGCGAGGCTGCGGCCGTCCGGGCTCAGGCGCGGCGAGCCGTCCTCCGCCGGGTGGGTGGTGAGGCGGCGGGCCGCGCCGCTGGCGGTGTCCGCGGTCCACACGTCGCCTTCCCAGGCGAAGTAGAGGGTCCTGCCGCCCGGTGCGAACACCGGGTCCTGGGCGAGCCGGATGGGGCGTTCCTGGGCGGAGAGGAGCGCGGAGAGCAACACGAGTGCGGGGAGGGTGCTACGCATGGGTCCTGAGGGCCCTCGTCGGGGCGGAGGCACAATACGGCGCAGGAGCGTCCCTGGTTGGCGGCCGTCGCCGCTCTTCGCGCAGCGGCGGCGCCCGGCACGGCGTGCCACCCGGTGCGCGTCCGGTCCCGAGGCGCCGGCGGCCACGCAACCGCGGTGGCGCGGAGGATTCGCGCCTCGCCCCTTGGGGCGCGCCCCTGGCCACCTAGAATCCGGCCCCTTTCCCCCACACACCCATGTCCTACTTCGCTCCCCGATTCTTGTTCGCCACCGTCCTGGCGCTGCCCCTGGTCGCACAGGACGAGCCCCAGAAACCGGCCAAGGCCCCCACCGTCGCGGCCGCCTCCGGCCCCATGCTCGTGGTGAAGACCACCACCGAGGACGTCGCGATGGGCGCGTCCATGATGTTCGCCTCGGAGGAAGGCGCGGGCGAGATGCCCCAGCTGCCCAAGCTCGAGGCCGGCCAGCACTGGGTGATCTCCGTCGGCACCGACAAGAAGGTCGCCATCAGCACCGGCAAGGGCGACGTCGGCTACCTCTCCGCGACGGTCAAGCCCGGCCTGATGATGAGCGCCTTCGAGGAGCAGATCGGCGAGACCATGCAGATGATGCAGGGCATGGCCACGATGGGCCTGCAGCAGGCGGGCATCAAGGCCGCCGATGCCGTGAAGATGATCAAGGCCGTGCTCGACTTCCCCAAGCAGGTCGACAGCCTCGACCTCAAGGTGGTCGGCGATCCCGAGAAGGCCAGCAGCGAGGGGATGGACATCGACCTCTCGCTCCAGCCGGTGAAGGACACCTGGTTCGCGCGCTTCGCCGCGGCCATGCAGCCCAACCAGGCCGGCGCGCCCATGGTCGAGGGCGATGCGCCGATCCGCGTGGCCGCCGCGCTGGACACGAAGGGGATGTCGGCCTTCTACGACGTCTACGCCGACTTCGCCGCCGGGATCGGCGCCAAGAAGCCCGAGGACAAGGCCAAGGCAGCGGAGATGATCCGCAAGTCCTCGCAGCTCATGGACGGGACCTTCGGCATGACCATGACGCTGGGCACCGGCATGCGCATCCTCATGGGCGTCAGCGACGGCGCGGCGATGGCCCAGCTCGTCGGCAGCGACGAGTACCTTGCCTTCCAGAAGGCCGCGACCAGCGCGAACCCGATGATGGAAGTCGAGATGACGCCCAAGGCCCTGGAACACCGCGGGGTGGCGGTGACCAAGGTCAGCACCAAGTTCAAGGACGAGAGCATGGCCGCCATGGGCGGCCCGATGGCGATGACCGGCGACATGTTCACCGGCGTGGCCGGCAATTACGTGTTCAGCATCATGGGCGGCGAGCAGGACGCCAAGGGCGTGATCGACTCGGCCCTGGACAGCAAGGTCAAGCGCGCCCCGCTGCCCGGCGGCGCCCTCATGACCGTGAAGGCGAACCTCAAGGAGATGGCCGGCGCGATGGGTGGCGACGAGGAGGTCCCCGAGAACCTCGAGATCAGCCTGACCCGCAAGGGCGACGGCCTGAACCTCAAGATCCGCGCCAAGTGATCCCTCCGGCGCCGCCCTGCGGCGCCGCGTTCCGCTGAGTCCCCCCGACCCGCGCCGCCCCGGCGGCGCACCCGTGAGCGGCGCGCGCGCCGCACTGCCGCTCCCCCGCACGGGCGGGGGAACCCCGAGACCGCAGCCATGACCACCAAGAAGGAGCTCCTCAAGGAGAAGGTCGAGCACCTCTCGCTCGACACGTTCGATCCGGTCCCGCTCGTGGATGCCTTCGGCAAGATGGCGTTCCAGGCCCGCAACACCCACTCCGCCGCCCAGATCTACGAGACGATGCTGCGCGACAAGGAGTGCGCCGTGATCCTCTGCCTCGCGGGCTCGCTGATCAGCGCCGGCCTCAAGAAGGTCTTCGTGCAGCTGATCGAGGCCAACATGGTCGATGCGATCGTGTCGACCGGCGCGAACATCGTGGACCAGGACTTCTTCGAGGGCCTCGGCTTCCACCACTGGCGCGGCACCAACTTCGTGGACGACAACGTGCTCCGCGAGTTGATGATCGACCGGATCTACGACACGTTCATCGACGAGGAGGACCTGCGCTCCTGCGACGACACGGTCGGCAGGATCGCCGAGTCGCTCGAGCCGCGCGCGTACTCGTCGCGCGAGTTCATCCGCGAGATGGGCCGCTATCTCGCGAAGAAGGGCAAGAACAAGGAGTCGATCGTGCTCGCCGCGTACAAGCGCGACGTGCCGATCTTCTGCCCGGCGTTCAGCGACTGCAGCGCGGGCTTCGGGCTGGTCCACCACCAGTGGCACCGCGGCCTCAAGGGCGAGCCCGTGGTGAGCATCGACTCGGCCAAGGACTTCCTCGAGCTGACGCGGGTCAAGCTGGCGAGCAAGGACACCGGCCTCTTCATGATCGGCGGCGGCGTGCCCAAGAACTTCGCCCAGGACATCGTGGTGGCCGCCGACGTGCTCGGCTACGAGAACGTGGCGATGCACAAGTACGCCGTGCAGATCACGGTGGCCGACGAGCGCGACGGCGCGCTCTCGGGCTCGACGCTCAAGGAGGCGTCCTCGTGGGGCAAGGTCTCGACCGCCCACGAGCAGATGGTGTTCGGCGAGGCCACGGTGATCCTGCCGCTGGTCGCCGGCTACGCGTACCACAAGCAGGCCGCCGAGGGCCGCAAGCAGCGCCGCTTCAACAAGCTCCTCGACACGCGCCTGAGCGCCAAGAAGGCCGCCAAGGCCTGAGCCTGCGGGGGCGCGGCGGACCGCGGACCCCGTCCCGCAGGCGGACGCGGGCCGCGCGGTCCTGCCTGCGCCGGCCGGAACCGCGCCGCGAGGGTGGATCAGGGGGGATCCAGGTCGCGCGAGGGGCCGGGCGGGCGGAGTCCACCGCGGCTGGCGGAGAGCGGCCGCTGGCGCGACGGAAGGCGCGGGCCGGCCATGTTTCCAGCCATCTGCCGCGGGGGGCCGGCCCGCGTGACAGAATGAGGGCCCCGCCCGGCCATTCCTGGTCGGTGCCGCCATGAAGTCCCGCGCCCTCGTCCCGCTGCTCCTTCTCGCACTCCTCGCCCTGGCCCTGTGGGCACTGTGGTGGCGCCCGGGACAGGCGCCGGACGCCGGCGGCCCGGCGGGAACCGGCGCACACGCGACCGGCGCGACCCTCCCCGCGG
>JADLFX010000002.1 GCA_020849665.1 Planctomycetota bacterium | reverse complement strand
CGACGTTGGCGAGGAGCAGGCCCGGCAGGAGCATGCCGAGCCGACCCGAGCCCGCGAGCCACAGCACCGTGAGGCTCAGGAGGGCCGCCGCCGCGGCGAGGATCCACCACGCGGCGGACGTGCGCGGCTCGGGATCCAGGGGCGGCATCTCCACGGTGGTCGGCGGCGGCGGCGCGGTCTCGGTGCGGGCGGCCGCGGCGCGGGCCTCCAGGGCGCGCACGCTGCTGGCGATCCCTTCCACGGCGGCGTGCGTGCTCTGCACCCTCGCGCGCACCGTGCGCACCTCGTCGCGTACGCCGTCGAGTGCCTGGGCCACGGCCTGCTGCCGCGTCTGCACCTCGCGCACCTGACCCTGCAGGCGGTCCAGCTCGGTGCGCGCGCCCAGGCCAGCCTCGGGGCGGGCGTGCAACGCCGCGAGCGATTCCTGCACGGGCACGAGTTCCTCGCGCAATGCGGCGCGCAGGGCCTCGGGGTCGAGAGCCGGCACCGGCACCGCGACCGGCACCGGCGCGAGCGGCGCCTCCGCCACGACGGGAGCAGTCGCGGCCTCGGTGGAGGGCGTGGCTGGAGGCGGCAGGTCGATCGGCGCGGTCTCCGGCGTCTGCGGGCGCGATGCCGCCACGGGTGCGGCCGGCGGCGGAGGCTCGTCGTCGAGCGCGGCGGGGTGCGGGCGCGGCAGCGCGGTGGCCAGGACCGTGGCTGCGTCGGCAGGGTCCAGCCCCTCGGCGTCCGGCAGGACCGGTTCGGGCTCCGGCCCGATCGGCGTGACGCCCGCGCCCATCGCGGGGGCGGGCCCCGGCGGGTGGCTCTCGCGGAACGCGGGCAGGGCCGCACCGAAGGACTCCGACGGTGGTGGTGGCGTGTCCTCGGCCATCAGTGCCTCGAGCACGCCTTCGGTCTCGGCATCCGGGCGGGTCTCGGCGAGGCCCGGAGGCACGAGAGACGCGGATGCGTCCCCGGCCGGCGCATCCGGTCCCCCGGTGGGTGCCGTCGCCGGATCGCCGCCCGCGTCCTGCGGCGGATCCGCTTCGACGATCTCGAAGTCGGGCAGCGTCCACCCAGGATCCACCGCGGCGGTGGCGGCCTCGGCCCCCGGTTCCGCCAGCGTCTCCTCGTGGAACGCCGAGACCTCGCCCACGCTGGGTCCCGGGCCGTCTTCGCCGGGGAAGGCATCCGGTGCGGCGCCGGCCGCGTCTGGGGACGCGATGGAGGGCGCGGCGGGCGGGGCCTCGGCCCGGGGCACGAGCATCGCCATCGCAGCGCAGGCCTGCAGCGCCTCCGCGCCGGTCACGGGCGGCGCCGCAGACGCGCTCCGCTCCAGCGCACGCAGAGTCGCGCTCACGATCGCCTCGACGCTCAGCTCGGTCTCGGCCGCCGCCGGCGCATGCCAGCCTTCGTCCTCGAAGTAGTGCTGCGTGGGTCCGTCTTCGTCGGCATCCGCGAACGCCACGGCGCTCGGGTCCAGGGGCTCGCCGCCCGTGGCCTCGTGCCTGCGCGCCGGCACAGGCGTCGCGAACGCCGGTTCCGGGTGTGCGGCGGCGGGCGGCTCCGTCGCGATGGGTCGGGCAAGGAGTTCCGCGGTGAGGCGCGCCTCCTCCGCCACCTCCTCGGCCTTGGCGCGCAGCGCCTCGAGCACGCCCTCGTCGACGGCCTGGACGGCCGGTGCCGGCGTCTGCGGCGCGGGTGCGGGTGCGGACGCCGGCGTCGCGAGCGCGGGTGCGACCCGGGTCCGGCCCGCCTCGCGCGCGCGGCGCCGGTCGGTGGCCGAAGGCCGCGGCGGAGCGACTGCCTCCGGCGCGCGCTCCTGCCGGCGCGCGGCCGCGGCCGTGCGGCGCAGGCTCGCGGCCAGGCCGCCGTGGCCGGCGCGCGTGCGTGCGGCGGGGGTCGCGGCCACGGGTGCCGTGGCGGACTCGCCGGCGACCAGGCCGGTGTGCACGAGCTGCTTCCACAGCGCGTCCTTCTGCGCCGGCCGCAGCGATCGTACGAAGGGCTGCGTCGCGTCACGGTCGCGCAGGCGCAGCTCCAGGCGGCGGTGCTGGGCCGCATCCCGCACCAGGAAGAGCGCGACCCGTCGCGTGCCGGGGCGTGCCGCAACCGCGCCGACGCGCGCCAGCTTGCCTACCCGCAGCCACTTCGCCACGGTCGTGCGATTGGCGCAGAGCCAGCGCTGCAGCTCTTCGCGCGTGAGCAGTGCGAGTCCGTCGAGGCGATGCATCCCGGGCGGCGTCGCGAACGTCCCCACGACGCCACGACGTGCCCCGTTTCTCGGCACCGCGGGGTCCCGGAGTGATGGGGATCCGGGCAGTGGCGGTCATCCCCCGTTGGCAAGGACGACAGCGCCGGGCGCGTGGCTACCAGATCGTGCGGCTCACGAGCTCGTCGGCAGTCCACCGGGCGAACCCGACCCCTCGGTCGACCTTGGCCCGGCGGAGGTCGCCGGCCAGGGACCTCAGGTCCTCCGCCAGTTCCTCGGCCCACGGCGCCTCCTCCATCGCCAGCTGTGCCATGGAGTTCTCGATCATGCCGGCCGCCGTCTCGAGTCCGACCGAGAGGCTGTTCACCGCGATCCCGTTCCAGCCCTGTGGCGCGTGCGCGAGGCGCGCCTGCACGTGCGGCGGCAGCGGGTCGGGTGCCTTGCCGGCCTTCCGAGCCGCCTCCTCGTCGATCACCGCGCGCAGGTACTGGCGACCCTTCTCGCCGAAGGCGACCAGGAAGAGGCGCTCGGTGACCGCGTAGTCGAAGTTCATCGCGCCGAGCACCTTCTGCGTGAACACCCTCACGCCTTGGTACTCCTCGCTCTTGCGGGCCGTGTGCAGGCCGCGGCTGCGCAGCAGCTTGTCCCAGGACTTGCCGAACGCAGCGGGGTCGCGCAGCTCGAAGCCCAGGGCAACGTCGCCCACGGCGGCCATCGGATCCTCCGCGCCAGGATCGGCGGCCTGGGCCGCGGTCGTGATCGCCAGCACCTCTCCGCCCATGTGGTCCAGAAGGTCCTCCTTCAGGCGCACCTTGAACAGCTCGGCGAATTCCCTCTCTCCGTCCTCGCGCGCCATCGGCAGCTTGTCGCCCAGGGCGTCCCAGGCCTTGGCGATCGTCTCGTAGACGGCTGGAAGACGGATCGGGCTCACACCCCACTCGTCGAGGTGCAGCGGGGCCAGATCCAGGAGGCGGGGCCGGCGTGCCGTGGTCGCGAGAGCCGCGAACAGGCCGCGGGCGCCGCCAGGCAGGGCGATCTCGGACTGGCTGATCAGCACGTCGTCCTTCTGCCGGAGCGACCAGCGCAACGCGCCGATCGCATCGAGGCCCAACCCCTCCACGACCGCCTTGATTACGGGGCCGAGATCGGGCTCCGCCTCGCCGAGGTGTTCCGTCAAGCCCCCGACGAATCCGCGCACCATGCCTGCCGAGAACTCGACGGCGAGGGCCCCCGCGCGCACGGCCTCGCTGGGGACGAAGCGTTGTCCGGCGGGAGCCGAGAGCAGCGCCCCCAGTTCCTTCTGCAGGCCGATGCCCATGGCGAGGAACAGACAGCCGTCGACCATCTGCGGGAGCGTGAACGTGAACCCGGCTTCGGCGGCGCCGCTCGGCTCGCGAAAGCGGATGCCGCCGGCGTCGAACTCCCGCACACCGCCGGCCTTCTCTGCCCGGCGCGCGAACCCCTCGCACAGACCCGGCAGGTCGGTCTTGCCGTCGGGCGTCAGGACCAGCGTCACGGGGCCGATGTCGCCGGGCTCCGGATCGTGCCGCTGGCCGGTCAGGGACGCCTTCCAGAGCTTGTCCCACCGGATCTGGCCGATGGCGACCAGGAGGCGACCCTCGTAGCGGAGCAGCTCGCGGTAGTGCTTCTCCACATCGAAGCCGGCTTCACCTCCCAACTCCTTCATCCGCCCCTCGAGTTCGCCGACCTGCTCCAGGAGCCGCTTCGCAAGGGCGGAGGAGCCGATCACCTTCCCCATGCGCGTCTCGCCCAGGGTCTTCGCCATCCGTCCGGGTCCGTCGATCGCGATCACGATCGCCGGGTCACGGGGCAGGAGGCGCCATGCGGCGCTGTCGTCCTGGGCGGCAAGGACGGCGGCGAGCGCGAGACCGACGGGGGCGAGGATCCGCTGCATGGCGCGCAGGGTAGCGCGCGCCGGGCGGGGCGACACGGGGCCGGGCCGCGGGCGTCCTCGCACGGGCGCAAACCGGACGATGGAGGCGGACCCGGGCTTCCGGTCCTGCGGCCCGACCCCGGATGATCCGCGTTCCCCGCACGGCGGCCCACGCCCTTCCTCCCACATGCCAGGACTCCGCGCCCTCTCCTCCATCCTCCTCCCGCTCCTGGCCGCGTTCGGCCGCGCCCAGGACGCGCCGCGCCACGTGCTCTTCACCTGGCAGGGCGACACGGGCACGACGCTCACGGTGCACTTCCAGAACTTCGCGCAGCAGCCCCTGACGCCCCGCGTCTACTGGGACACCGAGCCGCGCGGCGGGCTGGTCGCCGAGTACCGCCGCCGCACGGACGGCACCAGCCACCGCATCCCGGGCCTGAACGACCGCTGGGTGCACCGCGTCCAGCTCGAGGGTCTCGAACCGGGAGCGACGATCCACCTCGTGGCCGGCAACCCGGTCACCGGGCTCTCGCGCGAGTACAAGGTGCGCACGATCCCGCACGACGACCGCCCGCTGCGCTTCGTGACCGGTGGCGACATGGGCCCGTGGGCGGAGACGCGGGTCCTGCTGCGGCACGCGGCTCGCACGAAGCCCGACTTCGCGTTGATCGGCGGCGACATCGCCTACGCCAACGGCCGCCTGGAGGACGTCGACAACTGGGACTCCTGGCTGACGTACTGGACCGAGGAGATGGTCACGCCCGACGGCTTCGCCGTGCCCGTGGTCCTCGGGATCGGCAACCACGAGGTCGACGGTGGGTTCGGGCAGAAGCCCGAGAAGGCGCCGTTCTACTTCGGCTTCTTCGCTCAGGACCCGCGCTCGTACTTCACGCGCCGCTTCGGCGCCAATCTGGTGTGCTTCATCCTCGACAGCGGGCACGTCGCCGAGCACGGCGGTGCGCAGGCGCTCTGGCTGGACCAGGCGCTGCAGGCGCATCGCGAGGTGCCGTTCAAGGCGGCGCTCTACCACGTACCGCTCTACCCGAGCCACCGCGACTTCGAGGGCGAGGGTTCCAAGGCCGGGCGCGCGCACTGGGCGCCGCTCTTCGATCGGCACGGGCTCACGGTGGCGTTCGAGAACCACGACCACACCTGGAAGCGCACCGCGCCCCTGCGCGCCAACCGCGTGGTCCGCGACGGCGTGCTCTACCTCGGCGACGGATGCTTCGGCGTGGCGCCGCGCACGGTCGCGCAGGGCGGCCGCTGGTATCTGCGGCGGCAGGCCACGCTGCACCACTTCTGGCAGGTCGAAGTGAGCCGCGCGGGCATGGTCTATCGCGCGGTCGACCTGCAGGGGCGGGTGTTCGACGTCTACCCGGAGGACGCGCCGGGCGCGGCCGAGGCCGCAGCCGTCCTGGCCGCCCATGGCACGCGCTTCGCGATGCCGCAGGAGGCCGTGACCGTGACGCCGCTCGCCGCCGGCGCCGCCACGTGGAGCGCGGGAACCACCCGCGTGAGCGTGCACAACCGGTTCGCGGCGCCCATCCTGGCCAACGTCAGCGTGATCCGCGCCCCGGCGGGGGCCCGTGCGGTGGAGGGGGAGGCGGTGCGGATCGCGCCCGGTGCGAGCGCACAGATCGAGGTGCGGCTCAGGGTTGCGACCCCGATCCCGGCCAAGGAGGCGATCTTCACTCTCCGGGTCCACGCCGACGTGCTCGCCGAGGGGCGCCCGCGCGACGCCTTCGTGGGCGACTTCGCCGTGCCGCTGGCGCGGTGAGCCCGGTGGCGGCGCGCCGCCCCCTGGCACCGCCCCATCCGGCTCAGCGCATCGTGACGGACGTCCGCGCGGCGGTCCCGCTCCGGGACGCGGGGCTGGACCAACCGTGGCGCGCATCGCATCGTCTTGCGCGTCCCTCCAGGACGCGCCTCTCCCCGCCGGCCCCGCGCGGTCCCTGGTCCACCCTGGCACTTCGAGAGCGCCCGACCCGGGCGTCGGATCCGATCATGCGACTGCTTTCCCCCATCCTCGCCGGCCTCCTCGTGGCCTGCACGGCACCCCTTCCCCAAGACGGCGCGGCGCAGCAGGCGCGGCCCATGGCGCCCAAGCAGCCCAAGGCGGCCATCCTGCGCTGGCAGGCGCGCGCCGGCGAGCAGGGCAAGGTCCCGCATGGCGCCTACTACCAGGCGGCGCTCGCGCACCGGCAGCGCGTCGAGGCGCTGCCCGAGGCCGGCACCGGCCCCGCCAACTGGACCCTGCTCGGGCCCGGCAACATCGGTGGGCGTGTGCGCGCGATCCTGGTCCACCCCACCAACCCCTCGGTGATCTGGGTGGGCTCGGTGGGCGGCGGCGTGTGGAAGTCGACCAATGGTGGCAGCTCGTGGACGCAGCTGCCCGACCTCCCCGCCGTGCTGGCGGTGACCTGCATGGTCCTGCACCCGAACGATCCCGACACGATCTACGCAGGCACCGGCGAGGAGTGCTTCTTCAACAGCCTCGAGGGCTCTTCGAACAGCGCGGTGCAGCAGGGCGCGGGCGTGTTCAAGTCGACCGACGGCGGGACCACCTGGGTGCAGCTGCCGAGCACGGCCGGAGCCGCGTGGAACGCGGTGAGCCGCCTCGCGATCGACAGGAACAACCCCTCGATCCTCGTGGCCTCGACCCTGTCGGGAATCTGGCGCAGCGTGGACGGCGGCACGACGTGGTCGCAGCGCACCACGGTGAAGACGCTGGACGTGAAGATCGACCCCAACGACTCCACCAAGTACGTGGCGGGGCGCGCCGACGGGATCGCCCAGTACTCCATCGACGGCGGAGTGAGCTGGAGCAACGCGCCGGCGTTCCCCAACGTGACCCGCGTGGAGCTGGCCTATGCGAAGAGCACGCCGGGGATGGTGTATGCGGCCACGAGCGTGACCGGTTCGACGATCACCCTGTGGCGTTCGACCAACGGCGGGCAGACCTACGCCGTGCAGTCCACGGGCTCCATCGTCTCGACGCTCGCCAACTACGACAGCATGGTGTGGGTGGACCCCACCAACTCGAACCGCGTGCTGGTGGGCGGCCTCGACCTGTACCGCAGCACCAACGGCGGGGTGTCGTTCGCGAAGATCTCGAACTGGTCGAGCTACCCCAACAGCGCGCACGCCGACCAGCACATCCTGGTGGAGCATCCGGGCTATGACGGGGTGAACAACGCCACCGTGTTCGTCGGCAACGACGGCGGCATCCAACGCGCGGCCAACATCCTCACGGTGACGCAGACCTCGGGCTGGACGAACCTGGCCAACGGGTTGGCGATCACCCAGCTCTACGGCATCTGCATCCACCCCACGTCGGGTGTCGTGTTGGGCGGTGCCCAGGACAACGGCACGGTGCGTGGCGTGCCGGCCAACGGCCTGAACGGCTGGACCATGCCGCTGGGTGGCGATGGCTCGTACTGCGCGTCGGATCCCACGGATCCCAACACGTTCTACATGCAGTACTACTACCTGAACCTCTACCGCAGCTCGAACGCGGGGGCGGGTTCGGGCACCTCGATCAAGAGCGGGATCAACGACCCGACGCCCAACTTCATGGCGTACATCCTGCTCGACCCCAACGACCCTGCGCGGCTCTACGCGTGCGGTGCGCAGCTGTGGCGCACCACCAACGCCAAGGCGAGCCCGGTGGGCTGGGTGTCGGTGAAGCCGGCGCTGACCTGCACGAATTCGCTGCCGGGCGTGCCCGACCCCGCGCACTTCGACAACAACCCGCCGTGCAACATCTCGACGGTCGCGGTTGCCAAGGGCAACTCCAACATCGTCTGGGTCGGCCACAACAACGGGGCCATCTACAAGACCACCAACGCGCTCGCCAATCCGCCGACCTGGACCAGGGTCGACGACAACGCGCCGGGCGTGCCCGACCGCTGGGTGTCGCGGATCGTGATCGACGCCAACGACCCCAACAAGGTGACGGTCTCGGTGATGGGCTTCGCCGCCAACAACGTGTGGCGCACCACCAACGCCGGAGCATCGTGGAGCCCGCTCTCCGGCAGCGGTGCCGGCGCGCTGCCGCCCGTGCCGGTGTCGTGCATCGTCCAGCACCGCGTGATCGGCTCGCGGTACTACGCGGCGACCGACCTGGGCCTCTACTACACCGAGGACGACGGGCAGAACTGGTCGCCCGCGGTGGGCGGGCCGGGCATCGTCTCTATCGACGAGCTGGTGTGGCGCAACGACCGCACCCTCGTGGTCGGCACGCACGGCCGCAGCATCTGGACCTGCGACGTCGACCCCGCCTCGGTCACCCTCGTGGGCACGGGCTGCGGCCTGGGCGGTACGCCCGCGCTTGCGGTGGCCGCGCCGCGGATCGGTGCGGCGCAGAGCTACACGCTCACCGGGGCCGCGAGCAATGCGCCGGTGAGCCTGCTGCTGGCCGGGGGTCCGCCGAACCCGACCAGCTTCGGGACCTGCACCCTGCAGCCCGCGCTGCAGGGCCTCTTCGTCCTGGCGTTCGGCTCGACCAACGCGTCCGGCACGCTGGTCGCCAACCTGCCGATCCCCGCCGACCCCACCCTGATCGGCGCCGTGGTCACCGTGCAGGAGTTCATCGCCGCGGCGGGCGGCCCCCTCCTCCAGGTGGGCGAGCTCAGCAACGGTGCACGCCTCACCTTCGGGTTCTGAACGGAAGGCGCCAGGGCGGACCGGCTCCCCCGCAGGGGAGAACCGATCCGCCCTGGCGTGGCGCCCGCGGCGGCCCCCCTCACTGGCTGCGCACGCGCACCCAGCGCGCCGTCACGATCCCGCTGGCGTCGACCGTGCCGACGACCCAGGCCCGCTCGCCGGCGCGCACCTGATCCAGGGGGATCGTCACGCGCTGTGCGCCGGACTCGTCGCGGTACACCAGCGTGCCGCTGTTCACCCGCACCTCGGCGGACGTCACGATCCGCCCCGCCACGATCAGCGGGTTGTCGCGCCGCGGCACCATGACCAGCTTGCCGCCCGGCACGTCCACCGAGCCGACCTGCCCCTCGATCTCGGGGTGCGCACCGCCACCCGAGAGGCTGTCCTCCAGATGGATCTCGCGGGCGCGCACCGGACCCGAGGTCCAGGCGCCTTCCCACTCGACCTCGACGAACGCGCCGACCACGAGCGCGGCGAAGCCGAGCCGCTCGCCCGTGCGGCTGCGACCGATCTCGGCGCCGGCCGCGTCCACGACCAGCACCGGGAAGGCGCCGCCGGGCAGGCTCTGCGCGCCCTCGCGCACCGAGAGCACCTGGACCGACACGGTCTGGTTGGGTGGGTCCACGGCGACGACGCGACCGTAGACGTGGTGCGAGGGGCCGGAGAGGCTGCCTGCCCGCACTTCCAGCTCGCGCGCGACGATCGCGTTGCCCTCGATCCGACCCTCGACCTCGAGGAATGCACCCGGCTGGACGGCCGCGAAGAAGGCCTCCTTGCTCAGCCGCTCCTTGGTGGCGCCCAGCTTGCGCCGATACTCGGTCAAGGGCTCCACCTGGATGGTGAACGGCAGGGCGCGCCCGAACGCCCAGAGCCGGCCCTCGATCGTGGCCGTGGCGGCATGCACACGCAGGACCTCGAAGCGGCCTTCGTGCACGCCGAGGAGCGTGCCGCGCCGGCCCGCGAAGGCGGGGCGCCACGACCGTGCGCCGCCCGCACCGGTCACCAGCTGCAGCTCGCGCTCGTGCCGTACGTGCAGCCAGTCGTCGCTCCCGCGCCGGTGGGCCAGGCGGTCCTCGAACGCGAACCGGTGCTCCTGGCGCTCGAACGCGATGGTCTCGAGGCTGCCGTCGTCGCGCCGGCGCCGGCCGCTCTCCGGCAGGAACGCCACGTGGAGCGCCACGTATTCGCCCTCGGGCACGGCGTCGAGGCGCATGCCGCTGGCCAGTCCCTGCGGGTCCGCGAACCGCAGCTCCGAGCCGGCGGCCGGGATCAGGTTGCCGGTGAGGCTGCCGTCCGGCCGTTCCAGGGCCATCCCGACCACGATGGCGTTCAGGTCGGCTCCCGGACCAGCCGCCGTGTCGATCAGGACCGTGAGGCCCTGCTGTGCAGGCGGGGTGCCGCTGCCGCCGCCTCCGCCGCCGCAGGCGGCCAGGGCCGAGAGGAGGGAGAAAGCCAGGAGTCTGGAGAAGCGCATGCGTGTCCTTGGGTTGCTGTTGGAGCCATCCAGGGGCAACCGCTGTGCCAGCGGCTGCCAGGGCGCTGCCGCGTGCGCCGCGCGGACACTCCTTGTGTGCTTCCCGGACACATGCCGGCGAGGAGCGCGTCGGAACCCCGGCCGGCCTCGGACACCGCGATGGCGCAGGCAGGCCGGGGACGCCCCGCGCGGGCTCACCACACGGTGTAGGCGAGGAGCCGGCCCTTCTCGTGGTAGCTCACCGAGACGAGCCGCTGCAGACCGGACGCGGACAGGGCCTCCAGCGTGTTCTGAAACGCCTTCAGGATCGCGCCCTCCGTCGGCCCCTCGGCCGGCAAGTGCTGGAACATGTCCGCGTACGCACGCAGGTCGTAGCACGTGATCCCCTCGTAGCCCTTCGGGCAGAGCGCGAGGCGGGCGTGGATGTCCGGGTGCATCTCCGCGGGCGGCTGGCCGGCCTTGCGGGCCGCCTCCTCGTCGAGGATGGCGCGCAGGCCGCGCGCGCCGGCGTTGCCGATGCCGATCACGAACACGCGGTCGGTGATCGCGTACTCGAACCCGGCGCTGCCCAGGATCCGCTGCGCGAACACGGTCTGGCCCTGGTACTCCTCGCGCTTGCGCGCGGTGTGCAATCCCCGGCTGCGGATCAGGCGCTCGAACGAGGCGCCGAAGGCCTTCGCGTCGCGCAGTTCCAGCGCGAGCGCCACGCCGCTCAGCTCGGCGAAGGGGTCTTCCCCACCGCGGCCCGCATCCTCGGCCTCGCGCCTGCCGGCCGCCATCGCGCCGGCGTCCACCACGGACAGCATCTCATCGCCCAGGTGGGCGAGCAGATCCTCGCGCAGGCGCACCTTGAAGAACTCGGCGAACTTCCTCTCCCCGTCCTCCCGGCTCATCGGCAGCGTGTCGCCGAGCAGGTCCCAGACCCCCGCCACCATCGCGAACATCTCGCGGATCCGGAACGGCGAGACGCTCCACAAGGGCAGCGCACGGGGCACCAGCGGCAGGAGATGGGGTGCGCCGGCGTCCTCGGCGGCGTAGATGGCCGTGAGTCCGCGCGGCGTGCCCTCGTAGCCGAGCGAGACCCGCACCAGCAGGTGCTCGCCCGCGGGTGCGGCGTGGACGTGCAGGTCCCGCACCGTGTCGCAGCCGAGCGCGGCGAACAGCGTCGCCGGATCCATGGGCAGGTCGGTGCCGTTCTCCTCGGCCAGCTGCAGGAGGAGTCGCAGAAACGCCTTCCCGTCCACGAACGCGTGCAGGCCCTTGGCGCGTTGGTCCTCCGTCGGCAGATGGCCCTCGGCCGGGCGCAGCGCCAAGAGCCTGGGGACCCGCTTCTCGAGGTCGCCGCCGACGAAGGACACGAGCTGACCCTCGACCATGGCCGGGAGGGTGAACTCGATCTCGTCCTCCGTCGCCACGCGCAGCACTACGTCGCCGGCCTTGAGGTCGCGCAGGCCCTTCGCGCCCGAGCCCTCGCTGGCCTTGCGCAGGGTCTCGCCGATCCCCGCGAGGTCGCTGCTGCCGTCTCCCGCGAGCGCGATCACGACCACGCCGGGGAAGCCCGGCTCGGGCCCCGCGGCATGCTGCGCGTCCAGGTGCAGTGCGAGGGTCGCGCGACCGGAGTAGCCGTCGAGGATGCGCAGCACGAGATCCAGATCGAAGGGCGCCTCCTTGCGGGCCTCGGCGATGACCTCGTCGATCTCCTTGCTGAGCGGCGCCCAGGCCTGGGCGATCGCCTGCGCGCGCAGGGCCTTCGCCAGGCGCGTCTGTGCGAATGCAGTGCGCAGCGCCGCGGGACCGTCGATCTGCACCACGACGACCGCGTCCTTGGCCACGAAGGGTGTCGGCGCGGGATCCTGCGGCAGAGCGGAAAGGACCGCGCTCGCGGTCCACGAAAGGAACAAGGCGGAGTCCATCATGGTTCAGCGCTCACTGACGTAGACCAGTACCCGGTCATGGCAGAGGACCGCGAGGTCCGCGAGCCCGTCGCCGTTGAAGTCGCCGCTCACCAGCTCGCGCGGCTCGCTCTCCCGCTCCTCTTCGGCCGGCCGCTCGAACACCGGGAACGCGAGTGCGCGCTCCAGCTTGTCCGCCTGCGCCACCAGCACCTGGAGCCCGGAGAGGTGCGCATCCACCAGCACGAGCTCCTTCGTGCCGTCCCCATCCAGGTCGGCGGCGATGCCGTGGAAGTACTGGGTCTTGTCGGTGGGGGGCTCGTGGCTGCGCACCATGCGCAGGCCCGGCCCCTGGGTGAACGGAACGCGCAGGACGCCCTTCGCCCCGAGCAGCAGGGCGCCGCCCTGGTGCGCCAGCAGGTAGCCGAACTCGATCGGCGGCAGGTCCAGCGAGGCAGGTGGGGTGTCCTTGGCCAGCCGATGCAGCTTGCCGCCCTTGCGGTCCACGTAGAGCCGGGTGCCGTCGCCCAGCGTGGTGCCCAGGTTCAGCGCGGCGGCGCCCTCGGGCCCGTTGTCCTGCGCCAGGATCGCCGGCCTGCCCTCCGCGTCGAAGCGGAACGTGCGCGCGAAGCGGTCGCGCACCACGAACACCGCCTTGCCGTCCGGGCTCGCCGCCAGTGCGCCGTCCTCCATCCGCCGCGTGAACCCGGCCGCCTCGCCGCTCTGGTCGAGCGGCGTGAACAACCCATCGGCGGAGCCGCGGAACGCGCGCAGACCCTCGCCGGGCACCACGAACACCAGGTCGACACCGGGCAGGTCGTCGAACTCGCCCAGCACCAGCCGCGCGGGGTCGGCGGCGAGGCGGTCGATCTGCAGCAGCAGTGCGGCCGCCCCGCCCTTGCCCGGTGCCGGCACGGCGTCGACGCGCGCCTTGCGCTTGTCGTCGCGGGTCAGCACGACCGCGCGGCCGCCGTGGACCGCCACCGCCACCGGCTTGTTCGTGCACGGCAGGCGCTCGGGGAACGCGTCCAACGGCTTCGCGCCGCTCTTCCACGCGAGCGCGTCCTCGTCCGGGCTGGTGAGCACGAGGTCGTTGCGCCCGTCGCCGTCGAGGTCGCCGAGGGCCAGGCACGACACGCCGGCCAGCGTGGGAAACGAGCGCACGACGAAGTCGCCGTTCTCCTCCAGCAGGACGGTGAGCGAGGCGCGCTCCCGGTCCGCGAGCACGAGGTCGGGATCGCCATCGCCGTCCACATCGCCGTGCGCGAACGGCGGAGCGTCGCGCCCGCCCCCCGGCAGCGCGGTGAACAGCAGCGCGCCGCGCTCGCTGCGCGGATCCAGGATGTACTCTGCCACGCGCCGGTGCGGGCCCTCGATCGTGGCCAGCGTGGGCCGGCCGCCGGCCCCCGTGCCGGCGAACGCCGTGCGCAGGTTCTCCGCGCCCAGGATGACCCACGGACCGAACGAGCCGTCGCCGCGCCCGAACTTCACGCGCAGCGCCATGCGCTCGGCGGGCGTCACCAGCACGACGTCGAGCCGGCGATCGCCGTCCAGGTCCATGACCTCGAGCGAGCGCGAGCCCTCCTCGACCGGGATCGGCGGTGCCACCACGCCGCCGCGATCGAGCTGGCGCACCACGCGCAGGCCCTCGCGGGTCGCCACCACCACGTCGACCTTGCCGTCGCCGTCCAGGTCGCCGGTCTCGAGGCAGTGGGCGAAGAGCCCCTGTCCGACCTCGATCGGCTCCAGCGCGGCCTTCCCCGGCCCGCGCAGGGTCACCAGGAGTCTGCCGCGCAGGTCGAGCACCGCGAGATCCTGGACCCCGTCCGCGTCGAAGTCCCCGAACGCCACGCCCTGGATCTGTCCGCGCGTCGGCAGGGTGTTCGCCTTCAGGCCGTCCTCGCCCAGCGCCAGCGCGTGCAGCCGGCCGCGCCGCGCGTCGTTCACGACCGCCTCCGCGCGCCCGTTGCCGTCCAGGTCGACGCTGTGCAGGAGGCCGAGCCCCTCGCCCACCTTGTGGATCTCCGGTCCCAGGAAGCCGAAGCGGGCCCGCAGCGCGGGCTCGATCGGCGGCGGCGTGGATTGCGCGGCCAGGGTGGTGGCGAGGAGCAACCCGGCGAGGTGGCGTGGGCTCGTCATCGGCCGGACCTTAGCGGCGGGCGGGTGTCGCGGAAACCCGGCCTCCGCTAAGGTCAGGGCATGTTCGCTGCCGCGGCCGTACTCACGCTGCTCTGCCAGGATCCGGCTCCACAGGACCCGCGCGAGGTCGTCACCCTGAGCGGCGAGCGGCAACTGATCGGCCCGGTGGTCAAGGAGACCGGCGAGGCGCTCTTCCTCGACCTCGGGCACGACATCGTGCGCATTCCCCTGGCCAGCATCCTGCGCCGCGAGAAGGTCGCGGCCCGCCCGGGACAGACCACGCGCACCAGCCACGAACTGCTCTTCGCGCGCGCCGAGCTGCCCGAGCGGTCGGTGGCCGAGGGCGCGGCCCAGAACGGCCCCGCGGTCGTGAAGATCGAGAGCCCCTCCGGCCAGGGCTCCGGCTTCGTCACCACCAAGGACGGCCACGTGGTCACCAACTTCCACGTCGTGGAAGGCGAGGTGGAGGCCTCGGTCACGCTCTACCTCAAGGGCAAGGCCGGCTTCGACCTGCGCACCGTGCGCGGCGTGAAGGTGCTGGCGATCGCCCCCGAACTCGACCTCGCGCTGCTGAAGATGGAGCCCCCCAAGGACGTGGTCCTCGAACACGTCTGGCTGGGCGAGAGCGAGGCCATGAAGGTGGGCGACACCGTGTACGCGATCGGCACGCCCATCGGCCTGGACCGCACGGTCAGCTCGGGCATCGTCAGCGTCACCAACCGCACCTTCGAGGGCCGCCAGCACTTCCAGATCACCACGCCGATCAATCCGGGCAACTCCGGCGGCCCGCTCTTCAATCTGCGCGGCGAGGTCGTGGGCGTGAACAGCGCCGGCTATCGCGGCCTGCAGGGACTCAACTTCGCGATCCCCGCCAAGTACGTGATCGACTTCCTGCGCAACCACGAGGCGTACGCCCTCGACACCACCCGCAGCGAGAACGGCCGCCACTACCTGCCCGCGCCCCGGAAGCCGAAGACGTGACCCGGATCCGGGCCGCCGGCGGCGCCGCGCTCCTCGCGCTGGCGCTGCTCCTGCCCGGGCAGGAGCCCGGGTCGCGCCCGCAGGACTTCGTGGTGCGCGCCGGCGAGCCCGGCGTGGCAGAGGCCCAGCTCGACGCGGTACGCGACGCCATGCGCCAGGCGCTGGTCGTGCTGGCCCCGGCGTTCCCCGGCGTGACGCCGTGGCCCTGTACGGTGGTCGTGCACCGCCACGAGGACTCGCTCGGCCCCGAGCTGCGCGCGATCCTGCACCCCGGCACCCCCGGCTTCGCGCTCCTGGAACGCGACGAGATCCACCTGGTCCTGGGCCTGATCCCCGGCCGTGCGCCCAACGACCTCGCCACGGTGGCGCGCCACGAGCTGGTGCACGTGCTCCTGCATCGTTTCGCCGGTCCGTCCGGTCCGTACGTCCCGCGCTGGCTGCACGAGGGCCTCGCACAGGTGCTCGCCGGGGCCGTGTACCTCGGCGGCAGCGAGGACGCGATCGTGTTCCGCGTCGCCATGGGGCAGCTGCGCTCGTTCCGCGACCT
This sequence comes from Planctomycetota bacterium, assembly GCA_020849665.1. GTDB lineage: Bacteria > Planctomycetota > UBA1135 > UBA1135 > UBA2386 > JADLFX01. The sequence continues at coordinate 55,492 of JADLFX010000002.1, read as the reverse complement.
GGAGCAGGGCTTCCCCTCCGACGACGAGTACGCCCTGCAGACCTCGTATGCGCAGAGCTTCTCGCTGGTGTCGTTCCTGCGGCGCGAGCTCGGTCCCGAACGTCTCCTGGATCTGGTGCGCGACCTCGGCCCGGACACCGACTTCGCGCGCGCGGTCTACCACCGCACCGGCCGCCCCCTGCTCCAGCTGCACGAGGCATGGCGCGCGCACCTCCTGGGCGCCTCCGGCGCGGTGCCCCGCCTCCTGCTCGACCAGTGCTTCGTGCTCGCCCTGGTCCTGGCCTTCCCCCTGGTGGTCCTCGCGGTCCTGCGCCGGCGCCGGCGCGAGGCCACGGTGCGGGCGCGGCTGGAGCGGGGCGAGCGCATCGCGGCGACCGAGCCCGTGTCCCAGGACGCGTTGGACCAGGACGTCGCGCACCCCGACGACCCCCCTGGCCGTTGACGCGGGCCTGCGCGCGGCGTCGACTCGCGGGTTCCGCATGCGCATCACGCCCACGCGAGCCCGCTGGTTCGGCCGTCTCGGCGCGCTGCTGGTGCGCCTGCTCGGCTGCACCTGGCGTGTGCGGGAGCGGGGCCGCGACCACGGCTTCACGCCCGAGTACATCCTGGCGTTCTCGCACGGCGTCATGCTGATCCCGGCCTATCACTACCGGCGTTCGCAGGCGGCCGTGATGATCAGCCAGCACGGCGACGGGGAAGTGATCGCCCAGGTGGTGCGGCGCCTGGGCTTCGTGCCGGTGCGCGGCTCCAGCACCCGCGGCGGGGCGCGCGCGGCCCTGGAGATGCTGCGCCAGTGCGGCGAGCGGCCCTGGGGGATCACTCCCGACGGTCCCCGGGGCCCGCGCGGATGCGTGCACGAGGGCGTGATCCAGCTCGCGTCGGAGAGCGGCCGCTCGATCCACCCTGTCGGCTATGCGGTGGCGCGCGGCAAGCGCCTGCGCTCGTGGGACCGCTTCGTGATCCCGGCGCCGTTCAGCCGGATCGTGTCCTTCCTGGGTCCGGCCCTGGCGGTGCCCAAGGACCTGGGTCCCGACCAGCGCGCCGCGCTGGCCCGCGAACTCGAGGCGCGTCTCCGCGCGGCGGAGGCGGACGCCGGGCGCGAATTGGACCGCTGGGTGGGGCGCGCTCCGGCCGGAGCCCACGGGGGCGCAGCGGATCCCGACCCAGGAGCGGAATCGCGAGGATCCTGAGACGGGCCGGACCGTGCTGCGGCGCGCGCCCCGGCCGGCTGGTAGAACTCGGCGCCGTGCGCACCCGACCCCGCCTGCTCACGCTCGGCCTGGCCCTGGCCGCCGCCCTGCTCCCGGCGCTGCTGCAGGGCTGCATGGTGCACCGGCACCGCGTGGGCGTCGGCCCCAACGGACTGAGCAGCGAGAGCCACCGGCAGGTGTACATCTTCTTCGGGCTCTTGCGCCTGGGCGACGTGGACCCGCAACGGCTCGCAGGCGACGTGTCCGGCTACGAGGTGGTGACTGAGTACAGCTTCGTCGACTTCCTGCTGCAGCCCTTCCTCCTGGTGATCACCGGGACCAGCCGGACCGTCACGATCCACCGCTGAGATGGCCACTGTCGCCCTGAGCCCTGGCCACCCGGGTTGATGCGCATGGGCCAGGACACGCGCGTGTTCGTGCTGGCACCGGAGGCGTGGCGCGCCTGGCGCGCGCATCTGGAGGCCCGGCTGCCGGCGGACGCCGAATGGCGCCCGGTGCCGTACGCGCGCTTCTCCGTGAAGGCCGACGGGACGGTGCTGACCTTCTACCAGAGCGGCAAGGTGGTGTTGCAGGGCGCCGGGCTGGACGGGTTCGTGCAGCGCTACCTCGACGGCCTGGAGCGCGACGAGGCCGCCGCGGCCGAGGAGCCCGGGCTGAGCTTCGACGCGCCCACCGCCGGCAGCGACGAGACGGGGAAAGGCGACTACTTCGGGCCGCTCGTCGTGGCCGCGGTGTTCGCCGCGCCGACGGAGCACGACACCCTGCGCGGGCTGGGCGTGGCCGACTCCAAGACCCTGAGCGATGCGCGCTGCCTGCGCATCGCCGAGCACCTGGAGCGGGGCTTCGCGACCCGGGTCGTGAGCCTCCCGCCGCAGGAGTACAACCGGCGGATCACCGCCGCGGGCAACGTGAACCGCCTGCTCGCCGCGCTGCACGCCGAGGCCCTGGGCGGGCTGCTCGCGGCCCACCCGGAGATCCGTACCGTGGTGGTGGACCGCTTCGCCGACGACCACGTGATCCTGACGGCGTTCCGCGCCGCCGGGCTGGCGATCGGCGGGACGGGAGGGCCCGCGTTCGTGCACACGCCGCGCGGCGAACGCCATCCGGTGGTGGCCGCCGCGTCGATCGTGGCGCGCGCGCACTTCCTGGAGGGCCTCAAGCGCTGCGAGGAGGACAGCGGCTGCGAACTGCACAAGGGCGCGGGCGCGCCCGTGGACGCGGCCGGGCGCAAGGTCCTGGCGGTGGGCGGCATGGACCTGCTGGCGCGGGTGGCGAAGCTGCACTTCGCCAACACCCGCAAGATCCGAGGTGGATCGTGAGCGCGCCGGCGCCGCTGGCAACCGCGCGCCGGGGGCACCGGCGATGAGCGTGGAGCTGCACTTCCTGGGTGCCGCACGGACCGTGACCGGGAGCAAGCACCTCCTCGTGGTGAACGAGCGCCGGATCCTGCTGGAATGCGGCCTCTACCAGGGACGGCGCGAGACCGCGCACAAGGTCAACCGCGAGATGCCGGTCGATCCCGACACCCTGGACGCGGTGGTGCTGAGCCACGCCCACATCGACCACTCCGGGGCGCTGCCGCGGCTGGTGAAGCTGGGCTACCGCGGGCCGATCCACTGCACCGAGGCCACGCGCGACCTCAGCGAGCTCCTGCTGCGCGACTCGGCCTTCATCCAGGCCCAGGACGCGGCGCACCTCGCCAGGCGCGGCCAGCACTTCGAGCCCTACTACGACCCCGAGGACGTCGAGCGCACCCTGAAACAGCTGCGCGGCGTGCCCTACCACCAGGAGGTCGAGGTCGTGCCGGGCGTGAAGGTGCATTTCCTCGACGCCGGCCACATCCTGGGCGCCGCGATCGTGGTGCTCGACGTGGACGACGGCCAGCGGAGCCTGCGCATCACGTTCACGGGGGATCTGGGCCGCAGGGGCATGGCGATCCTCAAGGACCCCGAGCCGCTGCCCACGAGCCAGGTGCTGATCACCGAGGCGACCTACGGCGACCGGCTGCACGCCGGCTGCGGCGACATGGAGGAGGAGCTGGCGCGGATCGTGCGCGAGGAGACCCGCGATGGCGGGCGCATCCTCATCCCCGCGTTCTCGGTGGGCCGCACGCAGGCCGTGGTGATGTACCTCGGCAAGTTGATGGACGAGGGCCGGATCCCGCGCCTGCCGATCTTCGTGGATTCGCCGATGAGCACCGCGGCCACCAAGATCATGGCCCGCTACCGCGACCTCTGGGACCAGGAGACCCGCCAGCTCCTGGCCAAGGGCAAGAGCCCGTTCTTCTTCGACGGCGTGCGCTACGTCGCCGACGTCGAGGAGAGCAAGTCGCTCAACCTGATCCAGCAGCCCTGCGTGATCCTCTCCGCGTCCGGGATGATCGAGTCGGGGCGCGTCCTGCACCACCTCAAGCAGAGCATCACCCGGACCCAGGACTGCGTCCTCCTCGTGGGTTACCAGGCCCCGAACACGCTCGGTCGCAAGCTCCTCGACGGCGCACAGAGCGTGCGCATCTTCGGCGAGCCCTACGCGGTCCGCTGCAAGGTACGCGAGATGTGCGGCTTCTCCGCGCACGCCGACTGGCAGGACCTGATGGCCATGACCGCGCACCTCGCTCCCCACCTGGAGAACACCTTCATCGTCCACGCCGAAGAAGGCCCCGGCCTCGCCCACCTCCGCCGCCTCCGCGACGCCGGCTTCCGCAACGTCGACCCCCCCGAGAACGGAACCCGGAAGCGACTCTGAGCAATCTCGACGGTCGCGTTACGCCGGCGTAGCACGCCGGCCGCGCCGCGCGGCACAATGCCCCCCGCGCGATGCGACTCCCGTTCACCAAGATGGAAGGCGCGGGCAACGACTACGTGTACGTCGACGCCCTGCAGGCGCCGTTCCCGCTCGAGCTCGGCGCCGAGCTGGCGCGCCGGCTCGCCGACCGCCACTTCGGCATCGGCGGCGACGGACTGATCGTGCTCGCACCGAGCACGCTGGCCGACGCACGGATGTGGATGTGGAACGCCGACGGCTCGCGCGGCGCGATGTGTGGCAACGGCATCCGCTGCCTCGCCAAGCTCTGGCACGACCACGGCCATGGCCGGCGCGACGCGCTCCGCGTCGAGACCGACTCCGGCGTGCGGGCGGTGCGCCTCCTGCGCGACGCCCAGGGCGTGGTGGTCGGCGCGCAGGTGGCCATGGAGCGCGTGCGCGTCGCCGCCGAGCCGGCGGCCCTCGACGCCCATGGCCGCACCTGGCACTACCACGCCGGCGACGCCGGCAACCCGCACGCGGTGGTCTTCACGAGCGAGGATCCCGAGACCCTCCCGGTGGCCGAGGTGGGCGCCGCGTTCCAGCGCGCGGCACCCTTCCCCGGCGGAGTGAACGTGGAATTCGTGCGCGTCACCGGCACGGATGCCCTCTACCAGCGCACGTTCGAGCGCGGCAGCGGCGAGACCCTCGCCTGCGGCAGCGGCGCCACCGTCGCGGCCCAGGCCGCCTGGGTGACGGGCAGGGCCAGCGGCCCGCGCGTGGCCGTCCGCCTGCGCGGCGGCACGCTCCACGTGCTTCGCGACGGGCAGAACCTTGTCCTGGAAGGACCCGCCCGTACCGTCTTCGCCGGCGAAACGGACATCCCCGACTGAAGGTCGCACCGCTCCCCGCTCGGACCCGGACCGGCCCGCGCCGGCCACCCGGCACCGCGGCACTGACCTCCCAGGCGGCCCGTTTCGCGAATCCTCACCCGGGCGGCCCGCTATGCCGCCCGTCCCCTGACCCGGGGCACACCTCTACCAAGGAGTCCGCCGTGACCGGCCTGATCATCCTCGGCGTTGTCGTCCTGCTCGTGCTGATCCTCGTGGGGATCTACAACGGGCTGGTCACGGCGCGCAACGAGACCAAGAACTCGTGGAGCCAGATCGATGTCCAGCTCAAGCGCCGCTACGACCTGATCCCGAATCTGGTCGAGACCTGCAAGGGCTATCTCAAACACGAGAAGGAGACCCTCGAGGCGGTGATCCGCGCCCGCCAGGTGGCGATCGACGCCAAGTCGGTGGCCGAGCACGCCAAGGCCGAGAACCAGCTCACCCAGACGCTGCGTTCGCTCTTCGCGGTGAGCGAGGCGTATCCGGACCTCAAGGCCAACCAGAACATGCTCTCGTTGCAGGAAGAGCTCACGGCCACCGAGAACAAGATCGGCTTCGCCCGGCAGGCCTACAACGACGCGGTGATGCGCTACAACAACAAGCTCGAGCAGTTCCCCGGCGTGATGGTCGCGGGCATGTTCGCGTTCAAGATGGCGGAGTACTTCGAGGTCGAGGACGCCGCCGAGCGCAAGGCCGTGCAGGTGAAGTTCTGACGCGCCGCGCGCGCCGGGTCCCGTGATGCGCGCCCTCGACGTCCGCGCGCCGGGAGCGACGGCGGGCCGACGCCGCCGTCGCGCCGCACGGTGTTCCTCGCCCCCGGCACGCAGATTGCATGCATTCCCGCACGTCTGCGTTGACGGGTCCGTTTCCCTCCCTTGTTCGACCGCATGCCCGTGAACGCAGACGGTTCCTCCTCCTCCACGAGCCTGCGCGGCAAGAGCTTCCTCCTGGTCGGCGCGACCGGCGCCCTGGGCGAGGCCCTCGTGCGCCATCTCCTGTCCGGCGGGGCGAAGGTCGGACTCGCCGTGCGCCGCGAGCGTCAGATCGCTCCCCTCGCCGCGACCCTGCCGAAGGAGCAGGCCCTCGTCGGTCTGGTGCCACCTGGTGACGGAGAAGCGGCAGCGGGCTTCGTGAAGGGTGTCCAGGATTCGCTCGGACCGCTCACCGCGCTGATCTCCACGGCTGGCGCCTTCCTGCACGCCCCTGCCGGCCAGGACCGACCGGAGGCACTGCTCGACCTGCTCGACGCCAACCTGCTGGCCACGCACACCCTGGTGCGCGCCGTGCTGCCGGCGCTGCGCCGCCGGGGCGGGGGCGGGCTGGTGTTCACCGGTGCGGCCGTGGTCGGGAAGGCCGTGCCCGGACTCTCCCTCTATCTGGCCGCCAAGTCCGCCCTGCACGCATACGCGGAGACCCTCCACGCCGAGCTCGCGCCCGAAGGGATCCGCGTGGCGGTCATCGCCCCCGGAACCCTCGACACCGAGGCCAACCGCAGGGCCATGCCCGGGATCGAGCGCAGCACCCTCGTGCCGCTCGCGCGCGTGGTCGATGCCCTGGCCGCCGCGGCCCTGGGCACCCTGCCCGGTTCCGGCGCGGTGCACCGCGTCGTTTGAGCCGACCGTCCGGCGCGCCTTCTCCCGACTCGCGGCCGGCGTAGAGTGACGGCGGAGGCTTCGCGATGCACCGCCCGCTCCTCGTACCGACTCTCGCTGCCCTGCTCGTCGCACCGCTCGGCGCCCAGGCCCCGGCACAGGACAAGGACACGCCCAGGGCCGCCGCCCGCCGTGCGGTCGAGGCCTGGCTCGCCTCCGAGCAGCGTGACCTGAAGCTCCGCGACCAGGCAAGCCTCGCCCTGCTGCGGGCCCAGGCGGAAGGCATCGCCGAGCTGTCCAGCGCGATCGCGGCGCTCGGCGACGGCAAGGACGCCGAGGACCGGCGCGTGCGCGGCCTCAACGCGTTGTTCACGCACTTCGTCCTCGGTTGGCTGGAGGCGCAGCGCAAGAGCGGCATGGTGTACGCGGGGCAATACGCGCCGCTCGCGCCGCTGCAGCCGCACGTCGGCAGCCTCTTCCTCAAGCTCGTCGTCGACACGCCGGACTGGTACCGCGACGACCACCGCGCCCAGCTCGTGCCCGCGCTCCGCGATCTCTTCCCCAAGGGTCCTGGCGCCGACGCGCTAAAGAAGCTCAAGACCATCGCCCTCGACACGCGCGAGGAGCCCGAGGAACTCCGCGTGCAGCTCGCCTACGCGCTGGCGCAGTGGGGCGATCGCGAGCTGGTCCAGGGCCGGCTCGACGAGCTCGCCAAGGCCGCCGCGGGCAAGGAGCCGCAGGCCGCGCTCGAGGCGCACTTCGCGCTGGCCGACCTGCACTACAACCTGCGGGAGTACCCTGCCGCGGCCGAGCACCACCGCCGCTTCCTGCGCGGCTCGGAGGCCGCACAGATGCCACCGACTCCCAGCGCCTACTACAACGCCGCCTGCTGCCTGAGCCTCGCGGGCGACCTCGAGGGCGCGCTGGCCGAACTGGAACGCTGCGCCAAGGGCCAGGCCGATCCGCACGTCGATCCATCGGTGAAGGTCGAGCGCAGGCTCTTCGACGAAGACCCCGACCTCGCCGCGGTGCGCGTGCGGCCGCGCTTCGCCGAGCTCGTGAAGGTCGCCTTCCCGCCGGCGAAGGCCAAGGACTGATCGCGAACGCTTGGGCATCCCGCTCTCGTTCCTGCTCGGGCTGGCGCTGGTCCTGGTGTTCGACGTCGTGCATCCGGCCCTGCCCGGAGCACGCACCACCCAGGCGTTGCTTCCCTGCCTGCCCCTCGTGCTGGTGCCCTGGCTGCTCACGCGCTTCCTCGCGCGGCGGATCCGCCACCAGATCCTGGTGCGCCGGTCGCCGATGGGGAGCCTGCGCGCGCTGGTGTGGGTGCAGAACCTCGCGGTGCCGGCGGTGTACTTCGCGCTGCTCGACGTCGGCGGCCTGCACGAGTTCGCGCGCGAGGTCGGACCGGAGTCGCACCTCGCGCAGCTCACGATCCTGCTGGTGCCGCTCCTGGCGATGGAGACCTGGATGCGCTACGCCGAGCGGCGCGCCGCCCGCTGGCTCGAGGTCGCGGGGCTGGCCACGCCGCTCCTCGGCACGGGCCGTCTGCCGCTGATCGCATTCGTCTGCGTGCCGGTCGTGCTCTTCGCCGGCGCGCTCGACCTCGTGTACCTGCACCGCGGCCTGGAACTGTTCTTCCACGCGACCGCGCTGGGGATGGTGGTGGGGTTCGCCCTGATGCTCGCCGTGCTCGCGCTCCTCCTGCCGCTGGCGTTCCGGGTGGTCCTGCCCACGACGCGCATCCTGCCCGCGCACCTGCGCGCCCCGATCCACGAGGCGGCCCGCGCGCTCGGCTTCGCCCCGGGCGCGGTGCTGCAGATGCGCACCGGGCACCGGCTGGTGAACGCGGCCCTGGTGGGGCCGTTGCGCTGGCCGCGCTACCTCGTGCTCACCGACGGGCTGCTCGCACTGCTGGATCCGCGCGCGCTGCGCGGCGTGGTCGCCCACGAGGTGGGGCACGCCCGCGCGGGCCATCCGCTGCTCCTGCTCCTGGTGTTCGTCGTCCTGCCGGTGTTGCTGGTGCATCCGGTCCTGCTCCTCGGCGTCACGGATGCCGCAGGCCGAACGCAGTGGCTCGGCCTGGGCGGCGCGGTGGCGGCGGGGATCCTGACGTTGCGCGTGCTGGCACACCGCTTCGAGTACGAGGCCGACACGCTCTCGGCCCAGGCGTTGGGCGGCGCCGGGGCGGTGATCGACGCCCTGCGGCGCGTCGGCGATCTCTGGCCCACCAGCGCGCAGCGCAACTCGCTCCGCCACCCGAGCGAGGAGCGGCGCATCGCCCATCTCCTGCGCTGCGAGTCGGAACCCGGCTACCTGCAGGCGTTCGAGCAGCGCGGCCGCCGGCTGCGCGGCGTCCTGGCGGCTCTGGGGATCGTCGCCCTGGTCTGCTGCGCCTACGCGCAGGTGCGCCTGCGGCCGCTGGACCGCGCCTACGAGCTGGTGTTCCAGGGCCGCTTCCCGGAGGCCACCGCGGCGCTCACCGCCCTGCCCGGCGACCTGCCCGCGGCGCAGCAGGAGGACGCCGTATCGCTGCGCGGGCTCCTGGCCGCGGCGCGCGAGATCGTGCCCGAGGGTGGCGATTGGCGCGCCATCCGGGAGCGACTCGCAGCCGAGTCCGAACGGCGCGGCGCGGAGGTGTTGGCGGCCGAGGGTCCCGCAGCGGCGCTGCCCTGGTACGCGCTGCACGTCTCCGCCGCGGTGCGCGCCACGCCGCTCGCGCACTCGTGGTACCTCTACTGCCGCGCGGCCGCCGACCATGACGCGGAGCAGGTGGACCTGCTGCGCGCGCACCTGCAGGCGCTGGGCGTGATCTTCCCCGGCTGATCAGCGTTTCCCGGCCGGCCGGGACGCAGGGACCCTGGCCGGTGCCGTCTGGTCCGCAGGCGCGGGGCCGGCCTGCTCCTCCGCCTCCGGGCGGAGCTGGACCACGAGCGTTCCCGGGCCGTCCACGCGGAACGTGCGGTTGCCGTTGCCCGCGCTCTGGAAGTTCCATTGCACCTGGTACTCGCCTGGTTCCAGCGCGTAGGGCATCCGGATCCGCACCACGTGCTGATCGCCGCGCTTCTCGAAGGGCGGCGGCTCCTGGGTGTTCTGCTGCAGGATCGTCCCGCGGTTCGCGCGGTTGACGCTCAGGTTCCACCAGCCGACGCGGGGTGCGCCGGCCACCTTCAGTTCGAGCACGACCTGCGTGCCGCCCTCGACCTCCACGGTCACGGGTACCTCGGCCTCGCCCTCCTTGGGCGCCTCCGGCACCTCGAGCCGGGCCGGCTTGAACGCCGGATGCTGGATCTCGACGAACCACGCGCGCCGATCGCGCAGCGGCAGATAGAAGCGCCCGTCCTGGCCGCGCTCCAGGGGCGTGGGACCCGAGTAGATCGAGGTCAGCAGCGCGTTCCAGTTGCGATCGAGGAGCGGGACCGCGGCGAAGCCCTCGCTGCGGTCGCCGGCCCCGCGGATCTCCACCGGCACGCGCCGGACGATGCGGCTGCGGTCGATCCTCGGAGCCACGCCGCTGCGCAGGCCGGCCTCGATCTCCGCCATCGGGACCGCGACGGCGAAGCCGTTGGTGCCGCGCACGAACACGGTGCCGTCGAACGGCCCCTCGCAGCGCACCAGGAAGGCCCGCCCGCGCTGGCCGGCACCGCCGAAGCCCGTGCTCGACGAACCGCGCGACCAGATCCTGGCCAGGCTCTGCACCCCCACTTCCTCGCCGCTGATCAGCACGAACCAACCGCCGCCGGCGGTGGTCAGGGCCTGGACCTCCTCCGATTCAGCGAGCTGCACCTGCCCGCGCTGCGTGTGCGCCACCAGCGGCCTGCCGCGCGGAACGTCGCGCAGCCACAGGCGGCCCTCGGAGTCGGCGGTCTGCCAGCCCTGCAGGGCCTGGACGTAGAGCGTGCCGAACGGCACCGCGCCGCCGGCTTCGTCGCGCAGCCACGCCGCCACATCGACCGCGGCCTCGAGCTGGATCGATGTGGCGTTGTCGGTGCCGTGCGCGATGCGCAGGGTGCTGCGGCCCTGCCGGTGCCCGTCGGCACGCACCACGACGGTGCACGCGCCCACGTTGACTGCGGCGAGGCGCAGGTAGCCCTTGTCGTCGGTGACCAGACGCTCGGCGCAGGAATCGCCGGCGCTGGCCTCGTCGCTCAGGAACACGGACGCGCCGGCCAGCGGTCCGCCGTCGCCGCCGAGCACGCAGAGCGTGAGGGGTGCAGTGGCGCTCTGGGCGAGGGCGATCGGGGCATCGTCGGCCAAGGCGCGCGGTTCGGGCACGAGCCGCTCGCCGTTGCCGGGGTGCACGACGCGCAGGAAGCAGGGCTCGGCCGGGAATGCGTCCGCGCACGCGATGCGGCCCTCGGCGTCCGCGACCCAGGTGCGCAGCGGCGGATGCAGCACCGCTTCGTTCGGGGCCGGGAGGCGCTCCAGCGGGTGCAGCTCCGCCCGCGCCCCCGCCAGCGCCCGGCCTCGGTCGTCGACCACGCGCAGCGCGGCGGGTCCCTTGCCGACCCCCCGCACTTCGACCTCGGTACCGGGCAGGTACGCGGCCACGGTGCCCGCGGCCACGAGTGCCACGAGCTCGTTGCGCGGTTGTCGGGCCACCTTCGCCGCGGGCTCCGCGAACCAGCGCAGGACGCCGTCGGGTCCGCGCCGCAGCGAGCGCAGGGCGCGCGGCGGCGCGCCGTCCGGGCCGCGCACCGTCACCTCGGTGTCGCCCGGGTCGGCGGCCTTGTCCGTGGGCGGCACGGGTTGCTCCACGGGCAGCGGCAGGAGCGGCGTGGAGTCCGGTGCGGGACCCGCCGCCAGCAGGTGGGCGTCGAGCGAGAGCGTCTGGAGCTGGGTGAAGCTCGGCAGCATGCCCGGCTGGGGCACGCCGCCCTCGGCGAGCCGCACCTCGCCGCTCTCCGGCACCGGCACGTCGGCGATCCAGCGCAGCGGCCCCGGCGAGCGCTCTAGGAGCAGGCGCATGCCCGGCGCAGGCCTGCGCACCCGCAACACCAGCGCGTCCTCCGGACGCAGCCGCGGCAGCACGACGCGCGAGCCCAGGTAGGCGTGCAGCGAGGGGATCGCCTCGGCCCAGGTGCGGTGGCCCTCCTTGGTCACCACGAGCGCGAGCTGGTCGTTCTGGAACGGCAGGTGGCGCTGGTCGCGGGTGAGGGGCAGGACGAAGGTGCCGTCCCGCGCGGTGTGCAGGGCGAAGAACGGCTGTGCGCGCAGCACGGCGGCGATGGCACGTCCGAAGTGACCGGTGCCGAAGCGTGGCGTGGTCCAGACCAGGCGCACGCTGGCCCCCTCGACCGGCTTGCCGTTCTCGTCCAGCACGACCCCCATGGGGTCGAGGCTGCGCGGGAAGTGCGGCTCGTCCTGCGCCGCTGCGGCGGCCATGAGCAGCGCGGCGAAGAGCGTGCCGGCGCAGCGGGCCCCGGCCCGGCCGGAGGCCGTGGTGCGGCGAGGATGGCGGGTCGGGGTCATGGGCGGCGGATGCCGGGGCTCGTCGCGCGGCGCATCGCTCAGTATCGGGCCACGCCCACGGCCCAGTTCACCTTGTGGCGCCACACTTCCTTGCCCGAGGGATCGAACTCGCGCACCCAGCCCACCTCGGCAACCAGGGTGTTGCCGCTGGTCAGGCGCACCGCGTCGGAGGGCGAGCTGAGGTGGCTGAGCTGCCACACCACCTTGCCCTCGCGGTCCACCTCCTGCACCTGGTTGAGCTGGCGCAGAGTGATCAGGGTGTTGCCGTTGGGCAGCCGCTCGGCCTCGTGCACGTTGGGCTTGTTGCGGACCTCCCAGACCATGTTGCCGGCGGCGTTCACCTCCAGCACGCGGTCCGAGATCACGTCGCCGATCAGCGTGTTGCCGTCGGGCAGCCGGCGGGCGCAGAACGGTCGGATCTTGCCCTCGAACTTCCACACGACCTCGCCGGCCCGGTCCACCTCGATGACCCGCGAGTTGAAGGTGTCGGCGATGAGCGTGTTGCCGTTGGGCAGTCGCTGCGCGCGGTACGGCTGCTTGAGCTTGCCGTACGACCACACGACCTTGCCGTCGCGGGAGACCTCCTTCACCTGGCTCATCGCGAACTCCACCACCAGCAGGTTGCCGTTGTCGAGCGGCTGCGCGTCCCACACGCCGACGACGCCGTCGAGGCGGAACACCTGCCGGTTCTGGTCGTCGATCTCGATCACGGCCTGGGCGCTGTAGTCGGCGATCATGGTGAGTCCCGCCTCGGCGCCGCTGTGGCAGCGGAGGTCGAGCGCCGCGAGGTCGGCGATGGCCACCCGCACCGGGCCGAGGTCGGCGCTCACCAGCGTGATGCCCTGGGCGTCGGCGCGAGCCACGTGCCCGATCAGGCGGTCGTCGTCGCGGGTCTCCAGGCGGGCGCAGGCGAACGTGGCCTCGTTCTGCTTCGGCCGCGCGAGCACCACGCCCTGCAGCGTGTCGAGCGCCAGCTCCGCGGGCGTCGTTGCGCCGTCCGCCTGGAACGCGATCCGGTTGCCGGTCACCCCGACCACCGCGCCGGGCTGCCACGCGCCGTCGGCTCCGCGCACCTGATCGGTCGCGCCCGGGGCGATCGGTGCCCGCTCCAGGCCGGCGCCGAGCCCCAGCCCGAGGACGTGGCCGCGGGCCACCTGCAGGGGCCCGAAGCGCGGGCTCGTGAAGCGCAGGGAGGTGGCATCCATCGCGTCCACCGTGCCGCGCACGCGCGTGCCCGCGCGCAGGTAGATCCGCGCAGGCGTCGTCGCGGGCACCGGCGGCACGCCCAGGACCCGCGTGATCAGCGCCACCGGCAGCATGCCGCGCTCCAGCTCGCCGCTGGCCAGCAGCAGGCTGTCGCCGCGGAAGCCGAGGAAGCGGCCGCGCACCTGCCCGCCACCCCTCACCTCGACCCGCACCTCGCCGCCGGCCGCGCCGTCCTCGCCGGACGCGCGCGCGGCCGCGGCGACCAGCGGGTCGGCGCCGCCGGCCAGGGCCGCCAGCGTGTCCGCGGCGTCGCCGCGCTCGGCCAGCGCGCGCACCAGGGCCACGCGTTCGTCGGCGTTCAGACCCGGTTCCCGCACGAGGGCCTCCACCGCCGCCTTGGCCTTGCCGCCGCGCAGGCGGGGCAGGGCTCCCAGGGCCACGGCGCGGCTCGGCGAGCGGGGGTCGCGCGCCAGGGTGTGAAGGCGCGGCACGTCCTCGTCGTCGCCGAGGCTGCCCAGCGCCCGCAGTGCCGCCTCCGCGACGCGCGGGTCGGGATGGTCGGCGGCGACGCGCACCACATTGGCGAGGCGCGGCTCGGGATCCAGGTGCGCCGCGACCCACAGCAGCCCGCGCAGGACGCGCAGCTCGGCCTCGGCCCGCTCATTGGCCTTGGGGTCGTTCTGCAGCCGGTCGAGGATGCGCTGGCTGCGCAGCCGCTCCTCCAGGGTCTTGCCGTTCTCCACCCGCCACGCGGCCAAAGGCCGCACCCGGGGACCCATCTCGATCAGGGCCCGCTCGGCCTGTTCGCGCCGCACCCAGCGCTCGTCGGCGAGCTGGTCGAGCAGGCGCACGATCTCCAGCTGCTGCTCCTGGTGGCTGCCCCCGAGCCGCACCAGCAAGGCCGGCAGGGCATCGGCCCGCGCCTTGACGATCTCGCTCAGCGCCTGCCATTGCGCGGGCAGGTCGCCGTCGGCGAACGGCCTGGCCCGGGTGTCGAGCTCCTCGGGGGTCCAGGTCTGCTGGGCCGCCAGAGGGGTCAGGGTGAGGAGGAGGATGACGAGGCTTGGGGCGTTCACGATCACGGGGCTGGCGGCTCGTCGGCCTCGGGAGTGGCGGGACATGCGGCGTGCGGGAGAAACGGCACCGGACGGGGCACGGATGGATTCTGCGGGAGGAGGAGGCGGCCTCCGGACGTCGCAGTCGCCGCTCCGCTTCCGGCGGACCCCGAGAACGCGGGAGGTCCGGCGAAGGCTCCGTGCCTTTGCCGGCCACATCGTGGCGCCGGGACTCGCCGCTGAGGACCCCCCAACGTAGATTCCTGTTCCCGACCCCCTTCTGTCCGCCGACCCAGCCTGGAACGTTTGTTCTCGCGCCTCTGGATCCCCCTCGCCCTGGTGGGAGGCGGCATGGCCGCACTCCTGCCGGCGCAGGGTGGCATGAACCGCAGCGACCCACCCGCAGGCGGCGGCAATACCCTGCTCCTGCCCGGGCGGGAGCCGAAGCCCCAGGACGAGGACAGCGGACCCAGGCCGGGGTTCTTCGCCATCGACAACGTCGACCGCTTCGTCCGCAAGGCCAAGGATTTCCTGGCCCGCGACGAGTACGACGCGGCGATCCAGGTGCTCGTCGACGTGCTCGAGGGCAAGGTCGTCCAGGACGCAGCACCGCCGCCGCAGGCGCCACCGCAGGAGGTTCCGCAGCCGGAGCCGGCGAACCGGGGCCGCCAGCCCGGGCGGGCGCCGACTCAGCCCCCGGAGCGGCCCACGCTGCCCTCGCCCGAGGACGATCCCTCGCGGGCGGTCTACAGCGCCGACGGCCGTCTCTTCCGGCCGGTGCGGCGCCTGGTCCACGAACTCCTGGCCGGGTTGCCGCCCGCGGGCATCGAGCTGTTCCGGGCGCGCTACGAGGTCGAGGCCGAGCAGGCCTATCGCACCGCCATGGCGCGCCGCGACCCGCGGGCGCTGGAGACGGTGGCCACCCGCTGGTTCGTGACCAAGGCCGCGGCGCGGGCGCTGCTCGGAGCCGGCGACCTGCTCATGGACCAGGGCGAGCTGCGCGCGGCGATGCAGGTGTTCCTGGTGCTGCGCGACGTCTATCCCAAGGACGAGCGCCGCGCCGTCCTCGGACCGGACACGTCCCTGTGGGTGCGGATCGCGCTCTGCCTGCAGCTCCTCGGGGAACGGCAGCGGGCCGTGGAGACCCTGCACGCCGCGGCGGCCGAGCAGCCCGACGCCGCGGTGCGCGTCCTCGGCGAGGCGGTGGCCCTGCGCGACCTCGAGCGCCACCCGCTCTTCGCCGGCGGACCCGGCGGTGCACCCGGCGCGCGTGCGGCGAGCTTCGCGCTCGGCGGCGAGAGCCAGGCCCTGGTGCCGCTCTGGGAGCTCCGGTTCGCCGATCCCCAGCCGTACCGCGCCGCGCAGGCCGAAGGGCAGCGCGCCAACATGGTGACCACGCTCTCGGGCGAGGGCTCGAACCTGCCGGCGCCCCGGCCGCGCGAGTTCACCCCGGGCGGTACCGTGGCCATCCTGGGCGACGAGGTCGCGTTCTTCGACCACATGCGCCTGCGGGTGCACGAGGCCGGATCGGGACGCGCGGTGCTGGAGACCCAGCATTCGCTGGCGCAGCAGCGGCCGCGCCAGGGCGCGCCGCGCGCGCGCCACGCCAGCTACGACTACGCCGTCCAGCAGGTGGAGTGGGACGAGCAGCGCTTCTACTTCGTGTTCGGGTCGGACCGCCCGGTCGGCAACCGGCGCCTGGAGCTGTGCAACGAGTTGATCGCGATCGACGCGCGCAGCGGCAACCTCGTGTGGACGACCAGGACCAACCGCGAGCGCGGCACCGGCACGTCCGAGCTGACCTGGCTGGCGGCACCCACGCGCCACGGCACGCTGCTCCTGGCACCGGTGCTCGACCAGGGCGCCTACGGGGTGCAGTGCGTGGAGGCCGCGACCGGCCGGCCGGTGTACCGCACGCTCCTGCACATCGGCGGCAGCGAGCTGGTGCGTGCCCCGGGGGTGCGCGTCGTCGTGCAGGGCGGCACCGCGTTCGTGGCCACCAACGCAGGCGCCCTGGGCGCCCTGGACGCCGCCACCGGCGAGCTGCGCTGGCTGCGGCGCGTGGAGCGCGAGGACCCGTTCCGGCCGCCGGTACGCCGCCTGCGCTCCCGCGCCGAGCAGAACGTGTTCGGCATGGTGAACTACTACCGCGAGCACGAGCAGGGCGGTTTCGCGCCGGCCGAGCTGCTGGTGCGCGACGGGATCGTGCTCTGTGCGCCCACCGACGGGCAGTGCCTGCTCGGCGTCGACGGAGCCTCCGGCGAGCTGCTCTGGGTCGTGCCCCGCGAGGGCAACGCGCACCGCCACCTGCTCGGCGCCAACCGCAAGCACGTGTACCTCGCCGGCTCGCGGCTGCTGTGCGTGGACCTGCGCAGCGGCGTGCGCCTGTGGGAGGACGAGGTGCCCATGTCCGCGCCGCTCCGCTTCGCCGGGCGCGGCCTGGTCAACGACGAGTGGGTCGTGCTGCCGGACGACCGCGCCCTCCTGATGCTGCCGGCCGACGGCGGACGCTGGCGCCGGCTCGCGTTGCCGCGCGTCGCCCCGGGCGAAGGCGATCAGACCGGGCCGGTGAACCTCACCGCCAGCGGACCCTACGTGGCCGCGGTCTACGAGGGGGGCGTCGAGCTCTACGGTGTCCCGGAGGCCATCGCCTCGCGCGCGCAGTCCGAGACCGATCCGCGCCGCCGCGCCAACTGGCTGCTCCTGGCCGGCGACCTCCACGGGGCGTTGGCGGTGGCCGAGGCGGAGCTGGCCAAGCTGAACGGCGCGGGCGAGCCCGAGCCCCCGGAGCGCGACGCCTGGGCGCAGCGCGCCATCGACCAGGCGGGGGAGATCGCGCTGGAATCCGCCCGGGCCGCGGCGCGCGAGCCCGCGCTGGCGGTGCTGGACCGGGTGCGGCCCCTGCTGCGCGGCAGCGAGGAGCTGCGGCGCTGGCGCCTGCATCGCGTGAACGTGCTGCGCGTCCTGAAGGACGGCGCGGCAGCGGAACGGGAACAGAGGCTCCTCGAGGAGGGACGCGAATGACCCGCGCCCGTGCGATCCTGTCCCTGATCCTGCTCGGCGCTGCCGGGCAGGCCCAGGAGACCTTGCCCAAGCTCGTGACCCCGGAGATCGACAAGTCGATCCGGCGCGGCCTCGAGTTCCTGGCCCGTACCCAGAACCGTGACGGTTCCTGGCGCGGCTCGGGCGGCGAAGGCGTGTACCCGGTGGCGATGACCGCGCTCGCCGGCATGGCGCTGGTCGGCGAGGGCTCCACGCCGACGCGCGGCAAGTACTGGCGCCAGGTGCGCAAGGCGGTCGACTTCCTACTGGCGCAGGCCCAGTCCAACGGCCTGATCACCATGCCCGCGGAGGAAGGCCGCTCCATGTACGGCCACGGCTTCGCCACGATGTTCCTGGCGCAGGTCTATGGCATGGAGGAGGACCCGCAGCGGCAGGAGCGCCTGCACGACGTGCTCAGCAAGGCCGTGCAGCTGACCGCGCGTGCGCAGTCGGGGCCGGGGGGCTGGTACTACACCGCCGATTCGGGGATGGACGAGGGCAGCGTCACGGTCACCCAGATGCAGGCCCTGCGCGCGTGCCGCAACGCCGGGATCACGGTGCCGGTGCAGACCGTGCAGAAGGCCGTGGGCTACATCAAGAAGTCGGCCAACTCCGACGGCGGGATCCGCTACAGCGCCACCAGCGGCGGGGAGGGCCGCGCGCCGATCACCGCCGCCGCGGTCGCGGTCATGTACAACGCGGGCAAGTACGACGATCCCCTGGCGGAGAAGTCGCTGGCCTACGCGCTGCGCACCCTGCCCGTGGACGGCCGCAACCAGGGCCATCACTACTACGCGCACCTCTATCTCGCCCAGGCGCTCTACCAGCGCGGCGGCCAGGACTGGGAGCGCTACTACCCGAAGATGGCCGCGTGGCTGCAGCGCCAGCAGAGCTCCGACGGCTCGTGGATGGGCGACGGCGTGGGGACCACCTACGGCACGGCCATCGCGCTGACCATCCTGCAGCTGCCCTACGCCCTGGTGCCCATCTACCAGCGCTGAGCCGCACGGAATCGCGATGGGCTTCCTCAATCCGCTCCTGCTCTATGGCCTGCCGCTCGCCGCGGTGCCGGTGGTCATCCACCTGCTGAACCGGCGGCGCTTCCAACGGCGGCCGTGGGCGGCGATGGAGTTCCTGCGCAAGGCCCTGCAGAAGAACCGCAAGCGCATCCGGGTCGAACAGCTCCTCCTGCTGCTGCTGCGCACCCTGCTGGTCGTGCTCCTGATCCTCGCCGTGTCGCGCCCGCAGCTGGGCGGCGGAGGACTCGTCGGCGTGCGCACCCACCACGTGCTGGTGCTGGACGACTCCGCGTCGATGCAGCAGCGCGCCGGCGTGAAGACCGTGCAGACCCTGGCCGCGGACCGCATCGAGGCACTGGCCAAGACCCTGGCCGAGGCGCGCGAGGGCGACCTGGTCACGCTGCTGCGCAGCGGGCGGCCGGGGCGGCCCGAGCTGGCCGCGGTGCGTGCCGGCCCGGGCCTCGAAGAGCGGCTGCGCCAGGCCCTGCAGCGCGTCGACCCGGGCGACTCGCGCAGCGAGTGGGCGGCGGTGTTCCGCGAGCTGGCGCAGCGCATCGCCGCGACGCCCGAGGCGGGCCGCACCGAGATCGTGGTGCTCACCGACCTGCGCCGCGTGGACTGGCTCGGCGACGACGGCCGCGCACGGCCGGAGCTGGAAGCCGCCGTGCGCGCCCTCGACCCGAAGAGCGTGCAGGTGCGGATCGAGCCGCTCGCACCCGACGAGCACGAGAACCTGGCGATCACCGCACTGCGCATGGACGAGCGCGTCGCGGTGGTGGGCGTGCCGCTGACCTTCGTGGCGGAGGTGACCAACCTCGGCTCCGGCCAGAGCGCCGCCGGCGAGGTGGTGCTGGAGATCGACGGCAAGACCCGCGTCGCCCGGCCGCTGGCCGCGCTGCCCGCGGGGGGGCGCGCCGCGCTGAGCTTCACCCCGACCTTCGCGAGCCAGGGTCCGCACGGCCTCCTGGCCAGCCTCGCGCCCGACCGCTACGCCCCCGACGACCGCCGCGCCCTGGCCCTCGACGTGCGCGAGCGCACCAGATCCCTGCTCGTGGACGGCGACCCGCGCGACGGCGCGGAGCAGTCGGAGACCTACTTCCTCGCCGCGGCGCTCGAGTCCGGCGGCGGCTCCGGCCCCGGGGTCGCGGTGAAGGTGATCGCCGAGCACCAGCTGGCGGCCGAGGACCTGGCCGGCTTCGACACCGTGTGTCTCTGCAACGTGCCGGCGCCGGCGCGCGCGGTGGTGGAGAAGCTCGAGGCGTTCGTGGCCAAGGGAGGCGGCCTCCTGGTGTTCCTCGGCAACCAGGTCGAGCCGGCGCGCTACGCCGAGGCGCTGTGGCGGGAGGGCAGGGGGCTGCTGCCGGCCCGGCCGATCGCGGTGGCGGGCGACCTCGACCGGCCCGAGCGGGTGTTTCTCGCCGCGCGCGAGCATCCGGTGCTGGCCACCGCGGCCGGCGTGCTGGAGACGCTGTTCGCGCGCGCGGTGGCGGTCGGGCGCCACCTGACCCTGGAACTCGATCGCGCCGCGCCGCCGCAGGTGCTGCTGCGCCTGGGCGGGCCCGAGGGTGCGCCGCTGCTGGTGGCGCGCAGCCGCGAGGACGCCGGCACGGTCCTGCTCTGTGCCAGCACCGCGGACGCGGCGTGGACCAACTGGCCGGCCACGCCCGCGTACCTGGTGACCTGGACCGAGGCGCAGCGCTTCGCCGCGCCGCGCCAGGACCTCGGCGCCGACAACCTGCTGCCGTCCTCGACCTGGCGGCTCGCCCTCGATCCGGCGCGCCACCGGCTCGACGTCCTGGTGCGCGCGCTGCGCGAGGACGCCGCCGAGCGCACCCTCACCGCGGGCCCCGACGGAGCGCTCGCGGTGCCGATGGGCGAAGTGCGCGGCTACGGGCTCTTCGAGGCGGTGGCGACGCCGCACGCCGGCGAACCCGAGCGGCGCGTGTTCAGCCGCAATGCCCACCTGGGGGAGAGCGACCTGCGCCCCCTGCGCGGCGACGGGCTGCTCAGCGCGTACGGCGCGGAGTTCCAGCAGCGCGTCACGGTGGCGGGCCGCGGCTCGCCGGCCCTGCAGGCCGGGCAGAGCGAGCTGTGGCGCCTGCTGGTCGCCGGCATCCTGATCGGGCTCCTGCTCGAGACGTTCCTCGCGTGGCGCTTCGGCCGGAGGCACGGCTGATGCAGGAACTCCTGCGATGGCTCGCGCTGCGCAAAGGCATCCCGCTGGAGGACGGCACCGAGTTGCGTCTCGAGCTGGCGGCGATCCCCGGCGGGGGTCTCGCGCTCGTGCTGCTCGTGGGACTGGTGGGCGCGCTCTGGCTGATCGCGGCGATCTACCGGCGCGAGACGCGCGAGTTCTCGCTCTCGCGCCGCCTCGTGCTCATCGGTCTGCGCGCGGTGGCCATCCTGGTCGCGCTGGCGGTGTTCCTGGAGCCGAGCCTGATCGCGGTCAAGCGCGACGTGCGCAAGGGCCACCTCATCGTGCTGGTCGACCGTTCGCAGTCGATGGCCAGCAAGGACCCGTTCCGCCGCGCGGAGTCGGGGCCGTACGCCGAGGGGTGGCGCGAGGTCGGCATCGCGGCGCCGGGCGCGGCCAGCCGCCTCGACCTGGCGCGCGCCGCGCTCTTCGGCGACGGCGGCCGCCTGCTCCGCGAGCTGGCCCAGAAGAACGAGCTGCGCCTGTACGGGTTCGGCGGCGGAATCGAGCCGATCGCCGCCGACGCCGATCCCGCGACGCTGCCTGCCGACGGGCGCAGCACCGACCTGGGCGCGGCCCTGCGGGGCGCACTGGAGCGCAGCCGCGACGCGGGCGTGGCCGGCCTCGTGCTGCTCAGCGACGGACGGCGCAACCAGGGCGCGCCCGGCGCGGAGGCGGCGCGGGTCCTCGTGCAGCGCAAGGTGCCGCGCACCCTGGTGCTGCCGGTGGGCGATCCGGCGCAGACCGAGAGCCTCGCGCTGGGGCGGATCGAGGCGCCCGAGAAGGTGTTCCAGCGCGACCCGTTCCGCGTGCGTGCGCAGGTGCTGGCGCAGGGCCTCGACGCCCCGGTGGCGCGGGCCAAGCTGGTCGAGGTGGCGAAGGACGGCACGACGCGCGCCGTGGAGACCAAGGAGGTCACGCTCGCCCAGGGGCGTGGCGAGGCGTGGTTCGAGTTCGCCGAGCTGAGCGCCGAGGACCCGGGCACGCGCACCTACGCCGTGGAGCTGGAGCCGCTGGGGGGCGAGACCTTCGTGCCCGAGCGGCACCGCCGCGAGACCAGGCTCGACGTGCTCGCCGACCAGATCCGCGTGCTGCTGGTCGCCGGCTCGCCCAAGTTCGAGTTCCGGACCCTGCAGACCTTCCTGATCCGCGATCGCACCGTGCAGGTGAGCGGGTACCTGCAGAGCGCGGACCCCGACTTCCCGCAGGACGGCGACGTGCCGATCCAGGCCCTGCCCGGCGATAAGGCGGCGATCGGCGAGTACCACGCGTTCGTGTTCCTCGACCCCGACCCGCGCCGCCTGGGGCGTGAGTTCTGCCAGGAGGTGGCGCGGCAGGTGAGCGAGGAGGGCGCCGGCCTGTGGTGGGTGTGCGGCGAGAAGCACACGCTGGAGGCGTTGCGCGACACCGCCAGCACCGAACCGCTGGCGGCGATCCTGCCGGTGGTGCCCGACCTCGCCCTGGCCGACCGCGAGGTGGTGGGGTTCGGGCGCGCGTTCGACGCGGCGTGGCCGTTCACGCTCACGCCCGAGGGCTCCCTGCACCCGCTCACGCGCCTGGTCGCCGACAAGGACGAGAACGCGCTGCTCTGGCCGCGCCTGCCGCGCTTCCACTGGGCCTTCCCGGTGGCGCGACCCAAGCCCGCAGCGCTCACCCTGGTGGCGCACCCCAACCCGCGCCTCGCGCGCAGCGACGGGCCGATGCCGCTCCTGGCCGCGCACTTCGTCGGTGCCGGGCGCGTGCTCTTCGCCGCGACCGACGAGGTCTACCGCTGGGTGGGTCCGCACGAGGGCGAGTACCAGCGCTACTGGCTGCGCGGGTTGCGCTGGCTCTTCGAGGGCAAGCTGGGGCTCGGTGGCGGCGCGGTGCGCCTGCGCCTCGCCGAGGAGCGGATCGAGCTGGGCGAGGGCACGCAGCTCGGCGCCGAGGCGCGCGACCCGGCCGGCCAGCCGATCGTGCTGCCGTCGCTGCGCGTGCGCATCGGACTCGAGGGCGGCAGCGAGGAGGAGCTCGACGTGCCGGCCGTGGAGGGAGCTCCGGGCCGCTACGCCACGTTCGTGCGTCCGCCGGCCACCGGCTTCCATCGGGTGCGCCACGTCGATGCCCAGGGCAAGGAGAGCACCGCGCGCCTGCAGGTGGTGCCGGCGCGCCTCGAGCGCGAGGGCCCGGTCGATCTGGCCGAGCTGAGCGCCCTGTGCACGGCGCCGGGTGCGCAGCTGCTCACCACTGCCGCACAGCTGCGCGCCGAGCTCGCGAAGCTCCCCTCGGCCACCACGATCGACGTGTTCCGCACCCCGCACGCGCTGTGGGACGGAATGGTGACCGTGCTGCTCCTGCTCTCCGTGCTCGCGGCCGAATGGCTCCTGCGCAAGAGGTTCAACCTGCTGTGAGCACGACCACCACCCCGCCACCCGCCGCGTCCACAGCGGCCAGCCGCCGCGTCCGCATCCTCGCGGGCCTGCGCGGCCGGGTCCGGCGCGGCGTGTGGACCGAGGGCGGCGGGCGGCTCCTGCTCCTGGCACTGGCCTGGACCCTGGCCAGCCTGGTGCTCGATCACACCCTGCGCCTCGAGTGGGGCTATCGCGCCGTGCTCCTCGGCCTGGGCCTCGGCGCCGCGCTGGCCACGCTGCGCAACCACCTGCTCGATCCGTTGCGCGTGGCGTTGCCCGACGCCGAGCTGGCGCTGGCCGTCGAGCGGGTCGAGCCGCGCGCCGCGCAGGCGCTGATCAGCGCGGTGGAGTTCGCGGCCGCGGATCCGGACCGCGCCGGCGGAGAGTCGCGCGCCCTGATGGAGGCGGTCGTGCGCGACGTCGAGACGGCGCTCCCGGGGCTCGGCTACCGGCGCGCGGTCGATGCGGGGCGCGTGTTCCGCTTTGGCCTCGCCGCGGCGGGCTGCGTGGCGGTGTTGGGCGCGTGGGCGGCGTTGTTCCCGGACACCGCGGGACTGTGGGCCCAGCGCAACCTCCTGCTGTCCGCGCGCGAGTGGCCGCGCCGCACGCAGCTCGAGTTCGTCGACGCCGGCGCGGCGCTGCGCGTGCCGCAGGGGGACGAGGTCACCGTGCGAGTGCGCGCGCGCGGCGTGGTGCCCGAGCAGGTGTTCCTGCGCTACGAGCTGGACGACGGCGCGAGCGGCACGGAGGCGATGACCCTCACCGGCGAGGGCGACTTCGTGGCGCAGCTGCCGCCGCTGCCGTCCGAAGGCGTCCTGCAGGCCCACGGCGGCGACGGCCTCACCCCGGAACTGCGCATCGTCCTGGTGCCGCGGCCGCGCATCGACCAGCTCGCGCTCACCGCGCACGTCCCGGCCTACGTGCAGCGCCCGCCCGAGGCCATTCCCCTGGGCGATGCCGAGGTGCGCGTGCTGCGCGGCACGCGCATCGCCGTGCAGGGCAAGGCCACCAAGATCCTGCGCGAGGCGAGCCTCGTGCCGGCCGAGGGCGCGCGCGTGGCGTTGGCGCTGGCGGGCGACGGGGCCGCGTTCGCCGGCGAGTTCGTGCCGTCCGAGAGCGGCGCCTACGCGCTCGAGGTGGTCGATCAGGACCGGCTCGCCAACGCGCCGCAGCCGCGGTTCGTCCTGCGGGTGGTCGACGACCTCGCGCCGAAGGCCGCGTTCCTGCCGCGCGGCGTGGGGGCGCGGATCACGCCGATCGCGCGCATCCCCGGCACGCTGCGCGCCACCGACGACTTCGGGCTCGCGGCGGTGGGCGCCGAGGCGCGCGCCGGCGGCGACGCCACCACGCCGCTTCCGGCCGACGCCCCGTGGCTGCCCCTGGCCCTGCCGGGGCTCGACACGGTGGGGCCGGGCAGCGAGGAGTTCATCACCGAGACCGTGTTCGACCTGATGGGCTCCTCCCTGGGGGAGCTGAAGCCGGAGCAGACCCTCGCGCTGCGCCTGAAGGCCCTCGACCGCCGCGAGCCCGAGCCGCAGGTCGGCCTGAGCGAGCCGGTGGTGTTCCGGATCGTGACCAAGGACAAGCTCCTGGAGGAACTCGCACGCCGGCAGGCCGAACAGCGCCGTGAGCTCCAGTTGATCCTCGCGGACCTGGGCGCGGCCAAGGCCGACCTGGAAGCGATTCCGGCCCCGGCGGCCGCGGATCCCAAGGCGGCCGCCAACGCCGACCGCCTCCAGGCCCTGGCCCGGGGGCAGCGCACCCTGGGTGCGCGCGTGAAGGCCGTCGGCGACGCTTACTCGGGGATCCTGGAGGAGATGCGCAACAACCGCCTCTTCGAGGAGACGGTCCTGCGGCGTCTCGAGACCGGCATCGTGGCCCCCTTGCGAAGGGTGGCCCAGGAGGAATTCCCCCTGGGCGCCGACCAGATCGCCGCCTTCGCGACCGGGGGGCAGGAGGAAGGACGGGGGGTCGCCCTGGCCACCCTGGAAGCCGCCGCCCGCGTCCTGCGTCAGGTGCTTCGCCAGATGGAACAGCTCGAGAGCATGGCCGCCGTACTGGAGAGCCTGCGCGAGGTGCTTCGCCTGGAGGAGAATGTGGCCGATGATCTCGAACGGCTCCGGCGGCAGGTCGGAACCGACATCTTCGGGCCGGACCCGGGCCCCGCGGCGACCCGGCCCAAGGACAAGTGAACGAGGCGTGATCCCGATGCGTATCTGGCTCTCGAGTCTGCTCATCGTTCTCCTCGGCATGCTCGCCTCCCCGGGTGCCGCCCAGGACTCCGTGGTGACCAAGCAGGAGCGCGCGCGGCTCCTCTTCCAGGAGCTGTCGGCGCGCATGCAGCGGCTGCAGGCGGCGCTGGCGGGCGCCGAGCCCGAGGAGAGCAGGTCGCTCGCCGCGGGCAACCGCTTCATCCAGGAGGCGCGCCTGCCGCAGCGGCTCGACGAGGTGCGGGGCCTGCTCACCGCGGAGCGGTGGGACGAGTCGCTGGCCAAGATGAAGGAGATCCAGGGCGACCTGAAGCGCCTGATGGACCTGCTCCTGCGCCGCGACCGGGACGTCGAGAAGCTGCTGGAGCAGATCCACAAGCTGAGCGAGTTCCAGAAGCGCGTCGAACAGCTGATCGCCGAGCAGCAGGCCGAGAAGGAGAACGCATCGCGCACCGAAGCCCTGGAGCAGCACCTGCTGGATCTGGAGCAGGCGCGCCAGGCGATCGAGGACCTGATCGCAGGGCAGAAGCGGCTGCGCGAGCAGGCCGGCTCCGAGGCTGCCGCCGCCAACCCGAAGACCGCCGAGGAGATGGGGCAGAAGCAGGGCGGCCTGAAGGAGAACGCGGAGAAGGTCGCCCAGCAGCTCGAGAAGCTGGAGAAGGAGGCGGCGGGCCTGCTGCCCAAGGACCCGGGCCAGAGCAAGCCCGGCCCGGGCCAGCCGGGGGAGGGCAAGGCGGGCGGCTCGTGCTCCGGCTCGTGCCAGTCGGCGTCCGGCGCGATGGGCCAGGCGCAGCAGAAGCTGGCGCAGAATCAGGCCCAGCGCTCGGTCGAGGACATGGACCAGGCGCTGCAGCACCTGGAGAACGCCAGGAAGGAACTCGAGAAGAAGGCCGAGGCCGCCAAGCGCGAGCTCCTGGCCCTGCCCTTCGACCAGCAGATCCGGGCCCAGGAGGTGACCAAGGTGTCCACCGACAAGCTGGCCGAGGAGATGGAGTCCGTGGAGGAGAAGCCGGGCGAGAAGAGCAAGGCGCCCGGCGCCGACAACGTCCGCCAGGCGGTGCCCAAGCAGAAGGCCGCGGCCGGCAGCCTCAAGGAGCGCAAGGCGGGCAAGGCCAAGCAGGAGCAGCAGGACGCGAAGGAGCAGCTCGAGCAGGCGAAGAAGGCCCTCGAGGACGCGCTCGCGCAGCTGCGCCAGCAGCTCCAGGACGAGGTCCTGCGGGCGATGGAGGAGCGGCTCGCGGCGATGCTCGAGAAGCAGAAGGAACTGAGTGCGTCGACGCGCGCGATCGAGGGCCTGCGGCAGGGCGCGCTCGCCAAGGTCGACACGCTGCCGGACGCGCTGCGCAAGCGCTGCCTCGAGGTGGGCGAGGGCGAGGGCGGGCTGGCCGGCGAGGCCGTGTCGGCGATCGCGTTGCTCGAGCAGGAGGGCACCACCGCGGTGTTCCCCGACATGCTGGGCGAGGTGCGCGACCTCCTGAACATGGTGGCCGAGCGCACCCGGGCCCTCGAGACCGGCGCGTTCGTGCAGGAGCGCCAGAAGGAGATCGAGACCACGCTCGCGATGCTGCTCGACGCCCTGCGCCGGGCCATCGAGGACGGCGAGGCCGGCCAATGCAGCCAGTGCAACGGCCAGCCGCAGCTGGTGCCGATCTCCGCCGAGCTCAAGCTGATCCTCGGCCTGCAGAAGCAGGTCGCGAAGAAGACCACCGAGTACGACGGCCGCGTCGGCGAGGCGCGCGCCACGCCGCAGGGCCAGCAGGAGGCCCAGCTCCTGTCCAAGCGGCAGGGTCGGGTCGAGGAGCTGACCCGCAAGCTCGCCACCAAGCTGGCCAAGGACGAGGCGGGCGGCGAGGAGGGCAAGTGACCCTCTCCCGCGCGTGCGGCGCCGCGTTGGCGGCGCTGCTCGCGCTCGGTGCGCCGGCGAGCGCCCAGGAGGGCGCGGCCACCCGACCGAGCGCGTATCGCCCCTTCGATCCGGAGGCGTTCGCACGAGCCATGGCCCAGGCCGGAGCCAAGGCCGAGATGCTCGATGCGTTCCGCCAGGAGGTCGGCGAGGGCGCGGGTCCGGCCGCCGACGCCCTGCTGCGCAAGGTGTACCGCGACTACGACGCGGCGGTGCGCGCCGCCGAGGACGGCAGGCCCGAGGCGGCGCTGCGGCTCGCCAAGGTGGTGGCGGCGGCACAGGATCCGTACCTGCGCGCGCATGCGCGCTACCAGCTGGGGCGCGTCTTCCTCGACGCCGACGAGCCGGCCCAGGCGGCACAGGTGCTGCAGGAGTACCTCAAGGAGGACGCGAACCGCACGCCGCTCGACGCCGAGGCGGCGTGGTTCTACAGCGACGCGCTGGGGCGCATCCCGCTGGTCGACGAGGCGATCCAGAACTTCCGCGCGTTCCTGAAGCTCTTCCCCAACGCGCCCGAGCGCTTCCTGGTGGGCGCGAAGCGCGCCCTCGCCGACCTGGAGATGCGCCAGGAGTCGGCGTTGCACGGGCTCGCCGACTCGATGAAGGACGTCGAGCGCCGGATCCGCAAGACCGACACCGGCGAGGACACCCAGGCGCGGCAGAAGCAGATCATCGATCGGCTGGCCAAGATCCTCGAGGAGATCGAGGAGCAGGAGCGGCAGTCGGGCGCGCCGGGCGGCAACAGCCAGCGCCCCACCGCGCCGGCCAGCAGCAGCCAGGCGCCGCCCGGCGCGTCGCGGATCGGCAGCCTGAACCGCGTGAGCGGCGTGGCCGACCGCTGGGGCGAGATGGCCCAGCGCGAGCGCGAGGCCATCGAGACCGAGGTGCAGACCAAGCTGCCGCCGCGCTACCAGAAGATGCTGGAGGAGTACTACCGGCGCCTGGGAGGCTCGCGGTGAGGCGGCCGGCGCGTGGCGCTTGCCTCGCGCCGCTGCTCGGGATCGTCGCGGCGGCGGACGCGCAGGAGCCGGCGGCGCTGCTGCGCACGTTCGACGGCCTCGCATTCCATGCCGTGGTCGAGGGTCTCGATGGCGAGGGCCGGCTGCGCCTCGGCGGTGCGGGTGCGGCGCCTGCGGACGCCGCGGAGCGCGTCGCGGCCATGGTCCGGGACGGCGTGCCCTTGGACGCGGTCGAGAGCGTGGTGTTCGACCCGCGCGAGCCGGCTGCCCCGGGGGATTCGTCCTTCGTCCTCCTGCGCAGCGCGCAGCGCCTGCTCGGTGAGCTGAGCGGAGGCGAGGGCAAGGACCTGCTGGTGAACGTGCACGGGGCCCGCGGCGCGACGCGTGTGCCGCTCGCGTTCGTGGCGGCCGCGCGCGTGGCGGCGAAGCCCCTGGCCGAGGACGGCGGCTTCGCCCAGGACCTGCTCAAGCCGGATGCCGCCGCCGACTGGCTCTATGCGCTACAGGGCGAGCGCGTGCGGCGCCTCTCGGTGACCGTGAAGGAGGTGCGGGCCAAGGAGATCCTGGTGGACTTCACCGGCACCGAGCGCACCCTGCCGCTCGAGCGCGTGTACGGGATGGTGTTCGCGCAGCGCAGCGGCGCGCCGCCGCCGGCGCAGGCGCTGCCGCTGGTGCGCGTGGGCCTGCGCCGGCACGAGTCCGTGCTCGGCAGGCTGGCGGCGATGGACCGGCAGGAGCTCACGCTGGTCCTGGCAGAGGGCGGCGAGCTGCGCTTCCCTCGCGAGCAGGTGATGCGCATGCGCGTGCGCTCGCCGCGTTGCGTGTTCCTCTCCGACCTCGAACCGGCGAAGGTCGAGCAGACCCCGGCCCTGGAGCGCGTGTGGCCGTGGGTGCGCGACCAGGCCCCCGGCGGCCAGCCGATCCGCCTCGGAGGGATCTCCTACGAGCGCGGCCTCGTGCTGATCCCGCGCACCCGCCTCTCGTTCGCCGTGCCCCCTGGCTTCGCCCGCTTCGAGACCACCGTCGGCCTCGAGGACCGCGCCGGCCCCAAGGGCCATGCCGTGTTCCGCATCCTTGGCGACGACAAGGTGCTCTTCGACAGCGGCCCGTTCCCCTATGGCACGCCGCCCAAACCCGTGTCCCTCGACGTCCGTTCCGTGAAGACCCTCACCCTCGAGGCCGACTTCGGCGACCACCTCGACCTCGGCGACCATTGCGTCTTCGCAGATGCCCGGATGCGACTCTGAGCAATCTCGACGGTCGTGTTACGCCGGCGAAACGCACCGCGCCGTCGACCGCGACTCTGACGCGATCGGTGCGCTCGCCCAGAACCGCCCGCACGCCTACAACATCACCGGCAATCTGATGTTCAAGCCTTGAGCCTCCTCAAACGACATCCGCGGCTGTGTTACGGTGGCGTGACACGACCGTCGAGATTGCTCAGAGTCGTTCTGGCTCTGGCACTGCTCGGAGCGCAGGACGGAGATTCGTACGCGCGGCAGCAGACGCAGATCCGGGCGGCTGCGGAGCGGGTGGCGCCATACGTCGTGAAGGTCGAGACGTACGGGGGCGTGAAGAAAGCAGCGACGCGCCCAGCCACGCTACCCAGCACCCGCCCGCAGCCACGCTCACGCCCGCAGCTCGTGCGGCCCAACACGCTGGCGGTCACGGCGGGGACGACGAGCGGCGTGATCGTGTCCGCGGACGGCTGGATCCTCGTGGCCAGCTTCCCATTCAGCACCGAGCCGGCCGCCGTCGTGGTCACGCTGGCCGACGGCCGCACCTTCGACGCGGAGGTGGTGGGCGAGGACAAGACGCGCGGCATCGCGCTGTTGAAGATCGAGGCCGAGGACCTGGCGGTGCCGCTCGATCCCGTCGATCCCGCGGCGCTGCGGGTCGGTCAGCCGCTGATCGCCGTGGCGCGCACGTTCGGCCGGGAGGCGCCGTCGGTGAACTTCGGCCACGTCAGCGCGCTGGGCCGGCTCTCCGGGCGCGCGGTGCAGGTCGACGTTCCGCTCAGCCCCGCCAACTACGGCGGTGTGGTGGCCACGCTCGACGGGCGCGTCCTCGGCGTCGCGGTGGCCCTGCATCCCAGCGGCGCGGACGCGGGCGCCGAGCTCTACGACTCTGGCGTGGGCTTCTGCGTGCCCCTCCACGGCCTCGAGCCGGTCCTCGAGCGCCTCCGCGCCGGCGACACCGTGCAGCGACACATCTACGGCATCGCGGTCCAGAACGACGACCTCGGTCCCGGCGCGGTGGTGGCTTCCATCCAGGCCGGCTCGCAGGCCGAGAAGGTCTTGCAGGTCGGCGACCGGATCGTCGCCGTGGAGGGCGAGCCGGTCCGCCACGGCCTGCACCTGCGCGACCTCTTGCGGCGCGACGTTCGCGGCCGCCCGCTCACGCTGCGCATCGAACGCGCCGGCGCGATCGTCGAGGCACGACTCTGAGCGCGGCACCTGGTCGCGCGCGCAACCAGGTGCCCGGCTCGCAGTCGGCGCCTCACCGCCTCTCGATCTTCAGACCGTTGCTGGCGTCGAGTTCGAAGGCGCGCTGGCCGAGGTCCAGCACGATGCCCTGGGCATAGAGCGTCATCGCGCCGCTGCCCGGGCCGCGCAGGGAGGTGACCGCCTTGCCGGTCGCATCGGTCTGCAGCGCGATCACGAGTGCGGGCTGGACCAGGAGCTTGCACGTGCCGAGCGAGATGTCGGCCTGCTCGCGGCCGATGGCGAAGAGGCCGAAGGAATTGGCCACGGCGTTGTCGAGGGTCAGCACGACACCGCCCATGCGGCCTTCGGCTCCCTGCAGGCGCGCGCCGCACTCACGGCCGTAGGGGGTGAACGTGACCGAGCCGCCGCCGCCACCGCCGCGCTCCTGGAAGCTCACACTCAGCGAGCTCTCGTAGCCGGCCTGCCCGCGGTCGCGTACGCCAGCGGAGGCGTGGGTGGTGACCGTGAACGCGTAGCCGCGCGGGCCGGGGGTCACCCGGAACTCCCGGACCACCGGCGTGCGCGTGGGCGCCTCCGCCGCGAACTCCGGCCTTCCGTCGCCGTCCAGATCCACCGCCGCCCGGGCGAATGCGCCGTCGCTGGCATGGCCCTGGAAGGTCACGCGCACGACGCCGTTCTGCAGGCGCTGCCCGCTCACGCGGAACATCAGCGAATGCGCGGCGCTCGCGTCCTTCTCGTCGATCGTGCCGGCCAGCGCGGGCCCGCTCTGCGGGGTGCTCACGGCGTTGCCGCCCTCGTGCAGCATGAGGGTGGCCACGCCGCGTTCGACGCCGAAGGTCGCATGCGTGCGCGCATGCGTGCCGTTCTGCCGCGACGCGATCTGCACGCCGCGGGTCACGACGGTGTCCGCAGGGATCCCATCGACCACCACGTTCGTGCCGACCTGGCTGAAGACGCCGTAGTCGGTGCGGGTGCGGATCTCGTACTGCGGCCCCATCTGGGCCACGAGGGGGAGGGAGAGCGCGGCGAGCGCCACGCTCACGGGGAGGAGGGTCTTCATCGTCGTTGGATCAACCCGAGTGGGAATCACGCGATGCTAGCCACGAGCCCGAACCCGGAACCGACTCTGAGCAACTTCGACGGTCCTGTTACTCGCGCGAAACAGTCTCGGTGCGACTCCGCCGGCACGCGGCGAGTGGCTCCATGCGGTCACGGCTCCACGCACGCGCGGTGCTGCACTGGCCGCTTACGTCAGCTCCCGAATCGAGGGCGCCACGCCCGCTCGATGGCGAACTCGCGCCGTCACCGGACTCTTCCCGCGCCTGCAGGCCGCGCCGACATCCCGAGCGGCCATCCCGAACCAGGCGACGATCCCCGCGCGTGCGCCGCTACTCCGGCACCCTGCAGCCGCCCTCGACCCAGTCCTGGAACGCGGCGACGAAGGTCCGGTGCGGCACAGGCACGGGCGCGCGCCCCTCGCCAGGGTTCCAGCCCCAGAGGACGAGCGGGTCGCTCTTGACGTGCTCGAGCAACTGTTGCGGCGAGAGATTGCCGTTCTGGCTCGGGTCGGCCAGCTGGCGGGCCAGCTCCCGCGCGCCGCGGCCCTCGAACACCAGCGGCGTGTTGCGTGGCGGCATGTGCCAGCGCGGCGCGCCGGGCGGCATGTGTCTCCCTGGCGTGTTCTCGTCGCGGTGGCAGGTGGGGCAGGCCATGGCGAAGAGGCCCATGCCGTTGCCGCCGGACTGCACGTTCTGCGGGTGCACCTCGCGATGCTCGCCGACCAGGGGCACGTCGCCGGCGGGATGGCAGTTCACGCAGCGCGGATGCTGCAGCACCTCGTAGACGGTGGCCCAGGCGGCGGCGCTGCGCGCCTGCGCTGCGGGATCGGGACCCGCTGCGCGGCACTGCGCGAGCGCGAACGCGGCGGCCAGGCTCGCGACCAGGAGCACGCGACGATCGAG
The DNA here is from genome assembly GCA_020849665.1 of Planctomycetota bacterium. GTDB lineage: Bacteria > Planctomycetota > UBA1135 > UBA1135 > UBA2386 > JADLFX01. The sequence goes on along the minus strand of JADLFX010000002.1, from coordinate 23,196 downwards.
GGTGCGCCTCATGCGAGGTCCTCCCGGCGGATCGGCAGCCGGCGGATGCGTCTGCCGGTGAGACGGAACAAGGCGTTGCACAGCGCCGGGGCGACCGGCGGCACGCCGGGCTCGCCGATGCCCGTGGGCTGCGCCTCGCTGGGCACCACGTGCACGTCCACGGCAGGCATCTCGTGCAGACGCAGCATCCGGTAGTCGTGGAAGTTCGACTGCTCGACCTGGCCGTCCGCGAGGGTGATCGCGCTGTACAGCGCGGTGCTGAGCGCGAATCCGACCGCGCCCTCGAGTTGCGCCGTGACGGTGCCCGGGTTGATTGTGCGGCCGCAGTCGACCGCGAGCGTCGCCCGGTGCACGCGCGGCCAGCCGCGCTCGAGCGAGACCTCCAGGACCACGGCCACGAAGCTGTTGAACGACGGGTGCACGGCCAGCCCGCGCGCCCGTCCCGCGGGCGCGGGCGTGCTCCAGCCCGACTTCGCCGCGGCGAGTTCGAGGACTCCGAGCAGGCGGTCCTTGCCCTGCAGCAGCCTGCGGCGCAGGGCCAGCGGATCCTGCCGGGTCGCCGCGGCGATCTCGTCGAGGAAGCTCTCGACGACGAACGCGGTGTGCGAGTGGCCGACCGAGCGCCACCAGAGCGTCGGCACCGGCACCTTGGTGGTGTGCAGGTCGACGAGGACGTTGGGGATGGCGTAGGCCAGGTCCGCGGCGCCTTCGACGGAGGTGCTGTCGATGCCGTCCTTGATCATCATCGGTTCGAACGGCGTGCCGGCGATGATCGACTGGCCGACGATCGTGTGCCGCCAGCCGGTGATCGCGCCCGCCTCGTCGCAGGCGGCGGCGACGCGGCTGTGCCACATCGGCCGGTAGTAGCCGGCGCGCAGGTCGTCGGTGCGCGTCCAGATCATCTTCACCGGAGCCTTCGCCGCCTTGGCGATCTTGACCGCCTCGACGATGTAGTCCGACGCCGGATTGGCGCGCCGGCCGAAGCCGCCGCCGAGGAACGTGGTGTGCAGTTTCACCTTGGCCCCGGGCAGCCCGGCGGCGGCGGCAGCCGCGGCGTGGTCGACGGTCTGGAACTGCGAGCCGGCCCAGATCTCGCACGAGTCGGCGCGCAGGTCGACCACGCAGTTCAACGGCTCCATCGGAGCGTGCGCGAGGTACGGCACCTCGTAGTCGGCGCGTAGTACCCGGCCTGCGGCGAGCGCCGCGTCGACGTCGCCCGCCTTGTGTGCCACCAACCCGGGCCGGCCCGCGAGCTCGCGGTAGTGCTGGCGCAGCGCCTCGCTCGAGAGCGTGGCTGCTTCGCCGAGGTCCCACTCGACCTCGAGCCGGTCGCGACCGAGCTTCGCGGGCCAGAAGCCCTTGGCCAGCACTGCGACGCCCGAGCCCACGTCGACGACGTCGACCACGCCCGGCACGGCGCGCGCCGCCGCGTCGCGGATGCGTCTTGCCCTGCCCGTGAACGTGGGCGGATGCGCCACGAGCGCGGTGAGCATGCCCGGCAGGTTCACGTCGATCGAGAACACCGCGCTGCCCTCGACCTTCGCTCGCGTGTCGAGGCGCGGCGTCGGCCTGCCGATCAGCTTCCACTGCGCCGCCGGTTTCAGCGGTACACCGTCCGGCACCGGCAGCCTGGCGGCCGCGGCCGCGAGTTCGCCGTAGCCCGCGCGGCGGCCGCTGCGCGGATGCGCGACCGCGCCGCCGGCGGTGGCGCAATCGGCCTCGGGCACCCCCCAGCGCCGCGCCGCGGCCGTCACCAGCATCGCGCGCGCCACGGCTCCGGCCTGCCGCATCGGCTCGGTCATGCCCATGGTGCTGGTGCTCCCGCCGGTCATCTGGATGCCGAAGCCCGGGTGTGCGTACACGGGATCGACGGGCGCGAACTCGAAGCCGATGCGGCTCCAGTCGGCGTCGAGCTCCTCGGCCAACACCATGCTCAGCGACGTGCAGATGCCCTGGCCCATCTCCGCCTTGTTGATGATCACCGTCACCCTGCCGTCGGCAGCGATGCGCACGAACGCGTTCGGGGCGAACTCGGGTTCCGGAGGCGTGGGCGTCGCGGGTGCCGCGGGCACGCGGAACGCGATCAGCATGCCGCCGGCCGCGGTGGCGCTGACGCGCAGGAACTCGCGGCGCGAGACGTCGAGGGTCATCGCGCACCTCCCCGGGCGAGCGCCGCGGCCCGATGGATCGCCCCGCGGATCCGCACGTAGGTCGCGCAGCGGCACACGTTGCCGCCCATGCACGCGTCGATGTCGGCATCGCTCGGCTGGCGCTTCTGCCGCAGGAGGATCGCCGCACTCATGATCTGCCCCGTCTGGCAGTAGCCGCACTGCGGCACATCGAGCTCGATCCAGGCCTGCTTCAACGCCGCGCCCGAGGGTTCGGTGAGCCCCTCGATCGTGGTCACCTTCTTGCCGGCCGCCGCCGAGACAGGCAGCACGCACGATCGCACCGCGTTGCCGTCCACGTGCACCGTGCACGACCCGCACTGCGCCGCGCCGCAGCCGTACTTCGTGCCCATCAGCTGCAGGTTCTCGCGCAGCACCCACAGCAGCGGCGTGCCCGGATCCACGTCGACCACGACACTCCGCCCATTCACTTCGAGTGTGATCATCGGAAACGACTCAGAGCAATCTCGACGGTCGGTGTTACGCCTGCGAAACATACCCAGGTGCGGCGCGCAGCGGACTCCGCGTTTCGAGCACTTGCGCCCGCATCGACAAGGGTGCCCGGGCGACCCACGCCGATGCCGATCCAGCTCAGCGAGGCGCCGTCGCCTCGTCCCGTCCCGGTGTCCCGCCCCGCGCCAGCAGCAGCCAGATCAGGGTGACGAACCCGCCGAACGCAGAGAAGAACGCCGCCACTCCCAGTCTGAAGATCAGTACGTCATCCCCGTGGTTGAGGTAGGCGATCTGCACGAGGGCGGCCGCGAGGATGCCGAGACCGACGATCCGAGCGAGGGAGCCGCGGGAGTCGGCCCTTCCACGACCGCGGATCGCCAGCAACACGCCGAACAGGAGTCCGGTGAACAGCCCCATCGGGCCTAGGACGGCCGCGAGGACTGCCGGGCCTTCGCCCGAGTCGAAGTCGCCCGGTCGAAGTACCGCGATGGTCAGGAGCAGGAGCGTCCAGAGCACCGCCCACAGGGCGGTCCAGCTCACACCGATCCAGAGGATGCGAAGCATGCGGAAACGACTCAGAGCAACTTCGACGGTCCATGCTACGCACACGTAACGACGCCGCCCAAGCCCTGAACCGTGTTCGGCACTCCCCCCGGTCGGGACGCGGCCGGTCGCAGAACGCTCAGCGTGCGGTGGTCGTCAGCACCGGCGTCGACAGCTCGATGCCCGTGGGCATCGCGAGCAGGCCCTGCAGGGCGATCGTGAACCCTGGCGCCACAGGCGGGATCGCGAGCGTGACGCTGCGCACGCCGCTGGGCGGCATGGAACCCGAGTCGAGCACCACGTGCGCACCGATCCACAAGTCGCCGAAGGGCGTCGCGACCGGACTCTGCAGTGGCAGCCCCAGGAGCGTGTGGCCGCGGAACGCTCCGGGCGCGCGCAGCGCCGTCGTGAGCTGCGTGCTGGTGAGCGCCGCGCGCAGCGAGGGGATGGTGCGGTAGATCACCGTCGCGGGGCCCGAGATCGGCGGCAGCCCAGGGGAGGGCACGAGCTGCACCTGCGGATCGATGGTCAGGATGCCGCCCTGGGTGACGATCGCGCTCGATGGGAGCGGAGAGTTGGCGCGGATCGAGGTCTGGCCGTCGCCGGTGATCGTGAGCGTGCCGGAAACGAGCCGGATCGGCTGGATCCCGGTGCACGTCCCCTCAGCAAAGGTCACCGACGAGAGCGCGGTCTCCAGGCTGTTCAGGTGGCACTGGCTGAACACCACGGAAGCGCCCGCGATCGAGACCGTGGAGGAGACGATGGTCTGGTGGACGGTCACCGCGGACGAGTTGCGGACGCTCAGGATCGAGAACCACGACCCCACGCGCAGGCCTTCGAGGTGCACGCTACCGGCGCACCCCTCGATCGTGACCGTCGATCCAGACGCGCCGGTGCCGATCTCCCGGATCGAGAGCCGCTGACCGGCCGGGAGATTCCTTGCGGTGATGAACCCCGGCGTGCGGCTCGACGGGCGCAGGTCCACCCCGGGCCCCCCGACGATCCCGACACCCTTGCCGACCTCGAAGCCGTCGTAGAGGCCCGGGCGGACCAGAATCGTGTCGCCGGGGTTGGCGGCCAGGACGGCTTGCTGGATCTCCGTGAACTGTCCCCCGCCCGACGCATCGACGACGAGCGTCCGCTGGGCGAAGGCCGACGTAGCGACGAGGGCGAGGACGGGGAAGGCGTAGCGCATCTCGAGCACAGGTGGATCCCGGGAGGGCCGGACGACTCTCGGTCGTGTGCCGCCTCCCGATGGCGGCACGGTGGGGCTGCCGCGATGCAGCAACTCCTGCGCCACGTTACGTACAGATGAGACCAGGGCAATCCTCCACCAGCTGCGCCCGCAATCCCCTCGCCCGGGCGTCCATAGCGGCCCGGTGGGCCGCTCGGCAGCACGGGATACCGACGTCGCGCGTCGGAAACCCGACTCAGCCCAGCCTCATCGGGTTGTGGAGAATGCCGGCGGCGCCACCGCGCCTGGCACCTCGTCCCGTGCCCGCGTCACCGCGGCCCAGGCGCAGCTGCGCGCACCCAGGCAGGGCGACCCCCACGAGCACTTGGTCTCCGGGATCGCATCCTGCGCCGACTCGTGCACTACCCATCCCGGCCCGAAGGTTGGCGGCAGCCAAGGTCCGCGCTGGAGGCGCGGGCCTGAGAGCCTTGGGGGCCGCGATGGGATTGCCGGGGCGGCTCGCAGGGTGAGGGTGACGAGGATCCAGAGAACATCCGCGCCGCGCGACGCATCCCGCCACTAGCCGCTCGAGTTGCCTGGGATCTGGGGCCCACCCGTGAATCCACGACCTCGTGTCCGGCGCGCCCTGGCGCGGGCATGTCCGGCTGGATCGGCCACGCCTGGCCGAAAGGAGGCTCTTCAACCATGCGACTGTTCACGATCCTGGGACTCGCCTGCCTGCCGGTTCTGCCGCTCGCTGCCCAACGGGTGACGATCTCCCACGAGATCGACTACGCGGCCAAGCGTGTCACGTTCACATTCGGGGTCTGGGGTGAGCCGCTCGCGGACGCGATCCTCTACGTCGCGTCGAGCACCAAGGCAGCGACCCAAGTGCCCGGGTTCCTCGGATGGAGTTACCTGACCGAGACCATCATCGAGTCGTCCTTCCGGCTCGACGCCATGGGGCACGCCTCCTTCAGCACACCGCTGTCGTTCGCGGCTTGGACGACGTCCTACGCGTTCCAAGCCGCGTACTGGGACAGCCAGGCGGGGCGCATGCGTTTCGCCGACAACTACGCCCTGTTCAACATGTGGTCGGGCGCGGGCCACGTCCTGGCTGGCACCTTCAACTCAGAGACCAGCCGGCTCAGGTTCAGCGGCCGCTACGTCGCCGGCGCCGAGCTGCAAGTCCACCGGAAGAACCCGGGGGACAAGACCTGGACGCATGTCTACACGCGTCGCGGCTCGATCCTGCCGGATGTGGACGTCAGCCTCACACTGCTGGGCCACGCACCCGGCGGGAGCATCAGGGTGAGCAGCGGCGGCACGACGCTCCTGCTCTTCGAGTGAGCCTGGCGGCACCGGCCGAAGCGCCGGCCATCACGCATCACGGCGCACTGGCCGGCTGCGAGGCCCGCACCGTGCCGGCGAACGGCCGCATGTCGTGCCCACCACGACCCGCGCGGCCGTGCTATCGTCCGGGCCCGATGATGTGCCCGTCCGCGCGATGCGCCGCGCCGCTCCTGGTCCTCGCCCCGCTCCTCGCGGCGCAGCAGGAAGGCCCCTCCGTGCTCGAAGCCGCGATCGCGCGCGTCACCCCCGCGGTGTGCACCGTGATGCCGCTGCAGGCGGAGGCCGGCGGCTCGGGCGTCGTGATCGATCCTGCCGGCTTCGTCCTCACCAACTTCCACGTGGTGGGCAAGCCCGAGGTGAAGACCATGAAGGTCGGCCTCGCCGACGGGACCCTCCACCTCGCGGACGTCCTCGGCATCGACCCGGGCTCCGACCTCGCCGTGCTCTGCCTGCGCCCCAAGGACGCCGGTGCCGCCTCCCAGCCCCACGGCACCCGGCCCGATCGTGGCGGCGCCGCGAGCCGCCCCGCCGTGCCGGGCACGGTTCCCGGCGCGGGCCTCGTCACGGCGCCGGCTCCCACGCCCGCGACCACCGCCTCCGCACCCGTTCCACGCCCCACCTTCCCCTTCGCGCCGTTCGGCGACTCCGACGAACTGCTGGCCGGCGAGGAGGTCTTCGCCATGGGGCATCCCTTCCACGTCTCGGGCGACTTCCAACCCACGGTCACGCGCGGGATCGTCTCCGGCACGCACCGCTACCAGCAGGGGCAAGGCGACCGCTTCCTCGTCTATCCCGACTGCATCCAGATCGACGCGCCGGTCAATCCGGGCAACTCGGGTGGACCGCTCTTCAACCGGCACGGACAGATCGTCGGGATCAACGGCCGGATCGCCGTGGGCGAGCGCGGCCGCGTGAACGTTGGGGTCGGGTTCGCGGTGGCCTCGCGCCAGATCCTGAACTTCCTCCCCGACCTCCTGCGCGGCAGGCACGTCGAGCACGGCACGCTCGACCTCAACGCCTGGTTCGGCCCGGCGCCCGGCGAACCCAAGCGCCATGGCGTGTTCGTGCAGGCCACGTTCCGCGACTCGCTCGCCGCAGCCGCCGGCGTGGGTCTCGGCGACGAGATCGTGTCCTTCCAGGGCGTCCCGGTGCGCAGCGCCAACCAGCTCGCCACGATGGTGGGCATCCTGCCCGCCGGCCACCCGGTGCGCCTCGGCTTCCGCAAGAAGCTCGACGGCGGCGGCTACGGACCTGTGCAGGAGATCACGCTGCGCCTGCCCCGCCTCGACACCGGCTCCAGCCGCGATGAGAACCGCATCGCGGGCCCGGAGCACCTCGAGCTCGCCTCCGCCGCCATGGCCCGGCTCGCCGTGCAACCCGAGGTCGCCGCGGTCCGGCCCGCGGGCGCCTGGGGCGTCGACTGGGGCGCCCCACCCGCGCGCGCCGCCGCCGGACGCGCCCTGCCCCGGGAGGCGCGCCGCGCCGACCTGCCCTTTGCCTTCGTCGAGCGCGCCGCCGCGTCGCCGCTCGAGCGCGCCATCGAGTCGCTCCTGCCCACGCTCGTGAAGGTGCACGGCGCGTCGGGCGTGCGCACGATCCGCCCCTATGCCAGCGGCCTCCTGGTGAGTCCCGATGGGCACGTCCTCACCATCGAGCAGGTCATGCTGCAGAGCGGCAGCACGCGCGTGGTCCTCGCCGACGGCAGCGTCCACGAGGCCACCCTCCTCGATGTGGACGAGAGGCTCGGCCTCCGCCTGCTGCGCATCGCCGCCGGCCGCCCGCTCCCCTTCGTCGACGCTGGCGCCGCCGCCGGCACCGGCCCCTCCCGTGCGGCGCCCCGTCCTGGCGACCAGGTGTTCTCGCTCGGCAACCCGTTCCGGATCGCCGAGTTCGCCGAGAAGCCCAGCGTCACCTTCGGCGTGCTCTCCGCGCGGATCCGCAGCGGCCTGCGCTTCCGGCTCCAGGAGGTTCCCTATGACGGCGACCTCTGGCTGACCGACGCCGCCAACAACCCCGGCAACGAGGGTGGGGGACTCTTCGCCCTCGACGGCTCGCTGGTGGGAGTGAACTGGAAGGTGGTCGACTCCACCGAGACCAACACGCAGCTCTCCCTCGCCGTCCCCGCGGACCTCGTGCTCGGCTTCCTCGGCAAGGCCCTGCCCGACCGCTACGGCGCGGCAGCGCGGGCGCTCGCGGCCGCGAGCGGCACCGGGCCCGGCGCCGGCGACACTCCGGCCAAGGCCCCGCCCGGCCAGCACGGCATCCGGCTCTTCGCCTCGGGCCCCGGCGCGCCACCCTTCGTCGAGCGCGTGGCGCCAGGCTCGCCGGGCGCGTCGGCCGGCCTCAGACCCGACGATCTGATCCTGCGGGTCGACGACGACACCGTGTTCACCGTGCGCGAGTTCCGCGACGCCATGGCCAAACGCCCGGCGGGCACCAAGGTCGCGCTCACGGTCCGCCGCGGCGGAGCGGTGCGTACGGTGACGCTGATCCTGGCCGAGGCGCGGGAGTAGCGACCCGCACGCCGGGGTCGAGCCGGTCGTCTCCTCGCGCGAGCGGGAGGCACGCCGCCCGGATGGTGGAGTCGCGAAGGCGGCCGCGACCCAGGGAACCGGGTGGGCTGCCCCCCTCGCCGATCGCCGGAGGGTCTGGGATCCTGGGAGCGACGCGCCCAACGCTGCGCAGACGCGGCTGGCGAACGGAGCGGCACGATGCTCGGCGCCGCGCCGTGCAGGCTGTGCCTCCGCCGCGCCGGCGCCGGTCGCCGCGCCGTTCGCCAGGAGCGTCCTCGATGAACCTCACGCACCCAGCCCCCCTCGCTCGCCTGGCCCTGCTCGTCCTGGCCGGACCCATCCTCGCGCAGGATTACTACGTGAACGGCCGGACCGGCACCGATGCCCCTGGCTTCGGCACGTCGCCGGGGACGCCGTGGAAGACGATCACCTATGCCCTGGCGCAGATCCCGCGCCCCACGCACCCCGCGGGTCGCAGGCTCCTCGTGGAGGGCAATCAGGTGTATTCGCCCACGACCAACGGCGAGACGCTGCCGATCGTCCCGGCGTTCAACGTGGGCATCGAGGGTGCCATCGCGGGACACGGCAGGTCGCCCGTGATCGGCATCCCCGCGGGCCAGACCGGCATGCGCTTCCGGCGCCAAGAGACCTACCACCGCGATCAGGTCATGCTCCGGCGCCTGGCGTTCGACGGCGGGGTTCACGGGGTGGAATTGGGCGCCGATCCCGGCCAGCGTCACCGGCCGCACTTGCTGGAGTGCTCGTTCCAAGGCCAGACCGGAGCCGGCGTCGCCCTGCAGACGTTCGCGCCGGAGAACGACGATCCGCGGTTCTTCCAGAACTCCTTCACCGGCCCCGGCGACGGAGTGCGCGTGTACGCGTCGGGCAGCGGCGCGGTCGTGCAGCCCGAGTTCGAGGAGAACTGGTTCCACGACCTGGTGGAAGGCTCGGGCGTCGTGCTCGCGGATCTGAGTCCCGGCGGAGCCACCCTCGGCGCATCGTTCCGTTCGAACTTCTTCGCGCGGTGCTCCAACGGCATCTGGCTCCGCAGCGCCGAGTTCGCTCCGCCCACGAACGTCACCGTGGCCGATTGCTCGTTCGTGAGCATGCGCATCTCGGGCCTCCGATTGGATTACGAGCGCCCTGGCGATCCCGCGCTCCTGGTGCGCGACTGCTCCTTCGTGCACTGTGAATCCGGCATCCGGGCACTGGGAGTGACGGCGCCCCGGCCGTACCGCATCGTGCTCGCTCGCAACACGGTCACGGCCTGTCCCCGGGGTCTCTGGGTGCGGCCGCAGGGCGTTGGAATCGTCGCGGTGTCCACGACCGGGAATCGCTTCGAGGACTGCGGCTTCGGCGCTCAGGTCGACCCGATCCCGGCGAGCGTCGCAGTGGATCTCCACTCGGAGGGCGATCGCATCCACTCCTGCGCGGCCGGCTGGTACGTGTCCTCTCCCGGCAGCCTCGGGGCGACCCGGATCGAGTCTGCACATGTCACGGGCTGCCCCGGCACCGGCATCGGCGTCTCCGCCACACACCCGGTCGTGCTGCTCTCCTGCACCGTCGCCGACAACGGCAGAGGCGTCGCCCTGGCCTACTTCGCCGCCGGCTCCTCCGTCGACCACTGCATCTTCTCGGGCAACACGATCGACCTCATCGCCCCCGCGGGCGCCACGCCCACGTACTCCTGCTTCGAGTCCTCCTCCTGGCCCGGCGCCGGCAATCTCAACCACACCAATCCCCAGCTCCTCCGTCCCACCTACAAGCTCGGCCCCGGCTCGCCGTGCATCGACAAGGGCGACGTCTCCGCTGCGCTCCCCGCGACCGACTACGAGGGCGACCCGCGCTTCTCCGTGGGCCGGGTCGGTGGCCTGCCGCTCCCGGACCTGGGTGCGGACGAGTACGTGCTCGCGGGTTCGGTCCACGCCTTCGGCACGCGCGGGTTCGGCCTGTTCCGCTTCCTGCCGCGCATCGCCTCGCCCAACGCCACGGCGCGCATCGGCGAAAGCCTGCGGATCGATCTGCTCGACGCGAGACTCCCGGTGTCCGGCACGCCGGCGAGCGCCGCGGTGCTCACGCTCGGATTGCGCGACGATCACGGGTTCCTGCCCCTGGAGCTGAGCGCCTACGGCGCGCCGGGCTCGCTGCTGTGGAACGACCTCCTGGTCACGATCGGCCCGCTGGCGGTCACGCCGGCGGGCACGGCCACGTTCGCGTTCCCGATTCCGCCATTGGGCGCACTGGTCGGCACGCCGGCCACGTTCCAGTGGTTCGCGGCCCTTGGCGGCGTGAATGCCGCGGGTGCGGTGACCACCGACGGGCTGCGCGTCACGATCGGGAGGTGATGCGCGACTGCTGGCGGGGGGCGGCGCCAGCGCCGGCGCGGGAGCAGGTCCGCACCCCGGGGCCGCTCCACCCCGGCGCGGCGCCGGACATGCCGCCGCGCCCGCCGCGGCCTACTCTGTGCGTCATGGGCGCACCGCTGCCGCTGGCCTTCGTCCTGCTCGCCGCCGCTCTCACCGCGCAGTCGACGGCGCCGGCCATCCCCGTGCGCGTCGACCCGCGCATCGAGCTGCTCAGCGCCGTGTTCCGGCTCGCGGGCAATCCCGAATACGGCCAGGGCCGGCTCGAGCGCTACAACGCGGCGATCGAGGCGCACTTCGCCCCGCACAAGGAGCACGCCGCCGTCCGACAGGCGCGCGAGCTGCGGCGGCAGCGCGGCATCAGCTACGACGCGGTGGCGTCGTTCGCGGTCCATCTGGAAGGCATCGACCCGCCGCGCTTCGCGACCCGCGGCAGGCACCCGCAGCGCCTGGACAAGCGCTGGACCGAGGGCGACGCCCGGTCGTTCCTGGCCCACCTCGGCGAGTTCGTGCGCGACACCAAGGTCCAGGAGTTCCTCGCCGGCCAGCGGGAGCTCCATGCGCACGCCGAGGCGCAGATGCAGAAGGTCGTCGCCGAGCACGTGGCCATGCAGTGGTTCGGCACCTTCTTCGGCGAGCGGCCGAAGGCGCGCTTCCAGGTCGTCCTCGGCCTGCTGAACGGGGGTGGCAACTACGGGCCCAGCGTCCTTTGCGCCGACGGCACCGAGGACCTCTACGCGATCGTGGGCTGCTGGGACAAGGACGGGCAGGGGCTGCCGCGCTACGACAAGTCGGTGGTGCCGACGCTCGTGCACGAGTACTGCCATTCGTTCTGCAACCCGGTGGTCGAGGCGCACTCTGCCCTCCTGGCCAAGGCCGGCGACGAGCTCTTCACGCGCACGGCCGCGGCCATGAAGGCGCAGGCGTACGGCAACGGCCACACGTTGCTCTGCGAGTCCCTGGTGCGCGCGTGCGTGATCCGCTACCGCGCCGCCGCCGAGGGCGACCAGGCGGCGGCCGACGAGGCCCGCGAACAGACGCGCCGATCGTTCGTTTGGGCCGGCGCGCTCGCCGACCTCCTCGCCACGGAGTACGAGCGGGACCGCAAGGCCTACCCGACGCTGCACGCGTTCGCGCCGCGGCTCGGCGCGTTCTTCCGCGACGCCGTGCCGAGGCTGGACGCACAGATCGCGAAGGCCCCGAAGGTGGTGTCGATCGTGCCCAAGGACGGCGCCCGCGACGTCGACCCGGCGACCAAGGCGCTGGTCATCACCTTCGACCGGCCGATGCAGGACGGCATGTGGTCGGTGGTCGGCGGCGGCGAGCACTTCCCGAAGATCACCGGCAAGCCGGCGTACGACCAGGATCGCAAGGTGCTCACGGTGCCGATCGAGCTGAGGCCGGAGTGGGACTACGAGCTCTGGCTGAACCGCGGCAAGTACGACTCGTTCCGCGCCGCCGACGGCACCCCGCTGCCGCCGGTGCAGGTCCGCTTCCGCACGCGCGGGCAGACCGCCCGCTGAGCGAGGACGGCGGCGCCTCCCGCCGCCGGTGCCATGCACCGGGCGGCGGCGGGGGTGCGCCTCTTCGCCCGGGGCTGCGCGGCGCGAGACCGGACGAGTCGTGTCCGCGACTCGGATCCCGGACGCGCCAGGGCCCAGACCTCGGGTGGCGACGTCGCCCCGCCAGTTGCGTCGTGGCGACAAGGGCGGCGTTGGTCCGGGTCGCCGCGTGAGAGCGCAAGTCCGACCGGAACGGTTAGGCTGAGGCCGCGCGGCGCTCGTCCCACTCTCGTCTCCGCCCATCGCATCGCTCGCAACCGTCGCGTCACGGCAGGCGTACGACCCATGCCCGATCCCGCAGACACCCTGCTCCTCCACCTCTTCGAACGGGCCCTCGAACTGCCGCCCGCGGCGCGCCGGGCGTTCCTCGACGGCAAGTGCCGTCAGGACCCCGGTCTGCGACACAGGCTGCAAGCCATGCTCGCAGCCGCCGGAGACCCTCAGTTCCAGCCCACGCCAGCCGAGCCTCCGCGCGCGCCTTCGACCCCGCCGAGCGTCGCGCCCGAGGCCACGGCACCGCTGCGCGAGGGTCCCGGGACGCGCATCGGCCCCTACAAGCTGCTGCAACTCATCGGCGAGGGAGGCTTCGGTGCGGTGTTCCTGGCCGAGCAGGAGCAGCCGGTCGCGCGCCGCGTGGCGCTCAAGATCATCAAGCTGGGGATGGACACGCGGCAGGTCGTGGCCCGCTTCGAACAGGAGCGGCAGGCGCTCGCGATGATGGACCACCCCAACATCGCGCGCGTGCTCGACGCCGGCGCCACGGAAACCGGCCGGCCGTACTTCGTGATGGACCTCGTGAAGGGCGAGCCGATCGTGGAGTACTGCGACAAGAACCACCTGACCATCACCGAGCGACTGGAGCTCTTCGAGCAGGTGTGCGGCGCGGTGCAGCACGCGCACGCCAAAGGGATCATCCACCGCGACCTCAAGCCATCCAACGTCATGGTCGGCATGCAGGATGGCCGGCCCAGTGCGAAGGTGATCGACTTCGGCATCGCCAAGGCGACCAGCACCAAGCTCACCGAGAAGACCCTGTTCACCGAGCAGCAGCAGGTGGTGGGGACGCTGCAGTACATGAGCCCGGAGCAGGCCGAGGGATCGCTCGACATCGACACGCGCAGCGACGTCTACGCGCTCGGCGTGCTGCTCTACGAGTTGCTCACCGGCACCACGCCCTTCGGGCAGGACACGTTCCGCGACGTCGTGCTCAGCGAGATCCAGCGGCGGATCCGCGAGGTCGATCCGCCCAGGCCGTCCACCCGCCTGCACGAGTCCGGCGCCACGCTGCCCAGCATTGCCGCGCACCGACGCACCGAGCCCAGGACCCTGGGCTCCCTCCTGCGCGGCGACCTCGACTGGATCGTGATGAAGGCGCTGGAGAAGGACCGCGCGCGCCGCTACCAGACCGCCAACGGCCTGGCGATGGACGTCCGCCGCCACCTCGCAGGCGAGGCCGTGGTGGCCGCGCCGCCGAGCGCCGCCTACCGCCTGCGCAAGTTCGTGCGCCGCAACCGCGGCACGGTCGCCGCGGCGGGCGCCGTGGTGGCCGCGCTCATGGCGGGCGTGGCGGGGTTCGCCTGGCAGGCGCACATCGCGGAACGCGAGCGCGATGTCGCCCTGGCGGCTCGTCGGGCCGAGGCAGAGGCGCGCGGCACGGCGGACCGACTGGCCGAGTCGGAGAACAAGCAGCGCCTCGCCGCGGAGAGCAGCGCACGCAAGGCCGACGCGATCAACCGCTTCCTGCTCGAGATGCTCGGCTCGGCCAACGTCCGCGAGCTGGGGCGCGAGGCGAAGGTGGCGCAGGCGCTCGACCGGGCCGCCGCGGGCGTGGGCAAGGCGTTCGTGGGCGATCCTGAGGTCGAGGCCGCGGTGCGGCAGATCCTCGGCCGTTCCTACCTGTCGCTCGGGCTGCTCGATGCGGCCGAGACGCAGATCCGGGCAGGCCTCGACCTGCAGGCCAGGGGACGCGGCGCGGGCACGCTCGACTACGCCCGCGGCCTCAGCGATCTCGGCGAATGGCAGCGGCAGAAGGCCCAGCTCGAGGCCGCCGCCGAGTCGTGCCGCAGGGCAGCCGGGATCGCCTTGCAGGTCGAGGGACCGGAGGACGAGACCACGCTGCGGATGCAGGTCGAGTACGCCAATGCCCTGGTGGCGATCGGCCGCGCGCCCGAAGCCGAGACGATCCTGCGCGCCAACCTCGCCACGATGACGCGCGTCTTGGGGCGCGAGCGGCAGAGCACACTCGTGGTGATCAACAGCCTCGCCGTGCTCCTGCACCAGGGGGAGCGCCTCGACGAGGCGGAGCCGCTGTACCGCGAGGCTGCCGAACTCGGCGCACGCGTGCTGGGCCCGGAGCACGTCGACACGCTCACCGCGCGCATGAACCTGGCCAGCGTTCTCTGCTCGCGCCGCAGGTACGAGGAGGCCGAGACACTGATGGCGGCCACCTTCGCCGCCCTGAAGCGCGCCTTCGGCGATGCGCACACCAAGACCGCCGAGGCCGCCGCCTCGCTCGCGCTGCTCTACTTCGATCAGGGCAAGCCGAAGGAGGCCCTGCCGCTCTACGAGGAAACCATCGCGATCCGCCGCCGCGCGCAGGGGGACCAGACCGTGTCGATGGCCCTGGTGAAGGCGGGCCTCGCCCGCACCCTGTCGCAGCTGGGCGACGACGCGCGCGCGTGCGACGTCTTGCGTCAAGTGGTCGATACCCGGACCGCGCTGCTCGGGGCCGAGCACCAGGAGACCATCTCCGGCAGGCTGGACCTGGCCAACACGCTCGTGCGTGCCAACCGCAAGGCGGAGGGCGAGACGCTGCTGAAGGAGCTGCTCGTGGTCTGCCCGCGCGCCCTGGGCGAGGACCACTCGCTCACGATCATCGCGACCAACAGCCATGCGGTGCTGCTGCTGGGGCTCGATCGCTTCGCCGAGGCCGAGCCATACCTGCGCAAGGCCCTGGCCGCTGGGCGGCGCACCGAGGGCGCCGACAGCCGGAGCACGATCATCACTCAGCTCAACCTCGTGGGCGCCCTGAGCCAGCTCGATCGGCTCGGCGAGGCGGAGGAGCTGGGTCGCGACGCGCTGCAGCGCTTCCTGAAGGTGTTCGGTCCGCAGCACCCCAACTCCGCTGTGGCCCGTAGCAAGTACGCGGATGTCCTTGCGAAGCTGGGGCGCAAGGACGAGGCACGCCGCGAGCTGGTCGAGGCCATCGCCGTGCGCAAGGCCGCGATGGGGGAGAAGCACCCCGCCTACTCGGGCGATGCGGTGACCCTGACGGGTCTGCTCCTCGACGCCGGCCAGACCCGGGAGGCGGAGACGCTCGCGCGCGAGGCGGTGGACGTGCGCAGCGCGGCGTACGGAGCGGACGACCGGCGTACCGCGCGCGCCCGACTGGAGCTTGGCCGCTGCCTCGCCCAGGCCCAACGCTACGCGGAGGCCGAGCCGGTCCTGTTGGAGAGCCACGCCCGGCTGGTCGCGACCGCCCCCGCCGGACACAAGGAGATCCGCACGGCCGAGCGCTACCTCGCGGAGTGCTACAAGGAGTGGAACGCGGCCGAGCCCGACGGGGCGCGCGCGGCGAAGGCCGACGAGTGGCAGCGCAAGGCGGAGGCCACGCGCTGAGGCGGGCGGCGGGGTTCTCCGGCACGGTACGCATTCCAGACTGGTCCGTGAGCCCGTCGAGAGTGGCGGTGCCACGCGGCGCGCCGCAAGACGGGAAGCGCCGCGCACCCCGGCGCCTGACGGCGCGAGGTGCAGGCGGCGGGTTCGCGCTACGCTCCACGCGTGCGCGCGCCCCTCTGCCATGCCCGCGCGCTGCCCTCGTCCGCCGCGCCGCAGACCCCATTCATCGCGATGCCATTCCCGCGCCTCCTCCCGGTCCTCCTCCTCGCCGCAGCCCTGCCCGCGCAGCGCCAGACCCCGGCCGACACGCACGGCCGCTCGCGGCACGGGGAGGAGTTCAACGAAGGACCGCGGCAGGCCGCGTACCTGATGGCCGGGATGTCGGAGCAGGTGCACTTCCCCGTGGCCGGGCTCGGCGCGGAGGCGCAGCGGTTCTTCGATCAGGGCATCACCCAGCACCACGGGTTCTGGTACTTCGAGGCCGAGCGCAGCTTCCGGCAGGTCGCGAAGCTGCACCCCGAGAGCGCGATGGCGTACTGGGGCATGGCCATGGCCAACGTCGAGAACCCCAAGCGTGCGGCGGGCTTCGCCGCGCAGGCCGTGCAGCGCGCCACGGGGTGCGCCGCGCGCGAGCAGCGCTGGGTGGACCTGATGGCCGAGTACTACCAGATCGACGCGGCCGCGCGCGCCGACCTGCAGAGCGGCGACGTCGAGCGCGCGACCAAGGCACGCGCGCAGGTGGTCGCGAAGAACGCCACGCGCGACGAGAAGGATCTAGGCCGCCGGCTGATCCGCGGCTACGAGGCGATCGTGGCCGCCGAGCCCGGCGACATCGAGGCCAAGGCCTTCCTGGTGGTCCAGAACTGGCGCAACATCGAGCACGGCCTCCCGATCTCCTGCCACGCCGGCCTCGACGCCCTCCTCGACCAGGTGTTCGCCAAGGCTCCCCTGCACCCCGCGCACCACTACCGCGTGCACCTCTGGGACGACGAGAAGGCCGAGCGCGCACTGCGCTCCGCCGCGCTGCTCGGCCACTCCGCGCCCGGCATCGCGCACCAGTGGCACATGGGCGGACACATCTTCGCGGGGCTCGACCGCCACTCGGACGCCGTGTGGCAGCAGGAGGCCAGCTCGCGTGTCGACCACGCCTACATGGCGCGCGACCGCGTGATGCCGTTCGCGATCCACAACTACGGCCACAACCAGGAATGGACCGTGCGCAGCCTCATGCACCTGGGCCGCGTGCGCGACGCGCTCGAGCTGGCGCGCAACATGGTGGCGCTGCCGCGCCACCCGCGCGACAACATGGTGGGCAAGGACCGCAACATCGCCGACTACGGCCGCCAGCGCCTCCTCGACGTCCTGGAGACCTACGCCCTCTGGGACGAGGCCGTGGCCTGCTGCGAGGGCGGCGGCATCGAGCCGGTCGAGCCGATCCGCGCCGAGGTGGCGCGCCTCTCCGTCCTGGGCCGCGCGCACTTCCGCCGCGGCCAGCCCGACGCAGGCAAGGCGGTGATGGCCGAGGCCGGGCGGCTCCTGGTGCGCGCGCGCGCCGAACGCGCCGCCGCGCTGGACCAGGCCGAGACCGCGGCCCTGGCCGCCAAGAAGGACGACGGCGCCGTGCTGAAGGACATGGACGACGCCATGCGGCGCAGCACCGATCCGGTGCGCGCGGTCCTCGACCTGCAGCGCGAACTGCGGGCCGAGGAGCTGCTGGCCAACGGCGATGCCGAG
The DNA here is from genome assembly GCA_020849665.1 of Planctomycetota bacterium. GTDB lineage: Bacteria > Planctomycetota > UBA1135 > UBA1135 > UBA2386 > JADLFX01. Next base: position 5,715 of record JADLFX010000002.1, on the reverse strand, counting down.
GCCGCGCTCTCCGAGCTCGAGGGGCTCGCGGGCTTCCCCAAGACCCTGCTCGCCGAGGTCCACGTACGCGCCGGCAACCCCGCCAAGGCGGTCGAGATCCTCGACAAGGAGATCGAGGAGCGTCCCAACCGCGTGCCCACGCTCACGCATCGGTTGCTGGCCCTCCATGCCGCGGGGCGGATCGACGACGCGCGCCAGCACTTCGCGGCGCTGCGCAAGGTCGCCGGCCACGCCGATCTCGACGCCCCCCTCCTGCGCCGCCTCGCGCCGCTGGCCGCAGAATTCGGGGCACCCGCGGACTGGCGCGAGCCGGAGCCGGTGCCCGCCGACGCCGGCGAGCGCCCGCCTCTGGCCGGGCTCGGCCCCTTCCACTGGTCCCCGCCGCCGGCCCCCGACCTCGAGCTGCCCGTGGCAGGCGCGGGTTCCTGGTCGCTGCGCGCCCGCGCCCCGCGCGCCACCCTGGTGGTGTTCTATCTCGGCTTCGGCTGCCTCCATTGCGTCGAGCAGCTCAAGGCGCTCGTGCCCAGGGCGAAGGACTTCGCCGCCGCCGGCATCGACGTGGTCGCGGTGGGCACCGACCCCGCCGCCGTGGTCCTGGACTCGCTCGCGACGTTCACGCCCGAGGAGCGCTTCCCCTTCCCGCTCCTGGTCGACCCCGAGCTGCGCGCGTTCCGCGCCTGGCACTGCCACGACGACTTCGAGTCGATGCCGCTGCACGGCACCTTCCTGGTCGACGGCCAGGGCAAGATCCGCTGGCAGGAGATCCGCTTCGAGCCGTTCGTGGAGTTCGACTTCCTCCTGCGCGAGTCCCGCCGCCTGCTGGGGCTGCCGGGCGCGGGCGGTGGGAGCAAGTGAGCCGCGTGGTCTGACCACCGAGGCGCCACGCGCGGGCGTTCGATCCCAGCGTGCGCCACGCGACAGATCGAGCGGACTCGGACGCGCGCCCGCGAATCCGGAGCGCTCGCGTCCGCGGACCAGCCCGGCGGATCTTCAACGCGGTGCTCCGGGCTCCGGCGTCGTGACGGCGATCGGAGTCGGGAGGAGTCCGCGTGACGCCTCCGAGGTCGGGGGCGACCCACTCGCCGGGGAGGGTCCAGTGACCGGGACCTCGTTGCCATCCAGCCAACGGATTGCGGCCACGGAGCGATACGTCACGTGCGAGACGCTGCCGGCCATGTTCACGGGCATCATGACGGACTGTCCCTTGTGGGTGCCCACGGGCAACGGAACCTGGGTAGGCGGAGTCTCCACCTGGACGACCTTCGCTTCCCTGTCGAACACGAGCGCGTCGGCGCCGAGCTGCCTGGCCTTGCACTTCATCTCCTCCAGGCCCCGGCGCTCGAAGATTCCGAATGGGAACGAGGCCTCCGAGACCTTCTCCTGCAGGCGACCGACGCGCCGGTGGGGACGGTTCGGGAGTTCCTGCATGGACTCGTAGACCACGATGGGGTGGTCTGCGGGTCGGGCCGCGAAGTCGGCGTGCTTCTCGGTGGTGACCGCGCTGCAGCCTGTCATCGCCAAGGCGAGCATGGATCCGAGCGCGAAACGGGAACAGGGTAGGAATGTGTCGTTCATGGGAACCTCTCTTGCCGCCACCGCGGCGGCACGGTGGAGAGCGCGTACTGCGCGGCGGCGCTACACCACCCTGGGAGTGCGGGATCGGGTTCCTGACGGGCCATCAGCGCGGTGACGGTCGGACATGCGGGATGGCGAGCGCCCACGTGGGTGCATGCAAAGGACCGACACCCACCTGCCCGCGTGTACGGATGTGTGCACCGGGACGGACGCGTCTGCGAACTTCGCCCGATTCCGCTGTAGCGCTGCCGGCGGTCCCGCGCTGACCGGGTCGGGCTCACCACGAGCCCTGGTGATCCGGACGATCCGGGGCACCGTTCTCAACCCAAGGAAGAACCATGAATCCGTTCCACTCGCTTCCCCTCCTGGTCCTGTGCCTCCTCGCCTCCGAGCCCAGGGCCGCTCACCACAGCTTCCTCACCCCTGCGGCCGCATCCACGACCCAGGACCCGCAGAGCATCGCGGCGGCGCTCGCGATGATCCGGTCCGCTCCCGACCTCATCGATCAGGGTGTCGACTGGGCGAAGAAGATCGACAGTGTCGTCAAGAGCCTCGGTCGGCTTGCCAAGCACGGTCCGTGGGTGCGGTGGTCCGTCCGCTACGCGGACGGCACGGTCGTCTACAACAAGTTCCGGTTCTACCGGGATGCCAAGGTCGTGCTGGAGTACTTCACGGGCAGGTCCCCGTCGCCCGACGCGGACGCCTACGTGATCCTGCGCGGCAAGAAGGTGCACATCCGCTACGACCGCAACGGGGCCCGCGAGATGGTGCGCCGCCACGGGAAGATCGTCGGCATCGGCGTCAGTCCGTGACCAGGCGAAGGGACTTCACGGACCGACGGCCCCCGGGTCTTGGCCCTGGGGGCCGTTTTCGTTTGCGGGCCACGTCATTCGGCGGCGAATGGGGAGCATCGTCGCGCGGGTGGGAGCCAGCTGTGGAGCGTCGTTGTCCGTGCTCCGCGAGCCGTCCCGGGTACGCCATCGCGCGCCCTAGGGTGGCCTGCGCCGCGGGCGCCCAACTCCTGGACGCGACGGGGCGTTCGTGGCTCGGTGGCGCCCTGGCGGACTCTGCCGAGCAAAGGTTGCACCCTCGGTTCCTGCCGCCGGGTGCCGCAGACCCGCTCACCGCCCCAGTGCGCGCTCCCGGATCTCGGTGAAGCGCTGCCAGTTGTCGACGCCGGCGTGCGCGGCGGCCAACACAAGCTCCCAGAGCGCGGACGCGCCGGTTCGGGTGGGCGGGATGCGATCCTCCAGTTCGCGTATGGCAGCAGTGTGCAGCTCGATGTCGTGGAACACCACGGCACGGAGAAGTCGGGTCGATGGCTCGTCGAGGTCGGTCGGAATCAGTGCCAGCAGCCTCTCGGCATTGGCGTTCTCGTGACCGTCGACGACGGTGAACCCCACCATCTGGTCGGGGGTGACCTCGCTGCGGCTGTCCTTGGCACGCTGCACCCACCAGTGGTAGGCCCCGGGCGCGAGGGTTCTCTCGGCCGGCCACTGGGCCGTCCATCGGCCACCATGCACCGCCTCGAGCATGGGGAGCTCCTCCGTCCGCTGCCCGTCGAGGCTCTCCACGACGAGGACCAAGTCCCCGTACTCGATCCACGTCGGCCTGCGGGTCACCACGAAGAAGAGATCCTGGCTGCGCACGCGGTTTGCGGGCAGCCACTGCGCCGTCTGCAGGCTGGCTGGACTGCGCATCTCCGGGCGTTGCTTCTCGATGGTCGCGAAGTCCTCCGGCAAGGCGATGCCTTTCGCCTCGAGCGCCGTCACCGCTGCCCGCAGCTTGCGGTCGAGATCGAAGAACCGTTGCCGTATCTCTTGATTCGCTCGCTGTTGTGCCAGGATCACGATTCCAGAGGTCGCGGCGAGGACGATGAGGAGCGATGCGGCGAGCGTGCCCGGCCGGCGTCGCAGCGACCGCCACGTACGCTCCATGGTCGAGACCGGCCGCGCGATAGTGGGCTGCAGGAGACGGACGCGGCGCAGGTCGTCGGCCAGGTCCAGGGCGGATGCGTAGCGCCGGCTTCGCTCCCTGTGCATGGCCCTCAGGCAGACGCTCTGGAGGTCGCGAGGAATGGTCGGATTCAACTTCCGAGGCGGTGTCGGATCGCCAACGAGGATGCGTTCGAAGAGCCTGGCCTGGCTGTCGGCCTGGAACGGCAGCCGCAGGGTCAGGAGTTCGTAGAGCATCACGCCGAGGGCGTAGATGTCGGTTCGCGGATCGATCACGCCCCGGCTTCCCTCGACCTGTTCTGGAGCCATGTACGGCGGAGTTCCGAGGGCGGCGCCATCCTGCGTGAGTCGTGCGGGATCCGCGGTGCGTGTGTCGAGGGCCAGACCAAAGTCGAGCACCACGGGGTCGCCATTCGGCCGCACCATGATGTTCTGTGGCTTGAGGTCGCGGTGCACGATTCCGGCCAGGTGCGCGATGTGCACTGCGCGGGCGATCCGCTCGAGGAGGTAGACGACCGGGCGCAGGTCTCCGGTGGTGCCGTGCTGTGCGGCGGCATGCGGATCTGCCGGGTGAGTCTGGGCCTCCTGCGGCGGCTCGGTGCCGACTCCGGCGGTCTCGGCCGGTCCCCGAATCAGCGAGCTCCAGAGGCTGGCCGTAGCCGAGGTACGGGGTCCGTCCGAGGCGAAGCGTCGGATGCGGCTCCTCAAGTCCTCGCCCTGGATGAACGGCATGACGACGTAGACATCGGCCTCGTCCTCGATCAGGTCGAGCACGGGACACAGGTGCGGATCCTGCAGCATGCCTGCGAGGCGCGCCTCCCTACGCAGCCGCTCTCGGGCCCTGGGATCGAAGGCGGCGAGGCGGCAGGCGAGGGTCTTCACGACCACTTCGCGGCCGAGCCGTTCGTCGAACGCGAGGTAGAGCTGGCCTTGACCGCCGCGTTGCAGCGGGGCGCGCACCCGGTAGCGCCCTCCGAGGAGTCCGGGAGCTCCAGTGGGACGATCGGCCTCTACGGGCGCTTCGGACCGTTTCGGGGCGGCCTCCCGGACCGCCACCGCCACGCTGCGGTAGTGGTGGCAGACCTCGTCCTGGTGCCCGGGGAATCGGTCCAGATAGTGCTCGAGCGGCCGGAGCGCGTCCCTGTCGACGTCGCTCCAGAGTTCCTCCAGGAACGTATCCAGCCACTGGTTCATCGCATCCTCGGAGCCTAGCGCACGGCTTCCGAAACCGTTACGGGCCGATTCCCTGACTCCGACGCTGCATGCAGCCGGCGTGGCCGGTCCAGGATTGCGAACTCTGGCAGGGGCGCCGTTCCCAGGAGAGGATTCCCGCGCTCCTCCGATGCCGGCCGACGATCTCGAGTTCTCCAGGACGCAGGCCTTGGTCGTGGCCGCCCAGGGTGGCGACAAGCCGGCGCTCGAACAGCTCTGCGCCCACTACCTGCCGCGCGTGCGGGCCATGTCCGCCGAGCTACTCGGTCCCGAGCTCGGCGGCTACGTGGAGATCGAGGACATCGTCCAGGTCTCGATGATGGACGCCATCCGTGGCATCGACGACTACTCGCGTCAATCGGAGGGGCGCTTCGTGAGTTGGGTTACCCGGATCGTCGAGAACAACATCCGTGACCTCGCCCGCAGGATGCGCGCCAAGAAGCGAGGCGAAGGGAAGGTCGCGCGCCTGGGTGACCTCCAGACCGGATCGAGGACCGCGCCCGAGTTCCCAGCCAATGCGGCTACGCCTTCGCAGGAGGCGCGCGTGGCTGAGTTGGCCCGGGCCCTGGACCTGGCGCTCGCCGAGATGAACGAGCGCTACCGCCGTGTGATCCTCCTGCGCATGAATGGCTGCAGCCATGAGGAGATCGCCAAGGAACTCGGCTACGGACGCGCCGAGACCGCGCGCGTCAAGCTCTCCGTGGCCAGAGCGCAGTTGAAGGAACTCCTCGCCCGTTTCCTCGCCTCCTGAGCGCGGGCGAGGCACACGCGCCACCACGCTGTCACTCGGGAAGCGCGCCGCTAGCGCAGGCCTGCGCCGTAGCAGAGCACGGGTGCCCAGGCGGAGGGGTGGGCCGGGTCGAGGCCGGGTGCGGGCGCGGCACGACGCATGGCCTGCTTGGCGACGTGCAGGGCCCTGGCTGGGGGCAGCCGTCCGCCCTGGAGATGGCTGGCGTAGAAGCGCGCCATGAGG
>JADLFX010000001.1 GCA_020849665.1 Planctomycetota bacterium | reverse complement strand
CGGATCCAGGCCCGGCGAGCCGCGCAGAGGTGGTGCGGGACGGAGTCCCCCCCGTGGAGCCCGCACCCGCCGTCGTCCGCGGGCGCTGCGTGGATCCACAGGGGCGGGCGCTGGCAGGAGTGAAGGTGGACCTCATCGGGCGCGCCGGCAATCCGCAGCGCCTAGAGGAGCACTTGCGCGAGCACGGCCCCGTGGACTGGAGCAACCCGCCGCCGATCCACACCGCTCTCGACGGCCGCTTCGAGTTCCGGTTCGTCCCGCCGCCGCCGCACGAGTTCCAGCTGTGGATCCACCGGGACGACCGCGCCCCCTTGGTCGCAACCTGGCCCAGGCTGAGCCCCGGACAACACCTGGACTTCGGCGACGTCGTACTGAGCCCCGGAGTTCGCGTGCGTGGCCGGGTCGTGGACGGCACCGGTGCCCCGGCACCGCGGGTCGTGCTGATTCTCGATGCCATGCATCGCCCTGGACCCGGCGCGGGCGCACTCGGCCGTCCTGGAGGCGGCCAGACCCAGAGCCGGGAGGACGGCAGCTTCGAGTTCCTGTCGCTCCTCGAACCGGGTTCGTGGCGGGTCACGGTCCGCGGCGCACAGAAGCGAACTCCTGCTGGCCCGGTCGAACTCGTCGACCCTGTGACCGTCCTGGACGTCGTCGTGGAGGGTCCCGAGCGCGGCCGCACCGCCAGCGGCGTGGTCGTGGACGACGCTGGGGCGCCGCTGCAGGGCGCCGATGTCCGCCTGGACCGGTGGCGGAACGTCGCGGCAAGGACCGATGGCGCAGGCAGGTTCCGCCTCGTCGCCGCCGCGACGAGCGGTCCCGACGGTCCGTTCGCGCTGGTCGTGGATCACGAGGACCACGAGATCCTGACGACGCCCGCGGTGCACGAATGGGGACAGGAGGACCTGCGACTGGTCCTGCGCCGAGCGGTCGACCTCGAGCTGCTGGTGCGGCGGGCGAGCGACGGTCAGGCCGTGGAGGAGTTCGGGGCGCGGATCTTCCCGGCGCCGGGCGCCGCCCTCGCACCACCCAGACACGCCGCCGATCTGCGCGGCGGCCTCCGGCATCCTGGCGGGCGCATGCAGCTGCGCGGCATCCGCCGCGGCACGCATCTGCTCAGCATCGAGCCCGCGCGTACCACGGGGCTGGCGGATCTGCACCTGCAGGAGATCTCCGTGCAGGACGCCGGGCAGCGGGTCGTGGAGGTCCGCCTTCCGCACCTCGCGCAACGAGAGGTGCGTGTGCAACGTGCCGACGGTACGCCCGCGGTCGGCACCCGCGTCGCACTGGTACAGGTCCCGCCTGGAGTCACCGCGGATGCCGACACCGAGGCGATCGCCATCCGCGAGTGGCCCTGGCTCGGCGCGGGCAAGGTGCTGCGGCTCGCGCAGGCCACGACCGACGCCGCTGGACGCTGTGTCCTGCACGGACCGCCCGGTGTGGATCTGGCCGTGAGCGCCCAGGGCGCCACGCATCGCTCGTCGTTCGTGCAACCCGTACGCCTGGAGATCGGCGCGCCGCTGACCCTCGAGGTCCTCTCGGGCGCCACGCTGCGGGGCGAGATCGGGCCGCGCGAGGTCGTGGCGGATCTGCTGGAGCAGGCCGGCCTGCCGCGCACCGGTCCCGGGCCAGAACCTGCGCCCGCCCACGCTCCCACGGTCCTGCTGCTCCGGCCTCCGGCTCCGGGGGCCGAGGGTGCTCCCGCGCGCGTGGTCCATCCTGGCGCGCCGGTGGACCACGAAGGACGGTTCACGATCCAGGGCATCCCGCCGGGCCGCTGGGATGTCGCCATTCGCGCGCCCCGGGGCTCGCCACGGGGCGGCTCGATCGGCGGCCAGCCCAGGGTCGTCCGCTCCGGCGTCGAGTTCGCAGAGGGCGGGACCGTGGAGTGTCGGCTCGCCCTCGACGCGTGGCGCCGAGGCAGGCTCAGTGCCGCCGTCCGCCTCGATGGCAAGCCCTACCAGGGCATGGTGCAGGTGCGGGCGCTCCGTCTCGCCACGCCCGGCGCCTCCGAGGACGACGGCGACGTACAGATCCGGTGCGGTGCCGACGGACGCTTCGACACGCTCCTGCCGGGGGGCGTCTGGCAGGTCTCGTGCTCGGTCCGGACCGCAGCGGGCGAGGGCGCCGAGTTCCTGAGCGTCCCCGCTGCCGAGCAGGTGACGGTCGTGGCAGGGCAGGGGGTGGAGGCTACGTTCCATGCGACGACCGGCACCACGCGGCTGCGGATCCTCGACCCCGACGGCGTCCCCGTGTCGGGCTGGACCTGCGGCTTCTGGAAGGACGGTGCGTTGCGCTGGCTCCAGGCTCCACCCACCGATCGCGACGGTCGCACCGAGGTGCTGGGGCCGGCCGGCACCTATGAGCCGCGGGCCCGCCGCCGTGCGCTCCAGGACCCTGCTGCCTGGCAGGCATTCGTGAGCGAGTGTGCGACGAAGGGGATCTCCAGCGACACGGGACTCATCGCGCTGCCCGCCATCGTGATCCCGGGAGGCGGGCAGGAGATCGTCCTGCGTCTGCCCGAGGCGTGGCGGAGATGAGGCTCCTCCCCGGCGTCGCTGCCCTCCTCGTGCCCGCCCTCGCGCTTCGCGCGCAGGAGGCGCCGGCCGCGCCGGGCCCGGCCACGCGTCCCGAGTCCGCGCCGCGCACCGCGGTGCTGGACCTCGTGCCCGCGGACGACCCGTTCGCCGCCGTGGTGCGCGATGCGCTGCGCGTGGCCCAGGCACCGGCAGCGATCCGCTGCGCGCGGCCGGCCGAGGCGCTGGCGCGGCTGCGCGCGGAAGCGCCGCGCTTCGCGCTGGTGGTCGTGCGCCCGCAGGACCTGGACGTGAACCTCGCCTACGACCTCCTCGACGTGTTCGCCCGGATCGACGACGACCCGTTCGTCGACGTGGCGTACGGGGTGGTCACCGGCAGGGATGCCGCAGCGGCGCGCGCCTTCCTGGCGCGCAGCGACGCGGTGCGGCGCGAGCCGTCGCGGATCCCGCGCGCCAGCCTGGAGGTGATGGGTCCCAACCAGATGGACGACACGGCGGCACGCTTCTGGGGACGGCCGATCGCGCTGCCGCGGCTCGCGGGCTGGCGCCAGCAGAGCCTCAACCACGGCCGGCGCGGCTACCCGGACACGCGCCTCGCCGAGCTGCAGGGCTACGGCCTCGTCCACCTGGGCGGGCATGGCGTCCCCGAGCGGATCGAGCAGGGACTCACCGCCGCGCAGGTGCGGCGCCTCGACTGGAGCGACGCGATCGTTTGGAGCGGCGCGTGCTGGACCGGCGTGGTCGGGCCGTGGGTCGAGTATCGCGCCGGCAGGGTCGAACGGAGGACCTGCGCCGAGCCCTTCGCGCTGGAGGTCCTCGAGAACGGCGCCGCCGCATACCTCGCGGCCCTGCACCCCGACCACGGCATTCCCGTGTACCAGGAGATCGAGCACGTCCTGGCCACCGGCGCCACCCTCGGCGAGGCGCTGGAGTGCACCTACGACGCCCTGGTCCTGCACGCCGGCGGCCGCCGGCCCGAGCTGCCGCGCTGGCGCGAGGGCGCTCCGCCGCCGCCCTCGGGCCGAGGCAACGTCGAGTTCCAGGGCACTGCGGCGCGGATCCTCTTCGGCGACCCACGGATCCGGCCGTGCGCGGCGCTCGTGCCGGCCTCCTTCTCGGTGCGCAGCGAGCGCGACGGGAAGGTCCTGCGGATCACGGCGACGCTGCGCCACACCGAGCTGCGCAACGGGCTGAGCGACACGTTCGCCGGCGATCTCGCCAGCGACCCGATGCTGTTCAACGAGCGGATGGCCCTGAAGGTGCCGCTCGCCCCCGGCGACCCCGGCCAGCGGATCACCGTGGAGAGGGCCCGCAGCGGACCCGGCCTCCTGCGCCGCAGCCGCGACCTGCCCTCGCGCGTCGTCGGCCACGCCGTGGAGGAGGAGGACGGCCGGCGCTTCCTGCACGTGCAGGTCGACTTCCCGGCCGCGGGCTTCCAGGAGTCGGAGTTCCGGCGCGCCGGCACGCAGGTGGTCCTGCGCGTGGAGTGACCGCCGCTCATCGCGCCGCCCCCTCCGCCGGCACCGCGGCCGCGGCGGCCCGCGCGAGGCCCGCGGCGAGGTCCGCGCCCAGGTCGGCGAGCGCCTCGATCCCCACCGAGAGCCGCAGCAGCGCGTCGCCGATCCCGGCCGCGCGCCGCGCCTGCGCGTCCATCGCGGCGTGGGTCATCGTGGCGGGATGCGCGACCAGGCTCTCCACCCCGCCCAGGGACTCGGCCAGGGTGAAACACGCGAGGCCGTCGAGGAACGCACGCACCGCCGGCATGCCGCCGTGCAGCTCGAACGCGAGCATCGCCCCGAAACCGCGCTGCTGGCGGCGCGCCAGCACGTGGCCGGGATGCGACGGCAGCCCCGGGTAATGCACCGCGGCGACCGCGGGGTGCGCCGCGAGGCGGCGCGCGAGGGCGCGCGCATTGCGCTCCTGCTCGCGCAGCCGGACGTGCAAGGTGCGCAGGCCGCGCAGCGCGAGCCACGCATCGAAGGGCGCCCCGGTCAGCCCGAGCGCGTTGCCCCACCAGGCGAGCGTCGCCACCAGCGCCGGATCCCTGGCGATCACCGCGCCGCCGACCACGTCGCTGTGACCGTTCACGTACTTCGTGGTCGAGTGCACGACGATGTCCGCGCCCAGGGCGAGGGGCTGCTGCAGCAGCGGCGAGAGGAAGGTGTTGTCGGCCACCACCAGCGCCCCGGCCGCGTGCGCCGCGGCGGCCACTGCGGCCACGTCCACGACGCGCAGGAGCGGGTTGCTGGGGGTCTCGATCCACACCATGCGCGGGCCGGCCGCCAGGGCCGCGCGCAGCGCGGCAGGGTCGCCCTGGTCGACGAAGCGCACGCGGAACTGCCCCTTCGCGTCCAGGGCGCGGAAGAGCCGGAACGTGCCGCCGTAGCCGTCGTGCGGCACCAGCACGAGGTCGCCGGGCGCCAGCAGCTGCGCCACGAGCGTGATCGCCGCCATGCCCGAAGCGGTCACCACCGCGCCCGCGCCGCCCTCCAGCTCCGCCAGGGCCTCGCCCAGGAGGTCGCGCGTGGGGTTGCCGGTGCGGGTGTAGTCGTAGGCACGTTTCGCGCCGAGGCCCGCGAACGCGAAGTTCGCGGCGAGGTGCAGCGGCGGCATCACCGCGCCGTGCGCGGCATCGCGCTCGACGCCCGCGCGCACGGCCGCGGTCGCTGCGGCGCGCCGGGGGCGGACGAGCCCATCGTGAGGCCCGGGACTCATGGCGTCCGCTCCGTGCCGTGCAGGCCCTCGCGCAGCAACGCCGCCACGGCCTCGGTCTCCTTCAGGAACGCGTCGTGCCCGAACCGCGTGGCGAGGCACACCAGCCGGTGGCGTCCGCCGTAGAGCCGCGCCAGCTCCGCCACGTCGCCGGGCGGCACGAGCTGGTCGCCGCTGAAGCCCACGATCGTGGCCGGCGCCGTCACCGTCGCAGGATCGATCCGGTGCAGGTCGATGGCCTGGTTGAGCCGCAGGAACGCGTGCGCGTCGCAGGCGGCGGCGAACGCCGCGCCGCGCGCCGCGAGGTACTCCTGCACCGGGGAGCGGACCTCGAGCCCGTCCGCGCGCGGCGGATCGGCGAAGCGCTCGCGGAACTCCTCGGCAGTGCGGTACGTGGTCATGGCCAGCCCGCGCGCCAGCGCCACGCCGTCGCGCGCCGCGCCGCTGCGCAGGCCCAGCTCGACGATCCCGCGCTGCACCGCGCGCCACGCGCTGGCCAGCGGGTGGCTGCGATGCGCGGCGCCGAGCAGGATGAGGCGTGCGACGCTCCGCGGCCGCTGCGCGGCGAGGTGCAGGGCCACCATCCCGCCGAACGACGCACCCACCACGCCATGCACGGTCGCCACGCCCAGGTGGTCGAGGAGGAGGCCCAGCGCGCGCGCCTGATCCGCGCTCGACACGAGCGGGAAGCGCGCGCCGCCCGGGTCGTGGCTGGCCGGCCCGCTCGACGCTCCCGCGCCACCCAGCCAGTCGATCCCGAGCACCGCCCAGCGCCGGGTGTCGATCGCGCGGCCGGGTCCCACCTGCTCCTCCCACCATCCGCGCGCGGCATCCGTGCCGCACGCGGACACGTGCCGACCGGCCGAGATCCCCCCCAGGACCACGACCACGGGCCGGTCCGGCGTCCCGTACCACGAGTACGCCAGCACTCCGCCCCGCAGCGTCCCGCCCTGCTCGAGGGTGAAGGGCGTGGACAGGTGCAGGAGGCCGGCGCCGGCCCCGAGCGTCGTCGCCGGGCTCACGGCGCCACCTCCTGGCGCGCCAGCCGGCGGACATCCTCGAGCAGCGCCGCCGCCGTGGCCCGCGGCCCGACCCCCAGGCCGACATGGAGGCGCAGCTGGCCGCGGCCCTGGTCGTAGCCGTAGAGGACGCGATCCGGCGGCGCGGCGAGCGGCGAGGTGCGCGCGAGCTCCGCGTAGTGCACGCGCAGCGGACCGCCGCGCTCGGCCTCCGCCACGAGGCGCGTGGTGCGCCCGTGGCGCGCACGCCAGCGCACGCGCTCGAGATCCAGATGGCGCAGGTCCTCGCGTGCGATGGTCGCGGGGTCGTTGGCCACGCCGAAGAGCAGGCCGACCACGATCGCCAGCTTGCAGGCCGCGTCGCTGCCGTCGAGGTCGAGCGTGGGATCGCCCTCCAGGTAGCCCTGCCGGCGCGCCCCATCCAGCGCCTCGGCGAGCGACGCACCACGCTCGAGCGCGCCGAGGATCACGGTCGTGCTGACGCTCGCCACGAGCGTCAACGCGCGCGTGTGTGCCGCCAGCGCCGCGCGCTCGGCCAGCAGGCGCCGGCCGGTGCCGCCCAGCGCCGCGTCCACGCCCAGGCGACCGGGCGCGAGCGCCAGCAGCTCCGCGGCCCCCAGCGCCAGAGCATCCTTCGCGGCGCAGGCGAGGCTGCGCCCCTCGCGCAGGATCAGGCGGGCGCGCTGCAGCGCCCCTTCCCCCGTGCGCGCCGCGGTCGCGGTGGCGTCCACCACGACGTCGCCCGGCACGAGGCGCAACGCGAGGAGCTCCGGCAGCGGCTCCGCGCCGGGCAGGTCGCGCAGCGCGCCGCCCGCGGCCTTGTGGCGGACGACGCGCGCGGGATCGAGACCGTCGCGCGCGTGGACGGTGGCACCGGAGTCGCTCACGGCGACCACGCGCAGCCCGGCGCCCTGGACCTGCTCCAGGAAGGCCCGCCCGACCTTGCCGGCGCCGAGCAGGTGGACGCGCGGTGCGGCGCCGGGCGAGGTGCCCGACGAGGCGAAACCCAGGGTGGAATCCGTCGCGACCGACGGGGGAAGCACGGCAGAAGCGTCACGCATGCGATTGGTCTCCGGAGCGATCTCTCCTCATCGCCTCCGGCGCGAGCCGCTGGGATGCGTCCGCCGCGCGCCCGCGCGGCCGGCGCGCGGGTTCACTCCGGACTCATCTCTCGAGCAGCAGTCGCTCTCGCAGGAGTTGGCACCGTTCGGGCATGCAGCCCGTGGTTGCCCCGGCGTCGAAGGGCCAGTCCCTCAGCCGGTCTCGATGAGTTGGTGCGGCCTTCTACCGGCTGCCGCCGCCCCCTGTCAACCGGGCCGCCCCGCAGATCACTCGTCCAGGACCTCCGCGAGGCGCAGGAGCGAGCGGCGCAGGAGCTGCCGGCAGCTCTCCTCGCTGCGGCCCAGGGTCCGGGCGATCTCGGCGTGGGGCAGGCCAACGATCCTGGCGAGCGTGATCACCTCGCGCTGTTCCTCGTTCAACCGCGCGAACGCCTGCTCGACCCGCTGCATCTGCTCGCGCATGGCGGCATCGTGGCTGGGGGTGACCAGCGTGGCGTAGCACTGCGCCAGGGCCTGCTCCCCCGCGCCGCTCTCGGCCCCCCCCGCGAGGGAGACGTTGCGCCCGACGTCGCGCTTCTCGGCCCGGTAGTAGCGGTCCTTCTCGACGATCTTGCGCAGCGCGGTGGTGAACAGCCAGCTCTTGAACGCGGCCTCGCCGCGGTACTCGAACGCGCCCGCGCCCTCCAGCACCTCGCGGCACACCGACTGCACCAGATCCGAGTTGGACTCGTGCTCGGCCACGGCGGGGCCGGCGCGCAGGCGCACGAATGCGCGCAACGCCGGCAGGTGGCGCTCCAGGAGTCGGTCCATCGCGGCGCCATCGCCCGAGGTCGCCTTGCGCACCAGGTCATCGGCTTCGGTCATGGGATTCCTCGTGGTTCAGCGGAGCTTCTCCTGCAGCGCCTTCAGCGCGGCCGCCGTCTCCGCATCCGTGGGGACGAGCTCGACGTAGCGGCGCAGCGGCTCGAGGGCCGCGCGCGGGTCGCCCAGTTCCTGCAGGGCGCGGGCCAGATACGCGTGGCCGTGGGCCCAGCGCGGGATGTGGGTGAGCGCCGTGCGCATGCGCGCCGCCACGTCCTGGTGGCGGCCGGCCTGCAGCAGGAGCTCGGCCACGTTCTGCCAGGCCGGCTGGTAGTCGGGGGCGAGCTCCACGGTGCGCTCGAATGCCGCGAGCGCCGCGCCGCGCTCGCCCACCCCAGCCAGGGCTACGCCGAGGTTGTAGTGGGCGCCGGGCAGCGCGGGCGAGTCGGCGACGGCGCGGCGCAGGTGCGCCACGGCATCGGCGGCGCGGCCCTGCTGCAGCAGCAGGGTGCCGAGATTCATGCGCGCGATGGCGTTGCGCGGCGCGAGCTCCAGCGCGCGCACGAATGCCGCCTCGGCCTCGCCCGCGCGGCCCTGCAGCAGGAGGCTGGTGGCCAGGTCGCCCTGCGCGCGCACCAGGTCGTGGGTGATCGCCAGGGCCCGGCGCAGGGCGGTCTCGGCGCGCGCGGCGTCGCAGGCGAGCCAGGCGCTGCCGGCGCTGGCCCAGGCCACCGCCGAGTCGGGCCACAGCGACTCGATCGCCGCGCACACCCGCTCGATCTCGCCGCGCTCGCCGCAGCGCGCGGCGGCCTCGGCGAGCTGGAAGTAGTGCAGCGCGCGCGCGTGCGGCGTGCGCAGGATCGCGTCGCTCAGCAGCGCGCGGGCGCGCCGCGGAGCCTCCGCGTCGTCGCGCCCGCTGGCCCAGAGCGCGACCAGCGCGCGGCGGAACAGGGCCTGGGGCGAGTCGCCGGCCGGATCGGGGAGCGATTCGAGCCCGGCCATGCCGGGGATCCGGCCCGCGCCGCCGGCGCGCGCACGCAGCGCGGCCAGCTCCAGGCCCAGGCGCGCATCCGCGTCGTCGGGGCGGAGCGCGAGCGCCGATTCGAACTCGGCCCGGGCGCGGTCGGCGTCCGGCCCGCCCAGCTCCAGGAACCCGCGCCCGAGGTGCCGTTCGAGGGTCTCCTCGCGCAGGCGGGCCGCGCCGGCCTCGTAGGTGCCGCGGTTGGCGAGCAGGAACCCGGCCAGCACCGCGACGCCCGGAACGCCGACCAGGAGCACTCCCGCCAGCGCCGCGCGCAGCGGCTCGCGCCGCACCCAGCGCACGAGCCGCACCCAGCGGGTCTGGCGCCGCGCCTGCACCGGCCGGAACTCGAGGAGCGCCTCCAGGTCGGCCGCCAAGGCGCCCATGTCCGGGTAGCGGCGCCTGGGATCCTTCTCCAGGGCCTTGGCGACGATGGCCACGAGGTCGGGGCCCACGCCGGGGTTGCGCCGGCGCAGGTCGGGCGGCTCGCCGGTGAGGATGCGTTGCGCGGTCTCCTGCGTGGTCGCCCCGGCGAAGGGCTGGGCCAGAGCCAGCAGCTCGTAGAGCACCACGCCCAGGGAGAACACGTCGCTGCGCCGGTCCACGGCCCGCCCGCCGCCCTGCACCTGTTCGGGCGCCGAGTACGGCAGGGAACCGAGGTGCGCGCCGGTGCGCGTGATCCGGCTCGCGCCCTCGGCCAGCGCGAGTCCGAAGTCGAGCAGGAGCACCCGCCCGTCGCGCGCCAGCATGATGTTCGACGGCTTCACATCGCGGTGCACGACGCCCTGGCCGTGCGCGTGGTCCAGCGCCTGCGCCGCCTGCAACGCGATCCGGCTCGCGATCTCGCACCACGAACGGCCGAGTGCGGCGAGACCGGAGGGTGCCTGCCCCGTGCCGCCGGCACGCGCCGCGAACGCGGCCTCCAGGTCCTGCGCGCGCAGGCTCTGCGGGCGGCGGCTGCGCTGCGCGTCGATCAGGTCGGCCAGCGAGATGCCGTCCACGTGCTCCATCACGAGGTAGGGCACTCCGCCGGCCTCGCCCACCGTGTGGACCGGCACGATCCCGGGATGCCTCAGGCGTGCGAGGTGCTCGGCCTCGCGCCGGAAGCGGTCCGTGCTGTTCTCGAAGAACGCCAGCTCGGGGCGGATCAGCTTGATCGCCACGTCGCGGCGCAGTCCCTCCTGGTGCGCGAGATAGACCACGCCCATCCCGCCGCCGCCGAGACGGCGCAGGAGGCGGAACTCGCCGAGGCGCTCGGGCAGCGCCATGCCGGCGCCGGCCCCGGTCTCGTCCTCGGTCGGCAGCAGGCCGTGCTCGCGCATCGTGGCGAAGCGCCTGCGCAGGCGCGCGGCGAGGTCGGGATGCGCCGCGCAGGCCGCCTCCACCTCTTCCTCCCACCGCGCAGACGGACCGGCCAGGACCGAGTCGAGGATCTCGGTCACCGGGTCCTTCGCGTCCTGGGTGGTGTCGGCCACGGGGCCGGGATGATACGGCGCCGCGCAGGAGTGGGATGCGCCGCCACGGCCCACGGGCGCGCCCCCCGCGCGCTACGCTCCTGGGCATGCGCCGCCTCCTCGCCTCCTGGGCTGTCCTCGCCGCGGCCGCGGCCGCGCAGGGCTCGCTGCCCGTGTCCCGCGCTCCCGACACGAACGACCTGAACGCGTTCTCGCCGGTGCCGTTCGGCGTCGCGCAGGCGCGCGTGCAGGTCTTCTTCGAGGCCGTGGAGCTGCCGGCCGCCGCCTTCGTCGCCAACCGCCTGCTGCTGCGCTACGACGCCGCCGGCAGCGGCGCGGGGACGGCGCACAGCGTCGCACGGCTCACCGTGCGCGCGGGAGTCACCGGCCTCGGGGTGGCCGGCCTCGGCGCCACGTTCGCGGCCAACCTCACCCAGCCGCTCACCACGGTGGTGCCAGGCGTGCGCCTCGACTACCGCGCCGACGGCGCGCCGAGCGGCGGGCCGAAGCCGTTCGGCGGACCCAACGGCCAGTTCCGCTTCGCGTTCGCGCAGCCGGTGGCCGTGGCGGTCCCGAGCGGCGGCGCATTCGCGGTGGAGCTGGTGGTCGAGGGCAATTCCAACGCCGGCCTGGACGGCGCCGCGCTCGACCTGCACCTGGACGCCTCGGCGTCGCAGGGCCTCGGCGCCGCGCAGACCAACGGCCGCGGCTGCCCGGCCGGGCCCGCGCTCCTGGGCAGCACGCTGGAGACGCTCGGCGCCTACCAGCCGGGCACCGCGTTCACGATCTTCGGCGCCAACTACCCCGCGAACACGCCCGTGGCGACGCTGCTCACGATCAAGCTCCTGGGCGCGCCGCTGCCGCTGCCGCTCACCAGTCCCGTCTGCTGGGTGTACGTCGACCACGCCACCGGCGTCGCGTTCCCGCTCACCATCAGCGGCGGCGGCGGCGAGATCCAGGGGTTCGGCGGCGAGAACACGATCCCCATCCCCAAGACGCCGGGCCTGTGTGGCGCCGTGATCTACGTGCAGAACGCCGCGCCGATCCCGCTCTGGCAGGGCAACGGCTTCGGCGTGCAGTCGAGCAACTACCGCACGATCGTGCTCGGCTGCCCGGCGCCTCCCCAGGTGAAGGCCTGGCAGGCGGCGCACACGAGCAACGCCGCGGCGCCGGTCGCCAACGTGGCGTTCAACGGGGCCCTGGCCGTGCGCGTGGAGTGACGCGGGCGGAGTGGCGGCACCCTCCGCTCACCGCGTCGCGAACTGGAACTCGACCGGCCCGCCCGCCGCGCCGTCGCTGCGGCTCCAGGTCCACTTCACGTGGTGCTGCTGGCCGCGCTTGAGCGGCTGCCAGGGATAGAACACGACGAGTCCCGGCGCGGACGACCGGCGGTTGGTGCCGTCGTGGGCGAAGTGCAGGAACCCCGGCACCGCGTCCTTGCCGACCGTGACCGTGCAGGTGAACGACTCGCGCGGACCCGGGAGGTCCACGAAGAAGTGCAGGGTGAGCGGATAGCCCAGCACCTTGAGATCCGGCTTGCCGAGCTGCTTCAGGCGCGCCGCGACGTCCGGACCCAGGTCCTTGACCTGGACCTCGGTCGGCACCGCCATCCCGGCGATCCCCCCGCGGCCCATGCCCTGGTTGCCGATCGGGTACTGGGTCATCTTGAGGCCGCCGCTCGGCACCATGCCGCGCGCCACGTCCACCACCGTGATCTGGCCCTCGGTGTAGAGGCCGATGGTCTTGAGCTGCGGGTTGAGGATGGCGTCGCGGTAACCGGGGAGATCCAGCCAGGACTCGAAGAGCTTCTCGGGCTTGGTGCCGCCGATCGCCACCAGGGCCATCTGCGCGAACGTGCGCCCGGCGGCGCTGAAACCCTTGAGGTTCGGCTTCTGGGTCTGCTCGCCCGCGGGGCCGCGCTCCGTGGCGTTGGCCTTCAGGTAGTCGTGGTGCTCCTTGCAGAGCACGGAGTACGCGGAACTCCAGCCCACCTCGTCGCGCTGGAAGAGCTTGCGGTACTTGTTGAACTCCGAGATCCAGTCGGGCGCCGACTTGCTCGCGGTCTCGAGGGGCGTGCCCTTGCCCTTCACGGCGCGCAGCAGGGGCGTGTCCTCCACCCAGAACTTGCGCCACGCCTCGTCGAGCTGGGTCAGGTCCTGGCCCTTGCTCGCGGTGCGGAACTTCTCGCTCACATCGTTCTGGGTCTTGGCGCCGGAGCGGGCCTGGTCGAGGACCCGCAGCAGCGCCGGATCGCGCCGCAACAGGTAGTCGCAGAACGCCCACGCCTTGATGCGGTGCGGCGGCTCGAACATCGCGGCCTGGATCAGCGGCAGCTCGGCCGCGGGCGCCGAGGTCTTCTGGTGCGCGCTCTCCATCGCCAGCTCCGACCAGGTCTCGATGTCGGGCAGCGTGAACTTGTGCTCGTCCTCTTCGCTGCTCTTGGACACCGTGCCCGGTCCCCTGCGCAGCTGCCCGACCGTGAACACCAGGTTGCGGCCAAAGAACATCCCCACCACCGCGTGGCCGATGCCCTCCACCATGCCGTCGCTGCGCAGCCCGGCGTAGTCCTGCGCGACCCAGCGCACCGCGAGGTCGTTGACGTTGGCCTGCTGTTCCGCGCCAGCCACGCGGCAGCCGTCCTGCATGTCGCCCAGGGCCGTCGCACTGGTGTTCTTGACGATGAAGTCGAGCCCCGGACCGGGGCTCATCACCTTCTTCAGCATCCCGACCCAGTCGGCGCGGTTCTTCACGAACACGAACTCGCGGTACATGGGCCAGTCGGGCGGGTAGCCGGGCACGCCCTCGAACGCCACCTTGCAGAACGCCAGCGCGCGCTCGGCGTTGCGTGCCGCCTCCATGAGCACTTCGTCGTCCCAGTCGCCGAACACGACGAAGTTCTCGCTGGCGAAACCCTTGTGCGGGAGCTCGGCCTTGGCGAGGAAGCGGTTGGTGCGGCCGGCCTCCACCGGCTTCACCGCCGGACTCTGCTGGAGGAGTTCGGCGATCTTGCGCCCCATGAGGCGCGAGCGCCGCAGGATGTTGATCTCGGCGTCGGAGCCGTAGAAGCCCTCGAAGTTGCGCAGGCCGCGGAGCGCCGACGCCTCGGTGTCCCCGGGGAGGAAGCGCAGCACCCGGTCCCAGTGGTGGTTGGCCCGGTCGGTCTGAGTGGCCTCGGTCAGGGCCTTGGCCACCTTGCGGTGCCCGTCGCCCAGCGTGTGCGCGAGCTCGTTCCAGCGCTGCTGCAGGATGCGGGCGATCGCGGGATCGGGCTTGTCCTGGCTGGAGACGCCGAAGCCCTTCTGCAGGATCCACACGGTTCCCGAGCGCTGGTACCCGAGTTCCTTGCGCGCCACCTCGTCGTTGGGGTCGTATTCCCCGATCACCTCCTGCCAGACCTCGCGCGCCCGGCGCGGGTAGCCGGCCTTGGCGGCGAAGGTCGCGTAGGCGTTGAGCTTCTGGCATGCCTCCGTGACGAACTTCGCCTCCTCGGGCGCCGGGGTCTGGGCGAGGGCCGTGGTGAGGAGCGAGAACGTGGCGACGAGCGCGAAACAGACGGTACGGATCATCGTGGCGGCGACCCCCGGGTCAGGGCGGCGAGCATATCGGTGCTCCCGTCCGTGGCATCTCACCATGGCATTGCTCCTCGCCGCATCGGCGGCGTGGGCCCAGGAACGCACGCTCACGATCCAGAATCTCGCCCCGCACCCGCGCCAGGAGTGGGTCGCGGTGGCGGTGCCGTTCGCGCGCGGAACCGTACGCGAGATGCCGGAGCTGCATGTCCAGGGTCATCCCACGGTGTGGCAGCCCTTCGGCGCGCGGTGGCCCGACGGCAGCCTGCGCCAGGCCTTGTGCATGGTGCCGGTGCGCATCGACGGGCTGGCCGAACAGAACCTGCCGCTGCAGGCCGGAGCTGGCCCGGCCCTGCCGGTCGGGGACTTCCCGAGCCTCGCGCCTCGCCTGGAGGCGGTCGTCGTCACCGGCGGCGTGGAGCATCGGGCGGCTCCGGTGTTCGTCCGCATGCTCGAGGAGAACGGCGCGCGGCGCGTCGGCCTCTTCGCCGGCCGGGTCGGCCCCACCGGGCTCGTGGTCGAGCTGATCCTCACGGCGTGGCGCGGCCAGGAGCACCTCCTGGTGGACGTGGCAGTGTTCTTCAGCGATCCGGAGACCAAGGCCATGGAGCGGGCGCTGGAGCTCCTGGCCATCGAGACCCGCGGGATGGGACTGGCCCTACGCCACGCGCGGCCGTTCGGGATCGAGTCCGAGGCGCGCGCGGACGGGACGCGGGTGGTGCTGCTGCGCAACTCCGTGCTCGGAGACGGCCAGGGCCTGCGCCGCAGCGGGATCCTCGCGCCCGCGCGGCGCGGCGACGGCTCGCTCCGCGACCGCACCCTGGAGGCCGCCGCGCTGGTGCCGATCCTCGGCGCGACCCGCTGGGCCGGCAGCGGTGCATACGGGGCGTTCGGGTTCGTGCCCGAGGTGCCGGCGTGGCTCGGCGGAGGACGCCTGCGGCAGGCCTTCGCCGCGCGCCACGCCGCGTTCGTGGGCTTCCAGCGCAGCACCGCGCCGGATCCGTTCCGCGACGGCGAGTTCGGGCTGGCGCGCAACGCGGGGCAGACCGGAGACCAGGCCGACTTCGGAGTCGTGCGGCTCACCCCCGTGGCGGCGACTGGGCTGCCCTCCTTCCTGCTCGAAGTCGAGCTCTCGGCGCTGCAGGAGGCGTGTCGTCCGGTGCACTTCTTCGAGGCCGACGCCACGCCGGTGCGTGCCGCCGCGCATCCGGACTGGGTGGTGTGGTCGGGACGCACGCACTGGCACCCCGGCGTATCCAAGGACCGCCTCGGCAAGCCCGTCCCCGAGCCGAACTTCCAGACCCACGGCTGGGGCGGCAAGGATCGCCAGCACTGGAGCAGCAACCATCTGGCCGGCTTCGCGCTGCTCACCGGCGCGTGGTGGGCGCGGCGCGAGCTCGAGCACGAGGTGCAGCTCTTCCTCGCGGGCGAGACCGTGCGCGAAGGACTCTCCACGTCGTTTCCCGACGCGCCGCGCGCCGTGGGCCGCACCATGCTCGCCGGCTGCTGGCTCTACCTCGTCACCGGCGACGAAGAACTCCTGCGCCGGATGCACGACCGTGTCGACAGCGTGTACCTGCGCCACTGGCGCGGGCGCGACCTGCCCGCGGATCGCGTGCGGCCCATGGACGTGGGTGGACCGGACGCGCGCCAGCTCGACGGCAAGAGCTGGTACTGGAACCCCTGGCAGGATGCGCTGGCCGCGATCGGCCTCGAGGGGTTCCATCGCGTGAGCGGCAACGCCAACGCGCGCATGCTCGCCAAGGCCCTGGCCCTCGGCGTCACGCGCTACGGCTGGCAGCTGCGGCCCGATGGCACCGCTCAGATCGCCACCGCCCTGCGCTGGCAGGAGGGCGGCATCCCGCCCACCCCCGAGCAGCTCGCGGCCGGCAAGGAGTTCGTCGTGTGGGCCGACGGGACCGGCTTCGCCGAGTGGGCCATCGGCGCAGTGGAGCTCGCGCGCCACTTCGCAGAGGAGGACAAGGACGACGCGCTGCGCCAGCACGCCGAGGAGATCCTGCGCCGCGTCCGCACCTCCCGCACCCCTCCCCGCGACGGCTGGTTCGACCGCTTCGCCGACTGGGACGCCGTCCGGAAGTGACTCTGAGCAATCTCGACGGTCGTGCTACGCCGGCGTAACGATCCCCGGTACGCGACGAGGCCCTGCGCCTCGCGGCACAGGGCCTCGTGTGTCGCCGCCTCGCGGCGGTCGCTCTCAATGGCACGCCCGGCAGGACTTGAACCTACAACCCTCAGATCCGTAGTCGGTGTCAGCGAACAACTACCCAATGCGCCGCCGTTGTCGCATGACAACGCACCGACTCGCACGGGCGCGCATAACGCCGGTGTAGCCGAGGACCTATCACCGGGCACGGACTGCGGTGCTGGATCCACTCCAGCGCAGGCCGTCGCAACGTCTCGCAACGTCTCGCGCACCAACTGCGGGGACTACTGCGGGGGGTCCGACCCCGACCTGGAGGAGGTCGCGGCCGCGTGGCCGCACCTGCCCGAGGGCACCCGCCGGACGATCCTGGAGATGGTCCGCAACGGGGGCAAGCCGAACACCGTGTAGAACATCAAGCGCCGCCGGCAACCCCGAGGTAGCTCCCCGGGGTGGCCATCACCCCGGCCTGCCGGCGGCGCGTTCACTTCGAGGGGTGACGGAGGGGTGACGTGAAACGGAACGAGACTGACGGGCGCGGGACCGTGCTCTTGCGGGAGCGCATGGAGAAGGTCGCCGCGTTGTTGGAGCGAGCCGAGGCGAGGGCGTGGGGGTTTCCCCTAACATCCGAGTTCCGCGCACGTGCCGAGTCCGTGCGCCCGCTGCGTGACGAGATCCGGCGCCTGATCTTCGGCCAGCCGAGTTTCGAGCACGAGCTGCGCGACACCGACGCGAACGGGCGCGTGACCGTCCAGACGGTGCGCCAGGAGGCCGTTGAAGGCATCGCCGACGAGCTGACCGACGCGCTGGCCGCCATGGGCATCCTCGCGGGACCCCGCCCGCGCAGCGACGGCTTCCACTCGCCGCTGATGGAGTTCGTAGGCGACGCCCTGGGGGTGCGCTGGCTGGTCGAGTGCGACACCATATGTCGGCACTGCCGCGCGCTGGCGCTGCGTGAGGTCCACGCGGTCCTGGCGCGCCTGGGTGGCACTCCGGCCGCTGCACCTGCATCGGCGTCGGACCGGCTCCTAGAGCGCCTGCGCGCCCTCAAGGTCCCGAGCGAGCACCTGGCCGCCGAGCTGGTGCGCGCCCTGGAGGGTGGCCCTCGCCCGAACCGCGACCTGAAAGAGGCGGTGAAGCGCCATGCCGACACCGTTCGCAAGATCCTGAACGCGCTGGCCAAGGCCGGGCTGGTGCGGGTTGTGGGCGCCGGCGCCGCTGCAACCTGGGAGTTGACCGAGAAGGGCCGGGCGTTGCTAGCTGACAACTAGGACGCTGCTAGGACGAAAATGTCCTAGTTCGTCCGGATTGCGGGTCGGGGCGGGGTGCGTCATGGTCGCACCCTGACCTATGGACACGCATTCCAGCACCGCGACCGGCACTACGCCGTCCCCCCTGGCACTGTCCCTGGCGGAGGCCGCCGACGCCCTCGGCGTCTCCGCGAGGACCGTCTGGTCCCTCGCCAACGGGCACAAGATCCCGACCCTGCGCGTCGGGCGCCGCCTGTTGATCCCGCGCCTGGCCTTGGAGAAGTGGATTGCAGCGCGCACCGAGGCCGCGACCCGTGAGTGAGCCCCCGTCAAAAGCGGGCGGGCCGCACGGGCGCGAACCCGGCGACCCGCATCGAGGCGTCACCAACAGGACGGACGCAGAGCATACCGCCGCCGCGCTGCCCGCCAAGCCCTTGGTGCGCGTGGAGGAGCGGCCCGACGGGCTGGCACTCGTGGTGAGTGTCGGAACGCGCGAGCTACTGCGCGTGCCTTGGTCGCACGCCATCGAGCGCGACGCCGGGCACGAGGCAATCGCCACGCTACCGCTGCCCGACCCCGACCTGGCGCAGGTAGTCGAAGCCGCGGAGCTGGCCGGAATCGCAGCGGGTGAGCCGCCGGCCGTTTCCATCCAACGCCGATCGAGTGGCACCAAGCCCGTGGTGGTAGTCGCCGCCGGCTCGCATGAGCTGTTCCGCGACCGGCTCGACCCTGACCACGAGCGCGACCGCGCGCGTCTCCGCTCCGCACTGCTGGATCGTCATGGCTGGATCTGGCCGGCGCTGCTCGCGCGCGTGGAGCACGACCTTCTGGAGGGCTGGCGCCGCACCGTCGTCGCCGAGGACCTGGAAGTTGCACCTGCGACCGAACGGGATAGGAAGCCGCTGCACCGCGAGGCCCCGCGCGACGGGCGCCCGGAGATCACCGTCGGCGCCGACCTGCCGGGCATCGTGCGCGGCAGCATCGAGGCGCTGGTGCGACACGGCAGCGTCTACGTGCGCGCCGGTGTACTGGTTGAGCCTGGCGTCCTGGAGCCGAACCCTGGGGGCACGGTGAGGCGCGACCCGCAAGCCCTCGTGGCGGTACCGCTGTCCCGCGGCAGGATGCGCGAGGTACTGGCCGAGTCCGCTGCCTTCTACGGTGTAACCCGCGAAGGAGAGCGTTATCCGATCCAGCCTCCGCCTATCCTCGCCCGGGAGCTGCTGGAGAGGGGACGTTACGAGGGAATCCCCCGCCTGGAGGTCATCGCCAGCGGTCCGTACATCCGGGGCGGCAAGTTGATCGCGGTGCCGGGATTCGACGCCGATAGCGGGACACTAGCGGTGTTCGATCCAGCAGCGTTTCCCGAGATCCCGTTGAGGCCGACCGACCCGGAGGTACGTGAGGCAGCGCAGATCCTTCAGGAATGGATGGTCGATATCTCCTTTGCGACCGAGGGTGACCGCACCGCCGCGATCGCGTGCCTGATCGAGTCCGTCGTTGGCCCCAGCATTGACGGCCCTCGCCCGGTGCGATGCGTGGAGGCCTCCACCGCGGGATCGGGCAAGGGACTGTTCGCTACCTGCTGCGAGCTGATCGGCTCCGGCGTCGGTCCTGCCGTCACGGCCTATGCCGAGGACGAGGAGCTGCGAAAGACGCTCTTGGGCCTGGCAGTACAGGGCGATCAGAGCATTCTGTTCGACAACGTATCGGGCCGGTTCGGGTCTCCGATCCTGGCTGCCGCCATCACGGGTCGGGCGATCAAGGGGCGACTGCTGGGCGGAAACTCCGTCGTGTCTGCACCGCTGCGGATCGGGTGGTGGATGACCGGCAACAACCCGTCCTTTGGCCACGACCTTGGCCGGCGCGTCTTGCCGGTGCGCCTGGACCCCGGCTGTATGCACCCGGAGGACCGCAGCGGGTTCAAGTTCCTGAACCTGGTGGAGCACGTGCGGCAGCGTCGGGGGCGCTACTACTCCGCGGTGCTCGTGCTCGAGCTGGCCTACGTACAGGCCGGGCGACCTGCCCACGGACTGCCGCGATGGGGATCCTTCGAGTCCTGGGACGACTGCGTGAGGGCACCGATGATCTGGGCGGGTCTTGGGGATCCGCTCGCGGTGCGCCTGCGCCTACGCGAACAAGCCGATGAGGACTTGAACCACCTGCGGCGCCTGCACGAGGTCTGGGCCAGCAGGTTCCCGTCCGGCGGGACCGTCCGGGATGCCCTGACTAGGGCGTCTGCCGGCGACGGCGACCTGCAGGACGTTCTCGCGGCCCTAGACGAGAGGAGTCCGGGAAGCCCGTCTCCGGTGCGCGTGGGCCGAGCCCTTCACCGCATCGCCGGCCGCATCATCGACACGTACCGCGAGGGCCGCCTAGTGAGCAGGCGCCGCATGGTGGACCCACCGGGGCACGGCGGGCTGGTCGTCTGGCGAGTCGAGGACCTACTGCCGCGTGGTGGGGATGGTGGGGTTGGAGGGGTCATTTCCCCCTACCTACGGCCGAGCACTGAAACGTCCCTCTCGTGTAGCGGAGTGGGATCGACCCCACCATCCCATCCAACCCAACCACCGCCCGACCGTAACGGGCACCTGCACCCGGCCGACGGCGAGCCCGACCCCGAACGCGACGCGATCGCATCGGACGGTGCCCCGTGACCACAGCCGCACGTAAGCCATGCGGGGGTAGGGACTTAGGGGGTCCTGGACTGACGGGTAGGGGATCAGGGGTTGTGCGCAGCGCGGTGTGCCCGGGTTTTCTGCCCGACCGAACGGGGCGCTGCGGCTCCTGGAGGGTTGCCCCGTGACCCGTGACGCTGGCGACTGGAGCGCTCCGACTACCGCGGCCGCTCGTGCCGGCAT